>NZ_JANUED010000001.1:0-546397 GCF_024810155.1 Mycetocola sp. BIGb0189
TGATAGGCCGGATGTGGAAGCGAGGACTAAAGACTCGTGGAGCTGACCGGTACTAATAGGCCGATAATTTGATAATCATTACATGCACATCGTTTTTAAAGGTTGGTGTGTGTGGTCCAGAGTATGTTTCGCGTCCACTTTGTGGTTCTTGATGTATGAGTCGAGAACAATATAGCTGTCACAGGCTGCCTAACGTGTTTGGGTGGTGTGTGATGGCCGTGTTGTTCGTGATATGTCAATAGTGTTTCGGTGGTTATAGCAAGAGGGAAACGCCCGGTTACATTCCGAACCCGGAAGCTAAGGCTCTTTGCGCTGATGGTACTGCAGGGGGGACCCTGTGGGAGAGTAAGTCACCGCCGGACTTCTTTTTAGAAAGCAAGGGCCGCCTCTATGAGGCGGCCCTTTTGCTTTAACATGGATTAGAAACGCGCGAACAAAATAGCGAAGGAAGATAGATGTCTGAATCAGGTCCGGATAATTTCACACGCCCCGAAGGTGGCTCCGGCGACTCGTCTTCCGACCGCCGTCCACGCGCTCGCGCAGATAAGGACGCCGCACGTTCGGCTGAGCGTGCCGCACGATTCAAGGCTCAGCGCGAAGGCGGCGCTGGCAACGGTGGCAACCGCGACGCCCGCCCGCCGCGTGAGGGCCAGCGCCCCGCCGGTGACCGTCCGCAGCGTGATGGTAACCGTTCCTACGGTGACCGCCCGCAGCGCGACGGCAATCGCTCGTACGGTGACCGCCCGCAGCGTGATGGCAATCGCTCGTATGGTGACCGTCCCCAGCGTGATGGCAATCGCTCGTACGGTGACCGTCCCCAGCGTGATGGCAATCGCTCGTACGGCGACCGCCCCCAGGGCGACCGTCCCCAGCGCGATGGCAACCGTTCCTACGGTGACCGCCCTCAGCGCGATGGTAACCGTTCCTACGGTGACCGCCCTCAGCGCGATGGCAACCGCTCTTACGGTGACCGTCCCCAGCGTTCCTTCGGTGACCGTCCCCAGGGTGACCGTCCGCAGCGCGACGGTAACCGTTCCTACGGTGACCGTCCGCAGCGTTCCTTCGGTGACCGTCCGCAGGGTGATCGTCCGCAGCGTGATGGTAACCGCTCTTACGGTGACCGTCCGCAGCGTTCCTTCGGTGACCGTCCGCAGGGTGATCGTCCGCAGCGTGATGGCAACCGCTCTTACGGTGACCGTCCGCAGCGTGATGGCAATCGCTCTTACGGTGACCGTCCCCAGCGTTCCTTTGGCGACCGCCCCCAGGGCGACCGTCCCCAGCGCGATGGCAACCGTTCGTACGGCGACCGTCCGCAGCGCGGGGGAGCGGGACGTAACGGAGGCGGCGAGAACCGTCTGTGGACCCGTGACGGGGCGCCGGCGCGCGGTGACCGTGACGCAAACCGTTACGAAGAGGAACTGACCGAGCAGCAGCGTCTGGCCAAGGAACTCAAGTCGGTTCGTACCCGGCACGAGGACCCGGAGATCCCCGAGGGCATCACCGAGGATCAGCTGGACCGTCACTCGCGCAACGAGCTGAAGACCCTGACCAAGGAGAACGCCGAGTGGGTGGCACGCCACCTGATCATGGCCGCCGGTCTGCTGGAGCACAATGCCGAGCTGGCTCACCAGCACGCAACCTCCGCCGCGCGTCGTGCCGGTCGTATCGGCGTGGTTCGTGAGACCCTCGCCGTGACCGCCTACAGCGTTGGCGACTACCAGCTGGCCCTGCGTGAACTGCGGACCTTCCGTCGCATCACCGGATCCAACGAGAACATCGCGCTGATGGTTGACTGCGAGCGCGCTCTGGAGCGTCCCGACCGTGCCCTCGAGGAGGGGCGCACGGTTGACCCGTCGACCCTGACTCCCGAGGCACGTGTGGCCCTGGCCATCGCGATGTCCGGTGCGCGTCTCGACCAGAACAAGCCCGAGCTGGCCCTGGCCGAGCTGCAGATCCCCGAGCTCGACCCGAACCGCGCGTTCGACTGGAGCCCGGATCTGTTCTCCGCCTACGCCGAGGTTCTTGGCGACCTGGACCGGGAGAAGGAAGCAGCCACCTGGCGCAAGCGTGCGCGGATCGCCACCGAGGCTATCGACGAGCGTTACAACCTCAGTGGTGCCGAGACCATCGACATCACCACGATCTACGAGGACTTCGCGACCGACCTCGATGAGGATGGCAACCGGATCGACACCGACGAGCAGGAAATTGCAGCCTCGGATGTAGATGTAGATGTAGATGCCGAAGCGGAAGCTAACGCAGAGGCAGAGGCAGAGGCAGAGGCAGAGGCAGCCGCCGAAGCCAACGCCGTTGCCGAAGCAGCCGTTGTGGTGGAAAACGAGGTGGAAGCAGAGGTCGCCGCGGAAGCTGCGGTAGTCGCCGAGGCCGACATCATCGCCGAGGTTGCAGCCGAAGCCGCGGCCGATGCGGAGACTGCCGCCGAAGCAAATGCCGTAGCCGATGCTGCCGCCGTTGTTGAAGCCGAGGTAGAGGCAGAGGTGGCCGCCGAAGAATCGGTAGTGACCGAAGCCGAAGCCGCGATCCAGGCCGCCGAGTCCGGGGAACAGACCGACAGCGCAAACCCCACGGCGGAATAGGTCAAGAGCTCACACACTGGTGATGACGCACCCTCCGAGGGAGTAACCTCGGAGGGTGCCAGCACTTTGACGGCGGCGTACCGTTGGTTCGCCCGTGCCGTCGAAATCGAGGAGGAGAACACCGATGGTCGTACCGTTTCTGCGTCGTAAGCAGTCGTTGACAACCCCGCTGACCGGCCGTGACGCGGTCTTCGCGGACCTGGACGGCGTCGTGTACGCCGGTCCCGGTCCGATCCCGCACGCGGTTGAGTCGCTCAACCGTGCGGCGGAATCGGTGCGGGTGGGCTACATCACCAACAACGCCTCGCGCACCGACGCCACCGTTGCGGCGCACCTCACCGAGCTGGGACTGAGCGTCCAGCCCTCGGATGTGGTCACCAGCCCGCAGGCGGCGATGACCCTGCTGGGCACGCTGGTTGAGCCTGGATCCACGATCCTCGTGGTGGGGGGCGACGGCCTGGTGGATGAACTCACCAAGGCCGGTTACGTGGTCACTCGTACCGCGGCGGACAACCCGGTCGCCGTGGTGCAGGGTTTCGCCCCGGATGTGGCCTGGACGCACCTTGCCGAGGCCGCCTTCACCCTCGCCCCGCGCGATGGGGAGGAGGAGCTGCCGTGGATCGCCACCAACACCGACTGGACCATTCCCCAGGCCCGCGGCATCGCCCCGGGTAACGGAACCCTGGTTTCGGCAGTGCACACGGCGGTGGGGCGTTTGGCCACCGTCGCCGGCAAGCCCGAGGTGCCGATCTTCATCGAGGCGAAAAACCGCTTTGGCGTGACAAACCCGATCATGATCGGGGACCGCCTGGACACCGACATCCTCGGTGCCAACCGTGCGGGAATCGACTCGGTTCTGGTGCTCACCGGGATCGACCGTCCCAAGCACGTCCTGGCGGCACCGCGCGACTCGCAGCCGACTTACATTCTGGGCGACCTGCGTGAACTTCACGAGCCCTACCCGGTAACCGAGTTCAGCAAGGACGGTCTGACCGCCACCGTCGAGGACGCGGTAATCTCGATCCGTGGCAATGACATCGTGATCGTCAAGGAGGGCACCAGCGCGCTCAATCGCCTGCGTGCGGCCGCCGCTGTCATCTGGAAGTCGGAGCGTGCGGTGTGGGGCTTTGAGGTCCCCGAGCGCCTGTACCTGGATGATGTGACCGCGGGCTAGTCCCCGGCCGAGTAAAAGCAAACCCGTCTCCCCGCGAGGGCGACGGGTTTCTTTTTACCCAAAAGTAGGTTAATAAGGTTGCCCTAACCTAAGATAGGGGATGCTAACTTACGCCCCGCGCGACGGGGCCGGTTCGCATTCCCCCACACTCAACTCGGAAAGAGTCCTTCGTGAAAACTCTTCATCGAGCGCTTGGTGTCGCCCCGCTGATTGGCGCGCTCGCGCTGGCCCCGTTGCTCGGTGCCGGCCCCGCCCATGCGGCCCCGGACAACACCCGCTCCTACTCGTATGTCTCCTCGGTCGCCGCCGGTAACCAGGCTCGCCAGTTTGCCCTGGATGAGCGCAATGGCGCCCTCTACGTCCCCACCGACAACGGCGATGGCCAGCCCGGTGCGCTGACCCGGGTGGGCTCGGCCGCATTTACTGCCGAGACGCCGATTCCGCTGGAATCCGCCGCCACGCGTGTGGCCGTCGATCCGGCCAGTAACACCGCGTTTGTGGCGCGCGATGATCTGAATGGCGGATGGGACTTCGCGCTCACGGGTTCGCTGGATGTGGTCAACCTCGCCACCGGAACGGTGACCAAAACCATTCACGGTGTTCCCACCACCACGGACTCGATCGTCTACTACCCGCGCACCAACACGGTCTACGCGATGTCGAATGACTATGTCGTGCCGATCGATCCCGCCGCGGGAACCGTGGGTACACCGGTAGAGATCTCCACCGTGGCCGACACCTACTTCACCAACGCGGTCATCGACCCGGCGAACGACCGGCTGTGGGCGGGTAACCGCACCAAGGGGACCATCGAGGCCTTTGACCTGCGCACAAATACCTGGCTTAAGGATCAGTCCATCCCGGTGACTACGTTCACGTTCGATGGGACCGTGGTGGGTGGATCGCTCGCCGCCCTGGCCCTCGATCCGGCGCTGAACCAGATTTACGCCGTTCTCAACCCCAATAGCAAAGGTGTGTGGAATGCGGGCCTGGGTAAACTCGTGGTGGCCAATACTCAGACCCGGCAGATCCTGGGTGCCCCGATCCAGGTGGGCAAAACCTCTCGAGCGGCGGCGGTGGATACCCGCAGCCACGAGGTCTATGTGACCAGTAGCGAGGACTCCGCACTGACCGTGATCAGCCCGGACACCTGGACCGCCAAGACCGCGGTGGACTTCGTTCAGGCCGGGATCGTCTCCGGCTATGGCACCGGACCGGCAAACCTCTGGGGTGTGGCCACCGACCCGACCAATAACGCGGTGTTCGTCTCGCACCCGTACTCCAAGACCCCGCTGAGCAGCACGCAGTCGGCGATCTCCAAGGTGGCCGTATCGGGTGCCCTCCCCGCCGTGACCGCGCTGGCGCCGGCACCCGGCCAGGGTGAAACCCAGCCGAGCACCCCTCCGGTGGTCAACCCGGTCTTCAGCGGGCCGCAGGCGCCGGCCCTGGCGAAGGCCCCGAACGGTGCCGTGGAAACCACGGCGAACAGCCTCACCTGGGACGTATCCGCATACGCGAGTGTCTGGGAAACCCACCCGTACGGTGGCGTACGTGTGAGCGACAAGAACGCGTTCACCTTTGCCGCGGGTACCGGGTGGAGCGACCCGAAGACCGGTGCCGCGCAGATCGGCTGGAGCGATGCGATCGAGTATCGCCCCTATCCGGGACTCGCCCCGGATGTGTTCCTCACCTTCGCCAACCCCTACCTGGTGCGCAACGTCGACGGGAGCGGCGCGCTGAGCTTCGACGTGGCCTGGGGTGAGTCCAAGAGCAACGTATCCGCGGGCTACAAGCGGGTCACCCTGGCCACCTTCACCAACCTGAGCCTGAGCGTTCAGGCAGACGGATCCACCGCGATTTCGGGCACACCCGTCTATGCGGGCCGCGTGTACCAGGCACCGGGGCAGGCAGCCTCGCCCAACTCGTTCCCCAAGTCGTTCATCGATTACCTCGACCCGGCGCTGCGCGGATGGTGGATGACCACCTCGGCCTCCGCCGACGGTAACGCACGCAAGGTGCCCAACCCGATCGCCGGCACCTTTACCGCGACCGCTAAGCCTTCCGAGGCGAATGGTCCCGCCGTCGATGGGGGAGAGGCGGTGGTGACGCCGACGCCGGAGCCGTCGACCGAGCCGACCACTGAGCCTTCAACTGGGCCGACCACTGGGCCGACCACTGAGCCCACGACTGAGCCTTCGACTGGGCCCACGACGGAGCCTTCGGCAGTGCCGAGTACGGATCCCTCCACCGTGCCCTCGGTCGATCCGGGTGCCCCGGATAACCGCACCGTTGTGCCCGTGACCATCGGCAGTTCTGCGGCCGTCGCCGGCGGCAGCGTGCACCTGCGGGCGGCCGGATTCGCGGCGGGGGAGACGGTCGAAATCTGGCTGCACTCGACCCCGGTGCGCCTGGCAACCGTCACCGCGGATGCGCGGGGCCTGGTTGACGTCACCGTGACGATCCCCGCCACCACGCCGGCGGGCGCTCACACGCTCAAGCTGGAGGGCACAACCGCGCGCGGTGAGGTCCCGGTCACGGTTTCGGCGGCGCTGTCCACCGGTGATGTTGCCCCCGTCTCGGCTGGCTCAGGCCAGCTCTCGCAGACCGGTGCCAATATCGCCGGAGTGCTCATCGCCGGCAGCGTGCTGCTGCTTCTGGGGCTGGGGTTTGTGCTCAAGCGGCGTCGCGAAGAGGGGATTTAGCTCCTCGCTATGGCCGGGGCCCGTGTACACGATCGGTGTGACGGGCCCCGGCTTTTCGGGTTCTGTGGGAGGAAAATTCTCCGAGAAATAGGTTAATAAGGCATCCCTAACCTAAGCTAGGTAAGGCTAGCCTGATTAACAGCGACTGTGGTCGGGTGATGCTCCTTCCCCCACACCACACTCGGAAAGAGTCCTTCGTGATTACTCTTCATCGAGCGCTGAGTGTTGCGCCGCTGATCGGCGCGCTCGTGTTGGCACCGCTCATCGGTGCCGCACCCGCGCAGGCAGCCGGAGACAACACCCGCTCCTACACCTATTCGTCCTCGGTCGCCGCCGGTAAGCAGGCCCGATCGTTCGCTCTGGATGAGCGCAATGGTGCCCTCTACGTGCCCACCGACGATTCGAAAACCAAGACCGGCGCGCTGACCCGGGTGAGCACCTCGACCTTCACCGTGGGCGACACCTCGATCTCATTCAACAGCGGCATCGACAAGCTCACCGTCGACCCGGCCACCAACACTACCTTTGTCCCGCGTGCTCGCACCGCGGCCGACGATAAGAGCGGGATGCAGGGAACCCTGGACGTGGTGGACCTGGCGAGTGGCAGCGTCGTGAAAACGATCGCCGGCACCCCCACCAGCGTGAGCTCGATGGCGTTCTACCCGGCCACCCGGACCGTCTACCTGGCAACCTCGACCCAGGTGGTTCCGGTGGGCATCGACGCCGGCACCGTGGGCGCACCCATCTCGGTGAGCGGCGCCAAGTATCCGTCGCTGACAAATATCGTGATCGATCCCGCCGCCGGCAAGCTCTGGGTGGGTGATAAGGGCAGCGCGGATGTGATCACCGCCATCGATCTGAAAACCAACACCTGGCTCTCGTCCATCCAGATCGGGGTCGGTACCTTCGAATTCCCCGGCGGACCCATCGGCGGTTACCTGACCTCGCTGGGCATCGATCCGGTCCTGCACCACCTCTACGTGGCCTATGACGCCGACTGGATGAGCGATGACCAGGACGGCAAGCTCGTGGTAGTCGACACCGACACCAACCTGATTCTGGGCAGCCCGATTGGTCTCGGCGACACCACCCGCGGCATCGCAGTGGATGCCCGCAGCCACGAGGTCTATGTGACCTCCAGCGCCGACGCTGCCCTGCGCGTGATCAGCCCCGACACCTGGACCTCGAAGATCGCCGTGGACTTTGTGACCGCCGGAGTCGTTCGAGGCTACGGCGCTGGTAATGCCAACCTCTGGGCCGTGGCCGCAGACCCCACCAATAACGCGGTGTTTGTCTCCCACCCGTACGATGGCAACCCGATCAGCGCGACCAACTCGGCGATCTCGAAGATCGCGGTGGCCGGAGCGCTGCCGGTCGTCAGCGCGCTGGCCCCGGCCCCCGGCCAGGACGGCACCGCCCCGACCAAGCCCGCCGAGCCCAACCCGGCCTTCACCGGGCCGAAGGCGCCCGCGCTCGCCGCAGCACCCGCCGGTGCCGTCGAGACCAGCGGAAACGCCCTCTCCTGGGACATCTCGGACTACGCCAACGAGTGGGAAACCCACCCGTATGGCGAGGTGGCCGTGGACCGCGCCGGACTGTTCACCTTCTCGGGTGGACAGGGATGGAGCGATCCGAAAACCGGTGCCGCCCAGATCGGCTGGAGCGACGCGATTGAGTACCGTCCCTACCCGGGTCTTGCTCCCGACGTGTTCCTGACCTTCGCCAACCCCTACCTGATCCGCCAGGCAGACGGCTCGGCCACGCTGAGTTTCGATGTGGCCTGGGGCGAGTCCAAGACCAACGTGTCCGCGGGATTCAAGCGCGTGACCGTGGCCACCTTCGCCGCGCTCAAGCTTGAGGCGCAGTCCGATGGCAGCACCAAGATTTCCGGGACCCCGGACTACGCGGGTCGCGTGTATCAGGCGCCGGGTGAGGCGGCCTCGCCCAACTCGTTCCCCAAGTCGTTCATCGACTTCCTGACCCCGGGCCTGCGCGGCTGGTGGATGACCACCTCGGCCTCGGCCGATGGTAACGCTCGCAAGGTCCCGAACCCGCTTTCGGGCACCTTCACCGCAACCACCACCCCCTCCACCGCCAACGGTCCCGCCGTGGATGGGGGAGAGGGAGGCGGGTCCACCCCGACACCCGAGCCCTCGACCGATCCCAGCACCCCGCCGACCAGCCCGACACCCGAGCCCTCGACCAATCCCAGCACTCCGCCCGGGAAGCCCGGGAGCATCACCGGGTCTGTGGTCTGGGGTGTGCACGACGCGTTCCGTAAATACATTCTGAGCGATATCGCCAAGGGCTCGATCACCGGGACCGAGGGTGCCGTGGCCGATGCCGCCGGCATCGTCACCTTCCCGCTGACCGAGACCACGAAGGTTCCGACCACCTCGATCGCCTTCTCCGGTACCGTGACCTACCTCGGTCACCTGGTGGGCGACACCTGGCAGCTGCGCAGCGTGCTGAAGGATCCGCGGATTGAGATCTCCGGCACCACCGCCTCGATCTTCGCCACCTACTCGGCACGGTCGATGGGCGGCGCGGACACCCCGGCAGGCGCCCCGGTCCTGATCGCCACCGCCGACCTGTCCGGCTCGGTGCTGAAGACCGACGCCAACGGCTCGATCACGATCACCGCCGCACCGACCGTGCTGGCCGAAACCGGACGCGACCTGTTCGGTGGAATCTACCCGGCCGGCACCGCGCTGGCACCGCTGTCGCTCAAGGTGACGGTGACCCCGGCCACCGAGCCTTCGCCGGAGCCTTCGACCGAGCCTTCGACCGACCCTTCGACCGGGCCGAGCGTGCCGCCGACCAGTCCGGAGCCTTCGACCGGTCCCTCGACCAACCCCAGCGTGCCGCCGACTAGCCCGACCCCGGGCCCCTCAACCGAGCCGTCCCTGCCGCCGACGAGCCCCGAGCCGTCCACCGGGCCGAGCACCCCGGACACCCGGGTCACCGTTCCGGTTTCGGTCGGGAAGTCCGCAGTGGCCGTGGGCGGGACCGTCCATGTGACGGCCTCCGGATTCACCGCCGACGAACCGGTGGAAATCTGGCTGCACTCGACCCCGGTGCGTCTGGCCGTGGTCAACGCGGATGCCCAGGGCCGTATCGACACCGTCGTGGCGATTCCCGTGGGCACCCCCGCCGGAGCCCACACGCTGATGCTTGAGGGCAAGACGGCTCGTGGCGAGATTGCGCTGACCGTAACCGGTGATCCGTCCGCACCCGCCGCAACCGGTGGCGCGGGCGAGCTCTCACAGACCGGTGCCGATGTGGCCGGAGTCCTCCTGGTGGGTGGGGTTCTCCTGCTGCTGGGTCTGGGCTTCGTGCTGAAGCGTCGGCGCCTGGCCGCGGCCGAGTAGCCCTCCGGCAGCCGCGTCACACAACCCGGCCGCCGAGAAATAAAACCTGGCCGCCGCGCCGTGATGCCTTCGGGCACCAGGGCGCGGCGGCTTTTGTTGGCGCGAGCGACCTGATGCCCTTGGGCACCGTGGCGCGGCGAGTTTTGTTGGTGCGAGCGACCTGATGCCGGGGGTGATGCGCAATTGGATGCGGGCGCGGGCGGGGCGTCGTCCGTGACGGTGGTCCACGATACGCTGGGACCGTGAGTGATACATCCGATCCCCGCCCCGGCGTAGGCCTGCCCGGCCCCCGCCCCGGCGAACGTGCCGACCGCGGCGACGAGCGCACCGCGTCTTCCGCGGAGCACGCAGCTACCGCGGAGCAGACCACCATTGCCGAGCGCGCTCGGGCTGTCGAGGCGCTGGATCTGGATCGGCGTGCCGAGGCGCTCGCCGAGATTGTCCGCGATCTGTCCGACACCCTGGATGCCTCCGATCGCATCACCCTGACCTCCGAGGAGAACCGATGATCCGCCTGGATGCTGCCCTAGCCGAGCGCGGCCTTGCCCGTTCCCGTTCGGCCGCGGCCGCGCTGATTGCCGAGGCTCGGGTTCGGGTGGATGGTGCCACAACCCTCAAGGCATCCACCAAGGTGTCCGAAAATCAGGAGCTCTCGGTGGACGGCGACTCCCACTACGTCAGCCGCGCCGCGCATAAGCTGCTGAGCGCGCTGGATAACTTCCCGGTGGATCCCACCGGCCGCGTCGCGCTGGATGCCGGTGCCTCCACCGGTGGCTTCACCCAGGTGCTGCGCGAGCGCGGCGCCCGCGAGGTGTTTGCGGTGGACGTGGGTCACGATCAGCTCGCCGCGTCCGTCCGCGCCGATGAGGGCGTGCGGGTCTTTGAGGGCCTCAACGTGCGCGACCTCCAGGGTCAGCACCTGCAGCATAAGAGCGTGACCAACTCCCTGCCGAGCCTCGTGGTGGGCGATCTCTCCTTCATCTCGCTGACCCTGGTGCTGCAAGCGCTGCGTGATGCGGCCGAGCCCGGGGCCGACTTCCTGCTGCTGATCAAGCCGCAGTTTGAGGTGGGCAAGTCGGGGATCAAGGAGGGGATCGTGCGCAAGGCCGACCTCCGTGCCCACGCGATTGCCACCGTGCTATGGCATGCATGGGACCTGGGCCTGGCCACCGCGGGCCTGCTGCCCAGCCCGATTACCGGCGGCGCGGGCAACCTGGAATACCTGGTGTGGTTCCGCGATGCGAAGATTCACGACGCCGACCCTGCCGCCACGAGCGGAAATCCGTCAGAATGGGAAGAGACGGTGAAGAAGCTCGCCGCGGAGGGGAAGTCCACGGCATGACCACGGCCACTTTACGCCCGATCCTTGTTGTTTCACACACCGGACGGGACGACTCCATCGAGGCCGCCCTGCACGTCATCAATCAGCTGCGCCTGGCCGGGGCCACCCCGGTCCTGGAGCGCAGCGAGCGGGACGACATCTGCGCGGCCGGGGTCGAAACCGGCCCGGTCCTGCTGCTGGATGAAGATATCTCCGCGGCCGACCTGGAGATCGTGATCGTGCTGGGAGGCGACGGGACGATCCTGCGCGCCGCCGAACTCGTGCGCCGCCATCCGGCCCCGCTGCTGGGCATCAACCTGGGGCACGTCGGATTCCTCGCCGAAAGCGAGCGCGACGATTTGGACGATGCCGTACACCGGGCGATCAGCGGCGACTACGTGGTCGAGGAGCGCCTGACCCTGGCCGTGGCCGTGGAACAGGACGGCGAGATCGTCTACGAGACCTGGGCCCTCAACGAGGCCACCGTGGAAAAGGCCAGCCGCGAGCGCATGCTCGAGGTGCTGCTGGAGGTGGACGATCGCCCGTTGTCTTCGTTCGGATGCGACGGCGTCGTGGTCTCGACCCCGACCGGCTCCACCGCCTACGGGTTCTCCGCCGGTGGACCGGTGATCTGGCCCACGGTCGAGGCGATCATGCTGGTGCCGCTGAGTGCCCACGCGCTGTTTGCGCGGCCGCTCGTGGTGGCCCCCGAATCCTCGATCGGCATTCGTCTGCTCCAGCGCAACGCGGGGACCGGCGTGCTGTGGTGTGACGGGCGTCGCACCTTTGAGCTGGGCCGCGGCGCGCACGTGATCGTGCGCCGCTCGGGCGTCCCCATCCGGTTGGCACGCCTGCACCAGGGGCCCTTCACCGATCGACTCGTACAGAAGTTCCGCCTGCCGGTGACCGGCTGGCGCGGAGACGGCAAGTGACCCACACTCGGGCAACACGCACACGCGGAGGAGCGTCATGATCGAAAGCATTGACATTCGGGATCTCGGCGTGATCGCGCAGGCATCGCTGCCGCTCGGTCCGGGATTCACCGCGATCACCGGGGAGACCGGCGCGGGCAAAACCATGGTGGTGACCGCGCTGGGCCTCCTGCTGGGTGGCCGGGCGGATGCCGCGGCCGTGCGCCGCGGCGCGCATCAGGCGAGTGTGGACGGACGTTGGAACATCGACGAGGCAACCAGCGTGGCCGAGCGGGTGCGTGACGCCGGTGGGCTGCTGGATGAGATCGGCGTGAACGAGGCCGGGGAGCACCGGGTCGAACTGACCCTGGGTCGCTCGGTATCCGCCGAGGGTCGCAGTCGCGCGCAGGTAGGCGGACGGTCCGCCCCGATCGGCGTGCTGGCCGAGCTGGGTGAAAAGCTTGTGGTGCTGCACGGACAGTCCGATCAGATGCGTCTGCGCACGGCCTCCGCCCAGCGCGATGCGCTGGACCGCTTTGCCGGAAAGAAGCTGCGCCGCGCGCTCACCGCCTACACCACAGCCTTCGAAACCTGGAAAACCACCCGCGAAACCCTGGCGATGCTGATCGAGCAGCGCGACCTGCGCCATGCCGAGGCCGAGCGCCTGCGGATCGCGCTGGAGGAGATCGAGGCCGCCGATCCGCAGCCCGGCGAGGAGGATGAGCTGACCGCGCTCGCCGAACGCCTCACCAACGTCGAGGACCTGCGCCTGGCCGCCGCCAGCGCCCGCGAGGCACTCTCGGCCGAGGAGATCGAGGGTGGTGCCGACGTCTCGGCGCTGCTGGATCACGCACGGCGTCAGCTGGAGCGCGCGGTGGGCTTTGACGCAACCCTTGCCCCGATCGTCGAACAGCTCACCGGGCTGGGATACCAGGTGGCCGAGCTGACCGGCGAACTCTCGACCTACCTGGCGACCCTCGACTCCGATGGTGCCCACGAACTCGAACAGATTCAGGAGCGCCGCGCGCTGCTCTCCAACCTGGTGCGCAAGCACGGTCCGCGCTACGAGGACGTGCTGGAGCTGCGTGCGGTGGGCTCCCAGCGCCTGTTGGAACTCGACTCCGACGAGTCCCGGATCGATGAACTGGGTGCCCGGGTCGAAACCGAGCATGCGGCCGTGCTGACCACCGCCGCCGAGCTGACGGCCGTGCGGACGGCCGCCGCCACCCGGATGTCGGCCGCGGTCTCCACCGAGCTGACGGCGCTGGCCATGGCCCAGGCCAAGGTCACCGTGGCTGTGGAGCCCCTGCCCGAGCCCGGCAGCCACGGCGCCGACCAGATCACCTTCCTGCTGGCCCCACACAACGGTGCCGAGCCGCGTCCGGTGGCCAAGGGAGCCTCCGGCGGTGAGCTCTCCCGGGTCATGCTGGCCCTCGAGGTTGTTATCGCGACCAATGAGCCGCTGCCCACGTTTGTGTTTGACGAGGTGGATGCCGGGGTCGGCGGGGCGGCGGCGATCGAGATCGGCCGACGCCTGGCGTCCCTCGCCCGCAGCGCCCAGGTCATCGTGGTGACCCACCTGGCCCAGGTTGCCGCCTTCGCCGGAAACCACCTGGCGGTGGTTAAGGACGACGACGGCCGCGTCACCGCCTCGAGCGTGCGCCAGCTGCGCGAGGACGAGCGCCTGGCCGAGATGGCCCGGCTGCTCTCGGGTCTGGCGGATTCGGAAAACGCGCTGGCCCACGCCGGGGAGCTACTCGCCCTGGCGGCTTCGGAAAACGCGGCTCCGTGAGTTCCGGTGCTTCACGCGGGGGAGCTACTCGCCCTGGCCGCGTCGGAAAACGCGGCTCCGTGATTTTTCTCGCTTCACACGACTCACCGAGTGCCGCGGCCCCCGCCGCGGCACTTTCCCCCGCCATCACGGCGGACTCCTCCTCCCCAGGACCCCGGCGCTAGCCGAGTCCCGATATTGCTGATAGGATCAAAGCCCGTGGTGAATAAATCAAACGCGGTATCTCAGAACGACACAACCAAGCATATTTTTGTGACCGGTGGTGTCGTTTCTTCGTTGGGCAAGGGGCTCACCGCCGCGAGCCTGGGCAACCTGCTGACCGCCCGCGGTCTGCACGTGGTCATGCAGAAGCTTGACCCGTACCTGAACGTCGATCCCGGAACGATGAACCCGTTCCAGCACGGCGAGGTCTTCGTGACCGACGACGGCGCCGAGACCGATCTTGATATCGGACACTACGAGCGCTTCCTCGACATCAACCTGTCCCAGGCGGCCAACGTGACCACCGGACAGATCTACTCGGAGGTCATCGCCAAGGAGCGTCGCGGCGAATACCTCGGTGACACCGTGCAGGTTATCCCGCACATCACCGATGAGATCAAGCGTCGCATGCGCCTGCAGGCCACCGAGGAACCCCGCCCCGACGTGATCATCACCGAGGTGGGTGGCACCGTCGGTGACATCGAATCCCAGCCGTTCATCGAGGCCGCACGTCAGCTGCGCCACGAGCTCGGCCGTCGCAACGTGTTCTTCGTGCACGTCTCCCTGGTGCCCTTCATGGGCGCCTCGGGCGAGCAGAAGACCAAGCCGACCCAGCACTCCGTTGCCGCCCTGCGCTCGATCGGTATCCAGCCCGACGCGCTGGTGCTGCGCTCGGACCGCCCGGTCACCGAGGCCAATAAACGCAAGATTGCGCTGATGTGTGACGTCGAGGAAGAGGGCGTCATCAACACCGTTGACGTGCCCTCGATCTACCTGATCCCCTCGATGCTCAACAACCAGGGCCTCGACTCCTACATCATCGACCAGCTGGGCCTTGAGGCCGGCGAGGTCGACTGGTCCGGCGAATCCGGCTGGAACACCCTGCTGGACGCGGTCGCCGAGCCCAAGCACGAGGTCAACATCGGCCTGGTGGGTAAGTACATCGACCTGCCCGACGCCTACCTCTCGGTCACCGAGGCGCTGCGCGCCGGCGGGTTCGCCAACCAGACCAAGGTCAACCTGAGCTGGATCCCCTCGGATGACTGCGAGACCCCGGAGGGTGCCGCCAAGGCCCTCGCCGGACTCGACGGCATCTGCGTGCCCGGAGGCTTCGGCATCCGCGGCATCGAGGGCAAGCTGGGCGCGCTGAAGTTCGCCCGCGAGAACAAGATCCCGACCCTGGGCCTGTGCCTGGGTCTGCAGACCATGGTCATCGAGTACGCCCGGAACGAGGCCGGCCTGGCCGGAGCCTCCTCGACCGAGTTCGACGAGAACACCGAGTTCCCGGTGATCGCCACCATGGCCGAGCAGGTCGACATCATCGCCTCGGGCGACATGGGCGGCACCATGCGTCTGGGTGAGTACGAGGCCGCACTGGCCCCGGGCTCGCTCGCCGCCGAGGTGTACGGTTCCGAGCTCATCACCGAGCGTCACCGTCACCGCTACGAGGTCAACAACCGCTACCGCGACCAGATCGCCGAGGCTGGACTGGTCTTCTCGGGCACCAGCCCGAACGGTGACCTGGTGGAGTTTGTGGAGCTGCCGCGCGAGGTCCACCCGTACTACATCGCGACCCAGGCGCACCCCGAGCTGCGCTCGCGTCCGAACCGCGCCCACCCGCTGTTCCGTGGCCTGGTGGCCGCGGCGCTGGAGCGTCACGACGCGACCAAGCTGTTCGCCGAGAACGGTGCCGAGAGCGTGGTCGCCGACTAACATGTCCGAACAGCTCCGGGACGCTCCCTCACACCCGCCCATCGCCTCCAGCGAGGCGGTGTTTAAGGGAGCAGTCTGGAACATTCGACGTGATGTGATTCGGTACCCCGGCGGTGATATCACCCGGGAGTATATGGATCACACCGGTGCGGTTGCGGTGCTGGTACTGGACGATCAGGAGCGTGTGCTGCTGATCCGCCAGTACCGGCACCCGATCCGCACCCGAGACTGGGAGCTGCCCGCGGGCCTGCTGGATATCGCCGGAGAAGACCCGCTGATCGGCGCGCAGCGCGAGCTGGCCGAGGAGGCCGACCTGGCCGCCACCGACTGGTCCCTGCTCTCCGAGTTTGCCACCAGCCCCGGCGGCAGCGACGAGGTCATCCGCATCTACCTGGCCCGTGGCATCAGCGACCTGCCCGCGTTTGAACGCGAAGCCGAGGAAGCCGATATCGAGAAGCTCTGGGTTCCACTCGAGGAGGTCGTGGAGGCCGCCCTGGATCGCCGAATTCAGAACTCGCTGCTCGTAGTGGGCGTGCTGGCCGCCGAGGCTTCGCGCCGCCGCGGTTGGGCGAGCCTGGGCGACGCCCACGAGCCCTGGACCCGGCACCCGAAGTTCTCGACCGAGGACTAGCCCGTGGCCGCCGATCCCACACGGCAGCTGGAAAACTATCTGCGCCATCTGAGTATCGAGCGGGGTCGCTCACACAACACCCTGCTCGCGTATCGGCGCGACCTGAACCGCTATCTGGTGTGGCTCGGCGAGCAGGACATCGCCAACCTGGGAGGCGTCAGCCCCGAACACATCGCGCTGTTTGGGCGCTCGCTGACCGAGTCGGGTCTCGCGGCGGCAAGCGTCGCCCGCATCCTGTCGGCCGTCCGCGGCTGGCACCGGTTCCTCCTGGAGGAGGGTGAGCTGGAGCGCGATAGCGCCCGCGAGGTTCTCCCGCCCAAGCTCCCCTCACGCCTGCCCAAGGCGCTGCGCATCGACGAGGTCGAGGCGCTGCTGGCCGCCGTGGCCGGGGATGATCCCCAGTCGCTGCGCGATCGCGCCCTGCTGGAACTGCTCTATGCGACCGGTGCCCGGGTCAGCGAGGCCGTGGACCTCAACGTGGACGACCTGATCGACGGCGACATCCTGCGCCTGCGCGGCAAGGGCAATAAGGAACGCATCGTCCCGGTGGGCTCCTACGCCCGCGCGGCACTGGACGCGTACCTGGTGCGCGCCCGCCCGACCTTCTCTGCACGCGGGCTGGCCACCCCGGCACTGTTCCTGGGGGCGCGTGGATCCCGGGTCTCCCGGCAAAACGCCTGGCTGATTATCCGCCGGGCCGCCGATCGGGCGGAGATCACCAGCGAGGTATCCCCGCACTCGTTGCGTCACTCGTTTGCGACCCATCTGATGCAGGGTGGGGCCGACGTGCGTGTGGTTCAGGAGCTGCTGGGGCACTCCTCGGTCGCGACCACCCAGATCTATACCCGGGTGACCGCCGATTCGCTGCGCGAGATGTTTGTGCAGGCGCATCCGCGGGCCCGCTAGTCGCGTTTTTCCGCTCGATGGGTGCTCGCGAGCCGGATTATTCGGCTCGACGGGTGCCCGCCGGGGGACCGACTTTCTCGTTATCGGGATCGGGGGTGCAAACCCCGACGGGGGCGGCCTTTCCCGCGGTGACGCGAGTAGCGTGGAGGTGCGGGGACAAACCGTGCCTCGCGGAGGAGGAGAGCACCACATGAACATGAAGGCCGTACAGTACGTGGAAATCGGCCGTGCCCCCGAGGTACGCGAGATCCCGATTCCCGAGCCCAAGCCCGGCCAGGTTCGGCTGCGGATTACCGCCGCGGGGCTCTGCCATTCGGACTGGTTTGTGATGGGGTTGCCGCAGTCGGTCATGGGGCATGCGCTGCCGATGACCCTGGGCCACGAGGCCGCCGGAATCGTGGACAAGCTCGGCGAGGGTGTCACCGAGTTCTCGGTCGGCGACGACGTGGCTGTTTACGGCCCCTGGGGCTGTGGCGCGTGCGATGAGTGCACCCGCGGGCGCGAAAACTACTGCCCGAACGCCGCCAAGCTGGGTATCCGCCCGCCCGGACTGGGCGCGCAGGGCGGGATGGCCGAATACATGATCGTCGATAGCGCACGCCACCTGGTTTCCCTGCAGGGCCTCGACCCGGTCGAGTTTGTTTCCCTCACCGACGCCGGGCTGACCCCGTACCACTCGATCAAACACCAGCTGGCCAACCTGCCCGCCGGCTCAACCGCCGTGGTGATCGGAACCGGTGGCCTCGGTCACGTGGGTATTCAGATCCTGCGGGCGCTGACCCCGGCCACGGTCATCGCGCTGGATGTGAACGAGGAAAAGCTCGCCCACGCCCGCGAGGTGGGTGCTCACCACGTGGTGCTCTCCAACGCCGATGCTCCCGCGGCGATCCGCGCGCTCACCGGCGGTGTGGGGGCCGACGTGGTCTTCGACTTTGTCGGGGCAGCCCCGACCCTGGAAACCGCCCGGGCCTCGGTGCGGATCGACGGAGCGATTGAGGTGGTCGGCATCGGCGGCGGCAGCGTCCCGGTGGGCTACGGCACGGTTCCCGCCGGCGTCGGCGTGCGTGCGCCCTTCTGGGGGAGTCGCAGCGAGCTGATCGAGGTGCTGGCCCTCGCCCGCACCGGACAGCTGAAGGTCAGTGTGGAGCGCTTCGACATTGCCGATGCGCCCACCGCCTATGCCCGCCTGCACGACGGTTCGATCGTCGGCCGCGCGATTGTGGTGCCGTAACCGGCCCGTCTCGTTACAGAAAGATGGCCCGGAATCCGTGGATTCCGGGCCATCTTTGGGTGACTAGCGGGGGGCGCGTCCCGGGCGGATGCGGGCGATCCAGTACACCACCGCGGCCGACACCAGGAAGGCCACCACGACACCCAGGCAGTAGAGCGCCACGACGCCGTAGCCGTTTGCCGGGTTCAGGAAGGGGTAGGGAACCCAGCCGTCGGTCGCGCCGCGGATCAGGACCACGATGGTCCACACCGCCGGATACACGAGCACCCACCAGAAGGTGCGCCAGGGGAGGGCGACCCGATCGGTGAAGATGATCCAGTCGAGGACCGCGATGATCGGGAACAGGACGTGCATCACGAAGTTGCTCCAGGGCAGCGAGGCTCCGCCATCCACCCCGACCAACAGCGTGTTGTAGACGATGCCCACCACGGCCATATAGGACACCGCGAAGCCGCGGGCGAGGCTCCAGCCGAGGGAGGGGGCGCGTCCGCTCAGGCTGCGGATGGCGACCGCGATCAGGACCACACCCATCAGCAGGTTGTTTTGGATCGTGAAGTAGCCAAAGAAGTTAAACGGGTTGACCGGTCCCTGGCTTGCCGAGTGGATCAGCGAGCCGGTGATTGCCGCCAGCGTGAGCAAACCAAACGCCACACGGAGAATGCCCGCGACCGGATGGGCCGCGAGGCCGAGGCGAGGCTGTGTGATGGTACTCATGATCTCCCTAACGCTGTGGGTGGCTCGATGTGCCGCTGAGGGGAGTCTAGGGGCAGCGGGGCTCGCGGGAAAAGAGAAGGCGGTCGAAGAACATCGTGGCGGATCGGCGTCCACCGCCTCCACCGGTGAGGATGCTCCTCGCTCGGAGCGGTGGATTCGCGGAAATGGCGGACGGGCGCGCCCTCGGTGGTGATGTGGGTGGTCGCCGGTAGAATCGGTATGCAACCGCAGGAATTCGCCGGACGTTGGGATACGCAGTGGCAAGAGCAGGACAGAACACACCGCTTGAGGGCATCGACTTCGGCCCGACCGGCCGCATTCAGACCGAGTTCCCCGAGCCGGCCCCGCTGTCCGAGCACGGTCCCGCGCGCATCATCTCGCTGTGCAATCAGAAGGGTGGCGTGGGAAAGACCACCACGACCATCAGCATGGGAGCGGCGCTTGCCGCCTATGGCCGCCGCGTTCTCGCGGTCGACTTCGACCCGCAGGGTGCGCTGAGCGCCGGCCTCGGCGTGGTGGCCCACGACACCCCCACGATCTACGACCTGCTGCTGGGGCACACCAAGGACCCGCACGAGGCGATCGTCTCGACCAAGGTGCCCGGGCTCGACCTGATCCCCGCCAACATCGACCTGTCCGCCGCCGAGGTGCACCTGGTGGGTGAGGTTGCCCGCGAGCAGATCCTCGCCAGCGTGCTGCGTAAGGTCAGCGCCGAATACGACGTGATCCTGGTGGACTGCCAGCCCTCGCTGGGGCTGCTGACCGTCAACGCCCTCACCGCCTCCCACGGCGTGCTGATCCCGCTGGAGTGCGAGTTCTTCGCGCTGCGCGGGGTGGCCCTGCTGATCGAGACTATCGATAAGGTGCGCGACCGACTGAACCCTGCGATCAAGCTCGACGGCATCCTGGCGACCATGTACGACTCCCGTACCCTGCACTCGCGCGAGGTCCTGGAGCGCGTGGTCGAGGCGTTTGGCGACTCGGTGCTGGAGACCGTGATCGGTCGCACCGTGAAGTTCCCCGACGCCAGCGTGGCCGGGGTTCCGATCACCGATTTTGCGCCGGAGCACCAGGCCGCCAAGGCCTACCGTCAGCTCGCGCGTGAGCTGGTAGCGCGTGGTGCCGTCGCCTGATCCGGTGCTTGATGCCCCGGATGCCGGGGTGTTTCGGGTTGCCCTGGACAACTTCGACGGCCCGTTTGACCTGCTGCTGACCCTGATCGGCAAGCGCGAACTCGACATCACCGAGATCGCCCTCTCGGCGGTCACCGACGAGTTTTTGGAGTACCTGCGCGGGCTCGACGCGGCCGAGGAGATGGACAAGGCCTCGGAATTCATCGTGGTCGCGGCAACCCTGCTGGATCTGAAGATCGCCGGGCTGCTGCCCCAGGGCGAGGTGGTGGACGCCGAGGATGCGGCCCTGCTCGAAGCCCGCGACCTGCTGTTCGCCCGGCTGCTGCAATACCGCGCCTTCAAGGAGGCCGCGCGTTGGTTTGACGATCGGCTCCGGGTGGAGGCGACCCGGCACCCACGCACCGTGCGTCTGGAGGAGAAGTTCCGCGCCCGCACCCCCGAACTGCACTGGACGCTGGGACCGCAGGACTTCGCCGCGCTCGCGCTGATCGCGCTGACCCCGCGGGAGATTCCCACCGTGGGCCTCGACCACCTGCACGCGCCGCTGGTGAGCATCCGCGAGCAGGCCGCGCACCTGGTGGCGATGCTGCGCGGGGGAGAACCCAAGAGCTTCCGGGAACTGGTGTCCGGGGTGAGCGAGCGCGGGATCGTGGTTGCCCGTTTCCTGGCGCTGCTGGAGCTGTACCGCCATGCCGCGGTGACCTTTGAACAGATCGAACCGCTCGGTGAACTCACCGTCACCTGGAGCGCGCTCGACTGGGATGCCCAAAACCTCGTGAACCTCGGAGCCGACTATGACAACTGAGCCGCTGGCAGCTGAATCCCTGGCCCCTGAAACCCTGGCCGCGGACGCCACGGGTGCCGAACCCGCCTCGGACGCCCCGCTCGCCCCACACGCCGCCGCCGATCTCCCGTTGGAGCGTGCGCTCGAGGCGATCCTGATCGTTGCCGACGAACCCCAGCCGCTGGTGGACCTGGCCTCGGCCGTGGGGGCACCGCTGCGTGAGGTACGTCAGGCAATCGCCAACCTGGTGGCCGACTTTGACGGACTGCTGGACGGGAGTGTGCGCCGCGGATTCGAGCTGCGTGAGGTGGGTGGCGGCTGGAGAATCTACGTCCGCACCGACTACGACGAGGTGGTGACCGACTATGTGCACACCCAAAATCCCGCCCGTTTATCGCCCGCAGCCCTGGAAACACTGGCCGTGATCGCCTATAAGCAGCCGATCACCCGCGGTGCGGTAGCCGCCATCCGTGCAGTCAACGTAGACTCGGTGGTGCGCACGCTCGCCGGCCGTGGCCTCATCACCGAGGTATTCACCGATTCCGAGACCGGCGCCATACACTACGGCACCACCGATCTGCTGCTCACCCAGTTGGGACTGAACTCCCTGGACGAGCTCCCGCCGATCTCACCGCTGCTGCCCGATGGTGCGGACGGATTTGACTCCGACCTGCGCCCTGCCTGACCACAGAATAGGAAACCTCGCGGATGCCCGCTTCCCCGCTTCACCCCACCAACCAGCCCGACGGCGTACGCCTGCAGAAGGTACTCGCTCAGCGCGGTGTCGCCTCCCGCCGCGTGTGTGAGGACATGATCACCGCCGGTCGGATCGAGGTGAACGGTCAGGTTGTGACCGAACTCGGTCGCCGCATCGACCCCGAGGTTGACCTCGTCTCGGTGGACGGTCAGGCCGTTCAGCTCGACGAGACCAAGCGTTATGTGATGCTCAACAAGCCGGTGGGTGTGGTTTCCTCCCTCGCCGATGAAAACGGTCGTCCCGACCTCTCGGCGTACACCTCGGAGTTCGAGGAGCGCGTGTACAACGTGGGCCGCCTCGACCAGGAGACCTCGGGTCTGATCATCCTCACCAACGATGGTGAGCTGGCCAACGTTCTTGCGCACCCCTCGTTCGGTGTGACCAAGACCTATATCGCCCGGGTTTCCGGCACCATCACCCAGGCCACGATCACGCGCCTGCTGCGCGGCATCGAGCTGGATGACGGTCCGATCCGCGCCGACCGCGCCCGCCTGATGGACGAGTCGGGCAAGACCTCGATGATCGAGATCACCCTGCACTCGGGTAAGCACCGCATCGTGCGCCGCATGCTGGCCCACGTCGGTCACCCGGTCATCGACCTGGTGCGCCGTTCGTTTGGACCGCTGCACCTGGGCACCCTGCCGCAGGGCCGTTACCGCGAGCTCAGCGCCGCAGAGCTGGGTCGCGTGCTGACCCTGGCCCGCAAGGCCAGCGCCCAGCCCGCCGAGCACATCGAGATCGATCACATCGAGCGCCGTCAGGCCGAGCGTGAGCGCGAGGACCGTGAGGCCAAGCGCAACGGCGGCTACCGTGCTCAGCGCGGCGGCGAGCGTGGTGCCTACGTGCCCACCGAGCGTGGCCCCAAGCGCACCGGCCGTGACGAGCGTCGCGGCGAGCGTGGACCGCGCGAGGGTGGACCCCGTGAGCGTGGCTTCAACCGCGAGGACCGTGCACCTCGCGAGGGTGGCTATGGCCGGGACAACCGGAGCGAGGGTCGCGGCGGTTACGACCGGGACAACCGCGCTCCGCGTGAGGGCGGCTACAACCGCGATGCACGCGGCGGCTATGACCGGGCTCCCCGCGAGGGTGGCTACAACCGTGATGACCGTGGCGGTCGTCCCGAGCGCGGCGGTTATGACCGGGATAACCGGGCACCCCGTGAGGGCGGCTACAGCCGTGACAACCGCGGCGAGAACCGTGGCGGTTACTCCCGTGATGAGCGTGGCGGACGCGGCGGATATGACCGCGGACCCCGCGAGGGCGGCTACAGCCGTGACAACCGCGGCACGGACAGCCGCGGCGAGAACCGTGGCGGTTACTCGCGCGATGAGCGTGGCGGACGCCCCGAGCGTTCGGGCCACGGCGACCGTGCCGGACGTCCCGAGCGCGGCGACTATCGTGCCCGCGGTGCCGGAGCACAGGATCGCGGCGGCCGCTCCGGTGGCGAGCGACGCGATGACTATCGCGCCGCCGGCCCCAAGAGTGCCGGCCCGAAGAGCGCCGGACCCAAGCAGCCCGGCCGTGGCGGCGAGCGTCGCGATGGCGGCCCGCGCGGTGGCGGCGAGCGTTTCGGCCGGGACGACCGCAAGCGTTACTAACAAACCGGGGTTTGTCACCACACCCGATCTGAGATAAACAGGAACGATGGTAGAACAGAAATCCAACGCGACCCGCACCCAGGGTCCGGTCCGCATCGTCGGTGCCGGTCTGCTGGGGGCGAGTCTCGGGCTGGCGCTGCGGGAGAAGGGTGTCGAGGTCATCCTCGATGACGCCTCACCCAGCAACCTGCGTCTGGCCGTCGACTACGGTGCCGGACGCCTGCCCGCCGCGGGGGACGCCCCTCGCCTGGTGATCGTGTGTGTCCCGCCGGATGTGGTGGCCGACGCGGTCGAGCGCGCGCTCGCCGACTACCCCGAGGCCGTGGTCACCGATGTGGCCAGTGTCAAGCTGGCACCGCTGCGCACCCTCGAGGCGCGCGGCATCGACCTGACCCGCTACATCGGTTCGCATCCGATGGCCGGACGCGAGCGCGGCGGGGCAATCTCCGCCCGCGCCGACCTGTTCTTCGGTCGTCCCTGGGTGATCTGCCGCGACGAGGAAACCCGCCGCGAAGACCTCGCCCTGATCGAGGCCGTGGCGCTGGATGTGGGCGGCGTGCTGATCGAGATGACCCCCGAGGAGCATGACGCCTCGGTAGGCCTGGTTTCGCACCTGCCGCAGCTGGTGTCCAGCCTGCTCGCCGCGGGCCTCGCCGATGCCCCCGATACCGCGATCCAGCTGGCCGGTCAGGGCCTGCGCGACACCACCAGGCTCGCCTCAAGCGCACCCGAGCTGTGGCTGCAGATCCTCGCCGCCAACTCGGGTCCCGTGGTGGAGGCACTCGAGGCGATGATCGCCCGTCTCGGCGCGGTCACCGAGGCCCTGCGCGACCCGGACGCCCCCGGTGCTCGCCGCGCGGTGGCCGATGCGATGGCCGCAGGCAACTCCGGCGTCGCCCGGATCCCCGGGAAGCACGGTCAGTCGCAGCGGTTTGCCACCATCGTGGTGATGGTGGACGATACTCCCGGCCAGCTGGGCCGGCTCCTCACCGAGCTCGGTGAGATCAATGTCAACATGGAGGACCTGCGCCTGGAGCACTCACCGGGTGCCCAGATCGGCCTGGCCGAGATCGCGGTTCTTCCCGAGGTTAAGCAGCGCACCATCGAGGATCTCGGGGCGCGCGGCTGGAGAATCGCGAGCGTATAGATGTCAAACGTATTTGTGGTGGCCGTTGATGGCCCGGCCGGCAGTGGCAAGTCCTCGGTTTCCAAGGCCGCAGCGAAGCAGCTGGGTTTTGCCTATCTGGACACCGGTGCCGCCTACCGTGCGCTGGCCTGGTACCTGGATGACGCCGGGGTCGATGGTTCGGACACCGCGCTGGTGATCGCCTCGCTGCCCGGATTCGAGTACCGCATCGGTACCGATCCCGACGAGTATTTTGTCCTGGTGGGATCCACCGAGGTCACCGAGGCAATCCGCGAACCGCGCATTTCGGCGCTGGTGAGCCAGGTGGCCCGGGTTCCCGAGGTTCGCACCTTCGTCAATAACCTGTTCCGCACCATTATTGCCTCGACCGAAAAGCCGGGTATTGTGGTCGAGGGACGCGACATCACAACCGTGGTGGCTCCGGACGCTCCGGTCCGGATTCTGCTCACCGCCTCGGAAGAGGTGCGCGCCGCACGCCGGGGAGCCGAGCTCACCGGTGATGCCGCCAAGACTGCGGCCGAAGCACTCGCCAAGCGGGATCGTGCCGATTCCGCCGTGACCGAGTTCATGACCGCCGCCGAGGGTGTCTACACCCTCGATTCCACCCACCTCGATTTCCCGGCCACCATTGCCGCGGTTGTCGAGCGGGTACACAACGGGCTCGCAACACCTGAGCCAGCACACACAACCGAATAGACCCTCCGGTGTCCACCGACCCCGGGGGTACGACCGCCTAGCGGTCACCATCGAGCCCGCAACACCTGGGCTCCCTTCAGAAAGAGAACACCGCAGATGTCACCTGACAACTACGAAGACCTGCCCGCGGATGAGGATTTCGCCGAGCGCCTCGAAGGCCTCGATGACGAACTCATCAGCCAGCGCGCCAGCGCGCTGCGCCTGGGCCTAGACGAATACGACCTGGATGAGGACGACTTCGACGTCCTCGCCGGCGTCACCGATGACCCCAACGCGATCCGCTACCTGCCGGCCCTGCCGGTTGTGGCGATCGTGGGCCGCCCGAACGTGGGCAAGTCCGCACTGGTCAACCGTATCCTCGGCCGCCGCGAGGCCGTCGTGGAGGACACCCCCGGCGTGACCCGTGACCGCGTTACCTATAAGGCCGAGTGGAACGAGCGTAAGTTCTCCCTGGTCGACACCGGTGGCTGGGAGCCCGATGCCCGCGGTATCGACGCCTCCGTGGCCGCCCAGGCCGAGGTCGCGATCGAGCTCTCCGACGTCGTGATGTTTGTGGTCGACTCCAACGTGGGTCCCACCAGCACCGACGAGCACGTCGTGAAGCTGCTGCGCAAGATCAACAAGCCCGTATTCCTCGTCGCCAACAAGGTGGACGATGTGCGCCAGGAGCCCAACGCCGCCTCGCTGTGGTCGCTGGGCCTCGGCGAGCCGTGGCCGGTTTCGGCCCTGCACGGTCGTGGCGTGGCCGACCTGCTGGACGCCATCATGGGCAAGCTGCCCGAGGTGTCCGCGGTCGCCAAGCAGGAGGTCGGCGGACCCCGTCGTGTCGCCCTGCTGGGACGTCCGAACGTGGGCAAGTCGAGCCTGCTGAACAAGGCCGCCGGTGAGGAGCGCGTGGTTGTCAACGACCTCGCCGGAACCACCCGTGACCCGGTGGATGAGCAGATCACCCTGGCCGGTAAGGTCTGGCGTTTTGTGGACACCGCCGGTATCCGCCGCCGCGTGCACCTCTCCCAGGGTGCCGACTTCTACGCCTCGCTGCGCACCTCCGCGGCCCTGGAAAAGGCCGAGGTCGCGGTTGTGCTGATCGATGTGACCCAGCCGATCTCCGAGCAGGACGTCCGCATCATCGACCTGGTGCTGGAATCCGGTCGTGCCCTGGTTCTCGCCTTCAACAAGTGGGACCAGCTGGACGATGACCGTCGTCGCTACCTGGAGCGCGAGATCGAGCAGGACCTGGCCCACGTGGCCTGGGCACCGCGCGTGAACATCTCGGCCCGCACCGGCCGTCACCTGGAGAAGTTGGTTCCGGCCCTGGAGCTCGCGCTCGAGTCGTGGGACACCCGCATCCCCACCGGCAAGTTCAACGCCTTCCTCACCGAGCTCGTGGCCGAGCACCCGCACCCGCTGCGTGGTGGCAAGCAGCCGCGCATCCTGTTTGGTACCCAGGCGATCAGCCGCCCGCCGACATTCGTGCTGTTCACCACGGGCTTCCTGGACCCGGGTTACCGTCGATTCATCACCCGCCGTCTGCGCGAGGTGTACGGCTTCGAGGGTTCGCCGATTCAGGTCAACATGCGTGTGCGCGAGAAGCGCGACCGCACCAAGAAGTAGTCGCAACGCATAAACGCGGCCGTCCGGTTTCCCGGGCGGCCGCTTTTATATGTGCGGGCGTTTAGATCCGACCGATTCGAGATGCGGCAGGTGCCTGGGTGGGGCGGCGAGAACGGCCGAGGCCGCCGCGTTTTAGGCGCCGGGGAGCGGGAGCGCCGAGGACAGCAGCCGGGCGGTGTAGGGGTGCTCGGGGGCCGCGAAGACCCGGGCGGTGGGGCCGTGCTCGACGATGCTGCCCGCGTGCATCACCGCGACGTTCTCGCACAGCTCCTGCACTACGCCGAGATCGTGGGAGACCAGGATCAGGCTCAGGCCCAGCTCCTCCCGGAGCGAGACCAGGAGCTCAAGAATTTGGGCTCGCACGGTCACATCCAGCGCGCTGAGGGGTTCGTCCCCCACCAGCAGGGTGGGCCGGTGCACGATCGCCCGGGCAATGGCCACGCGCTGACGCTGGCCACCGGAGAGCTGGTGCGGGTATCGATCGGCAAATTCAGCCGGGAGTCCCACCTGAACCAGGACCTCGTGGACCCGTGCCCGTCGGTTTTCGGGCAGGCCGAGCCCGATCAGGGGTTCGGCGATGATCCGGCCCACGCTCATCCGCGGATCCAGCGAGGCATACGGATCCTGGAAAACCACCCCGGTGTGCTTTCGGAACCAGTTCAGGGTCTTGCCACGAATCTGCTTGCGCACCGATCCCTCGGAGCTGACAATGGTCTGCCCGTGGAAGTCGACCCGTCCGCTGCTCGGGGCATCCAGAGCGGTCAGCAGGCGCACCAGGGTGGACTTGCCCGAGCCGGATTCCCCGACGATGCCGAGGCTTTCCCCGTCGTGCATCACCAGATCGGTGGGGGCCAGCGCCACCCGCTCGCCGCGTCCGGCGGTGCCGCGGGGCACGTGGTAGCTGCGGCCGAGCCCGACGGCCTGAAGCAGCGGGGGGCCGGGGAACGCCTGTGGGGGGAGGGGCGGGTTAGTCATTGGTGGATTCCTCCCGAGCGATCGGAGCCGGCCGGAACGCGGTGCGGCGGGCGGCGGCCAGCAGGCGGCGTCCCAGCTCGGACTGTGGATCTTCCAGCAGGGCCCGGACCGGCGTGGATTCGACCACCCGGCCGTCGGCCAGGACCACCGCGTGATCGGCGATCTTTGCGAGCACCGCCAGGTCGTGGGTGATAAACACCAGGCCGCTGCCGCTCTCGCGCACGAGGGAGTCAAACGTGTTGAGGATCTCGGACTGCACGGTCACATCCAGCGCGGTGGTGGGCTCATCCGCCAGCAGATAGCGCGGACCGGCCGACAGCGCGGCGGCGATCGAGACGCGTTGCCGCTGTCCACCGGAGAGCTCATGCGGGTAACGGCGCAGAATCTCGGCGGGCTCGGGCAGCCCCACCAGCTCGGCCAGTTCGAGCGCCCGGGCCCGGGTCTGCGCCTTCGAGAGGCGGCCGTGCAGGCGCGCGGGCTCGGCGATCTGCCGTTCGATCCGGCGCAGCGGATTCAGGGCGGTACGCGGTTCCTGGAAGACCATCGCGATCCGGTCCCCGCGGATGGCCGCGAGTTCTGGATCCGGGCGGCCCAGCAGTTCCTCACCGTCCAGCCGGATGCTCCCGCTTGCCCGGGCACCCTCGGGCAGTAGCCCCAGGATTGCCAGCGCGGTGAGCGACTTCCCCGAACCGGACTCGCCGATCAGGCCCAGCCGCGCGCCGGGGTACACCTCGAAGGAGACCTCGTGCACCACCGTTCGTGCGCCGAAGTCGATGCGCAGATTCTCGACGATCAGGCTCATCGTGTTCCCTCCGGTGTCTCGGGTGTCTCCGACATCGAGGCGGCTTCAGATGTTTCCGGGGATACCGGCGCGATGCGAGCGGGCACCGCCTCGGACAGGATCGGGTCGGCCAGGGTGGGGTCGGTGACGTCCCGCAGTCCGTCGCCCAGCAGGTTGAAGCCCAGTACCGTGATCGTGATTACGGCCCCCGGCCAGAACACCGAGAGCGGCTGGACGCCGATATAGGTCTGTAGCTCGGAGAGCAGGCGACCCCAGGACGGCGTATCCGCCGGGGCACCGTAGCCGAGGTAGCTCAGTCCCGCCTCGGCGAGGATCGCGATGGCCATGCCCCAGGAGAGCTGCACGATCAGCACCGGCAGGATGTTGGGGATCACATGGCGTCGCAGGATTCCCAGGCTGCCGATGCCCGAGGCACGCGCCGCCAGCACATAGTCGGCGGCGAGGACCGCGCGAATCTCGGGCCGAGTGACCCGGGCGATGTTCACGCCGAACCCGATCGAGACCGCCACGATCACCACGAGCAGCGAGCCACCCCAGGCGGCCGCGAGCAGCATCGCGATCAGCAGGGTCGGGAAGGCGATCAGCACGTCGATCAGCACCGCCACACCCTCGCGCACCCAGCGCCGGGTCAGCGCCCCGAGCGAGGCCAGCAGCAGCCCCAAAATGCCCGCCCCGAGCGCCGAGCCCACGGCCACCAGCACGGTGACCCGGGAGCCGGCGAGGATCAGGCTGAAGATATCGCGACCGGAGTTATCGGTCCCAAACGGATACGCCCAGGTGGGGGCGAGCCAGCGCCGGGCCGAGTCGGTGAAGACCGGATCGTGCGGGGTCCACACCAGTGACACCAGTGCCGACAGCACCAGCACGGCCACCACGATGGCCCCAAACACGCCTGCGGGATGCCGGAACAGTCTTCGGAGCGGGTTCATCGAGCCACCTCCCTCTGGCGCGGATCAAGCAGGCGGTGCACCACGTCGACCAGGGTGCCGATGATCAGTACGATCGCGGTGAGCACCAGGATTTCGCTCTGCACTTTGGTAAGGTCGCGGTTGCCCACATCGGCCACCAGCATGCGTCCGATCCCGGGCAGGGTAAAGAGGTTTTCTACCAGCACCGTTCCCACCAGCAGGCCGGCGACCTGGATGCCCAGGACCGAGACGATCGAGAGAGCAACGCTGGGCAGGCCGTGGCTCAGCAGCGCGCCGGTGCGGGTGCGCCCGGCGGCGGCCGCCGTGCGTACAAAATCCTGACCCATCACGCCGAGGGTCGCCGAACGCACGAAACGGAGCATCGCCGCGCCCTCCACGATTCCGATGGTGAGCGCCGGGAGCAGCAGCGAGCGCAGCGCCGCCGCCGGATCCGACCAGCCCGCGCGTGGGAAGCCCTGTGCGGGCAGCCAGCCCAGCCACAGCGAAAACACGATCACCAGCAGCATCCCGGCCCAGATCACCGGCACCGCGGCCAGCGCCTGTGCGCCGCCGCTCAGCGCGAAGCCCGCCGGACGTCCACGACGCAGCGCGGCGGCAACCCCGAGCGGACCGGCGATGGCCAGCCCGATCAGCATCGAGAGCAGCGCGAGCGGCAGCGTGACCTGTGCCTTCTCCCAGATTTCCCCGGCCACCGGGGTTCCGGTGACCACCGAGTTGCCGAGGTCCCCGCGCAGCAGTCCGCCGATCCACTCGCCATACTGAACCGGCAACGGACGCTCAAGTCCCAGGCTGTCGCGAATCGCGGCCAGCCGTTCGGGGGTCGCATCGGTGCCGGCGATCACCTGGGCGACGTCGCCGGGAAGCAGTCGCAGCGCCAGGAAGATCAGCACGCTGGCCACCGCGAGCCCGAGGACCAGCAGGAGGGCACGCGTCAGCAGGAATCGGGTCATAGGGTACAGATTTTACTCGGAAACCGCGAGGTTTCCGAGGTACAGCCGTGAGGTCGTGGAATCGGTGGGGAAGCCGGTGACGCCCTTACGGATCGCGGTCAACGCGGTGCCGGTAAACAGCCAGTCGGCGGGGTTGTCCTGGGCGACGATCTTGGCGGCCTCGGCGAGCTTCGCATCGGCGACCTTGGGGTCGGTGGCCGCCACGGATTCCTTGTAGAGCTCCTGAACCTGCGGGTTGTTGTACCCGAAGTAGTAGGTGGGGTCGGTCCAGTTGGCGAAGTCGCGGGACTCGGCATGGTTGACCAGCGACAGGTCAAAATCGTGGTTGGTGTAGACATCGTTCAGCCAGGTGGGGAACTCGACCCGGTTGACCTTGAGGGTCACACCGATGTTCTTGAACTGGGAGGTCAGCACGTTGGAGATCACGGTGGGGTAGTGGTTGGCCACGGTGAGGGTCAGCGTGAGGTTGCTCTGTCCGGCCTCGGCGAGCAGTGCCTTGGCCTTCTCCGGGTCGAAGGGAACCAGCCCGGTCAGATCCTGATAGCCCGGATCCAGCGCGGGGATCGGACCCCCCTGGGGAACGCCGGCCCCACCGATCGAATCGATGATCGCCTTGTGATCGATGCCCAGGCGCAGCGCCTCGCGCACCTTCGGATCGGCCAGCGCCGGCACCTTGGGGTTGAACACCAGCGTGTACTTATCGGTGGTGCGGCCCTTGGTGAGGGTGATGTCCTTATCGCGTTCGAGCTGCGGGCTCAGGCTCGCATCCACGCCGGTCTGCACGTCCAGGTCACCGGTCAGGGTCGCGTTGATCGCCGCGGTCGGGTCCGGAATATAGGAGAACACCACCTCGCGTACCTTGGCCTTGGTGCCGTAGTAGTTGTCGTTGCGCTCCAGCTTGAGGCTGTCGCCCTGCTTCCAGGCGCCGGCCTTGAGCTCGAACGGCCCGGTGCCGTTAGCGCTGGTGGCCAGGTCGTTGGTGGCCTTCTCCTCGAGGATCTGGCCCGCCCGGCCGCCGAGGTTCCAGAGCAGGTTGCTGTCGGGGTTGGCGAGTTCGATAACCACGGTCTGGGGATCGGGGCTGGAGACGTTGCGGATCGCGGCGAGGGTTGCGTGATCCTTGATCGAGGCATCGGTCACCACCTGGTTGAGCGACCACACCACATCGCTGGCCTTCAACTCGGCACCCGAGTGGAACTTCACCCCGTCGTTGAGGGTGAAGGTATAGGTGAGGCCGTCGGCGGAAATCTCATGTGACTTGGCCAGGGCATCCACGACCGACCCATCGGCCTCGCGACGTACCAGACCCTCATAGACGTTGTCCAGCAGGACCTGGTCGAGGGCGACGCCGGAGGTCTTGCGAATATTCAGATCCGTGGGCTCCAGGATGAGACCCACGTTGACCGAGGCATTGGTGCCCGTGTTGTCCGAGGTGGACGGGGCAGCACAACCGCTGAGGGCCAGAACCGTGGCCAGGCCGGCGGCAAACAGAAGCCGGGAACGAGGGGTGCGCATGGGTGATGCCTTTCAAACGTTCGGAGGGGCGGGGTGAGCCCATCCCTATTTTCACCTACTTTTCCCCGAATTATCGCCGTCGAACGCCCCGCTGTCCATTTGTGACGTAATCGAGAAGACGGCACACGCGTGGGGAAAATCGGCTCTGGCGTTTGGAGTTAGGTAAGCCTATACTGAAGAGGAAATGATCTCGACCACTGCCGCACCCAGCACCCGCCGCGCCCCGCACTCTCCCGCCGGACACGCTCACCGCGTTACCCATCTGGTAGCCGGCACGTTTGCTGAACTCCCCGAGATCGAGGCCCTCCTGGCCACCCTGCCGATGTGCGCCACCGGCCGCGTCTTTGTGGAGGTTGATACCGCCGATCAGGTGGGGATGCTCAGCGCTCCCAGCCGGATGGTGGTTTCCTGGCTGGTGCGCGCCGATCGTACCGGTGCCCCGGGCACCGGACGGGCCTGTGCGCCCGGTGAAGCGCTCTCGCGGGCGGTTCAGGCATGGGCGGCCGAGATGCTGTGTGCCGAGACCATCGAGACGGTGGACATCGCGGACGCCGCGGAGATCTCCGGGCGTGACGCAGCGGCGCGGGTGTGGCTTTCGGGCCCCTACACGGCCGTGGCCGACTGCTTTGACTATCTGACCGAGTCGCTGAGCCTCCCGGCATCCGCCGTGGATACTCCGGCCCGGTTCGGTCTGCGCCGCTAACTGCATCCACCCGGTCGTTGGTGTTGTGCCGCTAACTGAGCCCACCGGGTCGTGGGTGTTGTGCCGCTAACTGAGCCCACCCGTAGCCTAGCGGCGGGGTAGGTAGCCGCCGTCCTCCAGACCGGCCTCGATCTCAAACCGGTTTTTCAACGGATTGCGTCCGGCCACGGCATACAGCAGGGGCATCAGCATGCCATAACGCTGCCACTGGCGCTTATGGATCGCCTCATGCCGAAGAACCGTGGGGGAGTCGTTGGTATCGGTCAGATACACCCCGCCCACGCACACGCCGCCGCGGCCAAAGGCCCAGTTCGGCAGCCCGGTGAAAACGATCAGTCCCGCCTCGCGACGAATGCGCCCGGTAGACCAGATCGCGCCCCAGATGCAGCCCACGGTGGTGGCATAGAGGTAGCCGAGCCGGCTGATCCAGGAGTCAACAAACGGGTTCATGATCTGCTCTCTCGCGGGGAAGGTTACTGCGCTCACGCTATCACCGTGCCGGTCTTTGCGGCCGCCTGGCGGTGATGCCGTGCGCGAACACGAAGGGACGCACGAAAAATCTCGTGCGTCCCTTCGTGTGTGCGGTAGCTACTCGATTACGCGGTAGGTCTGTGCCTCGATACCCGCGGGCTTCTGGGCGGCCTTGAGGGCCGCGAGACGGGCATCCACTTCGGAGAGCTCCCCCAGGTCCTCGAGCGCCTCAAACTGTGCGTCCAGGCTCGATGCCGCCAGCTCTGCCTGACCACGAACCTTGGCCTCCTCGCGACGAATCTTGTCTTCAAAGCGGGAGACCTCGCTGGTGGGATCGAGGATATCGATGCTCTTAACCGCGTCGGCGACCTTGGCCTGGGCGGCCACCGACTTGGCGCGGGCAGCCAGCTCGCTGCGCTTGGACTTGAGCTGCTCGAGCTTCTGCTTCATACCGTTGAGACCGGCCTTGAGCTTGTCGACAACCTCGGTCTGCGCGGCAATCTGCGGTTCGGCGGCACGCGCCTCGTTCTCGGCACCGATCTGACGCTGCAGCGCAATCTTGGCCAGGTTGTCGAACTTATCGGCGTCGGCGGCGTTCCCCGCGGCCCGGTATTCGTCGGCCTTGAGGCTCGCGGCGAGGGCCTTGCGGCCCCAGTCGGCGGCGTTCTGCACGTCGGCGCGGTGGTCATCCTCCAGCAGGCGCAGGTTTCCGATGGTTTCGGCGATTGCGCCCTCGGCATCGACGATCGAATCGGTGTAGTCCCGCACCAGCTGGTCGAGGATCTTCTGCGGATCTTCGGCCGCATCCAGCAGCGCGTTGATGTTGGCCTTGGCGAGGGTGGCGATTCGGCCGAAGATGGACTGCTTTGCCATGGGTGATTCCTTTCGATGAAACGTGTCGATCTGGGGGGAGTGGCGCATCTACCACTCTGGCCTAGAAGCGGCCCCCGCCGCCACTGGACCGACCGCGTCCGCCGGATGAGGAACCGCCGGACGAGGATCCGCCGGCGGAATCCCGTGGACGCCGACTTTCGGTACGCTCGGCTCGGCGTTGGCGTGCCTGCTCACGTTCGAGTTCGCGGACCCGTTCGATTTCGCGTATCTGATCGCGTTCGGCGCGGGCGACATTCTCACGGGCGATCCGTGCGCGCCGGGCCTCGGACTTCTGAGCGCGCGCCAGATCCTTGGCCTCGCGTGCGTGCCGTTTTGCGTCCTCGGGGGTGGTGGGACCCGCGGGGGCCGCGACGAAGCCGGCGCTGGCCTCGGCCCGGGACCTCTGAACGTCCTCGATTGCGTGGGTGAGGGCGGCCGAGGCCTCATGCAGCTTGTCCAGAGCACGCAGCGGGTTGGTATCGCCCCGGGCCAGTGAGACGGTCTGTTCGGCCAGGTTTGCCAGAGGCGTCAGCACGTTGACGTTCTCGGATATCCCCCGGGCGATGGTGATGAGCTGTTCGAGAATCGTGGACTGGGAGAGCACCCGTGAGGCGGCTTCGGCCAACTCGCCTCCTCGAGCGGAGATCGTCGAGGCGAGCGTGGTGGCCTGGGCGGTCATACTCTGTGCCCGCTGGATTGCGAGGGCTGCCGCGGACGAGTCGCCCCGAACAAGACCCGATTCGGCCGATTCGAGCTCGGTGCGGGTGGCCGTGATGAGCGCTTCTGCGCGGGTGAGGTTGTCTTCGGTCGAGGTCAGCACGGAGCCGCCGTAGCGAGCGCGCAGGCGATCCAGGTCGGCCCGCGCCACGGGGATCCCGGCCTCCGCCCGACTGACCTCCTCACGCACGGATATGAGCAGTGCGCCGGCATCGGCCTCGATGTGGCGAAGCGCCGCAAACCTCTGGCGCTGGGCCTCGACATTCGCCATCGACGCGGCACACAGTGCGATGATCCGGGTGGTCCACTCGCGGATTTCCTGCTCGGTGTCCGGGATCTCATCGGTGAGTTTTTGCTTGAGGGCGAACGCCTCGGCCAGGTGTTGTTTCGCCCGGGCGAGCGACTCGGAGAAGTCTCCCACGCTGGAATCCCCATACTGCGCCGCCGCAAAACCGAGGTCCTGTTCCGCCATCCGCACCGCATCATCGGTGGCGACCAGCGCACTATCGGCCTCCCGGCCAAGCTCGTTGATCGGACGGAGCCCGGGCGGGGGCGCGGGAGCAGCGGGAGCCGGGACGCTCACCGGAAGGCGGATCGGTGCCGGTGCCGGTGCCGGTGCCGGAGCCGGTGTAGGCGCGGGCACGGTCGCCGCAATCATTGAGGCAGCCCGAGCCGATCTCAGCGCGCGGGATGCCCGTCGCCGCCGAACAAGAATCCACACCAGCAGCGCGATCAAGAGGAACGGAAGTGTTACCAGGATCACGGCGGCGATTGCCGTTCCGGGCGTAATCGGCTTGGCCGCAGCGACCGCGGTCGCGGTCGGTTTGGGCAGTGGCTCGGAGAGTCCCGAGAACGTGGCCAGGGCTGCCCCGGTGAAGTCGCCCACGGTCAGTTTTGGTGCGATCAGCCGACGTTCGATCTCGAGCAGCCGAGCCTCGGGGACCCGCCCCAGGCTGGGCGCGGAGAGGAAGAAGGTGCGCCCCTCGGTGGCGATGGCCAACAGGTACTGCTGGGCGCCTAGGCCGTTCTTCGTGGCCACCGCATCGGCCCACTGCTGGGCATCCTCGGGGTCGGCAAAGCGATCCACCAGGACGATCCAGACATCAAAGAACTCATCTTCGGAGAGCTTGTGACTGGCGGCCTCAATCTCGCTCACCTGCTCGGATGAGAGGACACCCGCCAGATCCGCAACGCGTCCGTTCCCCAGTTCGATCGGGGCTTGCCCGGTGGAGGCCGGGGTATCGGCGGTGGCGGTGGCGGCCGAGGCCGAGAGGGAACCACCCGACACCGTGAAATACGCGGTGAGCAGGAGCAGCCCGACCAGGACCAGGGTACGCGTGATCGAGAATGATGCTCCGACCGGGTGGCCGTTTCGAAGGGGGAGGAGGGAGGTCATGACCGGCTTCCTGTACGGGGTGAATCCTCGGATCACGTTATCATCGCGCCGGCGCCGAGAGCGGGTTTGTGGCAGCGAAAACGGGGGATGGCGGCGAGTGCGCGCATCCCCCGTTCATCCCACCGGGCTACTCCAGCGCCGGTAACGAGCTCGAGCCGACCGCCGGAGTCGGCTTCCCCGCCTTGAGGGCGGCGAGACGGGCATCCACCTCGGAGAGTTCGCCGAGGTCGTCCAGCGACTCGAACTGAGCATCCAGGGTGGAGGAGGCCAGCTCGGCCTGACCGCGGACCTTGGCCTCCTCGCGGCGGATCTTGTCCTCGAAACGGGAAACCTCGCTGGTGGGATCGAGGATGTCGATGCTCTTGACGGCATCGGCGACCTTGGACTGAGCCTCGGCCGACTTGGCTCGGGCGACAAGTTCGCTGCGCTTGGACTTCAGCTCCTCAAGCTTCTGCTTCATCCCGGTGAGGCCGGCCTTCAGCTTGTCGACAACCTCGGTCTGGGCGGCGATCTGCGGTTCGGCCGCGCGTGCCTCGTTCTCGGCGCCAATCTGACGCTGCAGGGCAACCTTGGCGAGATTGTCGAACTTATCGGCGTCGGCGGCGTTGCCCGATGCCCGGTACTCGTCGGCCTTGCTGCTGGCCGCCAGTGCCTTCTTGCCCCAGTCCTCGGCCGCCTGGATGTCGACCCGGTGGTCGTCCTCCAGCAGGCGCAGGTTTCCGATGGTTTCGGCAATCGCGCCCTCGGCATCCGAGATCGAGCCCGTGTAGTCCCGGACCAGCTGGTCGAGGATCTTCTGTGGGTCCTCGGCCGAATCGAGCAGGGCATTGATGTTGGCTTTGGCGAGGGTCGCGATGCGACCAAAAATGGACTGCTTTGCCATGTTGTGCTTCCTTTCGATGGTGGTGCTGATGGTGAAGGTGCTGCGAGTGAAAACCTGTGGGCGACCTGGGCGGTTAGAAGCGGCCGCCTCCGCCACCGGATCTGCCGCGTCCACCGGAGGAGCTGTTGCCGCCGCCACTGCGACCGCCCCCGCCTCGACCGCCGCCGCTGCTTCGACCGCCGCCGCTGCCACCCCAGCTTCCACCTCCGCCAAAGCTGCCGCCACCTCCGCGGCCGCCGCCGAAGAGCGAGTTGAGGATGATTCCGCCGAGGATCGCGCCGCCCAGTCCGCCGCCGCTGTTGCCACCGGTGCCGCCGCCAAACATGCCGCCGTCGCCGCCGGAGAAGCCGCCCACATCACGCTGAGCGAGGGCGAGGGACTGACGGGCGAGCGCATCGGCGCGCTGGGCGTGGGTCAGCGCGGTGGCCGGATCGGAGGCGGCCAGCTCGCGGGCCTGAACCAGCGATCGCCCACCCTCGGCCAGGGCGGTCCGGGCATCCGCGCCGATCGCGCCGCGGCGGGCAACGATGTAGTCCTCGGCCGCCGAGAGCTGCGACTGGGCCGACACCAGGGTGGCCTGGAGGGAGGAGGACTGACGCTCGGCGCTGGCTTGGATTCCGCGGGCTTCGGCAAGGACCTGGGTCAGTGCCTGATCGGTCTCGCCCAGCTTTTCCAGGGCGCGGATCGGGTCGGTATCGCCGCGCGCGGTCTCGACCGACTGTGCGGCCGCATCGATGATCGGGGCAAAGCGCCCACTGCCTTCGGGGAGTCCGCGCAGCGCAGCCAGGTCGTGTTCCAGATCGGAGATTTGGGCGGTAACCTGCGCGCTCGCCGCGGCAAGTTCCTCGCCGTGCCGGGTCACCGCCGAGGTGAGTCCCGTGGCCTGGGCGGCGGCCTCCTGCGCCGCATGGATCGCGACCGCCGCGGCAGACCGGTCGTCGGCGGCGAGTTTCTGCTCGGCCAGCCCCAGGGCGTTTTTTGCGAAGGCCACCCGTTCGGTAGCCTGGGTCACGTTATCGGCGACCGGTGCCAGGGCCGAGGCCGCATAGCGAGTGTTGAGGGCGGCCAGGGCGGATTGGGCCTGGGCGATTCCGGTCTCGGCGCGGTCGGTTTCGGTGCGCACGGCCTGGATCAGGGCCGGGGCGTCGGTCTCGATCTTGCGCAGCTCCTCAAATGCTGCCGTCTCGTTGGTGAGTGCGGTGATCGAGGTTGTGCAGAGTTCGATGATCTGGATGTTCCAGTCCCGCGTCTCCTGCTCGGTGTCGGGGATATCATCGGTGAGCTTCTGCTTGAGCGTGAACGCCTGGGCCAGGCTGGTGCGTGCATCCTCCAGCGCACGGGAGAACGCGGTGCTGGCGTCCTCCCCATACTGGGCAATTGCGAATCCCAGCTCCTGCTCGGCGGTTTTCACCGCATCGTCCGCGGCAATCAGCGCGCTGCCGGCCTCGCGCTCGAGTTCGACGAGGGGGCGCTGCTGCGGGGCATCGGAGCGGGCCGTGCCCGTGCGTCGGCGGCGGGTGACCAAGAAGAGGACGATCGCCACCGCGGCGATGACCAGGATCAGCAGCAGGATCCAGCCTCCGCCACCTTCGGCACCGCCCGTGCCTCCGAGTCCGTCGATGGCGGCCTGGGCGGCCCCGGCGAAGTCGTTCTGGGCGAGCTTGGGTTTGATCTGGTCCTGCTCGATCTGGGTGAGGCGATCGTCGCTGACCGGCCCGTTGGCCGGCGCAGACAGGAAGAAGCTGCGACCCTCGACGGCGATCGCGAGGAGATACTGTTTGGGGCCGAGCCCATTGTTGGTCGCGACGGTATCGGCCCAGCGCTGGGCATCCGAGGGATTCTCGAAGGTGTCAACCAGGACGATCCACAGGTCCAGTCCCGATTTTGAGGACAGCGCTCGGCTCGATTTTTCCAGATCGTTGGCCTCGGCACCGCTCAGCGAATCGGTGAGATCCAGCACGCGTCCGCTGTCCAGCTGCACCGGGGCCTGCCCGGGGACGCGGGCCGAAACCCCCGCCGAGGGCGCGAGGATGAGGCCTGCGATCAGCGCGGCGAGGAGGAGTAGCGGCAGAAGAAGCGGGATGAGGGAACGGCGTTGATCAACCTCGGTGCCCGTCATCGGGTGCCCTGTTTGGCGCATACGTCGCCACCTTCCCCTGGTAATTCGCCGTGCGTTAGGCCGATTCTAGGGCCGAGTAACGCCGTTAGTCCACAAACGCTTGGCATCAATTCGGGGGATGTTCCCGCGAGTATGACCGAAGATGACAGCCCAGGCTCGCATCTTGGAGCGTTAACCCGCAGAATGGTAGAAATGTCTGCCGATCGTGAAAGGAGCCCCGACATGACCATCACGCGTGAACTCGCCGTCATCGAGGTAGTTTCCCAGCGCCCGCACGCACGGGCTTACGAACGGTACACCCGGGCGATGATCGACGGGCTTGTGGCCCGGGCAGAACTCGCCGGATGGTCGGTAACCCGCGTCTGCGCGGAGGACCTCGGCACCGAGCGCCTGCTCGAGCGCACCCAGAATGCCGACGCGATTGTTGTGTGTGGTGGCGAAGACATTGACCCCCGCTTCTACGGGGGCAGCGAGGTGTATGAGGGGCGTGGCAAGCACTACCCCACCGCCGATGCCGCCCAGATCGCCGTGGTTCGCCGCGCCGCGACCGCCGGTACCCCGCTGCTGGGCATCTGCCGCGGACACCAGATCATCAACGTGGCCTTCGGGGGCACGCTCGTCGAGCACATTGAGCACCCCGGTCACCGCAACGAGTTTCTGCCCATTGAGTACCTGCTGACCGAGCACCCGGTGCAGCTGGATCCCGAGTCGGACCTGGCCGCAACCCTGGGCGAGTCCTACATCCTGGGCCAGAGCGCCCACCACCAGGTCATCGAAACCCCCGGTGCCGGGCTGAGCGTCGTGGGCTGGGCTCACGACGGACTGCCCGAGGCCGTGGAGCACGCGACCCTGCCGATCACCGGCGTGCAGTGGCACCCCGAGGCACCGGCCGCACCCACCGAGCAGCTCGATGCGCTGCTGGCGGGCCTGGGAAGCCGGGTTCGCGGTCGTTCGCTGGTTGCAGCTTAGACACACACTCGGGTTTTCCTTCCCGCCGTGCTGTACATCCGCTCGTACGGCCCGAACCGGCACGGTTTTGAACCGCGTCGGCTCTCCGAGATAGGTTAGCCGGGTGGACTTTGATCAATACGGCAACGACGTTCTCGCCGGTAACTGGCGTACCCGCGGCACCCTCACCTCGGCCGAAATCCCCGCCGATAACGGCCTGGTGGTGGAAGAGGTGCAGAGCGGCTGGGTTGGTGCCGTGGTGGGTATCGAGACCCGCATGGTGAAGCTGGAGGATCGGCACGGCAAGGTGCGGGTGTTCCCGCTGGGCCACGGATTCCTGGTCGACGGCAAACCGGTTTCGCTGGTGGTCCCGAGCCGGGCTCAGGCCCCGGTACGCAAAAAGACCGCGTCGGGTTCCTTCGCCGTGGCCGATGTTCCGGCGCGGGTTGCGCGGGCCAGTCGCATCCTGGTGGAGGGACGCCACGATGCCGAGCTGGTGGAGAAGGTGTGGGGCGATGACCTGCGCATCGAGGGCGTCGTGGTGGAATACCTCGGCGGCATCGATGATCTCGATGCGCTGATCGCCACCTATCAGCCCGGTCCCGGCAAACGGATCGGTGTGCTGGTGGACCACCTGGTGCCCGGGTCCAAGGAGAGCCGGATCGCCGAGAAGGTCCGCGCCGGTAAGTATGGCGACTCGGTTCTGATCGTGGGGCACCCCTACATCGACGTATGGCAGGCGGTCCTGCCCGGCCGGCTCGGCATTAGCGAATGGCCCACCGTGCCTCGCTCGATCGAGTGGAAAAAGGGCATCTGCAAGGCGTTCGGCTGGCCCTACGACGACCAGGCCGACATCGCCCGCGCCTGGCAGACCATCCTGGGTCGGGTACGCACCTTTGCCGACCTGGAGCCCGCCCTGCTCGGCCGGGTCGAGGAACTGATCGACTTCGTCACGGGCGAGCCCGAATAGGCGCGGCGCGCCTGAGCCGGCGAACAAGGAGGGGCCGGTCGCACCTTGCGACCGGCCCCTCCTTATGTCGGGGCGGATTAGACCGCGGCGGCGGAGGGCTCCGCGGCCCGGGCCCGGGCGCGGGTGAATTCGCCCCCGCGCAGTCGGCCGGCGATCAGGAGTACCACCAGTGCACCCAGGGTCATCGCCGCACCCACCCAGAGCGGGGAGGTGTATCCCAGGCCCGCGCCGATGGTCAGTCCGCCGAGCCACGCACCCACCGCGTTACCGATGTTGAACGCCGCGACGTTGGCGCCCGATGCCAGGGTCGGTGCCGCGGCCGCATGCGACATGATGCGCATCTGCAGGGGCGGGACGGTGCCGAAACCGAAGCCACCCATCAGGAAGAGCGCGGCAATCGTGATGATCGGGCTCTGCGCGAAGGCCGCGAAGAGTGCCAGAACGATGGTCAGCCCGATGAAGGAGGCCAGCAGGGTGCGGGCGGGGAATCGGTCGGTGAGCTTACCGGAGATGATGTTTCCGATCACCATGCCGGCACCGAAGACGATCAGCAGCCACGGAACCGCGCCGGTAACAAAGCCGGACACGTCGGTCAGGGTGAAGGCAATGTAGGTGAAGGCTCCGAACATTCCGCCAAAGCCCAGGATGGTGAGCACAATCGAGTACCAGACCTGCGGGTTTGTGAACGCCGCGATCTCGCGACGCAGGACGCCGGGGGCGGGCTTCTCGCCGGAGTGTGAGGTATTGGGCACCAGGATCATGATGCTGATAAATGAGACGATGCCGATGATCGTGATGGCCCAGAAGGTCGAGCGCCATCCGGCCGCCTGACCGAGCAGGGTCCCCAGCGGAACTCCGGCAACGTTGGCAATGGTGAGGCCCGCGAACATTGTGGCAATCGCGGCGGCCTTGCGCTCGGCGGTTACCAGGCCGGTAGCGACCACGGTTCCGATGCCGAAGAATGCGCCGTGGCACAGGGCCGCGAGGATCCGGCCCACCAGCATCATCGAGTAGTCGGTCGCCAGGGCCGAGACGAGGTTGCCGGCGATGAAGAGGATCATCAGGCCCAGCAGGGCCTTCTTCTGATCGAAGCGCAGCAGGGCCGCGGTAAGCAGCACCGCGCCGAGCGCGACGCTGAGTGCGTAGCCGGAGATCAGGTAGCCGGCGGTGGTTTCGCTCACACCAAAGTCGGTGGCGACTTCGGGGAGCAGGCCGAGGATGCCAAATTCGGTGAGGCCAATGCCAAATCCGCCGATGGCGAGGGCATAGAGGGCGAGGGGCATGAGGTCTCCTTGAGTGCGACTGGGCGCGCATCCGGGATGCCGTCCAACATAAATATCCCGCGCCCGCAGTAGTTGCAGGCGCGGGATATATTGTTGCACGCGCGGGATACCCGCGCAAGCACGGCGGCGTGGCTCGCGGATAACCGGGGAGGAAAACCGCCGAGAAAATCCGGGAGATTAGGGCTTCAGAGCCCTGCCCAGGCCGCGTGCGCGGATCAGCGCTATCGCACCCAGCGGAAGCAGCACACCGGCACTCGTGCCCAGGATGATGACCGCCGGGCTCAGGATCGCCGCGGGGGAAAACTCGGCCGGCATCACCCAGAGGAGGAAAACGACACTCAGCGTGGCGATGCCGCCGATCCCCGTCAGCTCGATCGCGGTCAGACGCCGCAGCCTGGAACGGGCCCACCCGCTCACCCGAACCAGGGTTGTCGCCTGCCGGGCAAAGACCTGATTCTGGCGTGCGGTGGTGCTTGCCGTGAGCACACACGCGGCCAGCATCCCCGCACCCAGAGTGGCGAGCAGGGCGGGGAGTTGCGCGGTCCCCAGCAGCGAGCCCAGCGGCGTACGCGCGGTTTCGCGCAGCGCCACGGTGAGCAGACTCGAGGCGAACAGGGCGGTGGACACCAGGAAACCCAGCAGAACGCCCTGGGCGAGGATCGAGGGTATTCGGCTGACCGTGAGTCGCCAGGTTGCCGTACGCACCCGAACCCTCCAGCCTCGCTCCGGCGAGGTTGGGCGAGGCGAGCGGGTGTGTGTGAGCGGGACCTGCGCTCGCCGCCGGCGACGCGGCTCGGCCAGGCTACGTCGGGCCACAACCATCACCAGAACCGCAACCGCACTCAGACACAGTCCCGTCAGAACCGCGGTATCCGCCGCGCGGGTGGGAACCAGCAGCATGCCGAGAACACCGGCAAGGGCCACCGCCGTAAGAACCGGCACCCCCTCGGCCATGAACCAGCGAGCACGGCGAGCCCTGGTAAAACCGGCCACCCTGAGCACGGCATTCGTGCGACGATTCGCGCGCACCTGCACCATCCCCAGAACCGGCAGCATGAGCAGGGTCACCAGCACCGCGCCGATCCCGATGCTGCGTGCAAGCGAGGTCAGTGTGGAGACGGTGGACTGAGCCACGTTGAGCGAGAGCGCCTCCACCTCGACCCAGCCCAGGGGAGAAACCCGCTGTCGGTCCTGCGGCTCGGTGACCCCGAAGGCATAGTCGGGAACCCAGACCTGGACGCGCTGGCGCGATGAGCCGGCCACGATGAACGCCTCGAGGCCCAGATCCTGGATCGCCGCGGCAACCCGGTCGATGCGCGCCAGGGATTCGGCCGAATAGGTCTCGGCACCGGCCACTCGGACCCGGATTGCGGTTACCGGTGCCTCCACCCCGAGGGCGTGGGCACCCCGCAGCGAGGTCAGCGCGGTGGCGGGTTGAGCCACAATTCCCAGCCCCGACAGTACGGGTTCCAGCGGGGTGGGGGTGATCGGGTTCCCGCGGGCATCGGAAACCCGGGTGGCACGCACCGGATCGTAGGCACCGAGCGGTGCGGCATCCTCATTGCCGGTGACGATCCGCGCGTTGTGGTACTCGCCCACGATCAGCGGGGCCCCGAGCTCGGTCGATCCGGCGCTGCCGACCCGCAGCGCGCTGGGGGGCTGATCGGAGCGGAACGTTTGGGTCTGACCCGGCGTGAGTCCGTCGGGTTGCTGGCGTGAATCCAGGGGGAGCGAGCGGATGAATCCCTGTGGTTCCAGGGTGGCCGCGGGGAGATCCGAGTCCGGGGCCGGGATATGAGAGGGGGCCGGGGAGAGTACGGTGGCCCCCACGCCGGTGACCGCCGTCGGCTGAACGTAGGTGGTGGGAATGCGGGCATCGGTGCCGGGCCAGGGAATGACGATTCCGGAACCGGCGAACGGGGTGAGCGCCGCCGCGGCATCCACGGTGGCCTCACCCACCGACGTGAACTCCGTGCCCGAGTCACCGTGTGTCCCCAGTTCGAAGCCGACGCGGAGCGCGAGTTCGGGGAGCGCGTCGCGGGCAACCACCACCGGGGCGACCGGGGCATCCGCGCCATACTGTCCTCGCAGGGCCGGGGTGTTGCGCAGCTCCGGAACCAGGGCTTCCAGAGCCTGGCGGGTGGGGCTTTCGGGGCCGAGGTTCGCCAGAAGCTCGCCGCTGGCCGGGGAGGAGTTCTCGTCGGTCGCGGCCAGTGCGGCGTCGGCGTCGGCCAGCGCCGTGAGCGCCGCGGGGGCACGGTCTCCGAGCAGGCGTCGCTCGGCATCCGGATCCACCGCGAACACGGTGGAGGCGACCGAGGGAAGGGGCCAGATTCCCAGCCTCAGGGTGTCCCCGCTCAGGGTGACCTCGGCCGGGACATCCCCGGTCACGGCAATGGTGCCCGCGGATGGCCCCACATCACTCTGCCCATCCCAGGCCCGTGCGTCGATGGTGAGGGTGGCCGAGCGCGTGTCGGCGATGCGTGGACCGAGACCGTCGTTGGTGGTCGCGGTCCAGGTGAGTCGGATGTTGCGCACCGGATTCTCGCGCAGCAGCGAGGCGGGTATTTGGATGATCGGGAAATCTCGCACATCACCCATCCGGCCGAGGAAACCGATCGGGGCGGAAATCTCGACCCCGTCGATCTCGGCGACACGGGCCACCCGTTCCGGCGCGATGGCCGGTGCCGAGGTGTTGGCGAAGTTGGGATCAAGAAGCGTCGGTCCGCCCGAGAAGTGATCCTCCGCGGGAGCGCGGACCAGAATATCGTAGGATCCGCGCCAATTCTCATCCACCGCGTCCTGCAGGGCGGCCAGCCCCACCCCGGCCGTGAGCGGTTGGCAAAGGAGCGCGGCCGCCAGGCAGAGTACCGCCCAGACCTCGGCTCGGCGGCGCGCCCAGCGGCGGATCCCGCCGGGAATTCCCGAGGCACGCCGCATGGTCACAGGCGGATGATTCGGTCGGCGCGGTTCAGAACCAGATCGTCATGGCTAGCAACGAGGATCGCGGCCCCCTCCGTGCGCGCCTCGTCGAGAGCGTCCAAAACCAGGGTGGCGCTTCGCGCATCAAGACTCGCGGTGGGCTCATCAAAGATCAGGAGCGGGACGGCACGGAGCAGGGCCCGGGCAATTGCCGCACGCTGACGCTCCCCACCCGAGCACTCCCGTGGCCAGGAATCGGCGAGGTGTCCGATGCCCAGGCGCGTGAGCACCGCGTGGGCGGCGTGGATATCCGCGGTGCTCGGGCGCGCGATGCCAAGCAGGACGTTTTCCACAATGCGCAGTTCCTCCAACAGCGAGGAGCCCTGATCCAGATATCCCACGGTGGCGCTCCGCCAACGTTCGAGGGGGCGATCGGGCAGGGTGTGAAGGCGTGTGCTCGCCCAGAAAAGCTCCCCGGAGGTGGGTCGGACACCGCCCGCGCACACTTCGAGCAGGGTGGATTTACCGGTTCCGCTACGCCCGGATACACACACCATCTCGCCGGGGGAGACCTCGAGGTCCAGCCCGTCGAGCACCGGAACGGGTGTGCCGTCCGGTCGGGTTCGCACCAGCGTGACACGGTGCGCCGTGAGCCCGTCCGAGTGTGCGCGCGCCGTGGGCGTTCCCTGCTCGCTCATAGCTCACTTCCTCGGCCGCAGATGAGGGCGTGGGATGCCCCGGGTCCCCACCACGCTAGGCGGTTTGAGACCCGAGGTCAATCATCCAAACGTCATGCTTGTTGCCGCTTTTGCCCGTTTCCGAGCATTCGGCCGAAGGCGGGCCGAGCGATGGGGCTAGGCGGAAACGCGCTCTCGCACCGGGCGCGAGGCGAGGGTGATCACCCAGCCGATCGCCACGATCAGTGCGGCGAGCAGCATGAGTGGCGTGCCACCCACCGCATCAAAGATCAGGCCGCCGGCCAGGGATCCGATCGCGATTGATCCGTTGAAAACCCCCGACCACATCGAGGAGCTGGTTTCCACCAGGGCGGGATTCGCGACCCGGATCCACGCCTGCAGGGCCACCCCGATGCCTCCATATGCCGCGCCCCAGAATGCCAGTACCAGCAGTGCATACCAGATCTGGGTGGCGGCGAGTGGGATCAGCGCGGTCCCGAGGGTGATCCCCGCGAGTGCCCAGAGCAGGGCAGTGCGTGGGGACCGTCCCGCGAGGGCACCGATGGCAAAGTTTCCGGCGATGCCGGTGAGCCCAAATACGGCCAGGGCGATGACGATCAGGGTGGGGGTAATTTCGGGGTTGGTTTCCAGGACCGGGCGAATGAAGGTGTAGGCCCCGAAGTGACCGATGACCACGAGGGCGGTGATGATGTAGCCCGTGCGCACGCCGCGATCGCGCCACGGGATAAACAGCCCGCCGAGGCCCGCACGTTCGGTGGTGGGTAGCGCGGGCATCGCGATACGGGCAAAGATTGCCGCGAAGGCTCCGAGCACGGCCAGGGCCCAGAAAGCCGTGCGCCAGCCGGCGAGGTTGGCGATCAGGGTGCCCAGGGGTAGGCCCAGGACCATCCCGATTGACACACCCGAAAAGATCGCGGTCATCGCGCGCCCGATGTGGGCGGCATCGGCGAGGCGGGCACCCAGGCCGCCGGAGCTGGCCCAGACGATTCCCATCGAGATCCCGATCAGGACGCGGGCGAGGGCGAAGACGGCAAACGTGGTGGCCACGGCACTGAGGACGTTGGCCACCGCCAGCAGAATGAGGAACGCGATCAGGGCCGTGCGTCGGTCCAGGCGCCCCAGGATGATCGGGGTGAGGGCGGCCACGATGGCCGCCATGATGCCGGTGATGGTGAGCGACATTCCGGCCAGTCCCGGGGCAATGCCCAGGGCGTCGGCGATCGGGGTGAGCAGACCCACCGGCATCATCTCGGCCGTGACCACGCTAAAGGTGGAGAGGGCAACCGCGAGGATCGGTGACCAGCGGAAGGGGGGAGTGGACATGCTGACTGCTTCTTTCACGCGGGATTAGGGTTTACATACGCAAGGTATGTGAGTGATGTTAGGTCACATACGCCATGTATGTCAATTCATATGCGCTGCGTATGTGAATGTTCTTTTGTGGGTGGGCGCGCTACGATGGCCGCGGAGGAATCATGCCCAAATCAGAACGTCGCACGCGCACCGAGATGCTGGATCACACGCGGGAGCAGCTCCTGGCGGCCGGTCGGCGCTTTTTTGCCGAGCAGGGCTATGCGGCAACCTCGATGGACGAGCTCACGGCCTCGGTGGGGCTCACCCGAGGCGCGCTCTATCACCACTTCGGTGGCAAGAGCGGACTGATGGATGCGGTGGTGCGCTCGATGGATGATGAGTTGTGCGTGGAGCTGCGCGCGATCCTCCGCTCCACCGAGGACCCGCTGCTGGCACTCGCTCGGCGAGGCCGCGCCTATATCGAAAAGACCCAGGCCCCCGAGTTTCAGCGCATCATGTTCACCGATGCGCCGGCGGTCGTAACCGATGCGGTCGAGGAAACCGCCCGTGCATGCATCGCCACCCTGGCCGAGGTGGTTCAGGATGCCAAGGATCGGGGGACCGTCTCGGAGCGGGTGTCTCCCGTGGTGATCGCCACGATGCTCAACGGTGCGCTGGCCGATGCCTCGCGCTGGGTGGCGGCGGCGAGCGGTGAGGCAGAGCGCGAGGAGCGTCTGGATGCGGCCATCGAGTCGGCCGCGGCCCTGGTAGAGGGCCTACGACTCTAGATACGCGAGCGCGTCGTTGGGATCGCGGTTAACGCAGAAACTGCGACATGGAAAACCATGTCGCAGTTTGCATTTGTGCCCCCGGAGGGATTCGAACCCCCGACCTGCGGTACCGGAAACCGACGCTCTATCCCCTGAGCTACGGAGGCGCACGAGAGTTACATTAGCACTAAAAGTGATGGTGCTTGAACCGGAACGGCGCGTCGCGAATGCGACACGCCGTTCCGGTTCCGAGGACGTGTGAGCTAGAGCTTCGCGGCCTTCAGTGCGGCGATCGCCGGGGTGCTCAGCTGCTCCAAAGCGCCGGGCTCGGTGAACTCCTCCGAGGAGAGGGTGAGCCAGTAGTTGCCCACAAAGATCTGAGCCTCGTTGATACGCTTATCGTTCTTCAGCAGAATCGGTCCGAAGTATCCCTCATCCGGAGGGGTGGTGTAGGTAGGAACCTGTTGGCTGGTTTCGGCTGCCGTGTTCTTGAGATCCTCGAGTTCCGAGGGATCCAGCGATGCTACGGCCACATCGATCGTGATTCCGCTGGCGGAGTTTGTCAGCTGGCAAGACAGGCCACCGATTCCCTGGATCCTGGCCGCGGTGCTCCCGGCGGCCGGTGCCGCGGCGGAGGCCGAAACGCTCGGGTTGTACGCGTGCACGGTTTCGGGGGTGAGGAGTTGATCGCAGGTTAGTGGCACGACGCCGCTTTCCAGCGGCTCGGCGGTTGCGCTCGGCGCGGTGGAGGGATCGGTACTCGGGGCGCTTGAACCGTTCGGCTTGGCCGACGGTTTGGCCGGCGAAGACGCCGAGGGGCTCGCACCGGCATCGCCCGCGGAGGACGGGGCACAGCCGGTGATCAGCAGCAGACCAACGCCAGCCAGGGCGAACAGGCTCGCGCGGCGCGCAGAGCGGGGAAGAAGCGTGTTCACGATGGGGGTTCCTTTCAAACCGGACACGTTGACGTTAGCAATAATCGCGCCAGGATGCGGGAAACTCGGGGTACTTTGAGCATTCCTGACGCCTGTAGACTGGGCTGGTGACTCCAGATGATCTCTCCCTCGCCCTGTACAACATCGTGCTGCCTCTCGCCGAGGCCGCCCGCGCCGGTTCATCCGACGAGATCGCGCGTGAGGACATCACGCTGGAGCGTCCGAAGAACCGAGATCACGGTGACTGGGCCTCGAACCTGGCGATGAAGTTTGGCAAGAAGCTGGGTGTGAACCCGCGCGAGCTGGCCACCAGCGTGGTTGCCGCCCTGGGCGAAATCGATGGTGTGGCCGGTGCCGAGGTTGCCGGTCCCGGATTTATCAACATTCGCCTGGATGCTGCCGCCGCCGGTGCGCTCGCCCAGACCATCGTCGAGGCCGGATCCACCTATGGTCAGGGTTCGAGCCTGGATGGCGAAACCATCAACCTGGAATTTGTGTCGGCCAACCCGACCGGTCCGCTGCACATCGGCCACACCCGCTGGGCCGCCCTGGGTGATTCGCTGGGTCGTGTGCTGCGCGCCGCCGGCGCGAAGGTAGCCAACGAGTACTACATCAACGATGCCGGTAACCAGATGGATAACTTTGGTGCGTCCATCCTCGCCGCGATTCGCGGTCAGGAGACCCCCGAAAACGGTTACCCGGGCGCGTACATCACCGAGCTGGGTGCCGCCGTGCTGGCCGCCCACCCGGAGATCACCGCGCTGGACGACCAGGCCGCCCTGGACCTGGCCCGCGAGGCCGGATACCAGCTGCAGCTGGGCGAGATCCGCGAGTCCCTGGCCCGCTTCAACGTGCACTTCGACGTCTGGTTCAGCGAGCGCACCCTGCACGCCGAAGGCGAGAACGGTGCCCCCAGCGCGATCGATGCCTCGATCGACCGTCTGCGCGAGCAGGGTCACGTCTACGACAAGGACGACGCGATCTGGGTACGCACCACCGACTTCGGTGACGACAAGGACCGCGTGATCCGTCGAGGTAACGGTGTCTTCACCTACTTCGCCGCCGACGCCGCGTACTACCTGAACAAGGGCGACCGCGGATTCCAGCACAAGATTTACCTGTTGGGCGCCGACCACCACGGTTATGTGCACCGTCTGAAGGCCGTCGCCGGTGCCGCCGGGGACAACCCCGAGCGTGACATCGAGGTGCTGATCGGTCAGCTGGTGTCGATCAACGGAGCCCGCCTGTCCAAGCGCGCCGGAAACATCATCGAGCTCAACGACCTACAGGCCTGGCTCGGCACCGACGCGCTGCGCTACTCGCTGGCTCGCTATCCCGCCGATTCGCCCATCTCGCTGGACCCGGATCTGCTGAAGAAGCGCACCAACGACAACCCGGTGTTCTACGTGCAGTACGCCCACGCCCGCACCTGCGCGGTCGCCCGCAACGCGGCCGAGTCCGGTGTGGATCGTTCGACCTTCGCCCCCGAGCTGCTGGTGCACGAGAGCGAGTCTGCCCTGCTGGGCGCGCTGCAGGAGTTCCCGCGGATCGTGGCCCAGGCCGCGACCCTGCGCGAACCGCACCGCGTGGCCCGCTATATCGAAGAGGTCGCCTCGCTGTACCACCGCTGGTACGACGCCTGCCGGGTGCTGCCGTTTGGCGACGAGGCCGTGGGTGATCTGCACCGCACCCGTCTGTGGCTGAACGATGCCACCGGAACCGTGCTGCGCAACGGCCTGGACCTGCTGGGTGTTTCGGCACCCGAGCGCATGTAGGTTATGTAGCGAAGGCCCACCCCTTGGGGTGGGCCTTCGTGGTTAAGGCGACCCGGCTGGGAATTTGTGTGTGGACACACGCCGATTCGATCCGGGGCGTTATTGTCGAAATAACAGATTGTCAACCCAGGGGGAGCACGGCGTGAGCGAACGGAACGAGACCGAGGTTTCGGCGAACCAGGTGCTGTTTGAGCGCCTGAACGCGGCCCGGATCGAGCAGGAGTCCGAACCACCCAAGAAGCGCCGAACCGGGCGTCGCTGGCTGGTCACCGGGATCGTCACCGTGGTGGTGCTGGGTCTCGTGGGCGGGGCGATTGTGATCGCCAACAACCTGGTGCGCGACGTGGCGCAGGACTCGGTGAAGTCGCTGGGTGCCAGCGCCGGAGCCACCTTCCAGGGGCCGCTGGACGTAAAGATCGGCGGCGATTGGCCGCTGTTCCAGCTGATCTCGGGCTCGTTTGACGATGTTCGGGTGAGCGCCCAGCACGCGACCCTGCGCGGTGTGCCGCTGAGCTTTGACGTGCGTGCCCAGGGTGTGCCGCTGGATCCCAAGAAGCCCGCAAAGTCGGTGGAGATGACCACGGTGGTGGATCAGGATGGGCTGAATGAGTTCATCAAGCCGCCCACCGAGGGTGGCACGTTGACCCTGGGGGACGGGGTCTTTGGGTACCACGAGGAGGTGACCGGCCCGTTTGGCATCAAGCTCGGCGTGCAGGTTTCCGCGCGTCCGGCCGTGAGCGGGACCACGATGACGCTGACTCCGGTGGGGGCCGAGGTGACCTCCTCGGTGGGGAACATCAACGTGGACCCGATCGTGCAGGCGGTCCTCGGTAAGGCCCCGATTCCGGTGTGCCTGGCCGATCGTCTGCCGCCGGGAGCGGAAGTGAAGTCCCTGACCGTGACCCCGCAGAACGCGACCATCGTGGTGAATGTCAAGGACATTGTGCTGACCGGTGACCTGCTGAGCAGCCGCGGAAAGTGCGAGTAGCGCGGCGGTAGCTCGGCCGTAGTTCGCTACGGGTTTTGCGGTGCGGTGTGAGGCTCTGCGCTCTCTTGGAGAGCCTGGATCCGCGCGGCAATCGCCGCGTTTTCCTCGACCTCATCGGCGTGCGCGCGCAGCGCCGACAAAACCGCGGCGCGGATCACACAGTACAGAATGTAGAACCCGGCGGCGATGATGACCGCGATAAACGCGAGCTGTGAAAACCAGTCCATGTTGCCTCCCCGACGGCAGTAATTTTGGCCCAACGATAGCAGCGGAAGGGGCACCGCCGGAAACCGGCGGTGCCCCTTTGCGAATGAGCGTTAGTAGCCCGCGGGCCCTTCGGTGGCCGAGTCGGCCAGCAGGGCGGCGCTGCCGGAGACACCCAGGCGGGTGGCACCGGCGGCGATCATGGCCTCGGCCTGCTCGCGGGTGCGCACGCCACCGGAGGCCTTGACGCCCAGGCGTCCGCCGACGGTCTTCGACATCAGGGCAACCGCGTGCACCGAGGCACCGCCGGCCGGGTGGAAGCCGGTGGAGGTCTTCACGAAGTCGGCACCGGCGCGCTCGGAAGCCTCGCAGACGGCGACGATGGCCTCATCCGACAGGGTCGCCGATTCGATGATGACCTTGAGCAGCACGGGGGCCGGAGCGGCCTCGCGCACGGCGCGGATGTCGGCCTCGACATCGGCGTAGCGGCCCTCGATCGCGGCACCGATGTCGATCACCATGTCGACCTCGTCCACACCCTCGCTCGCGGCCAGTGCCGCCTCGGCGGCCTTGATCGAGGAGTGGTGCTTACCGCTGGGGAAGCCCACCACCACGGCGAGGCTCAGGTCCACGCCCTCGGGCATCTGCACCGGCAGGACCGAGGGGGACAGGCACACGGCCTTGGTGCCCAGGCGTGCAGCCTCGGCGATGGTGGCCGCCACATCCGCGGTGGTCGCGGTGGGTGCCAGCAGGGTGTGGTCAATAAACTGCGCCAGTTCGGCGGTGGTCAGGGGGGAGTTTGACTCGGTCACGGTACTCGCCTTCGAAAGTAGGGGTGTGATGCTCCCAGCCTACCCGGCACGGCAACACATGGCATGTGCGTCATCAGGCATACGGATTCTGGGAAAATGGGCAGGTGCCGCCCGGTTAGACTGGTCGGACTCCGCCCCGGGTAGCCGTGCTACCCCCACGACTCAGATTGGTTCCGCCGTGGCCGCTCACTCTCTCGACTCCGCCGATCTGGCTCCCGCCTGGCTGGACATTCCCGCCGACCCCAACGATCTGGTGCCCGGGCTCTGGCCTGCAAACACCGCGCGCGCGGCGGATGGCCGGTTGAGCCTGGCCGGAATCCCCGTGGATGAGCTGGCCGCAACCTACGGCAGCCCGCTGTATGTGATCGATGAGGCGGACTTCCGCACTCGCGCGGCGCGCACTCGCGCGGCCTTTGATTCCGAAACCGCACGCATCGGCACCAGCGCCAAGGTTTACTACGCCGCCAAGGCCTTCCTCAGCGCGGATATCGCCCGCTGGGTGGCCGAGGAGGGCCTCTACGTCGACGTCTGCAGCGGTGGCGAGCTCGCCCTGGCACTCGCCGCGGGGATTCCCGCCGCGCGCCTGGGACTGCACGGAAACAACAAGTCGCTGACCGAGATTGACCGCGCCGTCGGCGCGGGCATCGGTGCCATCGTGCTGGACAGCCTGCAGGAAATCGACCGCGTCGCCGACGCCGCCGCCCGCCACGGGGTGGTGCAAAACGTTCGTCTGCGGGTCAACTCCGGTGTGCACGCCGATACCCACGACTTCCTGGCCACCTCCCACGAGGACCAGAAGTTCGGCATCACCCGCGCCGACGCCCCCGCCGCGGTGGCAAAGATCCGAGCCCGCGGGGAACTGAACTTCCTCGGTCTGCACTGCCACATCGGATCGCAGATCTTCGGCTCGGCTGGCTTCGGTGAGTCCGCCGCACGCATGCTCGAGCTGCACCGCGACCTGCTGGCCGGTGGCGACATTCCCGAGCTGAACCTCGGCGGCGGATTCGGAATCGCCTATACCCGAGCCGACGATCCGGCCGAGATCGAAACCCTCGCCGCCGACATCGCAGATCAGGTGGCCACCGAGGCCGTGCGCCTGGGCATCGCCGTGCCGGTGCTGGCGTTTGAGCCGGGCCGCTATATTGCCGGACCCACTACGATGAGTCTGTACGAGGTTGGCACCACCAAGGATGTTTCGGTGGCGCTTCCCGAGGGTGGCACCGCGATCCGGCGCTACCTGTCCGTGGACGGCGGCATGAGCGACAACGCTCGCCCCGCACTCTACGGAGCTCAGTACTCGGCCCGGATGACCAATCGCGTCTCCGATGCCGCACCCGCACTCTCCCGGGTGGCTGGAAAACACTGCGAGTCCGGCGACATCGTGGTGTACAACGAGTATCTGCCCGCGGATGTGGCCCCGGGCGATCGCATCGCCGTCCCCGCGACCGGTGCCTACTGCTGGTCGCTCGCCAGCAACTACAACTTCCTCGGCCGTCCCGCCGTGGTTGCCGTGCTGAACGGTGAATCACGACTGCTGGTGCGCGGCGAGACCGAAACCGAACTACTGGCTCGCGATGCCGGATTGGACAAAAAGTGAGTGAACTTCGGACCCTGCGCGTCGCGCTGCTGGGCGCAGGCTCGGTGGGATCGCAGGTAGCACGACTGCTGACCGAGGACCGGGAGGAGCTCGCCGCCCGCGCGGGTATCACCCTGGACCTGGTGGGTGTGGGTGTACGCAGCCTGGACTCCGCCCGTGACTGGGACATCCCGGCCGATCTGCTGACCACCGACGCCCACGACCTGGTGCAGCGCGCCGACGTCGTGATCGAGCTGATCGGCGGCATCGAGCCGGCCCGCACCCTGATCCTCGAGGCCATCGCCGCCGGCGCGGACGTGGTCACCGGAAACAAGGCGCTGATCGCCGCCCACGGTCCCGAGCTGTTTGAGGCCGCCGCCCGGGTGGGCGCGCTGATCTCCTATGAGGCCGCCGTGGCCGGAGCGATCCCGATCCTGCGTCCGCTGCGCGAGAGCCTCGCCGGCGACCGTGTGAACCGCATCCTGGCGATCGTCAACGGCTCCACCAACTTCATCCTCGACCGCATGGATCGCTTTGGCGACACCATGGAGCAGGCCCAGAAGACCGCATTTGAGCTGGGCTTCCTCGAGGCCGACCCGACGCTGGATGTGGACGGCTACGATGCGGCGCAGAAGGCCGCGATCCTCGCCCGCCTGGCCTTCCACGCCGATGTGCCCGCCGAGGCCGTCTACCGCGAGGGCATCGCCGACATCACCGCCGAGCAGATCGCCGATGCGTCCGCCGCCGGTGCCACGATCAAGCTGCTGGCCATCGCCGAGCGCGTGACCGGCGAGCACGGCGAGGGCATCTCGACCCGGGTCTACCCGGCCCTGATCCCCAAGGAGCACCCGCTTGCCTCGGTGCACGGTGGTAACAACGCGGTCTTCGTCGAGGCCGCCGCGGCCGGACCGCTGATGTTCTACGGTGCCGGTGCCGGTGGCGTGCAGACCGCCTCCGCGGTGCTGGGCGACCTGGTGTCCGCCGCGCGCCGCCACGTGGCCGGCGGTCCGGGCCTCACCGATGGCGCCACCGCCAAGCTTCCGCTGATCCCGATCGGCGAGGTGCGTGCCCGCTACCAGATTGCCCTGCGGGTGAGCGATCGCCCCGGCGTGCTCGCCCAGATCGCCGGGATCCTGGCCGAGGCCGGCGTCTCGGTCGAGACCGTGGTGCAGTCGGCCGCCGAGGCCGCCGACGATTCCGAGGAGCGCACCGCGATGCTCGTGATCGGCACCCACACCTCGCGCGAGGACGCGGTACAGAACACCGTTTCCGAGCTGCGCTCCCACGAGGCCGTTCGCACCGTGGTCAGCGTCCTGCGCTTCGAGGGCGAGTAACCCCTCTACACCCGGGGCGACGAGGCGGCAGTGCGGTCTCGTCGCCGTGCATCATCATCAACACGACCACACCGGTGGTCAGGATCCCGAGCCTCGCTCGGTGTTAGGACTGGTAAGGAATGAGCCCCTCGGACATGCCCGAGAACGTCGCGACCCTGCTCGGCCGCGGCGTTCGTGTTCGCGTCCCCGCAACCTCCGCCAACCTCGGCCCGGGGTTTGACACCCTGGGACTCGCGCTCAGCGTGTACGACGAGATCGAGGTGAGCGTGCGGGAGGAGCCCGGAGCGTTTGTGGACATCCACGGGGTGGGCGAGGGAACCGTCCCCACCGACGACACCAACCTGGTGGTGACCTCGATGGCCTATGCATTCACCGCCGTGGGGCAGCCGGTTCCCGGCGTGAACATCGTCGCGCACAACACGATCCCGCACGGCCGCGGAATGGGATCCTCGGGGGCCGCCGTGGTCGCCGGGATCATGGCGGCCAAGGGCCTGCTGGCGGGAATTTTCGAGTTCTCCGATGAGGACCTGCTGCGCATCGCCACCGAGATCGAGGGCCACCCGGACAACGTGGCCCCGGCCCTGTTTGGTGGTCTCACGATCGCCTGGGAAACCCCCGCCGGTCCCAAGCACAAAAAGCTCGCGGTGCACCGCGGTGTCTCCCCGCTGGTACTGGTGCCCGAGCACACCCTCTCCACCAAGGTGGCCCGTGGTCTGCAGCCCGCGCAGGTTCCGCATGAGGACGCGGTCTTCAACGTCTCGCGTTCGGCCCTGCTGATCGCCGCGCTGACCCAGAGCCCCGACCTGCTGTGGGACGCCACCGAGGACCGTCTGCACCAGAACTACCGTGCCTCGGCGATGCCCGCGACCCACGAGCTGGTGACCGCGCTGCGCGAGCAAGGCTTCCCGGCCGTGGTTTCCGGTGCCGGCCCCTCGATCCTGGTCCTCGCCGATGGCACCGGGGCACGCACCGCAGCCGCCGCATTTGTGAGCGAGCAGGCGAGCGTGCCGTGGCAGATCCACTCGCTTGCGGTGGACGTGCAGGGGGCCAGCGTGGCCCCGCTTTCCGCGGCCTAGATCGTATAGTTCGAAATGGCGACCCTCGATCGGGGGTCGCCATTCGGCATTTTTATACCAATTGGTTTCCGTGTGCCAGAAACCCTAGCCAACCGATCAAAAACCCCGATAGTGTGGCGCACACCAAGGGGAACGGGTGGTGTATGTGGCCAATGAAGCGCACACGCGGTGATCGAGGCGCGCGGATAACTCCGAGCCCGCATCGAGCGCGGTCCTGGATCGCCGGAACGCTTGCCCTGGCCCTCGTGGCGGCCGGGGGATATGCGCTGGATGCGGTGAGTGCGCCGCCCGCCTCCGCCGAATCCGGGGTCGAGGGCACCACGGTGCAGATCCCGCAGCGCTGGTACAGCTACGTCAGCCCGGGGGAGAGCTTCCAGCTGCGTTCGGCCTTCCGCACAAATACCGGGGCCAACGGTGGGGATCTCTATACCAAGTGGGTGGTCTATGCCCCGGATGGGTCGACCGCCTGGGAGTGCGCCGATATTACCGGTTCGGGCAAACGCTGCGACTGGGAAAGCCCGATCCAGGCCCAGGCCGGAGTCTGGGTCGCGGCACTGGAGCCCGCGCGCGGATCCCACCCCAATAACCACGGACGCAACGTGGTGACCTGGCAGGTCAACCCGTTGCGCGCCGGATCCACGGTCCCCGGACGCACATGGAGTGAGCGCTTTGACCTGACCGATTCCTCGACCACCGCGTCCTACCCGATGTGGGTGCAAACCGAGTTCGGCTACACGTATCAGGTGGAGTATCGCGGCCTGCGCGGAATCACCTCGGCGTTTCAGGCCTCCGCCTTTGGCAACGTGAACGGCACCACGTGTACGTCGGTGTATCACTCGCTGGCCTCCGGGGCAAACAATCCCAAGCCCGAGTACGGTCCGGTCAGCTGGAAGCCGCAGTGTGGTGCGGCACCGGACAAGGTGTTCTTCGGGAAGCCGGATCTGGCGGGACTCCCACGCACGGTCACCCTGCCCGGCGGCGAAACCACGTGGTTGAACGTGCCGCTGGAAAAGCCCGAACTCACGGTGGAGAGTTTTGTCCCGGACGCTCCGGGGTCGCGTGCCGGGGTGTTCACCTTCGACGCCAGCGGGTTCGAGGGCAACGTGGAGGTCCTGATCGACACCGATGCCGACGGGGTCTTCGACGGACCCAACGATATCGTTACCCAAGCCGCGGTGTACGCGGGACGGGGAACCTTCAGGTTTGACGGCCGCGATGCCTCCGGAGCCGACATCCCCACCAGCACGCCGATCGCCTTCAGGGTGGGGATCGAAAAGCTGGGCGAATCGCACTTCCTGCTGGGGGATGTGGAGATCCTCTCCGGGGGGATGAGTGTGACCCGGCTGAACGGGTTGCAGAGTAGCGGATCCTCGATCATCCATTGGAACGACGAACCGGTGAGCCTGCGCGAATGGGACCGTCAGGCCCTGATCAAGTGCGGCACCCAGCCCTCGCCGCTGCGCTCGCCCGCCGAGGGGATGGATTCCAGCGGCGGCATACGCGGCTGGTCGGCCACCGGCTGTAAGGACATGAACGGGAGCGCATCCAGCACCACCAACGGCGGATCCTGGGGCAATAACCGCTCGATCGACACCTGGGCGTTTGAACACTTTGACCTGACACAGCCCGGTGCTCCCGTGGTGACCATGGACATTCCCGGGGTCGCCCTCGCCAAAGCCTCCGAGCCCGCCTCGGGTGCGGTGGTGGCACCGGGCGAGACCATCACCTATACGGTGACCGCGAGTGCGGTCGCCTACCCGCATCCCGAGGAGATCAGTCAGCCGGCCACGTTCTGGAACGGTCGGCTCAGCGACACGGTAACGGGCGTCACGGATGACGCCGACGTCAACCTGGGTGCCCTGGCCTGGACGGCCTCGGCCGAACTGCCCGGCGACGCCAGCAACACCACCAGTACCCGGGCGGACCAGCAGCAGTGGAGCTGGACCGGGCTGCGGATCCCGATGAACACGTCGATCGCGCTGACGTATCCGGCCACGGTGAAGCCGCTGGACCAGGGCGGTGACGGCACGCTGCTCAACGTGGCCTTCACCCATCCCGAGGAGACCCCGCCGCTCTTCCCCGAGGAGTGTCCGGTGGTGGCTAACGGCAGCCTTCCCGGCTGTGGCTGGACCGAGCACCTGGTGGATGGGCTGGCGATCGAGAAGTCCAGTTCCCCGGTGCGGGAAACCGCGGTGGTCCCCGGGGACCGCATCGACTACACGCTGAGCTTTACCAATAACGGGCAAAACACCGAGGCGATCAACCACGTCGACGATATGACCGGCGTGGCCGATGATGCGGACCTCACCGGATTCTGGGTCAACGACCTCACCATCACCCCGGCTGATGCCGACCTGACCCCGGTGTGGGATGCGGCCACTCGCCGGCTGAGCCTCCAGGGTTCGGTGGCACCGGGAGCGCGGGTCACGGTGTCGTATCCGGTGACCATCGGGACCGGCACGGGGGACGGGGTTGTGGCCAACTTCCTGCTGCGGGCGGGGGAGGATCGCCCGGCCGTCTGTGTCGAGGGAAACCTGGGCTGCACCGTGCACTTTGTGCCGGGACTGGCGCTCACCAAAACCTTCGGCGGCGAGTACGAAGACCTGGATGGTAGCGGCACGATCAGCCTGGGTGACCTGCTGCCCTTCTCCTTCACCGTGACCAATACCGGGGCGACCGCCATCGAACAGATTCGGATCATCGACCCGCTGGTGCAGGAGCAGGGGGTCGGCGTGACCTGCGAGACAGTGCGGCTGCGCCCGGGGAACTCCACCACCTGCGTAACCGATTCCGGGTACGAGGTTCAGGCGGCCGATGTGGCCGCGGGGACGGTGATCAACCGGGCCACCGCACGAGGAGTTCCCGTCCACGGGGCACCGCTGAGCTCGGCCGTGGCGACCGCCACGGTTCCGATTGTGGTGGCCGAACCCGGGATGAGCCTCACCAAGACGCTGAACACCGATCATCCGGCGGAGGGGCAGATTCCCGCGGGAATCGAGGATGTGAACGGCAACGGCGTCGTGGATGCCGGGGACCATGTCTGGTACGCGTTTACCCTGACCAACAGCGGCGAAACCCGGCTTGAGGATGCGCGGATCCTCGATCCCACCCTGACGGATGCCGGCATCACGATCGATTGCCCCGGCAACACCCTGGAACGTGGCACCTCGATGAACTGTGTGAGCGTCGAACCATATGTGATTTCCGTCGCGGATGTGGCCGCCGGTGCGGTCATCAACGAGGCCTCGGCCGAGGCCGAGAACGCCACCACCGGGATCATCGTCGCGGCCCCGGTGGAACACCGGGTGCCGTTGGAACCGGCCGTCGAGCCCACCCCCGAGCCCACCCCCGAGCCTTCCACCGGACCCAGCACCGGGCCCACTACCGGCCCAACCACCGGGCCTACGGATCCGGGGACACCCGAGCCGAGTGGTCCCTCCACCGGCGGGGCCACCACGGGCCCCGGGCCCGGTGAGACCCTGGGGGAGACCGGCGCGAACCCACCCATTTCGGGTGGCATCCTCACGCTGATTCTGCTGCTCCTGGGGGCCGGGGCGTTCGCTGCCCGGCGTAAATCCGCGGCCCATTCCGGCGACTAGCCGAGCCGGGTCAACCCCGCATGCCACCTCGGCATGCGGGGTTTCTCTCGCATTCGGGGCCCGCAAGGTGCTAGTCTGAGCGTAATCCCACACGGCAACACCGTCTCGAACGCTGTATGAATCGCGGCGGTAACTCTGGCCGGGCGGGTCAATTTTGCACATCAACGCCATCGCTTCTGTGCCCCCGTACCGAGCATTACGTCTCCGGATCGGGTCGGGTCTCGTATCCCGCGTTTCCCATGCCGCGATGAGCATTTCAGCCCGTGGCTTGTGCCCGGGTATAGGGGAAGGAACCCTCCGTGAGTAACACCGAAAACACCTACGAAATCGCCAATGACGCTCTGTCCACCCTCAAGGTGGCCCAGCTGCAGGCGCTCGCCGCGGAACACGGCGTCGTAGGATCCTCCAAGCTGCGCAAGAGCGCCCTGGTTGAGGCCATCGTGGCGGCACGCGCCGCCGACGGTGCCGCGGGCGGCGCACCCGTTGCCGACACCGCCGCGGCCGAAACTTCTGCCGCCGACTCGTCCAGCACCGATTCGTCCAGCACCGACTCGTCCGGCACCGAGGCGACGTCGCCTGCGGCCGAGACCGTCGTCGAGACCGAGTCTGCTGCCGTTATCGAGGCACCGGTCATCGAGGCCCCGGCCGCCGAGGCTGCTCCCGCCGCACGCAAGCGCGGCTCGCGTCGGGTCAGCACCAGCACCGTGACCGCCGAGCCGGTGGCCCCCACCGAGGCTCCGGCCGAGGACGCCGCCCCGGTTTCCGCTCGTGGTCACGTCAACCACGATGGTGCCCCGCTGATCCCGAACACCCCGGATGAGAACGCGACCGAGGCGGGCACCGCCGAGAACGCCGATTCCGAAACCACCGAGGCACCCCGCGGAAACCGTCGGGGCCGTGGCCGTGGCCGCGGTCGCGGACAGGGCAACACCGCCGAGAACACGGACGCCGCCGAGAGTGCCGAGCCGGCCGAAACCGCGCCCGCCGAGGATGCGGCCGAGACCACCGAGCAGCCGCGCAACACCCGTGGTCGTGGCCGGGGTCGTGGACGCAACAACGTCGAGCGCGCCGAGCAGACCGAGGCCAAGTCCGAGGACGCCGCCGAGCCCCGTCAGAATGGCCGCGGCCAGAACGAGCGCACCCAGAACGAGCGCACTCAGAATGACCGCGCAAACAACGGTCAGGGCGAAGGTAACCGCAACGAGCGCGGTCAGAACGACAACAACCGTGGCGAGCGTGGCAACACCAACGGCCCCGCCGAGCGCACCCAGAACGCCGAGGACGAGGGCGGCCGCGGTCGCGGTCGCTACCGTGACCGCAAGCGTCGCGGCGTGAACGAGGACGGCGAGATCGAGCTGGCTGAGGACGATGTCCTGCTGCCCATCGCCGGTATCCTCGACGTCCTGGACAACTACGCCTTCGTGCGCACCTCCGGTTACCTCCCCGGCACCAACGACGTTTACGTCTCGCTGGGCCAGGTGAAGAAGTACAACCTGCGCAAGGGTGACGCGGTGGTAGGATCCATCCGTCAGCCGCGCGAGGGCGAGCAGAACGCCCGCCAGAAGTACAATGCCATCGTCAAGGTGGACTCGATCAACGGCCTGTCCGTCGAGGACGCCGCAACCCGCGTGGACTTCGGCGAGCTGACCCCGCTCTACCCGCAGGAGCGCCTGCGTATGGAAACCGAGCAGGGCAAGCTGACCCAGCGCATCATCGACCTGGTTGCCCCGATCGGTAAGGGCCAGCGCGGCCTGATCGTTGCACCGCCCAAGGCCGGTAAGACCATCGTGCTGCAGCAGATCGCCAACGCCATCGCGACCAACAACCCCGAGACTCACCTCATGGTGGTCCTCGTGGATGAGCGTCCCGAAGAGGTCACCGACATGCAGCGCACGGTCAGTGGCGAGGTCATCGCCTCGACCTTCGACCGCCCGGCCGAGGACCACATCACCGTCGCCGAGCTCGCCATCGAGCGTGCCAAGCGCCTGGTGGAGCTGGGCACCGACGTCGTGGTGCTGCTGGATTCGATCACCCGCCTGGGTCGCGCCTACAACCTGGCCGCCCCCACCTCGGGCCGCGTGCTCTCCGGTGGTGTGGACGCCGCCGCCCTGTACCCGCCCAAGCGCTTCTTCGGTGCCGCCCGGAACATCGAAAACGGTGGATCGCTCACCATCCTGGCCACCGCGCTGGTCGAGACCGGTTCGAAGGCCGACGAGGTCATCTTCGAGGAGTTCAAGGGCACCGGTAACTCCGAGCTGCGCCTGAGCCGCCAGCTCGCCGATAAGCGCATCTTCCCGGCCGTGGACGTCAACGCCTCCTCGACCCGTCGTGAGGAAATGCTGCTGGGCAGCGATGAGGTCAAGGTCACCTGGAAGCTGCGTCGCGCCCTGGCCGGCCTGGACCCGCAGCAGGCCCTTGAGGTTGTACTCGGTAAGCTGAAGGAGACCTCCAGCAACGTCGAGTTCCTCGTACAGATGCAGAAGTCGATGCCGGCACCCACCTCGGGTAACGGTCACGACCACCGCTAGCTGTTTTCCTCGAACCCGTTTCTCGCCGGCAGGTCACTGCCGCGGGCAGCGGGTTCGGGCTTTTTCCCCGAAAACAGTTTTGAGATAAGGAATCACATGTTTGAATCAGTGCAGACACTGATCGCCGAGCACGCCGATCTGCAGGAGCAGCTCGCGGATCCGGCCGTCCACCAGGACCCGGCACGGTCCAAGAAGATCAACCGGCGCTACGCCGAGCTGAGCAAGATCATCGCCGCGCACACCCGTTGGCTGCAGTCCCAGGAAGACCTGGAAGCAGCCCGCGAGATGGCTAAGGAAGACGACGACTTCGCCGCCGAGATCCCCTCGATCGAGGAGGGCCTCGCCGAGAACCAGGAGAAGCTGCGCCGTCTGCTGATCCCGCGTGACCCCGACGATGCGCGCGATGTCATCATGGAGATCAAGGGTGGCGAGGGTGGGGCCGAGTCGGCCCTGTTCGCTGCCGACCTGCTGCGCATGTACATGCACTATGCGGAGTCCAAGGGCTGGAAGACCGAGATGCTCGAGGCCGACCACAGCGACCTGGGTGGGTACAAGAACGTTCAGGTGGCCATCAAGTCCAACGCGACCGACCCCTCGCAGGGTGTCTGGGCTCACCTCAAGTACGAGGGTGGTGTGCACCGCGTGCAGCGTGTGCCGGCCACCGAGTCGCAGGGACGCATCCACACCTCGACCACCGGCGTGCTGGTGTTCCCCGAGGTGGATGAGCCCGAAGAGGTCGAGATCAACCAGAACGACCTGAAGATCGACGTGTACCGCTCCTCGGGCCCCGGTGGTCAGTCGGTGAACACCACCGACTCCGCCGTGCGCATCACCCACCTGCCCACCGGTATCACCGTGGCCATGCAGAACGAAAAGTCGCAGCTGCAGAACCGTGAAGCCGGTATGCGCGTGCTGCGTGCACGCCTGCTGGCCCACCAGCAGGAGCAGATCGACGCGGCCGCCTCGGATGCACGCAAGAGCCAGATCCGTACCATGGACCGCTCGGAGCGCATCCGCACGTACAACTTCCCGGAGAACCGGGTGGCCGATCACCGTACCGGCTACAAGTCGTACAACCTGGACGCCGTGATGAACGGTGCGATGGAACCCATCATTCAGTCGGCGATCTCCGCCGATGAGGAGGCACGTCTCGCCGAGATCGGCGACAACTCCTAGTCTCGCTAGCGCAGGAAACCCCGGACTCCGTATGGATTCCGGGGTTTCCTATTTCCTGCACCGTGCTAACCTGTGTGCATGATCGGTTCGATCGGCTTTATCGTCGCATTTATCTAACGGTCCTGCGCCCGCCCCTCGCAGACCTGGTACCGCCCGGGCGGGTTTTCGTGTGCCATCTTGCGCGCGACTGACCCCCGTTAGACCGCTTTCTCCGCGCCAATCAGGGTGCGTGTTGAGACGCGATGAACCGGAAGACTCCGATGTCCTCTCCCTCCCAAACCTATACAACCGTTTTGCGCACGCCCCACGTGGTGCGCTCCTTTCTTCCCAGTATCCTGGGTCGACTCTCGCTGGCCACCTCGGGGCTGGCCCTCATCCTGCTCCTGGAACACTCCTCGGGATCCTTTGCGATCGCGGGTGCGATTACCGCGGTTCTGGGCATCGCCAATGTGGTGGCCACGCCAATCCGTGCCCGACTGATCGATCGCCACGGGCAAACCCGGGTCCTGGCGGCGCTGGGGTTGACCCACGCGGCCTCCCTGGTGGCGCTGGGGGTGCTTGTGGATGCGGGCCTGCCAACCCTGGTGATCATGGCGCTCATCGCGGGCGCGTCCTCACCACCATTCGGCGCCTCCATGCGGGTGCTGTGGTCTACGGCGCTGCCCGCCGGTCCCGGACGATCGCGCGGCTTTAGCCTGGACGCCGTGGCCGAGGAGGTGACCTTCGCACTCGGGCCGCTATTGGTGGCACTGCTTGCGATCCTGGTGGACCCCTTCACCTCGCTCATGTTCTCGGCGGGATGCGTGGCTCTCGGCACGCTGCTGTTTGTGACGAGCACGCTTTCGCGCCGGCAACGGGGTTCGCGGGAGCACGGAGCCGAAGCTGGTACCTCGCGAGCACGCTCACCCCTGCGCTCTCCGGGCTTCCCGGTTGTGGTGGTGGCGATGATCGCCCCGGGCATCATCCTGGGCTGCATCGAAATTGCCGCGCCGGCGATTGCCCGAACCGAGTCACATACGATGCTTGCGGGAATCCTGCTGGCACTATTTGCCGGGGCGAGCGCTGTGGGCGGGCTGCTCTATGGACGGCTGAGCCTGCGCCCACGACTGGAGCGTCAGCTCCTCGCGCTCGTGATTTTGCTGGTATTTGCGTCGGCCGTATCGGGCCTGATCGGAGGTACCCTGGCCGCCCTGATCGGGTTTGCGATAAGCGGACTGTTCCTCGCCCCGCTGCTGATCGTGGGGTACCTGGCGGCTGATTCCCGCACCGACCCGCGGGTTCGCACCGAGGCGAGCAGCTGGATCAACACCGCCGTCAACCTCGGCGCAGCCCTCGGGGCCGCGCTGTTTGGCGCGCTGGTTGATCCCACCTCGCCGGGCATAGCCCTGGCGCTGAGCGCCGCCCTGGCGTTGCTGGTTGTTCTCGTGTGCGCGCCCCGCCTCCTCCGAGCACAACGGATCGGCGTCAGCTCCTAGCCTTGGTCGCGCAACGGCCCCGAAATCTGTGGATTTCGGGGCCGTTCTGCTTGGATGGAGGGGAAAGGAGCCCACATGAATCAGAGTCGAGACGTCTGGATTGTGCTCAACGAGTCACTCCCCGATAACCCCATCATCGGAGTGTTTGGGACCGCAGAATCCGCACAGACGTATTTTGAGCGGGTCGCGAGCGAAAACCCGCAGGACACCTTCGCCCTGGGGCGTTATCCGATCGATCAGACCCATGAGCAGTGGGGCAGCGGCGCCGCCCGCTATCGCGGCATCGACTAGCGCGCGATCAGATGAAGTACTCGGGGGTTACCGGATCGGTGACAATTTTGCGTACCTTCGCCGGGACTCCCACCAGGAGTGAGTCGGAGGGGGCATCCTTGGTGACCACCGCGTTGGCTCCCACGGCGCTGCGCGGGCCGATGGTGATCGGGCCCAGGATCTTGGCACCGGCACCGATGGTCACTCCGTCGCCGATCGTCGGGTGACGCTTGCCCTTGGCCAGGGACTTTCCCCCCAGGGTCACGCCGTGGTAAATGAGCACATCGTCGCCCACCACCGCGGTTTCTCCGATCACCACACCCATACCGTGGTCGATGAAAAAGCGGCGGCCGAGCTGCGCGCCCGGGTGAATCTCGATCCCGGTCAGGAACCTGACGATCTGCGAGTTCAGCCGGGCGGGCAGCTTGAATCCGCGTCGCCAGAGCGCGTGGCTCAGCCGGTGCCCCCACACCGCGTGCACCCCCGAGTACAGCAAACCGACCTCGAACGAGGATCGGGCCGCGGGATCGTGGGTGCGCGCGGTGCGCAGGTCTTCGCGCAGGCGCGCGAAGAAACCGGAGGTGGTGCTGATGATCGGTCCTTACTCGGCCAGGCCCGCCCAGAGCGCGGTGGAGATGTAGCGCTCACCGGTGTCGGGAACCACGGCCACGATGGTCTTGTCGGCGTTCTCGGGACGTGCGGCCAGCTGAAGGGCGGCCCACAGGATCGCACCCGAGGAGATACCCGCCAGGATACCCTCCTTGGCTGCGAGGTCCCGAGCGGTTTCCAGCGAGTCCTCGAAGGACACGTCGATGACCTCGTCGTACACCTCGGTGTCGAGGACCGGCGGCACGAAGTTGGCGCCGATGCCCTGGATCTTGTGCGGACCGGGCTTACCGCCGTTGAGGATCGGGGAGTCGATCGGCTCCACGGCCACAATCTTGACCTCGGGCTTGAGCTCCTTGAGGCGCTGACCCACACCGGTCACGGTGCCGCCGGTGCCCACGCCGGCCACGAAGATGTCGACCTCACCCTCGGTGTCACGCCAGATCTCCTCGGCGGTGGTCTCGCGGTGAATCTGCACGTTGGCCGCATTGGCGAACTGCTCGGCGAGGATCGCCCCCGGGGTTTCGGCGACGATCTCGGCGGCCTTCTCTACGGCCCCACGCATACCGGCGGCGGGGTCGGTCAGGACCAGCTCGGCACCAAAGGCGCGCAGCAGTGCGCGACGCTCGACGCTCATCGAGGAGGGCATGCTCAGCACCACCTTGTAGCCGCGGGCGGCACCCACCAGGGCCAGGCCGATTCCGGTGTTGCCCGAGGTGCCCTCGACGATGGTGCCACCGGGCTGCAGGTCGCCCGAGGCCTCGGCGGCGTCGATGATGGCGATGGCCAGGCGGTCCTTGACCGAGGAACCGGGGTTGAAGAACTCAAGCTTGGCGAGGACCGTGGCGTGCGACTCGTCGGCGAGACGGTTGATCCGAACCAGGGGGGTGTTACCAAAGGTCGAGGTGATGTCCTCGTGGATGTATGCGTTCACGGGTGTGTGTCCTTACCATGTGGGGGTCAGCTGGGTAGTGCGGGCCGTGCCTATGCGCGAGAATCCGCCCTCCGGTGTCGGTGGGCAGAGCCGTGCGGAACCAGCCTATTGCGATCCGCGTGCCGCCGCGAGGCTCATGTCATTCGGATAGGGTTTATTACGCCGTGCGCATGCAGGGCACCGTTCCGACAGGGGTAAAAACAGCCGTGACCGAGACCCAACAGCCCGCCGAATCCGCCGCCACGCCGAGCCCGCTTGGCCTCGTGCGCGACCAGATTGAGGCCAGACTCGCCGCCGCCGGTATCGCCGATGCCCGCATTGACGCGGAACTCCTGCTGGGGCACGTGCTGGATGCCGGTCGCGGGGAGATCCAGAGTGCGATCATCCTGGACCGCACCCTCGCCCCCGAGGACGCCGAAACCCTCGAACCGCTGGTTGCTCGGCGTGTGTTACGGGAGCCGCTGCAGCACATCCTGGGTACGGCGCCGTTCCGCTCGATGGAGCTGCTGGTCGGACCGGGCGTATTTGTGCCGCGGCCGGAGACCGAGCAGGTCGTGCAGTACGCGATTGACGCCCTGCGGATCCTGCCCGATGCCGAACCCATCGCGATCGATCTGGGCACCGGCTCGGGGGCCATCGCCCTGGCCATGGCCACCGAGGTGCCCAACGCCCGGGTGTTTGCGCTCGAGAAGATTCCCGCGGCCCACGCCTGGGCCGCCCGTAACTTCGAGAAGATCGGGGCCGAGAACGCGACCCTGACCCTGGGGGACATGGCCGAGGCATTCACCGAACTGCATGGATCGGTTGCGGTCCTCATTTCCAACCCGCCTTATATTCCGGCACGGGCAATCCCACGCGATATCGAGGTGCGCGAGTACGACCCGCCCACCGCGCTCTACGGCGGGGAAGACGGCCTGGACCTGGTGCGTACGATCTCTCGCCGTGGCCTGGACCTGGTGCGTCCGGGCGGCACCCTGATCCTCGAGCACGGCGAGCTGCAGGGCGAGGCGATCCGCGCGATCCTCGCAGCCGACGGCTGGCGTGCCCCGGCGACCTTCCCCGACTTCACCCTGCGCGACCGGGTCACCACCGCGGTCCGCTAGCGCACACAAAAACGGCATGCCCCGCGGGGCATGCCGTTTTTGTGTGCCGGGACCTAGCCGATCAGGCTGGGCTGAAGGTCGCGCAGCGTGCGGAAGTGTGTCATCCGCGTCACGCCGATGGCCGAGACTACCAGCGCCCCCAGCAGGATCAGCGTGAGCACGATCGCATCGTTTCCGGCGGCGGCCAGGTCACCGCCGTACATGAGCTGCCGCATTCCGTCCACCGCGAAGGACATCGGGAGGAAGTGGTGGAGCGCCGCGAGCGGTGCGGGCAGGGTTTGCCAGGGGAAGGTGCCGCCGGCGGTGACCAGCTGGATCACCATCAGCACCAGGCCCAGGAACTGACCCACCGAACCCAGCCAGACGTTCAGCGCCAGGATGATCGCCGCAAACGTGACCGAGGCCAGCGCCATCATGCCGTACGCCCCGACCGGGTTGGAGACCTGGAAGCCCAGGGTTCCGGCCACGATCCCAAACAGCGCGATCATCTGGACGGCACCGAGGATGGCCGGCGTCGCCCACCCGGCCAGGGTGATCTTGATCGGGGAGTGCAGCGCGGTGATTGCGCGACGCGAGAAGGGCTTCAGGATCAGGAACAGCGCGTAAATGCCGATCCAGGCGGCAAGGCTCACAAAGAACGGTGCCAGACCCGCACCGTAGGTGCCGGCACTGGTGACCGCGCTGGAGTGCAGGTTGACCGGGTTGGAGATGTTGGTGGCCTGATCGTTGCGCAGGGTAACGGTGGTCTCGGGGATCTGCTTGAAACCGTCGCTCAGGCCGTTGGTCAGGGTTCCGAGGCCGCCGTGGATGGTGTCGAGTCCTCCGCCAAGCTCACCGAGCTTGTCGGTCAGGGTCCCAAGGCCCTCGTGCAGGGTGCCGGCCGCGGTGGCCGCGGTCGAGGCACCATCGCGCAGGGTACCGGCACCCGTGGCCAGCTGGTTGATGCCGTTGGTGAGCTGCGGGGTCGCGTCGGCCAGGGCCTTGCTGCCCGAGGCCACGGCGGCGGCTCCGGCGCTCAGCTGGTTGAGCTGGCCCACGGCAGCCTGGACCTTGGCATTGGTCTGGGTGGCCGCATCGCCGACGGGCTTGAGGTTGGCCAGCACGCTGTTGATGGTGTCCTGCGGGACCCCGGCTTTCGTAAGCTGATCCTGAATCTTGGCCGAGACCTCCGGAATCTGCTCCACCAGCTGGCTCGATCCCTGGGCCAGCTCGTTGCCGACCTGGGCAAACTGGGCGTTTCCGGCGGCGACCTTGGCGGCACCGTCGGCGAGCTGCTGGGACTGACCCGGCAGGGACGCGGTCTGGTTGCGCAGGGTGTCGAGGCCTCCGGCGAGGGTCTGCGACCCGTCGCGGAGCGAGTTCAGACCCGTTCCCAGCTGCCCGGCACCGTCGCGCGCCTGTTCGGCACCCGAGGTCAGTGCACTCGCACCATCCAGGGCGGTCTTGGCACCGTCGGTGAGCTTGGTACCGCCGTCGGCGGCCTCCACCAGGTTGCCACGGATCTTGGAGAGGGCGTCGAGGAAGGTCTGCGCCGCCTGCTTATTCACCGTGGCCACGATCTGGGTCTGCACGGTCTTGGCCGCCTGCGTACCGATCGTGGTGGCCAGGTAGCTGTTGGCGTCGTTGGTGGTCAGGATGACCTCGGCCTGACGCGGTGAATCGGTCTGCGAGGAAGCCAGATCCTCGGAGAACTTCTCCGGCAGGGTCAGCGAGAAATCAAACTCGCCGTCCTTCACGCCGGCCTTGGCCTCGGCGGCACTGACCTGCTTCCAGGCGAAGGTGCCGTCCTTGACCAGCTGCTTGGCTACATCGTGACCGAAGTTGGTTTCCTTGCCGTTCTGGGTGGTTCCGGTATCCGAGACCACGAGCGCCACCGGGATCCGGTCCAGACGGTCATAGGGGTTCTGGTTTGCCCAGAGGTACAGGCCGCCGTAGAGCAGCGGCACGATCATCAGCGCGAGAAAGGCCAGCCGCGACATCCGCGTGGCCCAGAGCCGAGCGAACTCGGCACGGATCATGGCGATTATCTTGAGCATCAGGCGAGGCCTTCCAGGTTGAAGAGGGTCGCGGAATCCGAGGGCACATCGGCCAGGGGTTCGATTTCGCGGGTCGAGGAAATGGCGGTGTGGGCGGCGACGCCGGCGATCACCAGCACGGCGAGGTCGCGGGCCGCGAGCTCACGGGCGATCCGCCACCAGGCCTCGGGATCCCCGCCGTGACGGTCGGGGGAGACCAAAACGATGCCGCGGACCTCGGGGCGGCGCGCGGCAAGTTCGGTCAGCATGCGGATTCGATCGGTCGGGGCCAGATCGGCCATGTCCGTGCTCGAACGGTCACGCAGACCCATTTCATCCAGGGTGCGTGCCACGGCGATCGGGTGGCTCTTGAGGCCGGCGAACATGAGTTCCTCGGCTACCACCTGAGAAACCGCCACGTTTCCTGCGGGTTCGCTGACGATCGGCGCGTCGACCAGGGCGATCTCGCGTCGAATCCGCGAGGCGTCAACCTGTCCGTCGATCAGGACCGTGCCGCTGTCCGGGCGCATTCGGCCCGAGGCGATCAGCCCCAAAACGGTGGGGCGCTGCTCCGTTTCGGCGCGGGCGAAGGTGGCGGCACCGGTTTGAAGCTGAAGGCTTGTCTCCGGGAGAGCCGAGCCGTTCTTCCCCTTAGTAACCTGGCGAAGTTCGATTCTCATGCAGGATCCTTTGTGTTTTGTATGCACTCCATTCTGCGCTCATTTATACACACATGATGCAAAATGACCCGGCTCCGGGCAGATTCGAAGAACAGGATTGTCTCCCGGGATAGAATCTGTTCATAATGTCCCGCATTTATGACTGCGCAGAGAGCGCTCAACTCGTTACCGGCCTGAAGCTTGCCGCATCCTCCCTCGGCCGAGGAGAGCTTGTGGTTATTCCCACCGACACCGTCTACGGTGTTGCCGCCGACGCCTTTTCCCCGGCGGCCGTGCGCGCGCTGCTCGCGGCCAAGGGCCGCGGCCGTCAGCAGCCGCCACCCGTCCTGGTGGCCGATGTGGGAACGCTGCATGCGCTGGCCGAGAGCGTGCCGGCGATCGTGACCGAGCTGGTGGCCGCCTTCTGGCCAGGCGGACTCACCATCGTCCTCAATGCACAGCCGTCCCTGGCCTGGGATCTGGGTGACACCCACGGAACCGTGGCCGTCCGCATGCCGGATAACCCGATCGCCCTCGCACTGCTGCGCGAGACCGGTCCGCTCGCCGTATCTTCGGCGAACCTGACCGGCCTGCCCTCCGCTACCAGTGCCGCCGATGCCGAGCTGATGCTGGGTACCTCGGTCCACATCTACCTCGATGGCGGCCCGGTGGGACAGACCGCCTCCACGATCATCGACGCCTCGCGTCTGTCGGGTCCCGGCGGCAAGGTGCACGTCCTGCGCGACGGCGCGATCAGCCGTGAGCAGCTGCGCGGAATCCTGGGCGACCTCCTGGCCGAGGATGACGAGGCCGCACGGACCGAGGCCGCAGCGTCCGAGGCTGCCGCCGAGTCCACTCCGTCCGAGGCTGCCGCAGCCGAGTCCACTCCGTCCGAGGCTGCCGCAGCCGAGTCCACTCCGTCCGAGGACGCCGCCGGCGCGTCCGCCGAGCCCGAAGCCGGTGCCGGCGGATGATTCAGTACGTTCTCGTCGCGGCGATCACCGCGGTCGTCACCTGGCTGTTATCCCGGGTGGTCTACCGGGTGGCTTTGAAATACAAGCTGTATCCGGAGATCCGCGAGCGAGACGTTCACACCAGACCCACCCCGCGCCTGGGTGGCGTAGCGATGTTCCTGGGCGTGATCGTCGCGTTTATTTACGCGTCCACGAACCCATTCCTCGCCCAAACATTCGCCGATGCGCCCGGCCAGCTCTGGGCGGTTTTGGGTGCGGCGGGGCTGATCGTGATCATCGGCGTCCTGGATGACCTAATCGATCTGGACTGGATGATCAAGCTCGCCGCGCAGTTTGTCGCGGCCGGAATCATCGCCTTCAGTGGGGTTCAGTTCTACTCGCTGCCCATTGGTGGCCTGACCGTGGGCTCAAGCCAGGCATCGTTTGTCCTCACCACGTTCACCCTGGTGCTGATCATGAACGCGGTGAACTTCATCGACGGGCTCGACGGCCTGGTCGCCGGCGTGGGCCTGATCGCCAACGGCGCGTTCCTGATCTATGGCTACCTGCTGGTGCGCTCGATGGGTCAAACTTCATTCTTCAACCTGCCGCTGCTGCTCTCGGCGATCCTGGTGGGTATCTGCGCGGGCTTCCTGCCGATGAACTGGCACCCGGCGAAGATGTTCATGGGCGATGCCGGAGCGCTGCTGTTGGGTCTGCTGATGGCCACCTCGGCCGTGGCCATTACCGGTCAGATCGACCCTTCGGCGCTCGGCGTCGGCCAGGACACCGCGCTGTTTGGTCGGAGCCAGCTGATCGGTGCGTTCATCCCGATCATCCTGCCGGTCGCGATTCTGGTGGTCCCGCTGCTGGACTTCTTCCTCGCGGTCTTCCGGCGCACGGCGGCAGGAACCTCGCCGTTTACCGCCGACCGCAAGCACCTGCACCACCGACTGCTGGACATGGGTCACAGCCATCTGCAGGCCGTGCTGGTGTTCTACGCCTGGACCGCGGTGATCTCCGCCTCCTGCCTGATCGCGTTTGTTGTCTCGCCGAGCTGGATCGCGCTGACCTTCCTGACCGTGGGCGTGATCGGCTGTACCCTGTGGACCTTCGCCCCGCGCCTCAACCGCTGGCGTGATCGCAGCGTGGAGGTGCGCGAGGCCCGCGAGGCCGGCGTTCCGATCGCCCCCGAACCCTTCCGTCGTCCCAAGCACAGGGACGACACCCCTGCGCCCCAGGGAGCCACCCTCCCCGAACACCCCCAGACCCCCGCAGCAAAGGACCCCCACGCATGAATGCCAACCCGATCTTCAAAAAAAGCCTGATCTGGGGTGGGCTGCTCGCGCTGGCCATCGCCATCGTCGGCGGTGTCATCGGCGGGCGGGTGGATGGTTCCCGCGGCGTGATTTCGGCGCTGATCGGCACCGCGATGGCCGCTGTCTTCCTGGGCATCACCGTCGCATCGATCCTGATCGCCAACCGCTATTCCAAGTCCGACCTGTACGTACCGATCTTCTTCGGTGTGGTGATGGGTGGATGGATCGTGAAGTTTGTCCTGTTCCTGATCCTCGCCTGGAACCTCTCCGGTGCCGACTGGATCAACAAGACCGTGCTGCTGCTGTGCCTGATCGTCGGGGTCATCGGAACCCTGGTGGTGGACTGCGTCGCCGTGGCCAAGGGGCGTCTGCCCGCGGTCAGCGACATCGAGCTGCCCAAGTACGTCGACCCGGATGATGCACCCGCTTCCTGAGCGCACATTCGGACGCGCCACAGCCATCGGGTGTAGGCGCTGAGCAACCCTCAAGACGGGCCGCGGGAAACCGCGGTCCGCCTGCTTTAATGCGACACCGCACCACGCCAAATCGGCTGGAATGCGGCGTGCCGGGGGAGTGCTTTTACACCTGCGCCTCGCCGATTGTGGTTTTCCACACCGTATCCGCAAGAAATTCGGTGGATTTAACAAGCTTGCGGGCGTAATGGGGGGCAAAAATTTGATAGGCTAACTGAAGTTCCCCAGCTGAAGTGTGCAGTTTTTCTGCGTGCCCGGGTGGGGCGTCCAAACATTCGTCGTCGCGAGAGCTGAGCTCCCCGCCCGAAACAGGAGATAGCGCTGATAGTAAACGCTGTGCACCTGCTGGTCCCGACCGGAAACGAAGACGGTTTCCACGCGCCGTCCATCATGGAGTTCTTCCCAGAGGTCTTCCTCTTTGACGGAACTCCGTTCGCGATCAACCGCATCATGATGGTGCGTTTCATCGCTGTCGCCGCTCTTCTTATTTTGTTCTGGATCGGCACCCGCCGGATGCGAGTCGTCCCGGGTCGCTTCCAGAGCCTGATCGAGATGGGACTCGACCTCGTTCGAGTCAACATTGGCGAGGACCTCCTCGGCAAAAAGGACGCCAAGCGCTTCCTGCCGATCCTCACAACCATCTTCTTTATGGTTCTGTTCCTGAACATCACGGGAGTCATTCCGTTCCTCAACATCGCCGGTACTTCGGTTATCGGTGTCCCGTTGGTTCTTGCCCTGGTGTCTTACATCACCTTCATCTATGCCGGTATCAAGAAGAGCCCGAAGAAGTTCTTCAAGAACTCGCTGTTCCCCGCAGGGGTTCCGTGGCCGGTCTACATCATTGTGACCCCGATCGAGCTCGTCTCGACCTTCGTTATTCGACCGGTCACCCTGACCCTTCGACTGATGATGAACATGGTCGTTGGTCACCTTCTGCTGGTGCTGTTCTTTGCAGCCACGCAGTTCTTCATTTTTGCTGCGGGTGGCCTCTGGCCGCTGCTCGGCATCGGAAGCCTGGCATTCGGCTTTGCTTTCACCCTGTTCGAAATCCTGGTTGCAGTGCTCCAGGCTTACGTCTTCACGCTGCTGACTGCTGTCTACATTCAGCTGGCAGTAGCGGACGAACACTAACCGAGTACGGCAAACGCCTGCTCACCATCACGGAAGGAAACACTCGTGGACGCAACTACCGTTCTCGCTGACATCTCTGGAAACATCGGAACCGTTGGTTACGGTCTCGCTGCTATCGGCCCGGCCATCGGTGTGGGTATCGTCGTTGGTAAGACCATCGAGGGTGTCGCACGTCAGCCCGAGCTGCAGTCGAAGCTCCAGGTTCTGATGTGGATTGGTATCGCCTTTACCGAGGCCCTGGCCTTCATCGGTATCGCTACCTACTTCATCTTCCAGGGTTAATCACCCCCTCGCAGACAATAAGGAGGCATCATGCTTCATGCAGCAGTTTTAGCTTCGGGTGAGGCCACGCCTAACCCGATGCTTCCTGCCCCGTACGACATCGTCTGGTCGTCCGTCTGCTTCATCATCATCCTGATTGCGTTCTGGAAGGTCTTCCTCCCCAAGATGCAGGCAATGCTCGACGAGCGTTCGGCTGCCATCGAGGGCAACATCGCTAAGGCCGACGAGGCCCAGCGTGAGGCAGAGGCAGCACTGGAGAAGTACACGGCTCAGCTGGCCGAGGCTCGTGTGGAGGCTGGAGAAATCCGTGAAGCCGCCCGTGAGGATGGCAAGCAGATCGTGGCCGAGGCTCGTGACCTGGCTACCACCGAGGCGTCGCGGATCACCGCTACCGCCAACGCACAGATCGAGGCAGAGCGTCAGAGCGCCCTGGTCTCGCTGCGCACCGAGGTGGGAACCCTGGCTCTGGACCTGGCCGGCAACGTGATCGGGGAGAGCCTGAGCGACGACAAGAAGGCCGCAGGCCTGGTCGACCGCTTCCTCGCCGACCTCGAGGCCGCTCCGGCCTCGACCGTAGGAAAGAACTAACACAATGGGTAGCGCAACCAGAGAAGCACTCGCCGCAGGAACGCAGGCACTGCAGGCGACCAGCGTGGTGGACCAGAACACGGCCACCGAGCTGTTCGCGGTGGGTCGTGCAATTGATTCCAGTGCCCAGCTGCGCGCGCTGCTCGCGGACCCGGCTGCCGAAGCCGCGGTCAAGGTAGCGGCTACGGAGCGCATCTTCGCGAAGGCGGTGAGCGCCACGACCCTCGGTCTGGTGAACTCCGTTGTTTCGCAGCGCTGGTCCACCTCGGTGGACCTGCTCGAGGGCATCGAAGACCTCGGGCTCCGTGCCGCCGCCGTTTCGGCCGGTGCCGAGGCCCCGATCACGAGCGAACTCTTTGAGTTCGGTCAGGTCGTGGCCTCGGACGCCGAGCTGGAACTCGCACTCGGCTCCAAGCTGGGTACGGCAAAGGACAAGGCCGCAGTGGTCACCAAGCTGCTTGAGGGCAAGGCTCTCCCGCAGACCGTGGCCATCGTGGAGCACCTTGTGGCTCAGCCCCGTGGTCGTCGGATCCGTGAGCTGCTGCGTACCGCGGCCGCTACGGTCGCCGATCAGCAGGGCTTCGCCATCGCCACCGTGACCAGCGCCGTTCCGCTGAGTGACGCCCAGGTTGAGCGGCTCTCCGCCAGCCTCAGCGCACAGTATGGTCGCAGCCTTCGGGTGAACAAGATCATTGACCCGACCATCATTGGTGGCCTCCGGGTTCAGATCGGCGACGACGTGTTCGACGGAAGCGTTTCGACGCGACTGTCGGAACTCCGACTTCAGCTTGCTGGCTAGCACAGCCAGACAAATTCGCAGGAGACCTTATCGTCTCCGCACAGATAGGGAAGAAGATGGCAGAACTTACGATCAGCCCCGACGAGATCCGTGATGCTCTCAAGGACTTCGTATCGGCATACGAGCCCGGCTCGGCCTCCAAGACCGAGGTGGGCCACGTGGTTGACGCCGCGGACGGCATCGCTCACGTTGAGGGCCTCCCGGGCGTAATGGCTAACGAGCTCATCCGTTTCGCGGATGGCACGCTTGGTCTCGCCCAGAACCTCGACGAAAACGAGATTGGTGTTGTTGTTCTCGGTGAGTTCGGCGGCATCGTCGAGGGCCTCGAGGTCACTCGCACCGGTGAGGTTCTCTCCGTTCCGGTTGGTGACGGCTACCTGGGTCGCGTTGTTGACCCGCTGGGTAACCCCATTGACGGTCTCGGCGAGATCGCTACCGACGGTGTCCGCGCCCTCGAGCTCCAGGCTCCCGGCGTGATGCAGCGTAAGAGCGTGCACGAGCCCATGATGACCGGTATCAAGGCTATTGACGCCATGATCCCCGTCGGTCGCGGTCAGCGTCAGCTGATCATTGGTGACCGTCAGACCGGTAAGACCGCAATCGCGATCGACACCATCATCAACCAGAAGGACAACTGGGCAACCGGTGACCCCTCGAAGCAGGTTCGCTGCATCTACGTAGCAATCGGCCAGAAGGGCTCCACCATCGCCTCGGTGAAGGGTGCCCTGGAAGAGGCCGGCGCGCTGGAGTACACCACCATCGTGGCGTCCCCCGCATCCGACCCCGCAGGTTTCAAGTACCTCGCTCCGTACACCGGTTCGGCCATTGGTCAGCACTGGATGTACGACGGCAAGCACGTCCTCATCGTGTTCGATGACCTCTCCAAGCAGGCCGAGGCCTACCGTGCCGTGTCGCTGCTGCTGCGCCGTCCGCCGGGGCGTGAGGCTTACCCGGGTGACGTCTTCTACCTGCACTCCCGTCTGCTTGAGCGTTGCGCCAAGCTCTCCGACGAGCTGGGTGCCGGTTCGATGACCGGTCTGCCGATCATCGAGACCAAGGCAAACGACGTCTCCGCATACATCCCGACCAACGTGATCTCGATCACCGACGGTCAGATCTTCCTCCAGTCGGACCTGTTCAACGCGAACCAGCGCCCGGCAGTGGACGTGGGTATCTCCGTGTCCCGTGTGGGTGGTGACGCTCAGGTCAAGTCGATCAAGAAGGTCTCCGGTACCCTCAAGCTCGAGCTGGCTCAGTACCGTTCGCTGGAAGCCTTCGCAATGTTCGCTTCGGACCTGGACGCCGCTAGCCGTCGTCAGCTGGCCCGTGGTGCACGCCTGACCGAGCTGCTCAAGCAGCCGCAGTACTCGCCGATGCCGGTCGAGAACCAGGTCGTTTCGATCTGGGCCGGTACCAACGGCAAGTTCGACACCGTTCCGGTGGAGGACGTTCTGCGCTTCGAGAAGGAGCTGCACGACTACCTGGCTCGCAACACCGAGGTTCTGACGACCCTCCGCGAGACCAACGTGCTTGACGACGACACTCGTGACGCACTGTCGGCCGCCGTTGACGCCTTCTCCAAGGAGTTCATCGCCAAGGGTGAGCACGACGCAGAGGTAGTCGAAGCGGAAAACGACCAGGAAAAGATCGTCAAGGGACGTCGCTAACCCATGGGTGCACAGCTCCGGGTCTACACGCAGAAGATTAAGTCTGCGCAGACGACCAAGAAGATCACTAAGGCGATGGAGCTGATCGCCGCGTCCCGTATTCAGAAGGCGCAGGCGCGCGTGGCGGCTTCCGGGCCGTACTCGCGGGCCATCACCCGTGCGGTTTCCGCGGTGGCAACGTACTCCAACGTGGAGCACGTTCTCACCACGGAGCCCACCGAGATCAAGCGTGCCGCGGTGGTTGTATTCACCTCGGACCGCGGTCTCGCCGGTGCCTTCAACTCGCAGATTCTGCGGGAGGCCAACGACCTGACCGAAGAGCTTCGCGCTGAGGGCAAAGAGGTGATTCACTTCGCTTACGGACGTAAGGCCGTTGCGAACTTCACCTTCCGCAAGCAGCCGCTGGCCGGTCAGTGGGTTGGCGAGGCCGAGAACCCGACCTTCGCCGCGGCGAAGGAGATCGGTGAGGCCCTGCTGGAGTCCTTCCTGAAGGATGAGGCAGACGGTGGCGTGGACGAGATCCACCTCGTCTTCAACCGCTTCGTGAGCATGATGACGCAGACCCCTCAGGTTCTGCGCCTGCTGCCGCTCGAGGTTGTTGAGGGTGTGGAGGCTCCGGACAAGTCCGAGGTTCTCCCGCTGTACGAGTTCGAGCCCGACGCCGCGACGGTTCTGGACGCCCTGCTCCCGGTATACATCGAGAGCCGGATCTTCAACGCCCTCCTGCAGTCGGCTGCCGCAAAGCACGCCGCCACCCAGAAGGCCATGAAGTCCGCCTCCGATAACGCCGACAAGCTCATTACCGACTACACCCGACTGCGTAACAACGCACGTCAGGCGGAGATCACCCAGCAGATCTCCGAAATCGTCGGTGGAGCAGACGCCCTGGCGTCCTCCTAGAAGTTTTTCGAGAACGAGAGAGAAGAAAGCTATGACAACCACCGCCGATGCCACGGCGACCGAGCAGACCGCCGTTGTCGGTCGTGTCGCTCGCGTCACCGGCCCGGTCGTTGACATCGAGTTTCCGCACGATGCGATCCCCGCGATCTACAACGCGCTGAAGACCGAAATCACGATCGGTTCTGAGACCACCATCCTGACCCTTGAGGTCGCCCAGCACCTGGGTGACGACCTGGTTCGTGCCATCGCCCTGAAGCCGACTGACGGTATCGTCCGCGGCCAGGAGGTTACCGACACCGGTCTGCCGATCTCCGTACCCGTTGGTGATGTCACCAAGGGTAAGGTGTTCAACGTTCTGGGCGAGGTCCTGAACGGTGACCAGATCGAGGTCACCGAGCGCTGGCCCATCCACCGCACCCCGCCGCCCTTCGACCAGCTCGAGTCCAAGACTCAGCTGTTCGAGACTGGTATCAAGTCGATCGACCTGCTGACCCCCTACGTACAGGGTGGAAAGATTGGTCTGTTCGGTGGTGCCGGTGTGGGTAAGACCGTTCTGATCCAGGAGATGATCCAGCGTGTTGCGCAGGATCACGGTGGTGTGTCGGTCTTCGCCGGTGTGGGTGAGCGTACCCGTGAGGGTAACGACCTGATCCACGAGATGGAAGAAGCGGGCGTGTTCGACAAGACCGCGCTTGTGTTCGGCCAGATGGATGAGCCGCCGGGGACCCGTCTCCGCGTTGCACTGTCGGCCCTGACCATGGCGGAGTACTTCCGCGATGTTCAGAAGCAGGACGTGCTGCTCTTCATCGACAACATCTTCCGATTCACCCAGGCGGGTTCGGAGGTGTCGACCCTGCTGGGCCGTATGCCTTCGGCCGTGGGTTACCAGCCGAACCTCGCGGACGAGATGGGCCTCCTGCAGGAGCGCATCACCTCGACCCGTGGTCACTCGATCACCTCGCTGCAGGCGATCTACGTGCCGGCCGATGACTACACCGACCCGGCTCCGGCGACCACCTTCGCCCACCTGGACGCCACCACCGAGCTGTCGCGTGAAATCGCGTCGAAGGGCCTCTACCCGGCCATCGACCCGCTGACCTCGACCTCGCGGATCATGGACCCGCGTTACTTAGGTGAGGACCACTACCGCGTGGCCACCACGGTCAAGTCGATCCTGCAGAAGAACAAGGAACTCCAGGAGATCATCGCGATCCTCGGTGTTGACGAGCTCTCCGAGGAAGACAAGATCACCGTGTCGCGCGCACGTCGTATCGAGCAGTTCCTGTCGCAGAACACCTACATGGCGAAGAAGTTCACCGGTGTTGAGGGTTCGACCGTGCCGCTGCGCGAGACCATCGAGTCCTTCGATGCAATCGCTAAGGGTGAGTTCGACCACGTTGCCGAGCAGGCCTTCTTCAACGTCGGTGGTATCAACGACGTTGAGGCCAAGTGGGCTCAGATCCAGAAGGACAACGCCTAATCATGGCCGTTCTTTCCGTCAGTGTTGTTTCGGCTTCCCACGAGGTGTGGACAGGCGAAGCGAAGCAGGTCGTTGCTCGTACCGTCGAGGGTCAGATCGGTATTCTTGCCGGTCACGAGCCGCTGCTGGCCATCCTGGCCAACGGTGAGGTTCGGATCACCCTCGAAAACGGCGAGAAGATCGTTGCTCAGGCGGACGGTGGATTCCTCTCGGTTGAGCACAACTCCGTGAGCATCGTCGCCGGCGCTGCCTCGCTCGTCGGCTAGTTCGCCCGCTTCACCCCTACGACCCGCCCCCGTGTTTATTCTGCTGCCTCCTTCGGAGACCAAGCGGCAGGATGAACCGGGGGCGGTGTCGTTTAACGACGACCTCTACTCGGGGCTGCGTTTTCCCGAATTGGGGATCGTCCGCCAGGAGCTGGTGGCCGATCTGGAGCTGCTGTGTGCGGATCCGGTGGCCGCTGCCGCCGCGCTGAAGCTCGGCGCCCGGCTGGCGGGGGAGGTGGCGCTGAACACCGCGCTGGAATCCGCCCCGCGCCTGCCCGCGCTGGAGCGCTACACCGGGGTGCTGTTTGACCCCATCGAGGCCCCCTCGCTCTCGCGTGCCGAGCGCACCTGGGCGGCCGCACACATTCTGATTCAGTCGGCCCCGTTCGGGCCGGTGGGCGCGATGGACCCGCTGCCCAACTATCGACTTTCGGCCACCGGGAAGGTGCCGCCGACCACGCTCAAGAAGCGCTGGTCCGCCGCCGGTGCTTCGGCCCTGGCCTCCCTGCACGGCTTTGTGCTGGACCTGCGCTCGGAGGCCTATGCGGCGCTCTCACCGCTGGCCCCCACTGGCAATCACGCCTATCTGCGTGTGGTCGCCGCCCCCGCGCCCGGGCAGAGCACGCCGGGCAACGCCCTCAACCACTTCAATAAGAAGACCAAGGGCCTGTTGGTGGCCCGGCTCCTGGCCACCCGTCCCGGCTGCCGCAACGCCGCGCAGTTTGTCGAATGGGCGACCGAGCAGGGTTTCACCGCATCGATTGCCGACGGTGAGATTCGCTTCGAGGAGCTGCGGTAGGACGTGCAGGGGCCGCGTCCTGGGTATTTACCGGGGAATAGACTGGAGGCTGCGTCCGGGATGCCGAGCTTGTTGCGTCCCGGAACCCCCACGCACATCTCATACCCAGGAGCCCGCTTCATGACCGATCTTGTCGCCTTCGCCCACGGCCTACCCAAGGCCGAACTGCACCTCCACCTCGAGGGCACCCTCGAACCCGAACTGAAGTTCGCCCTCGCCGCCCGCAACGGCATCGAGCTGGCCGAGAAGACCGTGGAGGAGGTCCGTGCGACCTATAACTTCCACGATCTGACCAGCTTCCTGCAGGTCTACTACCCGGCCATGGGCGTGCTGCAGACCGCCGAGGACTTCCGTGACCTCGCCTACGCCTACCTGAAGAAGGCCGCGAGCCAGGGGACCCGGCACGCCGAGATGTTCTTCGACCCGCAGGCCCACACCTCGCGGGGTGTCCCGTTCGCGCACGTCATCGGCGGTTACCGTCAGGCGATCATCGAGGCACGCGCCGAGTTTGGTATCCAGGGTGAACTGATCCTCTGCATCCTGCGCGATTTCTCCGCCGAGTTTGCGATGGCGACCCTGATGGAGGCGCTGCCCTATAAGGACTGGATCCTGGGCCTCGGGCTCGACTCCGATGAGCGCGGCAACCCGCCGGCCAAGTTCGCCGCCGTGTTCGCCCGGGCCAAGGCCGAGGGATTCCTGCTGACCATGCACTGCGATATCGACCAGGAGGGTTCAATCGAGAACATCCGCCAGGTCATCGAAGACATCCAGGTGGACCGGATCGACCACGGCACCAACATCGTCGAGAACGATGAGCTGGTTGAGGCCGCCAAGGCACGCGGGCTGGGCTTCACCACCTGCCCGATCTCCAACTCGTTTGTGACCGACCAGATGAAGTCCGATGAGATTGTCGCGCTGCTGCGCCGCGGTCTCAAGGTCACGATCAACAGCGATGACCCCGCCTACTTCGGTGGGTACGTGGCCGATAACTACGTGGCACTGGCCGAGAAGGCCGACCTGGGCATCGAGGAGCTCGCGCAGCTCGCCCGGAACTCGTTTGAGGCGTCCTGGCTCACCCCGTTCCGTCGTGACGCCTACCTCGCCGAGGTGGACGCGTACGTGGCCGCTCACACGGCCTCCTAGCCGTCTCGGGCACCGTGTAACGCCTGCGTCTCCCCTCGAGAAGCCGCGGGCGTTTTCCACAGGACCGGAGGGCACCTAAGTTATCCACAGAGTGGGCAGCGGGTGGCGTGAGGACGCCGGCTCCGGGTGAGGCTGTGGACATGAAAATCTTTCACGCACACACGCCCGACGCCTTTCTGCGCGTGCTTCCTCGGCTCCTCGGGTTTGCCCCGCGGCGCTGTATCTTGCTGGTCGCCTTCGCCGAGGGGCACACCTGCGGGTTGCTCCGCTTCGATCTGCCCCGTCGGTCGGGGCAGACTGATGTCTACGATGGTGCCTTTGGTCTTCTCGGTGCGGCGGCGCGGGACCCCTCCGCAGCATCGGGAGACCCCGGCGAGGCCGAGCATCGAAAGCTCGCGGATGCCGAGAAAGGGCCGGGAGATCCTGTGAGCGCCGAAACGGGTCCGGGAGATTCTCCGGAGGTTGAGCCGGGTCCGCCCACAGATTCCACCGGGTCAGCGGATCCGGATCAGGAGTGGGCGCGGGCCCTGGACAATCGCGCCCGGGCGATGATCGGGGTGTTTTGTCGCATCCCACACGCCGACTCCATTCTGCCCGTGGTGTACACCGACCGGTCGATTGGCCGGATCCGCGCCGCGAGTTCGCTGCCCTGGCGAGATTTTGTGGGCGAGGTGTTGACCCATGCGGAGATCGCCGGCTACACGGTGCGGGATGCACTGGTGGTGTCGGGGGCACACTGGGGACACTATTTGGCCGCGCCCGGGACGCGGGCGGTCCAGCGATTGGGTATATCGACCGAGGCACCACCCGATGGATAAAGCGCCCTTTGGGGTGAGTCGGTGGCCAATTCTCAGCAAAACCGGTACCTTCTGACATACCCTAGCCCGGTTCAAAGTCGCGCGTCGGGGCTGAACCTCGATAGACTCATCGAACGAGGAAACAATACTCGGTGCCAATGTGTCGCCGGTTGCGAGAACAATTGGCCGAAAGGAATCCACGTGAGCGAGCTTGACGTGCATAGCGGCTCGTACCGTGTTCCCCGAACCGAGGGCGCAGACCTCATCATTCGCTGGGCGAGCGCAACCGATACCGGTCGAAAGCGCGAGGTCAATCAGGACGCCCTGATCGCCCGCTTCCCGCTGTTTGTTGTTGCCGACGGAATGGGTGGCCACGAGGCCGGCGAGGTCGCCTCGGCCGCCGTTGTTGACCATCTCGGGTCTCTCCTGGACAGTGGGGCAACCGTCAGTCGGGAAAACCTGGAAAATTCCCTCCGCGGTGCGGTGCATCAGATGGCCGAGGCCGTCGGGCCCTCCGAGCTGGGCACGGGAACCACCATCACCGGTGTTGTGTACGCCGGGGCCGGTGCGGCCGAGAGCCAATGGTCGGTGCTCAACATCGGCGACTCGCGGGTCTACCGCCTTGCCGAGGGGCGCCTGGACCAGATCACCGTCGATCATTCGATCGTCCAAGAACTGCTTTCCGCGGGTGCGATCAGCCCCGCCGAAGCCGAAAACCACCCGCACGGCAACGTCATTACCCGGGCGGTGGGACTCAATGAGGATCCCATTCCCGACTACGTGACCGTGCGTACCTCACCCGGTGCCCGCTGGGTTGTGTGTTCCGATGGGCTCACCAAGGAACTCACCGACTACGGCATCCAGCACTTCCTGGAAACCTCAGAGACCCCCGCCGATGCGCTGCTGGCCATGTTCACCGCCGCCCTCGGCAACGGTGGACGGGACAACATCTCGGCCATCGTATTCGACGAGCTGCTCGATGATGCGAGTGTCGCCGCCGAGACTCCGAATACGCCCACGAGCTCATCGGATGTCTCGACCCAGGCACCTGCGGACGAGGCAACCAGCGCGGCTACGGCGGCCAATCCCGCGGTCACCGCAACCGCAAACGACTGAAACCGCGGCGAGAGCCTAATCGCGACCGCAAGCGACTGTGCTGCAACTGCAAGCGACTGGGCTACGGTGAGAGCCTAATCGCGACCGCAAGCGACTGTGCCGCAACTGCAAGCGACTGGGCTACGGTGAGAGCCTAATCGCGACCGCAAGCGACTGTGCCGCAACCGTAAACGACTGAACTGCGACCAGAACCGCCGGCGCGTGTCGCACATCCACCGGCGGCTGCCCGTGGACGCGCCTGCTGCCCCGCTACGGGCGCGCGATCAGCGGGGAGACCCGGATGTCGCCGACGACCGCGCCGCCGCCGGAGAGGTGCAGCGGAAGCCGGGTGAGGGTTTCCGCGACGTCCGCGGGGTCCAGTGCGCCGGCATCGGCCAGCAGGGTCAGCGCGACCAGGGCACCGGCCCGGGCGCTTCCGTCAAGGATCTTCACGGCCGCGGTGGTGCCATCGGGAGCCGAAACCACCATGACACCCTCGGCACCGGTCTTGGCGAAGGCACCGTGACGGTCGGCGATGATCGTGTCCGGGCGGCCCGGGCCATCGATGCCCCAGGCATCGGCGAGAACCGCGTCCACCAGAATGCCCGCGTTGCGGTACAGCGCGAACGGGGAGGAGGCCGAGGAGGTTCGAATCCGGGCGTAACCGCGGGCGAGTCCGGCCAGTGAAATTGCGAAGACCGGGGCACCGCAGCCATCCACGCCGGTAGCGACCGGACGCTCGCCACAGAAACGCTCAATCACGTCGCGCACCTGCTGCTGTACCGGGTGCTGGGGATCCAGATAGCTCTCCACCGGCCAGCCATTCTGCGCGCAGGCCAGCAGCATTGCCGCGTGCTTCCCCGAGCACTCCATGTAGATCGGTGCCGGCTCGACATTGTCCCGAAGCAGTTCGGTCCGGGTCGCGTTATCGCGGGGCAGCGCGGGCGGGCACTGCAGCGCGGCCTCGGTCAGACCCGCCTGGGCGATCATGCTGCGCACTACCTGAATGTGGCGCTGGGTGCCCGCATGGCTCGCGGTGGCCAGCGCGGCGGCGGCCGAGCGCAGACCCACGCCGGCGTTCATCATGGCGATCGCCTGGAAGGGCTTGAGGGTAGAGCGGGGGAAGATCGGTGCGTCGGGATCCCCGATCGAGCGGACCACCTCGGCGTGCTGGTTGAGCACGATCGCCGAGCCCGCATGACGGGACTCCACAAAGCCGCTTCTCACCACCTGCGCCAACTCGACGGCGCGCGCGGCGCTAAAGGTTTCGGCACGAATCGGGGAGGCAGCTTCGGAAGTAGTCACCGATCCAGCGTACCCGGGATGACGGGCTCGTGTCAGAATGACACCATGATCGGAGAACACAACTATCTCGTCCGGGTCACCTGGGACGGCAATCGCGGTACCGGCACATCCGGTTACCGGGACTACGATCGCGACCTCACGGTGCGAATTGACGGGAAACCCGACGTGCTGGGCTCCTCGGACCGACCGTTTCGCGGCAACGCCACCCGCTGGAATCCCGAGGATCATCTCCTGACGGCGCTTTCGGAGTGTCACCTGCTCAGCTACCTCCACGCGGCCGTGACCGCGGGTGTGGTGGTGACCGACTACATCGATGAGGCTCGCGGCACCATGCGCGAGGACGGACGCGGCGGGGGAGCGTTCACCGACGTGCTGCTCTCCCCGGTGGTCACCGTGGCCGATGCGAGCATGGTCGAGGCCGCCCACGCCGCCCATGCCGAAGCCAACCGGATGTGCTTTATCGCCAACTCGGTGAACTTCCCGGTGCGGCATGAGGCCAAAATCCTGGTGGCCGGTGCCTCCGCCGAGCGGGACCCCTCCGACGCAGGCTAGGAGCTCCGCAGACACAAAACCCGCGTGCCCCAGGGGCACGCGGGTTTTCTGTTGACCTAGAGGCGCTCGCGGCGCCACAGGGCGCGCTTGGCCTTCTCGATAATGTCGTGGGGCGGCGACTCGTTGTACTCGTTGGCGAGCTCCTGCTCGCTCAGCGCGTGAATCGCGGCCATGATCTCGTCGGTGGCCAGGCGGCGTGCCCGTCCACTGTTGGCGGCACCATGGACCGAAACGTCGATGGGTTCGCCATAGCGAATCTTGACCTTGGCGAAGCGGGGAATCTTGGCGCCAACCGGCATCATCTTATTGGTGCCGATCAGGCCCACCGGAACGACCTTTGCACCGGTGGTCAGCGCGAGCCAGGCCACGCCGGTGCGACCCTTGTAGAGGCGGCCATCCAGGGAGCGGGTGCCCTCGGGGTAGATCGCAAACGCGTTGCCACCCTCGAGGATCTGGCGTCCCTGCTCGAGAGCCTCCTGCGCCGCCTGTCCGGCACCGCGGCGCACTCCGACGGCTCCGATCGAGGTGAAGAACATCTTCGAGAACCAGCCCTTGACGCCGGTGCCTTCGAAGTACGCGGACTTGGCCAGGAACTGGACCCGTCGCGGTGCCAGGACCGGGATCACGATGCTGTCAATAAAGGAGAGGTGGTTGCTCGCGATGATCACGGGCCCCTCCAGCGGAACGTTCTTGGTGCCCTCGATCTTGACCCGGTACACCATTTTGGCGAGCGGAAACATGATCGCTCGGCCCAGATGGTAGACAAAACCCGGGCGCTGAAGCGGCTCGTTCGGCGTGTTCTCGGTCATTAGATTGAGGGTACTAGGGTCCACATGCCCGCCGGGTTATGTTCTCGGCGCGGCGTTAACCTGGGCATTTCGTGCATCGGCAGTGCACATCTCAGCAACGTCGGGCAGACTGGTACGCGGTGGCATGTTCACATGCCCGTCGATCGCAGAGAAAGTTATCCGAGTGAAAATTCGTTCCAGCCTTGCCCTTGCCGCCGCGGTATCCGTCCTTCTGGTCGGCTGCTCGAGCACCAACAACGCCGCCGAGGTCGAAAAGGGGTGTGTCACCTTCCCGACCGGCAAGCAGCTGGATTCGGCCAAGATTGGCGACAACTTTGGCAAGGAGCCGAAGATCGATATTGCCAAGGGCACCAAGGTTGAGACCTCGCAGTCCCGCGTGATCGTCGAGGGTAAGGGCGAGAAGGTCAGCCCCAACGACACCGCCGTGGCCGACATCTCCCTGTACAACGCCACCACCGGTGATTTCGCGTTCAAGGCCCCCTACAACGGTCAGGGCAGCAACTCGGTGCAGATCAACGAGCAGTTGATCGAGAGCATCAGCGCCGCCGTCGGCTGCCACACCGTCGGATCGCGTGTGGCAGTGCTGGCCGCTCCCAAGGATCTGTTTGGAGCCCAGGGCAACGAGCAGCTGAAGATCGGCAAGGACGACTCGGTCCTCGTGGTTGCCGACATCATCTCCAACGAGAAGGCCCCCAAGGCTCGCGAACTCAAGGGTGACTACAAGGACGCCCCCAAGGTGGAGTTCCCCGGCAACGGCGAGGCCCCCAAGGTGACCCTGCCGGACACCAACCCGCCCAAGGAGCTGACGATCGAGGTGCTGGAGAAGGGTGATGGCCCGGTCATCGCCGAGACCGACTCGCCCAAGCTGCAGACCCTGGGCCTCAACTGGAACACCGGGGCCACCTTCCAGAAGTTTGACTCGGTGCTCGATATCGCCGCCAACGGCTACGTGCCCGGGTTCTCCAAGGCCATTGTCGGTCAGACCAAGGGCTCCAAGATTCTGGCAATCCTGCCCCCGGCCGACGGCTACGGTGCCGGCGGTAACGCCCAGGCCGGTATCGGTGGCAAGGACACCATCGTCTTTGTGATCGACATCGCAAAGGACTAGTTCGTGCGTAAGGTCATTATTCTCGGATCGACCGGCTCGATCGGCACCCAGGCTCTGGACGTGATCCGAGCCAATCGGGAGCGTTTTGAGGTTGTCGGGCTGATCGCCGGAACCGACCGCGAAACCCTGGACGCCCAGGCGGCCGAGTTCGGTGTCGAGCACACCGGGCTCGGTGTCGCCGCGGCCGAAGAAATGATTCGGGACGTGGAAGCCGATGTGGTGCTCAACGGCATCACCGGTTCGATCGGCCTCGGGCCGACCCTGGCCGCACTGCGGGCGGGACGGACCCTGGCGCTGGCCAATAAGGAGTCGCTGATCGTCGGGGGAGACCTCGTCAATGACCTGGCGGCTCCCGGCCAGATCGTCCCGGTGGATTCCGAGCACTCGGCCATCGCCCAGGCCCTGCGCGGCGGTGCCGCCCACGAGGTGCGGCGTCTGGTGCTCACCGCTTCGGGTGGTCCGTTCCGGGGACGCAGCCGTGAGTCCCTGGCGGGGGTCACCCCGGCCGAGGCTCTGGCGCACCCCACCTGGGATATGGGACTGATGGTCACCACCAACTCCTCGACCCTGGTCAACAAGGGGCTCGAGGTCATCGAGGCGCACCTGCTGTTCGGGGTGCCCTATGACCGGATCGACGTGGCCGTACACCCGCAGTCGATCGTGCACTCGATGGTTGAGTTCATCGACGGCTCAACCCTCGCCCAGGCCTCCCCGCCGGACATGCGCCTGCCGATCTCGCTCGGCCTGGACTGGCCGAACCGGGTCGCCGGGGTGGGCGCGCCGCTGGATTGGACCACCGCTCAGACCTGGACCTTTGAACCGCTGGATAACGCCGCCTTCCCTGCGGTGGAGCTGGCGAAAACCGTGGGGCGCGCGGGCCTGAGCTATCCGGCCGTGTACAACGCGGCCAACGAGCAGGCGGTCCTGGCCTTCCATGCGGGAGCCCTGGACTACCTGGGCATCATCGACACCGTACGCGCGGTCGTAGAAAAGCATGAGGCCGAGGACACGCTGACCCTGGAGTCGCTGGCCGAGGCCGAGCGCTGGGCACGCGCGACCGCGGATGCGCTGATCGCCGGTTAGTATTCACCGCAACGATAAAGCCGGTCACCTCCCACGGAGGTGACCGGCTTTTGTTGCTCTTTGAGGCTAGGCGCCGTAGCCGTGCTCGCGCAGGGCCTGACGCGCCTCCTCGGCCACATCGAAGGGGCGCTCCACGCCGTCCACATCGCGGTAGTCCTGGGAAGCCAGTCCGCACCAGAGAATGGTGTCGGTGGCTCCGGCCCGTTCGACCGCCGCGCGAATCGCCTTCTCGGGGTTGGGGACCTCGAGAATGCGGTCGGCGGTGACCCGGGTGCGCGCCCCGGCGATCAGCGCCGCGCGAATCTCGCCCGGGTTTTCCCGGCGGCTGTGATGGTCGGTGATGATGAGCAGGTCGCTGCCGTCGGCGGCCGCGGCACCCATATCGCCACGCTTGCTGGCATCGCGATCCCCATCGGCACCGGCGATCATGATGACCTTGCCCGCGGTGACCTGACGAACCGCATGCAGCGACTTTTCGATCGCATCGGGGGTGTGTCCCGAATCCACAAACACGGTGGGCCCGCTCTCGCCCGAAACCCGCACCAGGCGGCCGGGCAGCTGGGCGTTGATCTGCCCGTCGGCGGCCAGCGCACTGCCGATCGTGGCCAGCGATAGCCCCGCCTCGGCGAGCATCGCGATCGCCAGGCCGGCATTGGAGGCCATGTGGGCACCGATCAGCGGAATCCGGGTGCGCAGGGCACCGAGGGCGGGGTGGTCCACCCGGAACTCGGTGAAGCGCGGGTTTTCGTTCTCGATGGTGACCATCCAGTCGGCCACGATGCCCGGTGCCAGGACCCCGGTGGTCCCGATCGTGGTGACCGGGATCCGCGCGCCATCACGCACCGCGAGGCCAGCCGGGGTGTCCAGGCAGACCACCGCGCGCCGCGCATACTCGGGGGTGAAGAGCTCCTGTTTGGCGGCGAGGTAGTTGTCCATCGTGCCGTAGTCATCGAGGTGGTCGTGGCTGAGGTTGGTGAAGCCCACCACATCAAAGTGCACGCCGTCGATGCGGTGTCGGGTGAGTGCGTGTGCGGAGACCTCGATGATCGCCGCATCCACGCCGGCCTCGATCATCGTGCCCAGCAGCGCGTGCACCTCGGGGGCCTCGGGGGTGGTCAGGTGGCTGATCACCGCCTGGTCACCGATGCGGCGCTCGGCGGTCGAGCTGAGCCCGGTGATCAGGCCCAGCTGGCGCATGATCGCGTCGAGGAAGTGGGCGGTGGAGGTTTTGCCGTTGGTTCCGGTGATCCCCAGCGTCAGCGCGTGCAGATCCGCGGTGCCGTACACGCGTCCGGCGAGCTTGCCGGCGAAGGAGCGCGGGTTCTCGGCGCTGACCAGCAGCGGCAGATCCACGTTCTTCTCCCGTACCAGCGCCGCTCCGGCCGCATCGGTGAGGATGGCCACGGCCCCGCGCTCGCGTGCCTGATCGGCAAAGGCCGCCCCGTGGAATCGCGCCCCGGGCACGCCGAGGAACAGGTCTCCGGGCTCAACCTCGGCCGCGGACATGCTGACGCCGCGCGCGCTGATTTTGCCGACGTGATCATCGGGGCCGGGTTCGCCGGGCACGAGGGTCACAATCTCGCTCAGGAGTTCGGTCAGTGGCAGGGATACACGCTGTTGGGGTCTCACCCGTCTATCGTCTCACGCGCGGCCGATTTCGCGCGGGCGCTCGCCGAATGCGGTGGTGTCCGATCCGCGGTGCGACGGGAAAGTGGGGGCATAAGGAACGCACAGCCGATCATCCAGGTTTTCCCAGCGGTGTGCGGGGTAGGGTTATCTGGTGATTACGGTCTTGCTCTACATTCTTGGCATCGTGGTGATCCTGATCGGTCTGGCGATCTCGATCGGTCTCCACGAGGTCGGCCACCTGCTGCCCGCGAAGCTGTTCGGGGTCAAGGTGACCCAGTACATGGTGGGATTTGGCAAGACCATCTGGTCGCGCAAGAAGGGCGAGACCGAGTACGGCGTCAAGATGCTGCCCCTGGGCGGTTACATCTCGATGATCGGAATGTTCCCACCCGGCAAGGACGGCAACGTCCGCGATTCGACCACCGGGTTCCTACAGACCCTCTCGGATGAGCATCCCACGCTGCACCGCAGCCACGCTGAATCCGACACCGCCGCCGATACGCTGTCGCCCTCCGCCGAGGCGCTGGCCCAGGCGGATATCCCCGCCGAGGCCGGGGTGCCCGATGGACGTCGTCGCTTCTTCGATCAGCTCGTTCAGGACGCCCGCGACTCCAGCGCCGAGACCATCGGTGAGGGGGAGGACCACCGCGCGTTCTACCGTCTGCCGGTCTGGAAGCGGATCATCATCATGCTGGGTGGTCCGCTGATGAACCTGTTCCTGGCGGTGCTGTTTATGTCGATCGTGGTGATGGGTTTCGGACTGCCGCAGTCCTCCACCACGATCGAAACCGTCAACGCTTGCGTGGTGCCCGCCGGTTCCACTGCCACCGAGTGTGGTCCGGATTCGGCGCCCTCGCCCGGCGCCGAGGCCGGGCTCAAGCCCGGGGACAAGCTGGTGTCGCTGGATGGCACCGCGATCACCTCCTGGACCCAGGCCACCGAGATCATCCGGGTGTCCCCGGGTAAGACCCTCAACCTGGTGGTCGAGCGCAAGGGCACCGAGGAAACCCTCAAGCTCACCCCCTTGCTGACCAAGCGTTATGTGCTGGATGCGCAGAACCGTCCGGTCAAGGAGGCCGACGGAACTTACAAGACCGAGGAGGTCGGGTTTGTGGGCATCGGGCCCGGAACCGAGACCGTGCAGGGATCGTTTGGGGACGTGTTCCCGCTGATTGGCAACAACATCGGGGCCGTGGCCAACACGATTGTGCACCTGCCTCAGCGTCTCTACGACGTGGCGGTGGCCGCGTTTGGCGGCGGCGAACGTGACCCCAACGGTCCGCTGAGTGTGGTGGGTGTGGGCCGGATCGCCGGCGAGGTGGTCTCGAACCACAACATCACCGACAGCAATAAGGCGGCGTTTGTTTTCAACCTGCTGGGCTCGCTGAACGTCGCGCTGTTTGCGTTCAACCTGATTCCGCTGACGCCGCTGGATGGTGGCCATGTGGCCGCCGCCCTCTGGGAGGGGTTGCGTCGTCGCATCGCCAAACTGTTTGGCCGTCCGGATCCCGGCCCCGTGGATGCGGCCAAGCTGATGCCGCTGACGATGGCCGTGGCCGGGATCTTCCTGGTGATGACGGTGCTCTTGGTGTTCGCCGACCTGGTCAACCCGGTTCGCTTCTAACCTCGTCCAGGCATACCGGTCGTTCGCTCTGGGCGTGCGGCGGTGACCCCAAGCTGAGTGCCATCCGGGAGTTTGACGGGGGTGAGGGCGTAAGATATCGACGTGGCTGCAATTAATCTAGGTCTTCCCAAGGTCCCCGAAACCCTCGCTCCGCGACGCAAGTCGCGGCAGATCAAGGTCGGTAAGGTCCTCGTGGGCGGTGACGCTCAGGTGAGCGTCCAGTCGATGACCACAACTCCGACAACCGATATCAACGCAACCCTGCAGCAGATCGCCGAGCTCACCGCGAGCGGATGCGACATCGTGCGGGTCGCCGTGCCGAGCCGGGACGACGCCGCGGCGCTGCCGATCATCGCGATGAAATCGCAGATTCCGGTCATCGCGGACATTCACTTCCAGCCGAACTACGTGTACCAGGCCATCGACGCCGGGTGCGCCGCGGTTCGGGTGAACCCGGGTAACATCCGGAAGTTTGACGACCAGGTGGGCGAGATCGCCCGTCGCGCCAAGGCCGCCGGGGTTTCGCTGCGGATCGGTGTGAACGCCGGATCGCTCGACCCGCGCCTGCTGCAGAAGTACGGCAAGGCCACCCCCGAGGCACTTGTGGAGTCCGCGGTGTGGGAGGCCAGCCTCTTCGAGGAGCACGACTTCCACGACTTCAAGATTTCGGTCAAGCACAACGACCCGATCGTCATGGTCAAGGCTTACCGCCTGCTGGCCGAGCGGGGCGACTGGCCGCTGCACCTCGGTGTGACCGAGGCCGGTCCCGCCTTCCAGGGCACCATCAAGTCCGCAACCGCGTTCGGCATCCTGCTGGGCGAGGGCATCGGTGACACCATCCGCGTCTCGCTGTCGGCCCCGCCGGCCGAGGAGGTCAAGGTGGGCCTGCAGATCCTGCAGTCACTGAACCTGCGCGAGCGCAAGCTGGAGATCGTCTCCTGCCCGAGCTGTGGCCGTGCCCAGGTGGATGTCTACACGCTCGCCGAGCAGGTCACCGAGGGACTCAAGGACATGAGCGTTCCGCTGCGCGTGGCCGTGATGGGCTGCGTCGTGAACGGTCCGGGCGAGGCTCGCGAGGCCGACCTGGGTGTGGCCTCCGGTAACGGCAAGGGCCAGATCTTTGTGAAGGGTGAGGTCATCAAGACCGTGCCCGAGGCCCTCATCGTCCCGACCCTGATCGAGGAGGCTAACCGCCTCGCCGCCGCAATGCCGGTGGCCGAGGGCGGCGGCACCGGAAACGTGCAGGTCATGGTGGGCCCCAAGGGCTAACCCTCCCTCGTCATCACAAAACCCGCGCCCTCCGAGGAGGGCGCGGGTTTTCTTGTGCCGGTGTGTTTTCTACTAGACACTCTGTCTTGCAAAACTCGATTGTTCTGTATCGATTGTGGGAGTTTCGGATCGCTCCCGTGAGGAAACGATAATCCTGGAACGTAGTGCAAGATGCAGCACGAGCCCGGCAACGTTGGCACCCAGGATCAGGCCTGCCACCATGAACGCGGTGGATAGGCTCTCCTGTGTACGACCCAACACGTGGATGAGTGTCCCGAGGGAAACGATTACGATGCCCGAGGCAAGGGACACCACGGTGCTCAGCCGTGAAGTCGGACGGCCGATCGCAAGTACCAACGGCCCAGCAATCAGCGTTCCTAGGAGAACACACTTTACGGTGTACAGAGCGACAGCCGGAGCCACAGCTGAGTAATCGAAAGCGCTTTCAGGCTCGGTGGAAATAAGAAATAATCGAGGGAGAAACGCGATCGTGAGAAGCGGGACGATCACTCCCACGAGCACCTCTTGAACGGGTATTCTCCGAGTGCTGGATTTTCGATTGTTCATTTGTTGCTCCTCGTTCCAATCGTTGGTGTTATTTCTTGCGGGGTATCTCGACGAGCACCGTTTGCGAGAGACTTCCCGAACCTGTTCCCGGAATGCGATAGCTGACGGTCGATCCAGCGCGAGCCCCGGAACCTAGCTGGGGTAGCGCGGGAGGAAACGGCACCCAGTCCCATCCGGTTGTGTAGTTGAACGAGTTGTTGAGCGGCTCTTTTCTGCCAACCTGATCGGAATTAGTTGTGTAGTTAACCACTCGATCAAAAAGCTCATATCCACTGGTGCCCGTCCAGCTGCCATTTACCTGTTCTAGCCGGACCGCATCATCTTGGGCACGGTTGGAGTAAACGACGTTTATGGTCGACGTGATGCTTCCCGTTTGCGAGTTCCCGGCACCGAGATAGGGTTTCGCAAAGCCAGCGGACGTCGACACGTTGGGTTTGGCCGAAATCTGAATGGTTCCAGTCTCGGAAAGTTCCGGATTGGTGGTCTGTGAATAGACAATCTGGCCGGTAACGTCATCGGTTATCGTGAGCGTTACTATTGCCCGGCTATCGTCTGTTGCAGTCAAAGACGTTGGCGGAACTACGGCTGCGGTCAGAAGTGGCGTTATCGTCAATGCTGTGGTGGCGGCAAGCGCGAGCGTGAGCGCCCGCGATCTGAAGTTCATGATTTTCTCCTCGGTATTCGGTGCCGTCCTTTTCGAGTGGATGGACGTGGGCCGAAGGTAGGAGTCGAGTCTTGGAGCTAGGTGATAGCCCGGAGCGATATTGGCGTTTGACGTAACAATCACTGAATTGCGGTGTCGCTCGGTGTGCACTGAGCCGAGAATCTTGGTGTGGGTTCACACCGCGGCGCGCTAGCATGGGAACGTGGTTACGCGACTTTCAAACTATTTCCTTCGTACGCTCCGTGAAGACCCCTCCGATGCGGAGGTGAAGAGCCATCGACTGCTGGTGCGCGCCGGATATATCCGACGCCAGGCTCCGGGTATCTTCGCCTGGCTGCCACTGGGGCTCAAGGTGAAGGCGAAGGTTGAGGCGATCGTCCGCGAGGAGATGGCCGCCGCCGGCGCCCACGAGGTGCACTTCCCCGCACTGCTGCCGCGCGAGCTGTATGAGGCCACCGGTCGCTGGGACGAGTATGGCGAGAACCTGTTCCGCCTGAAGGACCGCAAGGGCACCGACATGCTCCTCGCCCCCACCCACGAGGAGGCCTTCACCGCGCTGGTTAAGGATCTCTACGGCTCCTATAAGGACCTCCCGGTCACCCTGTACCAGATCCAGGACAAGTACCGCGACGAGGCACGGCCCCGCGCCGGCCTGCTGCGCGGCCGTGAGTTCACGATGAAGGACGCCTACTCCTTCGACCACACCGACGCCGGCCTCGAGGCCAGCTACCAGGTGCAGCGCGACGCCTATGAGCGCATCTTCACCCGTCTGGGACTCGAATACGTCATCGTGCAGGCCGACGCCGGTGCGATGGGTGGATCGCGCTCCGAGGAGTTCCTGCACCCGACCGTGATCGGTGAGGACACCTTTGTTCGTTCCGCCGGTGGTTACGCCGCGAACGTCGAGGCCTACGTGACCGAGGTGCCCGCCGAGATCGCGATCGAGGGTCAGCCCGCCGCTGAGGTGTTTGACACCCCGGACAGCGAGACCATCGACAAGCTGGTGGCCGCCGCCAACGCCGACCACCCCCGCGCCGATGGCCGTGAGTGGACCGCCGCCGACACCCTGAAGAACGTGGTGCTGAAGCTCACCAACCTCGACGGCTCGACCGAGCTGCTCGTGGTGGGTCTGCCCGGAGACCGCGACGTCGACCTCAAGCGCGTCGAGGTGGCCGTGGCTCCCGCCGATGTTGACCCCGCCGAGGCCGAGGACTTCGCCAAGAACCCGGGCCTGGTCAAGGGCTACATCGGCCCCTGGTCGCCCGCCGGTGCCGTGCTGGGTGAGGAATCCGCCACTAAGATCCGCTACCTGCTGGACCCCCGCGTGGTGGCCGGCACCAGCTGGATCACCGGTGCCAACGAGGCCGGAAAGCACGTGTTCGGCCTGGTGGCCGGTCGCGACTTCATCGCCGACGGCACCATCGAGGCCGCCCAGGTTCTCGCCGGCGACCCCGCACCCGACGGATCCGGCCCGGTCGAGCTCGCGCGCGGTGTGGAGATCGGCCACGTCTTCCAGCTCGGACGCAAGTACGCCGAGGCCCTGGGCCTCAAGGTGCTCGACGAAAACGGCAAGCTGGTGACCGTCACCATGGGTTCCTACGGCATCGGTGTGACCCGTGCCCTGGCCCTGCTGGCCGAGCTGAACTCCGATGATAAGGGCCTCGCCTGGACTCCGGAGATCGCCCCGTTCGACCTGCACATCATCGCCACCGGTAAGGATGCGGCCGTCTTCGAGGCAGCCGAGACCGCCGTGGCCGACCTGGAAGAGCACGGCTTCGACGTGCTGTTCGATGACCGTCCCAAGGTGTCCCCGGGCGTGAAGTTCGGCGACGCCGAGCTGCTGGGTGTCCCCACCATCGTGATCTTCGGCCGTGGCGTTGCCGACGGCGAGGTTGAGCTGTGGGACCGCCGCACCGGCGAGCGTACCCCGATCAAGATCGAGGAGCTGACCGCCGCCCTGGTGGCCGCCCGCGGCTAGTAACGTGCGAGACAACACGCCGCCGTATCCCATCGGACGCGGCGGCGAGTTGTCTCGATGGGGACATTCTTTGAATTAGAACCGACACATTGGGTCCGGTATACACTTCGTCGAGTCCTTACTGAAAACGTCTGCTTGAAACGTTGCAGTTATTACGTGGAAACGTGTGAAGACTCCACCTTCTTACGATTGTGTGAACCAATGCAAGCCAGCTACACCCCGTTCTCAGATGGCGGAAATTGACCGAGCTGAGAGAGTGTCTGCACTCCGGGGTAGTACGCCGAGTTCCCTCATCGCAGTCGCCACAGACCGTCGAATGAAAAGATCGTCGAGAGGTTCAATCGGCGGTAGGACCACTCGAGCCACTAAGAGCGAAAATAATAGCTCGCGAATATATTCCGGATTAGGGTCGCCTGTCGTTACCTCGCCTCGTAGGATTGCAGCCGCAATGATCTGGTTAATTATTCGCTGACGAGGGGCAATCATCACCTCGAAATAACGGCGTCGAACTTCGAGCTCTGTGCTCGCCAAGTGGAGAATCCCGGGAAGACTCTTTGACACAAATGGGTTTGACAACATTTTCGCATCGCCTTGTTGAACCGACAGCAAATCGTCTTCGAGGCTTGAAGTGTTAATCTCGATTGGGCTTCCGTACTTTGTTTCGAGTAAATCTAACACGGTTGTAGCAACGTTGGGATAACGGCGGTAGAACGTCTGACGAGTTGTTCCTGCGTCCTGGACGATTGTATCTACCGTGAGCTTGTCAAAGCCGCTCTCCTTAACACGCCGTTCGACCGCGTGGAGCAGTGCGTTGCTGATATTCACATTTCGAGGGCGTCCCTCATTCTTGTGTGCCGGATCTTTTGCCCTTGTCATCGATATTTCTCTATCTAGCTCGCGGAATGAGACGTGCATACAAATTGTAATGTAACGCAAGGCTGTGTGGTCTGAACAGTGCTGACGTGATTCGCCCCGTGCACTGATGCGACCGCACTTAGGTATTGATTTTCAATACAGTAAGGGTTGTAATTGAGGTGTAGTTTCGCGGGCACGTGAATTATGGCTCCTATGCTGACGGAGCCTTGCATTCGGAGAATTGACGAAGAAAGGGCCACCATGCATAAGTCTCGAACAACTAAGAAGAACGCAGCGTGGTGGCAGTTTGGTGTGCAGCTTATAGGACGCCTGCGGAATGATCCGGGCACCGAAAATCTCAATCGTTTCGGCAAAACTGCCAACGCTTGTAGCGATATCCGGCAACTCCTTTACTCCGTCGATAGCAGCACTCTGGGTATTGGTCTGCACGACCTTCGGGAAAGAACCCCTGAGGTTCCGGGTCGTGATGAGGCCGCTGTTCTTGCATATGTAGCTGAGCTTGCGCACCGGACGATTGGTCTGGACCCCGTAGAATCTCAGATTCTTGCTGCAATTAGCATGATGCAAGGCTGCGCCGTCGATATGGAAACAGGTGAAGGCAAGACACTTGTTGGGTTTCTCGTCGCCGGCAGCCTCGCCGTGTCTGGTCGTCGAGTTCACGTGCTGTCTGCCAATGATTATCTGGCGCAACGAGATGCCGAAGCATCCGGTCCGTTCTTTGATCACCTTGGTGTGAGCGTATCTTTTATTACAGATCCTATGGATGTTGATGAAAAACGGAATCGTTACAGAGCCGATGTCATTTACACGACAGTACATCAGGTTGGGTTCGATACGTTGCGTGACCGTCAGCGGGTAGACGCCTCGGCGTTCATGGTCCCGGAACTAGATGTTGCGATCATTGATGAGATAGACGCTGTGCTTTTAGATGACGCTACGGTGCCGCTCGTCATTGCCGATGAGTCTCCGGTTAACGACATGGTTCAATCGCTTGCAAACGTGATTGCGGAAATGACTCGTGGAAGGCATTACGAGGTTGATAGCCCACGGACCACGGCAACGTTTACTGAAGCGGGGATTACCCACCTTGAACGGCGACTTGGTGTCGTGAACCTCTATTCGGGAACGTCGATTGACCTACTTACGGCTGCTCACTTGGCTCCATACGCAGAAGTTTTACTGATACGAGACGTTGATTACTTGGTTTCGGATGGGCGAGTCCAGATAATAAACAAAGTACGCGGCAGAGTATCTCCTCTCCAGCGCTGGCCGGACGGGCTGCAAACGGCAATTGAACAGAAAGAAGGGTTGTCGGCTACATCACATGCCAAGATTCTCGACCAAATGCTTGTTGAATCGGTTGTTCGCCGTTATAGATTCTGCATGGGAATGAGCGGGTCAGCCGTAGAAGCTGCGCAGCAGCTGGCGGAAGACCTGCAGCTTAGGATTGGGGCGATACCTTCACATCTGCCACGTATACGTGTAGATGAGTCCGATCAATTGTTCCGATCTGTGAAGGAACGTAATAAGGCTGCAGCGTTACGAGTTCTGGCTGCGCATACCGGCGGACAGCCCGTGTTAGTTGCGACTCAAAACGTTGTTGAGTCCGAGCGTTTTTCTCAGCTTTTGATCGGTTTGGGCATGGACCCTGTAGTACTCAATGCTAAAAATCATGCGGACGAAGCTTCAATTCTCGCCAGCGCCGGTCGGCCAGCTGTTATCACCGTATCAACTCGAATGGCCGGTCGTGGCATCGACATAAGGCTTGACCGCCGATCAAAAAGGCTCGGCGGACTGCTTGTTCTCGGACTAGAGCGATGTGGCAGTGCACGGGATGACCGACAGCTGCGTGGCCGTGCCGGCCGACACGGTTCCCCGGGTCGCAGCGTCTTTTATACGAGCTTGGAAGACTCAGTGGTGACACAGCATCTCGTGTTGAATCTGGTGCCCCAGGATGTTGGTCCAGATGGTGTGATTTTAGACCGACGGTTTCATCGAATTTACGATCATGCGCAGCGGGTAGCTGAGGGAAAAACGATGCAACGTCATCGCACTACGAGAGATTACCAACGCATTATTGATGCCCAGCGCGATGATGTTCTGGCGATGAGGGCGAAGGTAATGGCCGGAGATGGACTCGCTTGTCTTGAAGGATGGCCGTTTGGGAAAGGGTGCTGCACATTATCTGAAAATGTTCGAGGCTTGGGAGAATCTCATCTCGTTCGGGACGCACTCCTGATGCAACTCGACGACGGTTGGACTCAACACCTGTCGTATTTAATGGAACTCAGAGATGGAATTCACTTGCGATCGCTAGCGAAGCAGAATCCGTTGCAAGAATTTACGCGTCTTGCGAACCAAGCTTTCACTGTGCTTCTTGAGGCATGGAGCGTTGGATTCGCTGGCTTCCTAAAATGCCTCGAAGACGGCACATTGACGGTGGATGATCCTGTCCTTGCTAGGCCCTCGGCGACTTGGACATATTTAGTCGCAGACAGCCCCTTTGGCTCTGAGATAGATCGTGTGGTCGAGTCGCTGGCAAAGTTCATCCATCGAGGTGCTCCGCCTTCGATTCGATATGTCTGATTCCATCCCGGATGCGGGCACTCCCACGTTTCTCAAACAGGAGAAGAGCGGCACAGCGGTCAACGACGATCATGTTTTTACTTTCGAACATTTCACACAAGCCTGCGCGTACCCTGGTCCTAAATTGATGTGATTCTGAATCTGATAGCTGTTTCCACCCGGACTCAAGTCCCGACACCGATAGGTATTGAAAAGCAGCTTCAATTTGATCGAATCTAATTGGATTTCTGTACATGGCTTCTGAGCGTCTTGTAAACCCTAGTTGAGTTGCGGCGTGAAGAATATTCTCCCGTTCAGACTTCAGTTGACGATTGTGCTCGAGAGGACCGGGGCGTTTGAAAAAGCTCGCTGCCAGTTCGTGAAGCCACAGCCAGTCTGCGTGGATAGGACCGGGCTCAGAGACTGCTAGTCTCCCGCCAGATTTCAGTACACGATGCCATTCGGCGAGCATTTCTTGTGTGCGGTCTGGTGCAACTGTCAGAACGTATCCGGCGGTTACTGAATCAAATGATTCATTTGAAAACGGCAAATCTCCACAATCTCCTACCAAGCACCTGCTGGGAGGGATTATCGTCTGAATTTGATCAATCATTCGAGGAGATAGATCTATGGCCCACGTTTCGATTCTGTTCGCCACCAGCGCACGCGTTACTGCGCCCCTTCCTGCTCCTACATCGAGGGCGTGGGTGCCGGATTGAGGAGTCAGTATGGCCACAATTTCACTACCGACAGAATTAATAAAATCATCACCGTAAGTTTCGGCGACGTCGTCGTAATTTGGATCGTTCGCATCGACAAATAGGGCGCGTGTGTTTTTGGGTGCTTCAGAATCAATCATTTTGCACTCCGATGCTGATCGCGATCAAGAATTCGTCTGAATTAAAATCCGACGGTTCTCCGACTGCAACCTGTGCGCATTCAACCCAAGCATGGGCGCGAAAGGGTTCAATTTGGACACCAGACTTCCAAGTCGGAACCGTGTGGTCGTCGTGAAAAGACAATAAGAAAATCGCCAATGATCGTTTAAGGCAGCCTTCTCCTGAGCAGGATGCACTAAGAGCTTCAATTTCAACTCTTCGAGGTCCGACTGCCTCGACGATTGCCGGTCTTGCTCGGGCCGCAAGGGAGTGCAAAACCCATTCAATTTTTGGCACGCTGAGTCGAGCAAGAATGTGAGCCGCGCTGATACATGCCCAGACTTGGAGGCGACGAATGAATCCTCCAGCGAAGTGCGGACGTGGCACAACCATCTCGATATGATCGTTCACGGTTGAGAGATCCATCCGCGGGCCGCGAACTCGAGTTGTATTGCGTTGATGTCGCTCTTGACTTGTTCCAGTGTCACGTTGGCATGCTCATTGGCAAGCACCGCAGCGGCGTGTGCGGGAGTCTCACCGTCGAGCAGCATATGTAATACGGCAGTAGCGCCCGCGTTGAGCTGAAAGTATTCGCCGCTTGTAGAATCGAGGACCACACATGCTCCATCATTAGACCGCAAAATCTTGATTTTATGAGAACGTTTCATTCGGTTTAGCCCAATCGTGAATTAAATTACGGGACGCATGTTCTGGAGGTCTCGCAACCAGACTTCGACCGAGAGGGTCCGCCAAAGGGACATCGGTGAAAGGCTTGGCGGGTGCGGGCCGAATAATGATCTAGCGAATCCGGGTTCGTCGATCAGTGCTGAATGCCCGACAAGCATGTCTGTTGAAACCCGCTGTAATGCCTGTTTATGGTTCGCAAATCCAGTCCAAATTAGGCGTGTACTATCAACTTTTGTTGTTCGCCGCTCGATCTCGCCTGGCATTAGCCCCGCGGCAGCACAAGTGAAAATTCGCTTCACCGTTCGCGGATCTTGAAGTGATCCGATCGGAGAATGAAAAACCGATTCTAGGACTCGATCATCGCCCAACGGCACCTCGAGGAAGACTCCTTGGTTTGCCATAATCGCCATCTCATGACGAAGCAATTCTCCGCTGGCTGAGACTCGAACAAGGGTTTCGTGTTGCTCAGCCGTTTCCCCACGCGCAGAAACATCGACTGTTGTATCGAAGCCGTCACTAAATTGCTCAAAAGATGCCGCATTTATCCACTCGGGGATCTTGATTTCATGAGTGTGCCAGCCAGGGGACATATGGCCGTCTCGAAGGAATCTTTGAAAGGCAACTGAATACGGTGCACGTGAGTTTGCCCAACCCCATAATGAACCCCTGCTTTGACGTGTCCGAGCATGTAGCAGTCCTATTCTGTCGATTACTTCAGGGATTCTCGATAGCTTTAGATCCCGAAGGTGCGAAATCCCACTCGAAAAGAGTTCATCGCCAAGGCGGCCAGTAAGGTGCGTGATGAACGATCCGGTGAAATCTTTGGACAGACGCTGTGCAATGAAATGGGTGCGCATTTTTAATGCTTCTCCTGCAAATGGTTCGTCTGTTCTAATGAGAGCGCCATCGATGCGGCTGAATACCTCAGGAAAATCGGGGCCTTCCGACCTGATCCAGTCTTTGATTCCGGCATTATCGATGGCCAGAGCAGCCCATCTGAGATCGTCATTTAGCAATTGCGATGGCCCGGTTGTGAACGCGCAAATGTCGGAACGCTGTTGTGCTGCAAGAGAGAGCACAATGGTCGAGTCGATGCCTCCCGAGGCATCTGAAGTTAGCGGGAATGGAGAATTGACTCGTGTCTCAATCGCTTCAGCAAGCCTCTCGCGGATGCCCCTGGCGCTAGCCTCGAAGCTTTGGTCAGGTCGAATCGGGTGCCAGTATGAGATGGATTCTGCCCGGCCTGATTCGGTCACGAGGTACGAACCGGGAGGAACGGTTCGAACTCCCTCCCACGCAGAAAATGTGTTCAGCGGATGCGGAGCGTGAGGGGTAATCATCCAACGCGTCAACGCTCGCAAATCTGGTTGAAGCCCCGTCAAAGATGCAAGAACAGCGGACTCGGTTGCTGCGACCACTTCGCCATTAAACCTGCACCAGTGCACTTGCCGGAGGCTTGAAATCGTTCCTTGAAATCGAATCCTACGACCGATGCGAATGGCCAATGCAAAAGAGCCGGGGATGCTCATCGAATCAAAATCATCAACGGTCTGCGCTTTTTCGAACGCGTTCAGGATTGATGTCGGGATCTGTTGAGGGAGAGATCCAATAGCGAGTAAGGATCGACCCTTTATGGAATAGCTCCACGATCGTCCTGTGACCTTAGAACCGATTATGGCCGGGCGACCTGACTCGTATGTCATCAAAACATCAAGCGAAGCAACCTCGGTAAGTCGAGCGCCTGCAGCACTATCTGGGACAGCGATCAGTTGTTCAAGCTTACCGAGGCTCGTCATGATCAGCCGAAGAAGTAGCCGATGGCCTCGTGGCGTGAACCGATTACGCCACGAGTGATATCTGCAAATTCGCCAATCTCAACTACTAGAGGTGCTTCGTATGTAGTCATGTTTGTTTCCTTGCTGGTTATGAACGTCACCTTGTGTGTCGTTCGTTCCGCCAAAGTAGCTCAGAAATACTTTCAATACAATAGGTGTTGTAAATGATTACGAAATTGACTGAACGCATCGTGTTGAGGAGCAAGGGTGCTTGGAGGGAATCTTTTCCTCGTGTTGGCCGAGTGATTCGACGAAAGCCCGTTGGTCTATTTAGATGGGCGGATCAGAAATCCTTAAGGGCTCCTCGGGTGTAGTCGTGGAGCATTTGTGAAGTCTGCATGTCGCACTTGCGTGGCTCATGATTGTGTCGAAAGTTACCGAGTGATGCCGCGGTATTTCTATCGTCGGCGGACCTGCCTCCGAATGCTTCACTATCGACGTCGGCTTGTCGTTTGCTGGCTATGTCAAGCCGGTCGAATCTCGCCCGGACAGTAAGGAATCCTCTATCAGTGGCGAGAAGTACAGTGAAACTGTGGTTTGGGCTCCCCTGGGTCTGAGGTCCGATAGCCTGATGCAAACGATCCTCAGTGCGGCGATCACGGCTGTGGGCCTTTTCCGGGAAATTGTATCTACCGATACTGATACCGATTCGATACTGTCTCCATGAACGTCATACGTGGAGATGGTACTGATTTCAGTGGCACTAGTGTGGACAGCGTGTGCGGGGCGCAGGCGGGGGTTGCTTCGATATCCGCCAGCATCGTGGGAGCCACTCGTGTCCTCGGTACCCCGCGCCACGTTTTTGTTCGGCATCTCCTTATTCTGTGGGAACCCGCCTGGCTCAATCGCAATCCGAATCACACACCACAATAGCCGCCGTCCCACCGGGAGCGGCGGCCATTGTGGTGTGCAGGTTAGGCCGCGGCGGCCACCTCGGGGGAGGGGGTGGTGAGGTGGCGGGCGGAGATCATCATGACCAGGAAGATCAGCGTGTAGGAGACCGCGCCAACCAGCAGCGCGGTGCGGATGCCCGAGCCGGTGGTGATCGCACCGAGGATCGGGGCCGCGCCACCCTGGAAGACATAGCCGATCAGGTACCCACCGGAGACCATGCTGGCGCGGTGTTTGGGGGCGGCGAAGCGGGTGAGGATGGTCAGCCCGGCCGTGAACGAGAGGCCGTAGCCGAGCCCGGCGAGGGCCGAGGCGACAAAGTACAGGGCGAGGCTCGGGACGCTTCCGGTCAGATCAAACAGCCACAGCCCGATGATCAGGGTGATTCCGGCGGTGAAGGTCAGCGAGCGCACGTGCCAGGTGCGGGTCAGCAGGGATCCGGCGGCCACCATGACCGGGAAGATCGCCATCAGGGATCCGGTGACCAGGGCGTTGTTCGAGCCGGCCAGGGTGTGCGCGATCTGGGCGCCCAGCGGGAGGATCAGCGCGCCGCACAGGTAGGCGGCGCTGATCGTGATCGCCCCGATCCCAAACAGCTTGCGTGAGCCGCGGGGGATCGCGATCGGACGCACCCGCCAGCGTCCGGCGGGCTCGGCGGGGTTGTGGCGCGGGAGGGCGGTCGCGAAGGCAAAGACCACCAGGGTCACCGCGGCCAGCACAAAGAAGTTGAGGTGCAGTGGCAGGGGCGCGTACTGAATCAGCGCGCCGCCTACCAGGGTCGAGAGGGCAAGGCCCACGGCGGTCGCAGTGGTGGTAACCGAGCCCGCGCTCTCCTTCTTGCCCGGGGCCGCGAACTCAACCATCGCCACGCTCGCCGGGCTGAGGGCCAACCCGACGCCGGCCCCGATGAACAGCCGGGCGATGATCAGCCAGGCGTAGCCCGGGGCGAAGGCGAACACCAGGGTGCCGATGATCTGGGCACCGAGGCCCAGCAGGATCGTGTTGCGGCGGCCGATGTAGTCGGAGAGGTTTCCGAAGAGGACCAGGACCACGATCAGCATGGCCGGGTAGGCCGAGAAGATCCAGGTGGCGTCCGCGGAGCTGATGCCCCACTGCGCCTCGTAGAGCGGATAGGCGAGGGTGGGCGCGGCGCTGGACCAGAGCGCGAGGGCCGCGACGGCGGCCGCGGTCCAGAAGCTGGCGCGGGATGACAGGGTGGGCATGGTGTCCTAACAAACGAGTGCTGAGTAGTAAAAAACAATCTAGATCACCTAAGTAGATATTTGCAACTCAGGTGGGTAAACTTTTTGTTATGACCGGCCACACGCAGTCCCCAGATCCCACACTCGACCCCGAGCTGTGCCCCGTGCACCGCAGCCTGGAAATCGTCGGGGATCGCTGGACCATGCTGATCCTGCGCCGCGCCCTGCTGCGCGGGACCACCCGGTTTGCCGACTTCCGCGACGGCCTGCACATCGCCCCGAACATTCTCACCGACCGTCTCGGCAAGCTCGTGGAGGAGGGCATCATGGAGCGCCACGGCTACCGGGAACCGGGCTCGCGCGAGCGCTTCGAGTACGTGCTGACCGAGGCCGGACGCGAGTTCAACATGCTGGTGAGCGCGCTCGCCGGTTGGGGTGCCAAGAATCGACCCCTGGAAAACAGTCGTCGGGTGGATGCCTATACCCTGGATGATCAGCAGCCGGTGGAGCTGGCCTACGTGACCCCGGAGGGGGAGCGGGTGGATCCGCAGCGCGTTTCCACTCGCCGCCGCGATCTGGGAGATAACCCTCGGTAGCCGTTGAATCACGCAGGTTCCCGTTGATGAATACCGAGTTGCGGGGAAACCTAATCAGCAGATCGTCCAGGTAACGCATTGGAACGGGCATGTTTTTTGCCCGCTTCGAGCCCTAATCTCCTGGGTATGAGCCACACAAACCCACGCTTTCCCCTCCCCGAAATCCCCTCCGACCAGCGCAGTGCCGCGGTTGCCGGATGGAGCGAGCCGGTGGAGCTGCCCACGTACCTGCCCGGAACCCCCGAACGCCTGCCTGCGTTCCTGGAGAATCGTGTCTACCAGGGATCCTCGGGGCGGGTGTATCCCCTGCCCTTCATCGAATCGGTCAGCCACGAGGCCACCACCGAAACCTGGCAGGCCCTGCACCTGGAAAACCGCTATCTGCGCCTGGTGATCCTGCCCGAGCTGGGCGGCCGCGTCCACATCGCCGTGGACAAGCTCACCGGCAAGGACCTGTTCTACCGCAACGACGCGATCAAGCCCGCCCTGGTGGGCCTGGCCGGCCCCTGGATTTCCGGTGGCATCGAGTTCAACTGGCCCCAGCATCACCGCCCCGGTACCTTCCTGCCGATGGACTGGAGCATCGAACACGAGGAGGACGGCTCGATTACCGTCTGGTGCTCGGACCACGATCCCTTCGCCCGAATGAAGGGCATGCACGGCATCCGGCTGCGCCCGGACAGCGCGGTCATCGAGGCGCGCGTGCGCGTGTTCAACCGCACCGACACCACCCAGACCTTCCTCTGGTGGGCAAACGTCGCGGTGCGGGTGCACGATGAGTATCAGTCCTTCTTCCCCGCCGACGCCCACGTGGTTGCCGACCACGCCAAGCGCGCCGCCACCGCGTTCCCCGCCGCCGACGAGCCCTACTACGGCATCGACTATGCGGCCCGGGCGCGGGTCGGGGATCCCGAGTTCATCGCCGAGGACGCCGACCGCATCGACTGGTATCGCAACATCCCGGTGCCCACCTCCTATATGTGCGTGGCCAGCGGGGACGACTTCTTCGGAGGCTACGACCACCACACAGGCCTCGGCTTCGCCCACATCGCCGACCACCATGTGTCGCCGGGCAAGAAGCAGTGGACCTGGGGAACCGCGCCGTTTGGTCGCGCCTGGGATGCCAACCTCAGCGACGACTCCGAGCCCTATGTGGAGCTGATGGCCGGGGTCTACACCGACAACCAGCCCGACTTCACCTTCCTCACCCCGGGGGAGACCAAGACATTCAGCCAGTTCTGGTTCCCGTATCACGGCATCGGACCGCTGACTCAGGCGAACACCGAGGCGGCGATCCGACTGAGCATCGAGGGGGAGGGGGCCGAGCGCAACGCCGTCATCGGTGTTGCCAGCACCGGCGTGCGCGAGCGCGTTCGGATTGCCCTGGTGGACACCGAGGGCACCGAGCTGTGGTCCACCGAGACCGCGCTGAAGCCCGGACACCCGCTGCTGACCCGGGTGCCGGTCGCCGTCGAGGGTGACCTGCGCCTGGTCTTGGCCGATGCTGCTGCCGACACCTCTGCCGACGGGGCGATCATCCTCGAAGCCTCGACCGAGTACCGCGACGCCTCCGCCGACGGCTTCGACACCGCGACCGAGCCGCCCGCTCCCGCGGACATCGACTCGGTGGATGAGCTGTATGTGACCGGCGTGCACCTGGTTCAGAACCGGCACGCCACTCGCTCACCCGAGCCCTACTTCCAGGAGGTGCTGCGCCGCGACCCGCTGGATGCTCGCAGCAACGTCGCGCTGGCAAGCCTGCGCCTCACCACCGGCCGCCTGGCCGAGGCCGAGGACTACCTGCGCACGGCGATCACCCGCCAGACCCGGCGGAACCTCAACCCGATCGACGGGGAGGCGCTGTACCTGCTGGGCGTGGTCCTGGTTGCCCAGGGCCGCGATGCCGACGCCGAGGAGGCGTTCGGCAAGGCCGCCTGGAACTTTGCCTGGCGGAGTGCCGCGCACCTGCAGCGCGCCCGCATTGCCGCGCGGGCGTCGCGCTGGAGCGATGTGCGCGAGCACGCCGAGATCGCCGCACGCTTTGACGCCGATAATTTGCAGGCCTTCGCCCTCCGGGTGCTGGCGCTGCGGGCCCTCGGCGAGGATCGGCAGGCCGCCGCGGTCCTGGCCGAGGCGCGGACGTTGGATCCGCTGGATGCCTGGCTGCGGGACCTGGAGGAGAACGAATCGCGGTCGCCCGGGGATGCCGTCACCGGCCTCGCCGCGACCTCCGACCCGAGTATTGCCGGCGGCTCTGCCGCTCTCACTGAGTCGTCCGGCCCGAGCGACGCGGGCATTCTCCGCGACGTGGCCGGCGAATATGCGGCGCTCGGGCTCACCGAGGATGCCCTGCGGGTGTTTGCTGCCGCGCAGACCGCCGCCCGGGTCCGCCCGGTCGAGGGGGCCGGAGACCCCGCCGTGCTGATCGCCTACTATCGCGCCGAGCTGCTGGAATCGCTGGGCCGTTCCGAGGAGGCCGCCGCGGCGCTTGCCGAGGCGCGCACGCTCTCGGCGGATCGCTGCTTTGCCGCATCCCTCGCCGACGCCCAGCTGCTGGAGCGCCGCATCGCCGCCACCGATGACGCCCGCGCCCACACCCTGCTCGCGCACTGGCTCTACTTCCACCGTCGCTACGCCGAGGGCATCACCGAGCTGGAGCATGCCGAGCGCATCCAGCCCGGGGACCCGGTCGTGCTGCGCGGGCTGGGACTCGCGGCCCACAACGTGCAGGGCGATCCCGCCCGCGCGGTCGAGTATTACGCCCGGGCGGTGGCCGCGGATCCCGCCGATCCCAAGCTGCGCTTCGAGGCCGATCAGCTCGCCCGTCGGGTGGGAACCCCCACCGCCGAGCGCCTGGACGCGCTGGCCGCGGCGGGGGAGGCCGCCCGCGACCGCGACGACCTAGCCCTCGCCTACGCCGAACTCCTGGTGTTGGAGGACCGGATCGACGAGGCCGTCGCCCTGCTATCCACCCGCCAGTTCAGCCCGTGGGAGGGCGGCGAGGGCGAGACGATCCGGGTCTGGTCGCTGGCTCAGCGCGCGGTGGCCGCTCGAGCGCTCGCCGCGGGGGACACCGAAACCGCGTTGGCCGCGCTGCGCAGCGTGGTGACGGTGCCGGGGAACCTCGGGGAGGCCCCGCACCCGCTGGCCAACCGGTCGGACCTATATCTGGCGCTCGGGGATGCGCTCGCCGTCGCAGGGCAGGACGCCGAGGCGGCCGAGGCCTGGACAACCGCCGCCCACAGCGCCGGAGACTTCACCACGATGCTTGAGGTGCCGCACTCGCCGATGACGTACTACTCGATCCGCGCCGCCCGCCGCCTGGGCGAGGACGCGCTGGCCGAGCGGCTGACCCGGGAACTCGGCGAGTATGTGGCCGATACCCGGACCAGGGTCGCGAAGATCGACTACTTTGCGACCTCGCTGCCCTCGATGCTGATCTTCCATGAGGACGTTCAGCAGACCCAGGACAACCTCCTGGACGTGATGGAGGCCCAGCTCGCCCTCCTCGCCGGAGACGTCGCTCGCGCGGCCGACCTGCTGGCCACCCGCGCGGCCAAGGACCCGGCTAACCCACTGGTGCGGGCGCTGCACGCGGACCTGGAAACGGTAGGCGCCTAGCGTCCACTACTTGAACCGCCCGCGAATACCGCGCTCAGCCCTTGTGCTGGTCGCGGTATTCGCGCGGGGTGGCGCCGTGGAGCTTTTTGAACTGCCGGGTGAAGTACAGGGCGTCGGGATAGCCGACCTCGGCGGCGATCGCCGCGACCGTAGATCCCGTGGTGTCCAGCAGCTCGCGGGCGCGGCCCATCCGCAGCATCGTTTGATACTGGAGTACCGGATACCCCATCTGCTTGCGAAACAGTGCGCTGAAGTGCGAGGCGCTGAGCGAGGCCATCGCCGCCAGGTCGGGCACGCTGATCCGGTCGGCCATATGGGCACGCAGGTAGTCCACCGCGTGTTCGATCACGTCCTCACGCTGGCCCGACTGCGCCCGCACGGTGGCCAGCAGCGTCAGCGCATGCCAGGCGGCCCCCGAGGCGGCGAGCAGGCTCGTGGTGGTGGAGTCGCGTTCCATCCAGGCCAGCACCTCGGCCATCAGCGAGACGATCGGGTAGAGATCCCGCGGATAACGCACCGGGGTCGCCGGGGTGATATCCGCGACACGCAGAAACGATGCCACCTGGGGGCCGGCCACATGGAACCACCACAGGGTCCACGGATTCTCCTCATTGGACCCGTAGGAGTGCGGCAGACCCGGCGGCAGGATGACCACCTGGCCGCGTTCCACTTCGAATCGTCCGGCCTCGGTTTCGCACCAGCCGGCTCCCTCCACACACGCCAAAACCACGGCCTGTGGGATCGGGGAGATGCGCCGCCTGCCGTGGGATTGAGCCTTGGGGAAGTATCCGCAGTCGGTCACCACAAGCCCCAGCGTGCCCTCCTGCTGGAGAAATTCGCGCGCCCGGGGGCGGGGGAGGACCAGCATGCGCTGTCCGGGAAAACCATCGGGAATGAGCATGCCAGAATTCTTGCGCAGGATCATCGAAATGTCCATATTGTTCGCGGCTTCCTTCTACGCCGTGCGGGTCTGCCCGCTTAAATTGGATACATTCGGTCGTGGAATCAGTCGCCTGAGCACACACCGATCGTGAAATTCCCCCAATGAATTGGAGTCAAAGATGACCCGTAAGCACACCCGATGGCTCGGGGCCGTAGGAAGCACCATCCTGGCCACCGCGCTGCTGGCAGGCTGTGTGTCCACCGGCGGCGAGGCACAGGGCCCGAAGGAGGGCCCCGATTCCGAGGGACCGCTGATCCTGCAGTCACGATTCACCGACGCCGAAAAGGGCGGCCTGGAAGAACTGGTCAAGACCTTCAACGCCAAGGGCGAGGGTACGGTCAAGATCAACAGCATCCCGACCCAGACCTTCAACCAGCAGCTGCCCTCCTACCTGACCTCGAAGAATCCGCCGGATGTCTACACCTGGTACGCCGGTCAGGCCACCCGCGACTTCGCCAACCAGAACCTGCTGCTGGATCTGAACAGCGTCTGGGACAAGAACAAGGCCGACTTCCCCGAGAACCTCGCCTCGCTGAGTGAGGATGCCAAGGGCACCAAGGTGTTTGTGCCCACCAACAACTACTGGTGGGGCGTCTACTACTTCAAGAGCGACTTCGAAAAGCTCGGTGTGACTCCGCCCAAGACCTGGGACGAGTTCCTGGCCCTGTCGGAGAAGATCAAGGGCGAGGGCGTGACCCCGATCACCATGGGGCTCAGCGACAACACCTGGCTGGCCTCGGCCTGGTTCGACTACCTGGATCTGCGGATCAACGGTGCCGACTTCCACCAGGAGCTGCTCGCGGGCAAGAAGTCCTATGACAGCCCCGAGGTCAAGAAGGTCTTCGAGGCGTTCGCGCAGATCCTGCCGTTTGTGAACCCCTCGACCCTGGGGACCACGCACAACCAGGCGATCAGCGACTTCTCCCAGGGCAAGGCGGCCATGTACCTGCTGGGTGCCTGGGCACAGCCGGCGATCCCCGCGGACAAGAAGGACGACCTGGCCTTCTTCCAGTTCCCCGTGATCGACCCCTCGGTGCCGATCGCCGAGGAGGCCCCGACCGACGGCTTCATCGCCAGCGTCAAGACCACCAAGCCCGAGCTGACCAAGAAGTTCCTCGACTTCATCGCCAGTGCCGAGGCGCAGACCCAGCTGGCCAAGGGCCAGGACGGGACCGCGCTGCCGGCAAACCTCAAGGCCACGGTCACCCTCGATGCCCTGGCCACCCAGGGCAAGGACATGATCCAGTCGGCCAAGTCGGTGACCCAGTTCTTCAACCGGGACGCCGGGGATGCGCAGCAGACCCCCGCCGACACCGCCCTCACCTCGTTCATCGCCAACCCCGGAAACATCGACCAGATCCTCAAGACCTGGGAAGATGCGTCCCAGAAGATCCGAGCTAATTCGTGACAATCAGTACTCCGGTACGCGGGCGGCGGCGGATCAAGGTTCCGCCGCCGCTCGTCTTCGTACTCGTTCTTGTTCCCTTCCTCATCGAGGCCGTCGGCGTGTTTTGGCCGGCCTTCCAGGGCATCTCGCTCTCGTTCCTGCGTTGGAACGGGATCGGCCCGGCCACCTCGGTCGGCGTCCAAAACTACACCGACCTGTTTTCGGATCCGATCTTCCTCACCGCGCTGAAAAACACCGCGATCTGGATCGTGCTCTTCGGCGGCATCTCCTTCCTCGCGGGCCTCGGCGTGGCCCTGCTCTTCCAGTCCGAGCGACGCGGCGTGGCCATCTACCGCACCGCCCTGTTCCTCCCCATCGTCTTCTCGCTGGTGGTGACCGCGCTGATCTGGGGCGCGTTCTTCCAGCCCAATGGTGTCCTCAATAACGTCCTCGACGCGGTGGGTCTGCACGACTGGACCCGCGTCTGGCTGGGCGACTCGGACACCGCCCTCTACGCCGTGATCATCGCCGCACTGTGGCGCGAAATCGGCTACGTGATGGTGCTCTTCATCGCCGGGCTCAAGGCCCTGGACCCCTCGGTCCAGGAGGCCGCCAGGATGGACGGTGCCTCGGCCTGGCAGCGCTTCCGCTTCGTGACCCTCCCGCAGCTGCGCAGCGTGACCATGGTGGTGATCTCGGTCCTACTGATCGACTCGCTACGCTCCTTCGACATCGTCTGGGCCATGACCGGTGGCGGCCCGTATCACTCGACCGAGCTGCTCAGCACCTACATGTTCTCGACCGCGTTTAGCTCCCACGCCCTCGGCTACGCCTCGGCGATTTCCGTGGTGATCTTTGTGCTGGCCATCGCCGTGATCATCTCCTACCTTGTCCGTGCCCTGTCCGAGGAGAAGGAATCTTGACCGATACGCTTCCGTCCCGCCGCGAAACCCTTCCGGTTCCGGCACCCCGGCCCGCGGTCCGGCGCGGCTCGCGCCGTCGCCGCGCGGCCACCGCCGGATTCCACACCACCGGCATCCTGATCTCCGTGGCCTGGTTCCTGCCGATTCTGATCGTGCTGATTACCTCGTTCCGCACCTTCGATGACGTGGCCAAAAACGGCATCGCCAGCATCCCGCGCACGTTCACTTTCGACACCTATGCGCAGGCCTGGCAGCAGGGTGACCTGCTTCCCGCCCTGGTGAACTCGATGATCGTGACGATCCCCACCGTGGTGCTGACCCTGCTGCTGGCCGCGGCCGCCGCCTTCGGGCTCAGCCGATTCAAGATTCCCTTCCGTCGCACGATCCTCCTGATCATGCTCGCCGGAAACCTGCTCCCGGTGCAGATGCTGCTGATTCCGGTGACTCGGATCACCCAGCAGATCGATGTCTATGACACCCTGGGCGCACTGATTGCCGTGCAGATCGCCTTCGGCCTGGGGTTCTATACCTTTGTGCTCTATGGTTTCATGCGCTCGATTCCGCACGAGCTGCAGGAGGCCGCGACCCTCGATGGTGCCGGGGTCGGGCGCATCTTCATTCAGGTGATTCTGCCACTCACCCGGCCCGCGCTCGCGGCGCTCGGGGCGCTCTCCTTCACCTGGATCTTCAACGACCTGCTGTGGTCAATCACCCTGCTGCAGAGCTCGGAGAAGCTGCCGATCACCGCGGCCGTGCTCTCCCTGCAGGGACAGTATGTGTCCAGCTGGTCGGTGATTGCCGCGGCCACCGTGGTCGCCGCGATCCCCTCAACCATCGTCTTCCTTGTGTTCCAGCGCAGTTTCATCGGGGGCCTAGCCCTCGGCTCGGTCAAGTAGTAAAGAGGTTTTCATGTCTTCCGAATTTGTGTATCTGCGTGCCGGTGGCACCGGCGTCATCGTCTCCCTCGCCGAGGCGCGGCTGCCGCGCATTCTCTACTGGGGTGAGGATTTGGGCGCGATCGACGCCGCCGAGGTGGTCACCATCGCCCGGGCCGCGCTGCCCGCGGTGGGCGATAGCCCGGTGACCTACGCCCAGCCGATCCCCGTGCTCGGCCAGCTCAGCGAGGGGTGGATGGGACGCCCGGGGCTGGTGGGGGACAGCGCCGGTCGCCGCTGGGCGGCGAAGTTTGCGCACGTGGAGGCGCGCACCACGTCCACGGCCGAGGCCGAGACGCTGATCGCCGATGCCACGGATCCCGAGTATGGCCTGACGCTGCGGATCGAGATCGAGCTGCTGCACGCCAGCGGTCTGATCCGTCAGCGCGCGACCCTGACCAACGCGGCCGAGGAGACCTTCCGGGTGGACGGCCTCGAGCTTGCGCTGCCCGTGCCGCAGGCGGCGACCGAGATCCTGGACCTGACCGGACGCTGGTCGCTGGAGCGTGTGCCGCAGCGCCGCGAATTCCACGTGGGTGAGTGGGCGCGCACCTCGCGCGGCGGCAAGCCGGGGCTCGAACACACGCTGTTGATCGCCGCCGGCGAGGCCGGATTCGGGTTCCGTTCGGGCCGGGTGTGGGCCACCCACCTGGGCTGGTCGGGCAACCAGACCCTGGTGGCCGAACGCACCCCGGCGGACGTGCGGCGCCTGGCCGCGAGCGAGGTGCTGGCCTCGGGGGAGGTCGAGCTGGCCCGGGACGCGAGCTACACCACCCCGTGGCAGTACGGGTCCTGGGGTGAGGGGCTGGACGAACTGTCGGCCCGCTTCCACCGCCACCTGCGTGCGCTGCCGGCCTATCCGCGCTCGCCGCGTCCGGTGATCGTCAATACCTGGGAGGCCGTCTACTTCGAGCAGGATCTCGATACCCTGATCGCCTTCGCCGAGGAGTCGGCGAAGATCGGGGCTGAGCGCTTTGTGGTGGACGACGGCTGGTTCCTCGGTCGACGCGACGACACCACCTCCCTCGGCGACTGGATCGTGGACCCCGCGGTGTGGCCCACCGGGATCGAACCGCTGGTGGATCGGGTCGAGGAGCTGGGGATGGACTTCGGGCTGTGGTTTGAGCCCGAGATGATCAACCTGGACTCCGAGCTGGCCCGCGAACACCCCGAGTGGATCTTCGATGCCGGCCACGGCGTGGGCCTGCCCTCGCGGCACCAGCACGTGCTGGACCTCGGCAATCCCGAGGCGTATGCGCTGGTACTGGAGCGGATCTCGGCGCTGATTACCGCGCTGCGGATCGCCTACGTCAAGTGGGATCACAACCGTTACCTGCTCGATGCCGGTCACGCGGAGGACGGCCGTGCCGGCCTGCGCGCCCAGACCCTCGCCGCCTACGCGCTGATGGATGAGCTGGCGGCGCGACACCCGGGCTTGGAAATCGAGTCCTGCGCGAGCGGCGGCGGTCGGATCGACCTCGGCGTGCTGGAGCGCACCCAGCGGGTATGGCCGAGTGACTGCAACGACCCGCACGAGCGCCTGGAGATCCAGCGCTGGACCTCGCTGGTGGTGCCGCCCGAGCTGCAGGGTACCCACATCGGCGCCGAGGAATCGCACACCACCCACCGCTCGCACCCGCTGAGCTACCGCGGTGAGAAGGCCCTGTGGGGGCACCTCGGTGTGGAGACCAACCTGCTGACCGCCGATGCCGAGACCAAGCGCGGCGTGGCCGCCTGGATCGACTTCCACAAGGCACACCGGGCGCTCCTGCACGGCGGCACCGTGGTGCACGCCGACCTCTCCGAACCCGCGGCCCGGTTTGAGGGGGTGGTGTCGCCCGCGCGGGATGAGGCGCTGTATGCGTTCTCGATCACCGAGCGTCCGCGCACCTGGCCGGTCGGCCGGATCGGATTCCCGGGGCTGGATGATGCAGTTCGCTACACCGTGAGCGCCGTCTATCCCGATGGTGCCCGTCCCTCGGGGGTCCAGCCGCCGTGGATGGTGGACGGGGTCACGATGAGCGGCAAGAGCCTGCGTCTGGTGGGATTGGAATCGCCCTCGCTGGATCCCGACCGTTCGGTGCTGTTCCACGTGGTGGCGGTTTCCGATAGTGCGGCGTCCGGTGCTGCGGTTTCCGATGGTGCGCGCAACTAGTCCGATCATCCTCACGCTGAACGATGGCGGCGCGCGTGTGCGCGCCGCCATCTCGTGCGTGGGGGCGAGCCTGCAGGGGCTCTGGGTCAACGACACCGCGCTGGTCTGGGGGAGCGTGGACGCCACGCGGCCGGTTTCGGCGTCGGGCGTCACCCTGGTGCCTTGGCCCAATCGCGTGCGTGGTGCCCGCTGGGAGTGGGAGGGCCGGGTCTTGGACCTGGAGCCCACCGAGCCCGTCCGCGGCAACGCGCTGCACGGGCTGCTGGCCGACACCGCGTTCGAGGTGCGCGAGCTGCGCGCCTCCGCGGTGCTCCTGGGAGCGCGGATCCGCGAGGCCCCCGGTTACCCATTTGCCCTGGATGTCCTGGTGGAATACTCGCTTGAGACCGCGGGAATCCTGGTGCGCACAACGGTGACCAACGCGGGGGAGACTGCGGCCCCGGTCGCCCTGGGAGCACATCCGTACCTGCGCCTGGGTGACATCCCCGCGGCCGAGCTCACGCTGGACATCCCGGCGGACGCGGCGCTGCTACTCGACGCCGACGATCTACCCGACCTGGTGGTGCCGGTCGCGGGCACCGAGTGGGACCTGCGCGCGGGAGTCCCGGTCCTCGACGGTCCGCAGCACCTGGGCTTCACCGCGCTGAGCGCCCGCGACGGGGTGGTAACCAGCGTGCTGCGGGGGCGAGACGCCGCGGTCGCACTCTGGATGGAACCGCGTTTCCGCTGGCTGCAGATCTATCTGACCCACGATTTCCCCGGCGTGGGTCCCGACCACCTGGCCATCGCGGTCGAACCGATGACCGCACCCCCGGACGCCCTGAACTCGGGCATCGACCTGCACCGCCTGGAACCCGGCGAGACCTGGGCCCTGGACTGGGGCATCCGCGCCACCGGGCTGACGCCCTAACTCCGAGGCGGAGTCCGCTCCCCACACACACAGCCGGGCCGCGACGCGCAGAGAATGTGCGCCGCGGCCCGGCCGTGTGGGTGTTCGGATCGAGGTTAGTGGGCGCTGATCTTCAGGTTGGCCCAGTCGGCGCGGTCGTTATAGCCGCCGTCACCGGCGTCGCCCACGTGCAGGGTCAGGTCGCGCACCCCGGTCAGCGAGACGTCAAACGGGATCGCGTGGCCGCGGGTCACGGTGCCGCTGTCCCAGATGGTCTGGCCATCGGCGATCAGCGAGAAGGTCACCGTGCCGCCGTCGGGTCCGACGTTGTTGACCACATCATCCACGCCCACCACTCCGGTCAGCCGGGTGGCGGTGCCGCCGAGGTAGTAGCGGATGTCCGAGGGGCTGGCCACACCGAGGCCGGTCGGGTAGGTGGTCCCGGCGATCTTCAGCGGGCTGCCACCGCCCACGCTGGCATCGACGCTCGGCGTGAGCCATCCGCTGGTGGCCGAGATCCACGGGTGAGCCGAGAGAGGCTGATCGGTGCCGGTCGGCGGTGCCGGAGCCACGGTCACACCGAGGGCCGGGGCGTTGGCGGTGGTCTTGCCTCGCACGCCGATGTAGCGCACCGAGGTGCCCAGCGAGACGCCGCCGTTGCTGGCACCGGCGGGCACCACAAACTTGACCTTCACATCCACGCTCTTTCCGGCCTTGATCAGCGCCGGCTGCGATCCGACCACGCTTGCGCTCCAGCCGTTGGGTGCCGTGAACGAGACCTGGGGAGAGACCACGGGGATCGTGCCGTCGTTGTGCAGGGTCACGGTGCCGGTGAGGGTTGCACCGGCCGAGGTCAGCACGTCTCCGCTGGCGGGAACCGGCTGACCGTTGATCGCGGTGATTTTCGGTGCATCGGCGACCACGCGGGCGCTCTGCGGCACACCGGTGGCCTTCTTGACCACCAGGACCGCGACGCCGCGGGCGGGCACCGAGGCACGCAGGGTTCCGTTTGCTTCGGTGGTGGTGTGGGTCCAGGCGTCCTTGACGGTGACCCGCTTAGACGAGAGGCCCACGGCCGAGGTGGTGGTCGAGATGCTCACCGGGGCGTCGGTGCGGTTGACCAGGCCCACGGCCACCGAACCATCAGCCAGCGGCTTCACCCAGGTCTCGGTGTTACCGGCCGCACCCACGCGGGTGGCCTGCTTGCCGAGACGGTCCTGGTTGATGGCCAGCAGATCCTTATTGGTCAGCGTCGCCAGGGTCTCCGGGGTGAAGGTGCGCGGGTCGCTGCCGATCACCAGCGGGGCGGCGGCCAGGGACCACAGCGCCATCTGCGAACGGAACTCCTCATCGGAGAGGCCCAGCTGGGGTCCCAGATAGTCGGGGTCGTTGAAGTGACCGGGACCGGCAACCTCGGGATGCGCGGCGTTGGCGTCGAAGTTACGCAGCACGTCGCGGTAGGTGATCTTGCCCACAAAGCCCACGTCGGTGTAGGTGCGCCAGGACTGGGCAATCGCCGGGGCGTAGCTCCAGGTGTGGGTGGACTGCTGTGACTCGGGGTAGTTGCCCCAGTCGGGGGAGGTCACCGGGTTGCAGATGTTCAGGATGATGTCGCGTCCGCTGGCGTTGTTGCGCAGCGCGGTCGCGAATTCGGTGTACACGGTCTGCGGATCCAGGTCCGCGGCGATGCCACACAGGAAGTCGACCTTGACCGCGTCATACCCCCAGGCGGCGATGGTGTCGGCATCGGTCTGATAGTGACCGTAGCTCCCCAGGCCGCAGTGCTCGGGCATGAACGGGCCGGCGTCGGTATAGATACCGGCCTTGAGTCCGCGGGCGTGGATCGCATCGGCCACGGCCTTCATGCCGCCGGGGAAGCGGGCGGCATCCCCCTGCAACTGGCCGTCGGCACCGCGCGGGGTGTCGGCCTGCCAGCCGCCATCCAGCCACACGATGTTGTAGCCGGCCTTGGCGAGCCCGCTGGAGTTCAGAAAATCGGCCACCTCGATGACCTTATCGGTGGTGAAATCCCCACCCAGACCGAAGTAGGTGTTCCAACCCTGGTAGGGGGTGGCGCCCAAGACGGGTGGGGTGCTCGGCTGATGATACGAGCTGGAGGTCGCGGGTTCGGCCGGGGCCGCCTGCGCGGGAAGGGCCGCGGAGGTGGCGGCGGCGATACCCAGTATCGCTGCGGCGCCAATCCCCAATAAGCGCTGTAAGGACATGCATTCTCCTGACGTCGTTGTCGCCCCGAACACTTCGGGGGTGGGGCCATAAAACCGCATTGCACCGGCCGGGCAATATGCATCGCTCGACTGAATACCTGGAGAAGTTGATGATTGGACCTCCCGAAATTCCCGCGCGGCGGCCCGGTTGGGGATAGCCTGACCACAGCGATCAACCGAGGGCTAGCGAAGGGGAGCACCGGATGGAACTGGAGCGTCGTCACTTTCTGATTCTGGGTGCGCTGGCGCTCGCCGGATGTGCGCCGGTGACTAATCCCGGCCCGAGTGGATCGCCAAGCATTCTCCCGAGCTCGTCACCCTCACCCTCGGTCTCGGCCGGACCTCCGGACTGGGACGCGCTGGCTCAGAGCCTCGGCGACCGGCTGCTGCGCCCCGGCACCGACGCCTACCGCGCCGCCGTGCCCACCGAGATTCCCGTATACGACGGGGCCGCGCCGCCGGCGATTGTGCGCGCCCGGGACGCCGCCGACGTGGCCACCGCGGTGAGCTTTGCCGCCGCCTCGGGTCTGCACATCGCGACCCGCTCCGGCGGCCACAACTACGCGGGGTGGTCCAGCGGGGGCGGCGGAAACACCGGTCTGCCCGAGGAACTGGTGATCAACGTCCACGGTCTGAACTCGGTCGAGGTGGATCCGGGCACCGGTGTCGCCCGCATCGGTGCCGGCGCGCCCCTCGCGCTGGTCTACGAGAAGCTCGCGGCGGCGGGCCGGGCCATCGGCGGCGGCAGCTGCGGCTCGGTGGGCATCGGCGGCCTCGCGCTGGGCGGGGGAGTGGGTGTGCTTGCCCGCGCGTTTGGACTCACCAGCGATCAGGTGGCGGCGATCGAGATCGTGACCCCGGACGGAAAGACCCGCACCGTGGACGCCAACACCGATCCCGATATCTTCTGGGCCTGCCGCGGCGGGGGTGGTGGCTTGCTCGGCGTGGTTACCGCGTTCCACCTGAACACCAAGCCCGCGCCCGAGGTCACCATGTACTTCCTCTCCTGGGATGCCCGCAACGCCCCGGCGGTCATCGCCGCCTGGCAGGAGTGGGCCCCGCAGGCGGATCCGCAGCTGTGGTCCACGCTCAAGCTGCTGACCGGATCCACGCATCCGGGCGGGGCTTCGCTGAGTGTTTCGGGCACCTGGATCGGGCCGAATGGTGGACACGCCGCGGCCCTCGCCGGCCTGCTGGGTCGGGTTCCCGCGCCCACCCGTAACCAGGCAACCCGGCACGGCTATCTGGACGCGATGATGCGCTATGCGGGCTGCGCCGGATCCACCGCCGCCCAGTGCGTCTCGGGCCCGGGTGGCAAGCTCACCCGCACCTCGTTTGCCGCAACCTCGGGGATCGCAACCCGGGCGCTCACCGCCGCGGAGATCACCGCGCTGATCCAGGCCACCGAGGCCGTGGGAAAGGTGGCGGGGGTGACCGAGGGCGGGTTCTCCTTCGACGCGCTCGGCGGCCAGGCCAACGCTCTCGGTGCGGACGCCACCGCGTTTGGACACCGCGGCGCGCTGTTCAGCGCCCAGTACACGGCAAACTTTGCCGACGGAGCGAACCCCGATCCCTACCGCCAGGCCGTCCGCTCGCTGCGGGCGGTCACAACCCCGGCCTGGGGGCCCGGAGCCTACGTCAACTACCCCGACGCGAGCATCGAAAACCCGGCCACCGCCTACTTTGGCGACAACGCGGCCCGGCTGAAGAAGATCCGCGCGAGCGTCGACCCGCGCGGGGTTTTTCCCGCCTGGCAGCTGGGTTAGCCATCCTCATCGCCTAGAGTTCGCCCAGACTTGGGGAATTCGCGGCGTTCGAGGTGACGAAGCGCTCAAAAATCCGGTACGGTTATAGATCGACCCCGCGCCAGAGCGCAGGGTTTTGTGTAGCTGAATATAGAGGAGGCCTCCGATGGATATCGACCTCAGTGTGTTGAAACTGACCGAGCGGGAAACCGAAATCCCGTTTGATGAACTGGCGGGGATTATTGAGCAGGCCATCCTCACGGCCTACCTGAAGCACGTCACCCAGGAGGGCCAGGCCGAACCCTCGGCGCGCGTCCACCTGGACCGCAAGACCGGCCACGTCGCCGTGCTGCTGCACGAGCTGGACGAAGAGGGCGAGATCATCGGCGAGTCCGAGGCCGACCTCGACGACTTCGGCCGTATCGCCGCCTATGCGGCCAAGCAGGTGATTACCCAGCGTCTGCGCGACATCGCCGATGACGGCGTGCTGGGCGAGTTCAAGGACCGCGAGGGAGACATCGTTGCCGGTGTCATCCAGCAGGGCCCGAACCCCAAGATGATCCACATCGACCTCGGCACCGTCGAGGCGATCCTGCCCCCCGAGGAGCAGGTTCCGGGCGAGGACTACTCGCACGGTCGCCGCATCCGCGTCTACGTGACCGCGGTAGCCAAGGGCACCAAGGGCCCGCAGATCACCGTGTCGCGGACCCACCCGGGCCTCGTGCGCAAGCTGTTTGCACTCGAGGTTCCCGAGATCGCCAACGGCCTGGTCGAGATCGTCTCGCTGGCCCGCGAGGCCGGTCACCGCACCAAGATTGCCGTGCGCGCCACCGACTCCTCGATCAACGCCAAGGGTGCCTGCATCGGTGAGATGGGTCGCCGTGTGCGCGCCGTCAACGAGGAGCTGGGGAACGAGAAGATCGACATCGTCGACTACTCGCCGAACCTGCCGACCTTCGTGTCGAACGCACTGTCCCCGGCGAAGGTGTCCAGCGCCTTCATCCTGGATGAGTCGATCAAGGCCGTTCGCGCCCTGGTTCCCGACTTCCAGCTGTCGCTGGCCATCGGCAAGGAGGGTCAGAACGCACGACTCGCCGCCAAGCTGACCGGTGCCAAGATCGATATTCAGCCCGACAGCATTCTCGAAGGCGAATAACCACGGCTAAATCGCGGCGCTCGAACATCGGGCGCCGCGATCTTCGCCGAGCGCGAATCGCCGAGGAATGGCGAGAACCCACAAAGGGGGTAAGATGGAAGCCGTTAGAACGTGCGTTGGATGCCGTACTCGCGCCGCGCGATCCTCCCTGTTGAGGGTTGTGCTGCGGGGAAATGCGGTGGTTGTCGACGAGACTGCATCGCTCCCCGGACGTGGAGCCTGGGTGCATCCAACACTGCAGTGCTTCGGTACGGCAATCAAGCGACGGGCCTTCGGCCGGGCGCTGCGATTCACCGGAGTGCTGGACGTGCAAACCCTAGAGAACAGGCTGAATGGCTAATGGACAACTAATGAGCGGCTCGAAATGAGACCCGTCCGTTACTAATGGTCTGCCCACTGTCTGGGCAGGCCCAGACAGGAGAGAAGTGGCTGTAAAACAGCGCGTGCACGAAATCGCTGCAGAGCTGAACGTGGACAGCAAGGTAGCCCTTGCAAAGCTTAAGGAGCTTGGCGAGTTCGTCAAGTCCCCGTCCTCGACGATTGAACCCCCCGTAGTACGTAAGCTGCGCGAGGCACTCATCGCCGATGGTGCCGCCGGTGCGTCCGCACCCGCAGCAACCCCGGCTCCGGCCGCGGGCACCAAGCCCGCCGCCGCGAAGCCCGCAACCCCCGCCGCGGCAGCGCCCGCAGCAACCCCCGGTGCGGCAAAGCCCGCGGCCGCCAAGCCCGCCGCGGCAAAGCCTGCCGCCGCGAAGCCCGCGGCTGCAAAGCCCGCCGCCGCTGCCCCGGCAGCTCCGGCTGCCGCCAAGCCGGCGGCTGCAAAGCCCGCCGCAGAGGCCAAGCCCGCCTCGGCAAAGCCCGGTGCTGCAAAGCCCGCCGCGGCCAAGCCCGCAACCCCCGGTTCCGCGGCAAAGCCCGGCGCTCCGCGTCCGGGTAACAACCCGTTTGCCTCCTCGCAGGGTATGGGGCAGCAGCCTCCTCGCCCCGCGGGCACCCCGCGTCCGGGTAACAACCCGTTCGCTTCCTCGCAGGGTATGGGTCAGCGACCCACCCCCGGCAACATTCCCCGTCCGCAGGCTCCGCGCCCGCAGGCACCCCGTCCCGGTTCGCCGCGTCCCGGCGCTCCGCGTCCGGGTGGTGCCGGTCGTCCCGGCGGTGCCGGTGGCGGATTCCAGCGTCCCGGTGGCGGCGCGGGTCGTCCCGGTGGCTTCCAGCGTCCCGGCGGTGCCGGTGCTGGTGCCGGTGCGGGTGCTCCCGCAGCCGGTGGTTTCCAGCGTCCCGGCGGTGGCTTTAGCGGCCCCCGTCCCGGTGGCGGTGGCGGTCGTGGCCGTGGCCCCGGTGGTGGTACCGCCGGTGCGTTCGGTCGCGGTGGCGGCAAGAGCAAGGCACGGAAGTCGAAGCGGACGAAGCGGGCAGAATTCGAGCTACGGGAAGCCCCGTCGCTCGGTGGTGTCTCGGTTCCCCGTGGTGATGGATCGACCCCGATCCGTCTGCGCCGCGGTGCATCGATCGCCGACTTCGCCGACAAGATTGAGGCCCTGACCGGTTTCCCGGTTCAGCCCGGTAACCTCGTCACGGTGCTTTTCCACCTCGGTGAGATGGCAACCGCGACCGAGTCGCTGGATGAGGCCACCTTCGACGTGCTCGGTTCCGAGCTCGGCTACAAGATTCAGATGGTTTCCCCCGAGGACGAGGATCGCGAGCTGCTCGACGGCTTCGACATCGACCTGGACGGCGAGCTGGAGGCCGAGACCGAGGACATGCTTGAGGCGCGTCCGCCGGTTGTGACCGTCATGGGTCACGTTGACCACGGTAAGACCAGCCTGCTCGACGCCATCCGCAACGCGGATGTGGGTAAGGGCGAGGCCGGTGGAATCACCCAGCACATCGGTGCGTACCAGGTGCAGACCACCCACGAGGGCATCGAACGTAAGATCACCTTCATCGACACCCCGGGTCACGAGGCGTTCACCGCCATGCGTGCCCGTGGTGCTCAGGTCACCGACATCGCGATCCTCGTGGTCGCGGCGGACGACGGCATCATGCCGCAGACCGTTGAGGCCCTGAACCACGCCCAGGCAGCTAACGTGCCGATCGTGGTCGCGGTGAACAAGATCGATAAGGACGGCGCCAACTCGGCCAAGGTGCGTCAGCAGCTGACCGAGTACGGCCTGGTTTCCGAAGAGTACGGTGGAGACGTCATGTTCGTCGACGTCTCGGCTCGCAAGAACATCGGTATCACCGACCTGCTGGACGCCGTTCTGCTCACCGCAGACGCCGGCCTGGACATGCGTGCGAACCCCAACAAGGACGCCCGCGGTGTGGCCATCGAGGCCAAGCTGGACAAGGGTCGTGGTTCGGTTGCTACCGTGCTGATCCAGTCCGGTACCCTGCGCATCGGTGACGCCATCGTCGCCGGTACCGCCTACGGTCGCGTTCGTGCCATGGCCGACGAGAACGGCAACGCCGTTGCCGAGGCCGGTCCCTCGCGTCCGGTGCAGGTGCAGGGTCTCTCCAGCGTTCCGCGCGCCGGTGACACCTTCATCGTCACCGAGGAGGACCGTACCGCCCGTCAGATCGCCGAGAAACGTGAAGCCGCCGAGCGTAACGCTCAGCTGGCCAAGGCTCGCAAGCGCATCAGCCTGGAAGACTTCACCCGTGCACTCGAAGAGGGCAAGGTCGAGTCGCTCAACCTCATCATCAAGGGTGACGTTTCCGGTGCCGTTGAGGCCCTGGAAGAGTCGCTGCTCAAGATCGAGGTTGATGAGAGCGTGCAGCTGCGCATCATCCACCGTGGTGTGGGTGCGGTCACCGAGTCGGACGTCAACCTGGCGACCATCGACAACGCGATCATCATCGGCTTCAACGTCCGTCCGGACACCAAGGCCCGCGAGCGTGCAGCTCGTGAGGGCGTTGACATCCGCTTCTACTCGGTGATCTACAACGCCCTCGAGGACGTAGAGAACTCGCTGAAGGGTATGCTCAAGCCCGAGTACGAAGAGGTCCAGTCCGGTGTGGCCGAGATCCGCGAGGTCTTCCGCTCCTCCAAGTTCGGAAACATCGCTGGTGTTATCGTTCGCTCCGGTACGATCACCCGAAACGCCAAGGCTCGCGTTATCCGCGACGGCGTCGTGGTGGGCGACAACCTGGCCATCGAGTCGCTGCGTCGCTTCAAGGACGATGTCACCGAGGTCCGCACGGACTTCGAGGCCGGTATCGGTCTGGGCAAGTTCAACGACATTCAGATCGGTGACGAGATCGAGACCACCGAAATGAAGGAGAAGCCCCGCGTCTAATCCCGCAGGCTGACCCATACGACTCCGCCCCCGCACCTTCTGGTGCCGGGGGCGGAGTCGTTTAGCGGGGGTGGTTTCGCGTGTAGCCCCGCATCCTGTTGTGACCGCTAGCGCGCGACCACACAGCGCGCGAGAGAATCGAGCAGCGGCCCAAGATCATCATCTTCTCTCGCAATTCGGCTCACTTCGTTCAGCTCTTCGCCATGGATCGGGCGCCAGTCCAAGAGCCACCCAGCATCGAACGAGACCCGTGACCAGAAGAGTCGCTGTGTCCTGCCGTTTCCATCCCGAAACGGATGAAGGAAGTTCAACTCGTTGTAGTAATAGGCGAGCTTTTCTATGAATGAACCACGGCCCAGCCCGCGCAAATGGTCCTCGCCGGCCAAGCCCTCGAAGAGATTTTTGGCCCCACGTTCCACGAGCGCGTAGGGTGCGAACGATTCGCCAGTGCCTCGCGCAAAATCGATTTGTCTCGGCACACCGGCCCATGCAAATACGTCCTGAAACAGGTTGCGATGAAGTTCACACAGTTCGGCGAAGTCTCTCGTCGCAGCGACAAGGCGTTCGTTTTGAATCTGAATCGTGCGTGCGGTAGCGAGGTCGCTCTCGGCATCACGAAGTGCTTGATGGGTCCGAGCGCCCACAAGATTATGGAGCACCCGGGAAACGGGATCTATATACGGATCAGGCGCTTCCGACGAGTCCGAACCGAACACGGGTCTTCTCGACAAGCTCATCGGCGGTGATGGTACCGGCAACGTAGTCATCGCTGTCGTTTGCGAACGCCTGACTAACAATGAGGCCTTCAAGCAGGGCGCTGTGTGTTGCCTGGCTGACGATCATCTGACGATCATTTTGATCGGTCATCGCTGTCTCCCTCTGCAAAACTTGCGCCGGCTCATTAGCCTGGTGATGGCCGGTCTGGGTCCAGTGTATGTCAGGTTCGACGGGGAGATAGCCTCATTTGCGTGTCGCTCCCGACCACGCGCGGTGGGCCCGTGCGGTGCGGGTTGTTAGGGTCTCAATGCAACCGAGGCGTAGAGGCGGTTGAGGGATCGGGTGAAGACGGGGATGTAGTCGATGACCTCGGGAGAGACCACGACCTGGCCGCGCACACCCTCGTTCAGGGCGAGAGCCTCCAGCACAAACTGTTGCGGGTCGGTGTCGGGGACAAGTTCGCCGGTGTCGATGCCGCGCTGCACGATCGGCACCAGGGTCGCGAGAGAGGTTTCCAGGACGTGACGCAGGTGTCCGCTGGCGGGGCTGTCCTCCAGCAGGGCCTCACCGCTTAGGACCGCGCGGAAGCGCAGCAGTGCGGGCTCGTCGGCGGCCGAGGCGGCACCGGCGATCAGGCGGTCCATCAGGTCGCGCACGCTGGTCGCGGCCGAGGGGTCGTGGCGGGCGTAGGCGTCCTCGCGGTGGGCGACCACCGCGTTGAACAGGTTTTCCTTGCTCCCGAAGTGGTGGAGCACGCCCGCATCGGTGACCCCGACCTCCGCGGCGATCTTGGCCACGGTCGCCCGGGTATAGCCCACCCGGGCGAAGTGCTCGGCCGCAACCTCGATGATTCGCCGCTGCCGCTTGAGCCCGCTGGGGCGCGGGGTCTTGGCCGGAACCTTCGACTCAGACGTGCTCATCAAAACCTCTACTCGCTCGGGGACACCGATTCCGTGCCGGCCAGGACCCTCGTGACTGGCCGAGGGCTACCCCCGGGCCAGATCAGGCCGTGTCCAAAACGGAATACCGGATCCACGGTATCGAAGGGAACGTCGGTTCGGGAGGCCGCCACGGCGGCGGTGGACCGGGGCAGATCAAACGGTAAGGTTCCGTTCACCGGCTGATAACCAAAGATCGCATCCAGCACAATCTCATCCTCGACCCCGAAGGTCCCGAGCAGCGCGGTCGCCGCCTCGGCGATCTCGGGCAGCGCGGTGGGGCGCTCCAGATAGACGTCGATCACCGTGGGAACGGTGGCGCACAGCGTCAGCAGGTGTGAGAGCTGCGCGGGCGGAAACTCCAGCGCGCCGTCATGGAAAGCACCGGCGAGCAGGCCCTCGCGCTCCTCGAAGGGGGCGTCCACCCGGATAATCGCCAGGTCGGCCTCGGCCGGATCGGTGACCACCTCGCCATAGGCGGCGAGGGTTTCGGCGGGGATGCCCTCGGCGTAGAGTCGCATGCCCTCCCGGCCCGGCGCCTCACCGGTGAGCGCCACGACGCTTGCTCGGCGGGTGGCCAGGGCCACCGCCCGGTGCTCGGCGGTGGTCGCCGGGAACGCGGCCCGGGCAGGATCCACGTGCACGGGGGAGAGGCGCACCACCGAGTCCTCGGCGGAGGAAGCTTCCGCCTCGGTCAGCAGGCCCAGCGCCAGGCGGTCGGCGAGCACGCGGCGCACCGAGATATCCAGGCGTTCCTCGGTGACCTCCCCGGCGGCGACCGCCTCGATGATCAGGGCGGGATCGTCTTCGCCGCCAAGCTGGTCCACACCGGCGGCAAACAGGCGTCCCACCCGCTGGATCGGCGTCAGGTGTTCCACGCCCCAGGCGCGCACCGGCAGTTCGATCCCCAGCGCGGGCAGCCGCATTCCGGTGACCACGTTGAAATCGGTGACCACCAGGCCCTCGAACCCGAGCTCGCCGCGCAGCAGATCGGTGATGATCGAGTGGGCAAACGCAAAGCCCACGCTCTCATGCGGGGTGCCCAGCGGGGCCGCGTAGCCGGGCATGACCCGGGTGGCACCCGCGTCGAATGATGCCACAAACGGGCGCACGTGATCGTTGAAGCGTCCGCCCGGATAGACGGTGTGTGCACCCTCGGCAAAGTGCGAGTCGAGTCCGTCTCGCTGCGGCCCGCCACCGGGGAAGTGCTTGACCGTGGCGGCCACGCTGTGCGGGCCCAGGGTGTCGCCCTGCAGGCCGCGAACCCAGGCGGCGCTGATGCGTCCGGCACGCTCCGGGTCCTCGCCAAACGTGCCCGAGATGCGCGCCCAGCGCGCCTCGGTGGCCAGGTCCGCCATGGGGTGCACGGCCACGCTGATCCCGCACGCGCGCAGCTCCCGCGCCATCGCTCGCGCCGCCCGCTCGGTCAGGGACGGGTCATCGGCGGCGGCGAATCCGATTGGTTCGGGGAAGCGGCTGAGGCCCGAGCTCACCAACGCGGTCTGCACGTTGAAGCGCGACCCGTGACGCGGATCCGAGGCGACCTGCACGGGCAGCCCCAGGCGGGTGCGCGCGGCAAGGTCCTGGAGAGAATTGTGCCAGGTGGCGATGGCCTCGGCCGGAGGTGCGTTCATCAGCAGCACCGAGGAGATGCCCCGGTTCACGATCAGCTCGGTGGCCGGCACAAAACCAAAGGGTGCGGCCGGATCATCCCCCTCCCAGAGGCTCCCATCGGGGTTCGCGACGATCCGCGCCACACACAGGGCCGCGGCCTTTTCGGCGAGGGTCATCGAGGCGAGGATCCGCTCGATCAGGGGGATCTGGGTCATGCTGCTCCTTGAAATCGCGACGGCTGAATGACCGCCTCATGCCAGCCTAGGCAGCGGAGGACAAGCGCTGGCCGAAGTTAACTTAGTGGTCACTAAGTCTTATCCGGGATGTTAAGAAGCGCTGCTGAACTGAGCCCAACTTCACGAAAGGAAGCCCTCAGACATGTCCCTCCCCACCCCGTCCGGCACCGTCCCCATGCGCCGGATCCTCGCGTTCTCCCTCCTGGAGCTGGTCGCGTTGGGATCGCTCGCCACCCCGCTCGTCGTGGGCCTCTCGCTGCGCGTGCTGCAGCTCGTCCCGGAGAGCGGTAAGGAGGCCGGGCTTGCCGCGGTCACCGCCGCGGGAGCGATTGCAGCCCTGCTGTCCAATCCGATCTTCGGTTACCTCTCCGACCGCACCACCAGCCGATTCGGGCGCCGTCGCCCGTGGCTCGTGGCCGGAACCACCCTCGGCCTGCTGGGTGCGCTGATCGCGACCTTCGCGCCGAACCTGGCCGTGCTGGTGGCCGCCTGGGTGATCGCCCAGATCGGCTACAACGCCGCCCTCGCCTCGCTCAGCGCGCTGCTCGCCGATCAGATTCCCGAGCACCAGCGTGCCCGCGCCTCGGGTCTGTTTGGGGCGTTCGGATTCCTGGGACTCGTGCCCGCCCTGCTGGTGTCCACGATCTTCTCCGGGTCGATCCCGGTGATCATGCTGTTCATGCCGGTGGTGGCCGTGATCGTGACCGTGCTGGTGTGCTGGAAGATCCCCGACCCCGCCGTGGCTGCCTCGGCGGTGCCCAAGGTGCGTCTGCGTACGGTGTTTACCGCGATGTTTGTGAACCCGTTCACCTATCCGCTGTTCACCCTCGCCTGGATCCAGCGTTTCGCGATGCAGTTCGGCTACACCGTGGTGGGTACCTTCGGACTCTTCTACCTGATGCTGCGCCTGGGACTCGACGTCCCGCACGCCACCCCGCTGGTGACCCTGTCCACCCTGGTCGGGGCGACCCTCAACTTCGTGGCGGCCTTTGCCGGTGGCTACCTGGCCTCGCGCCGCGGCAACTACGTGCCCTTCCTGGTCGGATCGGCCGTGCTGCTGGCAATCAGCCTGATGATGAAGGCGTTCACCGACAGCCTCTCGGTCTTCTGGATCAGCACCGCCCTGGCCGGATTCGCCCTCGGCTGCTACTACGCGGTGGACCTGGCCATCGCCCTGCGCACGATCCCCGCCCGTGACGCCGGGCGCTACCTCGGTGTGTTCAACGTGGCCAAGACCCTGCCGCAGTCCCTGGCCCCGATTGCCGCCCCGCTGATCATCATGATCGGACACGGCGACCCGATTTCCGGCGGCGATAAGAACTATGCCGCCCTCTATATCGTGGCCACCGTGCTGGTGCTCGGCTCGCTGATCACCGTGCCGTGGCTGCTGCCCGCGCTGCGTCGAGGCAAGACCGAGCAGGCCGCCGCCGGAGTGGGCACCGACGTTCCCGCCGCCGAGGTGCGCGCATGAGTCACGAACGCATCGCCCTGAGCGCGACCTTTAACACCCGTGAAACCGCCGGGTTGCCGGTGCGGGGTGGGGGAGTGATTCGTCCCAACGTGCTGTGGCGCTCGGATGCGGTCCCCGTACTCACCGAGGCGGACCTTGCGCTCCTGGATGGCCGGCTGCACACGGTGATCGATCTGCGCAGCGAGACCGAGCGCGCGAGCCTGCCGAGCGCACTCGAGGCGATTGCCCGCGAGCTACACCGGATCGATTTGGCCGCCGGTGCCCTGCCGAGTGGAGGTGCTTCCGGCGAGGAGGATCCCACCGCGGCGATGCTCGCGCAGATTCCCTCGCTGGAGACGCTGTATCGGGGCATCCTGACCGAGGCCGGGCCGGTGATCGCCGAGATCGCCCGTGCGGTCATCGCCGCGGCCCCGCACGGGGCCACGCTGATCCACTGCACCGCGGGAAAGGACCGCACCGGCGTGAGCGTCGCGTTGCTGCTCGACGCGGTGGGCACCGAGCGCGCGGCCGTGGTCGAGAACTACGCGCAGACCGCCGAGAACCTGGCGGGGGAGTGGGCCGAGCGGATGTTCGCCGCGATCACCGCACACGGTGTTCCGCTGACCGAGGGGATCCGCGCACTGGTATCGGCCAGTCCCGCGGAGGTTATGGCGGAACTGCTGGTGGGCCTGGACGCCGAGTATCCCGACGCTTCCTCCGGGGCTCGCGGATACCTGGCGGTCCACGGCCTGACCGAGGCCGAACTGGCCGAGCTGGATGCGGCCCTGGTCGCACCCACCCTCACCGGACCCGCGTGTGCGGGTTATATTTCGGGGGTGTCGCTGCTCTAGACTGGGGGTTGCCCGATCGAGTTCGTCGATGGGGAGGCAAGGAGATCATCATGGCTAACCCCCGCGCAAAGAAGCTGGCAGACCGTATCAAGGAGGTCATCGCCAAGCGACTGGACAAGGGACTACGCGATCAGCGACTCGGCTTTGTCACCATTACCGATGTGCAGGTGACCGGTGACCTGCAGCACGCCTCCGTGTTCTACACGGTGTACGGCAGCGACGAGGAGCGCGCGGACAGCGCCAAGGCCCTCGAGCGCGCCAAGGGCATGCTGCGCACCGAGGTTGGCCGTAACATCAACTCGCGGCTGACCCCGTCGCTGGAGTTCATCCTGGATGGTATTCCGGAGAACGCCAAGCACATCGAGGACCTGCTGCGTGAGGCGCACGAGCGCGACACCGCGACCAGCGCCCAGGCATCCACCGCACAGTACGCCGGCGAGGCCGACCCGTACGTGAAGCCCCGCGAAACCGAAGAGGACTAGTCCTCATCCAACAAAACCCCGCATCCGAGAAATCGGATGCGGGGTTTTTGTGTGGGTGGGTTATGGGGTAACCAGCACCTTGACCTCGAGGCCGGTGAGCGAGGCGGCGAAGGCGTCGGCCGCGCGCTCGAGCGGGAAGGTGTTGGTGATGATGATGTCCTCGTCCACGCCACCGGCGGCGATGATCTCGATCGCCTCGGCATAGTCCTCGGCCAGGTAGGTGGCCGCACCCTGCAGCTTCACCTGCATGTCCTGCATCGCGGGCAGCGGGACGGTGACCGGACGCTGGGGCACGCCCACAACCACCACGGTGCCACCCTTGCCGGTCAGGGCGAAGGCGGAGTCGATGGTCGGCTGGATCGAGACGCAGTCGAAGACCACGTCGGCGGTCTCGCCGAAGAACTCGTGGATGTCGGCGACCAGGGTCGGGGAGGCGGCGTCGAAGACGGCGTCGGCACCGGCCTTGAGGGCGTGCTCACGCTTCTGCTCAAGCATGTCGGTCATCACCACGGCGCGGGCACCGTGGTACTTGGCGGCGGCCAGCACGAGCAGGCCGATGGTGCCGCCACCGAGCACGGCGACGGTCTTGCCGGTCAGGTCGCCGGCCAGACGCACGGCGTGAACCGGGGTGGCCAGCGGCTCGATGATCGCGGCCTGCTTGTCCGTCATTCCGGCGGGGACGATGTGCAGGCGGTCGGCGGGCACGGTGAACAGGTCGGCCATGCCGCCCTCGCGGAAACCGCAGCCGAAGAAGCCGAGGTTGTCACAGATGTTCTCGCGGCCGGTGCGGCACATCTTGCACTCGCCACAGGGGAGGGTGGGCTCGGGGGTTACCCGGTCGCCGACCTTCACGTTGGTGACGGCCGATCCCACGGCCTCGACGATGCCCACAACCTCGTGGCCGGGGTAGTACGGGGGCTTCATGACGGGGTGGTGGCCGCGCAGAGCGTGGGTGTCCGAGCCGCACACACCCGAGACGAGCAGCGAGACCAGGGCCTCGTCCTCCAGAACCTCGGGAACGGGTTCGACAACGATCTCAAGGGTGTCTACGTCGCTGACTTTGACCCGACGACGGGTGGATTCGCTGATGCTCATGGTTTCCTTCGACATTGAATGTGAAAACGGTGTGTTTGTAGTATAGCTACATTTTAGGCCCGGGGAACCATCGGATCGAAAAATATTCGGAGATTGGCAATTTATCCAAAATGACGGATCAAAACCCCGTATTTGCGGGAATTATTGCCGATTGTTCGGACGAAGCGACGCGGATTTGGGGGAGTGCTACCTAGGCGTTCGCGTCGGTGAGCTTTACATCTACGTAGTCTTGCTACATAATCGCTTCCAGGGCAGCGAAAGGCCGCGAAATTCGGCAGTGAATCGATCTTAGTTCAGCGCCGCCCCGACTATCTCACCGGCGAGATGCGCTCCCCAGCACCCGCCGGTCACAACGAAGTGAAGGAGCACTGGGTACCCATGAACACACTTGGATCTTTCCCGCGCTGGACCAAGCGCGCGGCCGGAATCGCCACGATTATGGCCGTGGCCATCGGGTTGAGCGCCTGCTCATCCGCGGCCGATGACAACAAGCCCGCCGCGGGCGGAGAAAAGGGCGACGTCCTGCTGGTGCAGGGCATCCGTAGCCTCTCCAACTCCTACCACGCCAACTGGGCCGCCGGCGGTGACCTGTTCGGTGAGAGCGTTGACAAGAAGGTCATCGTGCTCTCCGATGAGGCCGACTCGCAGAAGCAGCTTTCGCTGGTGAAGGGCCTCGCGGCCAAGGGTCAGGTCTACGCGCTGAACATCGACCCCAACACCTCCTCGGACACCGAGGCCATCGTGCGTGCGGTGACCGAGGCCGGCGGCTACGTCGTGACCCAGTGGAACAAGCCCGACGACCTCAACCCGTGGGACATCGGCGACCACTGGGTCGCCCACATCGCCTTCGACGGCACCGGCATCGGCAAGGACGTCTCGCAGACCCTGTTCGACTCGATGGGTGGCGAGGGTGGCATCATCGCCCTCCAGGGAATCCTCGACAACAAGCCGGCCAAGCAGCGCTTTGCCGGTCTGCAGGAGGCCCTGAAGGCCAACCCGGGCATCACCCTGCTGGATGACCAGACCGCCAACTGGAGCCGCACCGAGGCCCTCTCGGTGACCCAGACCCTGCTCGCCAAGCACGGCGACAAGGTCAAGGGTGTCTGGGCCGCCAACGATGAGATGGCCCTCGGCGCCCTGGAGGCGCTGAAGGCCGCGGGAATGGCCGGCAAGGTGCCGATCATCGGCTTCGACGCGGTTCCGCAGGCCCTGGATGAGATCAAGAGCGGCACCAATAAGTACGTTGCCACCGTCTCGACCGACCCGTGGTGGCAGGGTGGTGCGGCGCTCTCGCTGGCCTATAAGGCCGCGACCGGCGAGATCGACGTCTCCAAGCTCAGCCACGACCAGCGTGCGTTCTACGCCGAGCAGTCGATCGTGACCAAGGACAATGTCGAGAAGTTCACCCAGGCACCGACCCTGGAGGCGCTGAAGCCCGACCTGGACGACCCGTTCAAGCGCTTCTCCGCTCCGATCAACTAAGCCCGATTAGCTAAGGAATTTCATGTCTCAATCCGGTCCCCAGGTTGCGGACGCTCCCGCCACCGGCACCCCCTCGCGGACCCCTGGTCCGACGCCCCCGGATCCCACCACTCCCGGCACCCTGGCCCGGGTACGCGGCCTGATCGGCGGCGGGGGCCCGGCGGTCGCGCTGGTGGTGTTGATCGCGTTCTTCTCGATCGCCACCCCCAACTTCTTCTCCGTCTCCAACGCGTCGAGCCTGCTGAGCCAGCTCTCGATTCTGCTGGTCATCTCGATCGGCCTCACCTTTGTCATCCTGCTGGGCAGCCTGGACCTCTCGGTGGAGGGCGTGATGGCCTCCTCCTCGCTGGTGTTTGTGCTGCTGGCCAGCAACGATCGAAACGATCTGAGTCTCGGTTTTATCGCGCTCATCGCCGGGGTGCTCACCGGCTCGCTGTTTGGCCTGCTGAACGGTGTGCTGCACGTCTACCTGCGGGTTCCCTCCTTCATGGTGACCCTGGGTACCGGCGCCATCGGCGTGGGTCTGGCCACCGTGCTGTTCGGTGGCCGGGCTCCGCGCCTGATGGATGACGGCCTGCGCGGGCTGGGCTTTGGCAACTTCGGGATCTTCCCCAAGCTCGCCCTGATCGCCATCCTGGTGCTGATCGTGGCCCTGCTGGTGCAGAAGTTCACCCGCGTGGGCCGCTACGGCTACGCGATCGGTGGCGACGAGCCGGTGGTACGCCTGTCCGGTGTCAACGTCGAGCGCTATAAGGTGCTCTCGTTTGTCCTGGCCGGAACCGGATCGGGAATCGCCGGCGTCATGGCCGCGATGCAGCTCGGTGTGGGCGACGTCTCGATCGGTGCGGGCTTCCAGTTCACCGCGATCACCGCTGTGGTTCTCGGCGGCACTGCCCTGGTGGGTGGCATCGGCGGCGTGGGCAAGACCCTGGTGGGTGCGGCGATCATCACCGTGCTGGCCAACGGCCTGATCCTGTTGGGTGTCAACCCGTACGTACAGATTTCCGTGCAGGGCCTGGTCATCGTGGTGGCCGTGGTCGCGACCGGTTGGTCGCTGCGCAAGCGAGTAAGGGCGATTAAGTAATGACCGATACGGTACTGGAGGTTCGTAACCTCCGTAAAGAGTTCCGCGGGGTTGTGGCCCTGGACGACATCTCCTTCGAGCTGCGCCGCCACGAGGTGGTGGGCCTGATCGGCGAGAACGGTGCGGGCAAGTCGACCCTGCTGAAGGTGCTCTCGGGCATCTACAAGCCCGACGGGGGAGAGATCCTGCGTGAGGGCAAAAAGGTGACGTTCCGCACCGCGGCCGAGTCCGCCGCGGCGGGTATCGGGATGGTGCACCAGGAGCAGTCGCTGGTGACCTCGATCTCGGTGGCCGAGAACATCTTCCTCGGGGTCGAGGGAGCCGGAGTGGCCGCGGGTGTCTACCGCTGGGGCACGCTGCGCAAGCTCGCCCAGGATCAGCTGGACAAGATCGGCTCGCCGATCTCCCCGAAGACCAAGGTCGAGCACCTGACCTTTGCCGAGCGCCAGATGGTGGAGCTTGCGAAGGCCCTCTCGGTCGAGGAACGCGCAGATTCCGAGCCGGTGATCGTCCTGGACGAGCCCACCAGCGTACTCGAGGGCGACGAGCTGGAAGTGCTCTTTGACCAGATCGATCGCCTGCGCAAGTTCGCCTCGATCGTTTTTGTCTCGCACCGCCTCGACGAGGTGCTCCGGGTCTCCGACCGCGTCTACGTGTTCAAGGACGGCCAGTGTGTGGCCGTGCGCGACCGCTCCGAGGTCGACGTGGACGAGCTGCACCGCCTGATGGTGGGCCGCGAGAGCACGGCCGAGTTCTACCACGAGGCCAAGCAGACCGCCGTGACCGGCGAACCGGTCCTGATGGAGGTCTCAAACCTCGGCAAAACCAAGGCGTTTGAGGATGTGAACTTCACGCTGCGGGCCGGCGAGGTGGTGAGCATCACCGGCGTGCTGGGCTCGGGCCGCGAGGAGCTCTCCCGCGTCCTGTTCGGGGCCGAGGGCTTCGACCAGGGCTCGATCACGCTCGGTGGCAAAGCCATCGGGCTGCGCTCGCCGGTGGAGGCCGTGCGCGCGGGCATCGGGTACATTCCGGCCGAGCGCCGGATCGAGGGTATCGCCCAGGGACTGTCGGTTCAGGAGAACATTTTCCTCGCCGATCCGTCCACCGTGAGTGCCGGGCCGTTCCTCAAGCCCCGCGCCGCCGCGGCCGCCGCCGATGAGTGGATCCGCAAGCTCAAGATCAAGACGCCGAACCGCGGCACCAACATCTCCAACCTCTCCGGCGGTAACCAGCAGAAGGCGGTGCTGGCCAAGTGGCTGACCTCGCCCCGGCTGAAGGTGCTGATCCTGGACCACCCCACCCGAGGACTCGATGTGGGGGCCAAGGAGGACGTGTACGGCTTCATTCGTGAGCTGTGCGCCCGCGGCATCGGCGTGATCCTGCTCGCCGACACCCTCGAAGAAACCATCGCGCTCAGCCACACCATCCTCGTGATGCGTGACGGCCGGGTGCAGCAGACCTTCGACGCACACCCCGGGAACAAGCCCCGGCCCGTCGATCTTGTGGAAGGAATGGTCTAGGCCATGGCGATACTCACCCCGACCCGCCCGCGTCAGGCGGCGGCCTCCGGCGTCACCGTGAAAGACCGGATCATCGCGGTCTTCCCCCTGCTGGTGCTGATCGTCCTGGTGCTGCTGGTGCTGACCCAGCAGCCCAACTTCCTGAGCTTGGCCAGCGTGCGTGGCCTGCTGGAGAGCATGGCCCCGATCCTGCTGCTGGCCATCGGGCAGACCTTCGTGATCCTCACCGGCGGCATCGACCTGTCCTTTGCCGTGGTGTCCTCGCTGAGCACCGTGCTCCTGGCGCTGTGGCTTCCGGATATGGGCGTAGGCGCGCTGATCCTGGTCCCGATCCTCGCCTGCCTGACCGGTGTGCTCACCGGAACCGTGGTCGCGTTTGCCCAGATCCCCTCGTTCATCGTGTCGCTCGGCGCGATGGGCCTGTGGACCGGTGTGGCGCTCACGCTCTCCTCGGCCTCGACCATCCGCATCTCGGCGGGCTATGACGTGATCGGCTGGGTCACGGACATGCGCATCGCCGGACTGCCGGTGTCGGCGCTGCTGGCGATCCTGCTGGCGATCCTCATCTCGGTCGCCATCCGGGTTCTCAACCGCGGTCGCGCCCTGCACACGATGGGCCTCGCCGAGAACGCCCTGCTGATGTCGGGCAACCCGACCCGTGCCTACCGCATCCTCGCGTTCGCGCTGTGCGGTCTGTTCTCGGGTCTCGCCGGTGTGGTGCTGGCCTCGAGCCAGTACTCGGGCGGCCCCTCGCTCGGTGACACCCTGATGCTGCCCGCCATTGCGGCGGTGGTGATCGGTGGCAACGCGATCACCGGTGGTGTGGGTGGCCCGCTGAAGACCCTGGTGGGTGCGCTGATCATTGTGGTGCTGCGCGTGGGCCTGAACGCGATCGGCATCGACCCGGCATACGAGCAGATCATCTACGGCGCGGTCATCATCGGCGCCGTGGTGCTCACGATCGACCGCTCCCGCCTCGGCATCGTCAAATAGCCCCTCATATTCGAAGGAGAATCATGACCAAGACACCCCGCCTGATCGATCACATCGGCATCCTGGTGGAAAACCTGGAGGAGTCGATTGTGGCCTGGGAAAAGGCCACCGGCTACACCTTCGGTCCGATCGGCCGCTACCGCACCGAGCGCTGGCGCGACCACAGCGATGCCACCCCGCACCCGCACGACGCCCGGATCTCCTTCTCTGCCGAGGGCCCGCCCTTCATCGAGCTGATGGAGTTCCACGGCGAGGGCACCCACTCGGCCACGGAGGGCGAGGGCTTTCACCACTTCGGATTCCTCGACTATCCCGAGGTCGAGTCGAAGATGGCGGAGCTGGCCGAGGCCGGCATCGGCCACGACGGTGAATCGCTGGATGAGGGCGGCCGCCCGATCCTCTGGTTCACCGAGAAGCGCGACCTGAACGGCATCCGCCTGGAGTTCGTCGCCGCGACCCCGCAGCCCGTGGTGGCCGACGACGGCTCCGAGCTCGCCGAATCCCTGGTGACCCTGCCCGCGGGCTGGACCGACCAGGACTAGCACCGAACGCACGGAACGCCCGCCGCTGATCAGTCAGCGGCGGGCGTTTCGTGGTTCCCGACTAGTTGGCGGTGGCCTCGGCGATGGCGCGGGTGAGGCGTTCGCGCTCGCGGATGATCCAGTCGCCCACCGGGTAGTTGAGTCGGAAGGCCTCGGCGAATTCGACCGGGTCCTCGCCCACGATGGCGGCGACCGGGGTGCCGTCGGCAGCCGCGGTCTCAAACAGGTCGGCGAGGTCCTCCAGCATGAGCATCAGTTCGGATCCCTTACCCGGACCGAAGTACATCAGGTAGCGCTCCAGCGCGTCGATGCTGGCCCGGTACGGCTGCGGAAGGGGGGCGGTGCGGGCCTTATAGGTGCGGTAGCGCTTTTTCTCATCGATCATTTTTGATACAAACATGTTCCTGTCCCTTAGTCGTTGCGGAGGTGATCGAGCCGCCCGGACAGGAAGGTCCAGGCGGTCCAGAATTCTTCGAGGTAGGTGTTCCCGCTCGCATTAAGCGTGAATACCTTGCGGGGCGGACCCTTCTCGGAGGGGCGCTTCTCGATATCGACGAGCCCCTTCTGTTCGATCCGCACCAGCAGCGCATAGATCGTGCCCTCGGCGATCTCGGTGAACCCCTCATCGCGCAGCCGCGCGGTGATCTCATACCCATAGGCGGGTTTCTCGGTGAGGATCGCCAGCACGATGCCCTCCAGCGTGCCCTTCAGCATCTCGGTCATCAGCTTGGCCATCGGCATCCTCTCGGTACTCAGTGTTGCTATCTACTAGTACATAGTAACGTTAAGTACCGAACATGCAAGGGGTGATTTCGGCTCGTGGTGTCGCGGACGTCGGGCGTAGGCTGACGGGAGTGGCCGCGGAAGTCTCGCGGCGGGAGAGGACACCATGCTTGCAGTTCACGCCGACCGCCCGGGCGGTCCCGAGGTTTTGACCGCGACCGAGACCGAGCGCCCCACACCCGGGCCCGGAGAGGTCCTGATTCGGGTGCTGGCGGCCGGGCTCAACCGTGCCGACACCCTGCAGCGCGAGGGGCACTATCGTGTGCCGGCGGGCGCCACCGACATCCTGGGGCTCGAGGTCTCCGGAAGCGTGGCCGCACTGGGTGAGGGCGTCGCCGACGATGAGCGGGCCCCCTCGGTGGGCGAGCCGGTCATGGCCCTGCTGGCCAGCGGCGGATACGCCGAATTTGTGAGTGTGCCGGTGGGGCAGGTCCTGCCGATCCCCGAGCGGATCGATCCGGTGCACGCCGCCGGGATCCCCGAGGTGGCCGCCACCGTGGTCTCCAACCTCAACCTGGTGGGTAGATTCCAGCCCGGAGAGACCGTGCTCATCCACGGCGCGACCGGCGGCATCGGGGTCTTCGCGATCCAGCTGGTGCACGCCCTGGGTGGAAAGGTGGCGGTGACCGCGAGTAGCACCGCCAAGCTTGAACAGGCGCGACTGCTGGGGGCGCAGATCCTGATCAACTATCGGGAGCAGGACTTCGCCGAGGTGATGGCCGAGCACGGCGGCGCCGATATTATCCTCGACACCGTGGGTGGGAGCTACCTGGAGCGCAATGTCCAGGCACTGCGCCGCGGCGGCCGGATCGTGACCATCGCCGTGCAGGGTGGCGCACGTGGTGAACTCGACTTCGGGGCGCTGATGACCAAAAAGGCGAGCGTTTCGGCAACCACGCTGCGGGATCGATCCGTGGCCGAGAAGACCGAGATTATCGACGCCGTGCGCCGGATCGTCCTGCCGCTGCTGGAATCGGGCCAGGTGCGACCGGTCACCGACTCGATCTATCCGCTCGCCGAGGTGGCCGCGGCCCACGCCCACTTCGACACCGGCACCCACCTGGGCAAGGTGCTGCTGGACTGCCGCGTGGGCGAGTAGGGTCCCGCAAAAGCTAAACAGCACTGCCCGCACACCTCGGGGTGTGCGGGCAGTGCTGTTTGGCGAACGACTATGCGGCCTGGTTGGCAGACTTCCTGACGTTGCTCAGGACGCCGGACAGGGCGAAGGCCAGGATTCCGGCAATCGGCACCACCAGTAGGCCGAAGCGCAGCGAGGAGTTGTCGGCGATCAGGCCCACCAGCGGTGGTGAGACCAGGAAGCCCAGTCGCATCAGCCAGGACACCACGGTAACGCCGGTTCCGGCGCGCAGCCCCGGAAGCTCATCGGCCTGCTGCATCGCCGCGGGAACGAGCGTCGCGACACCGAATCCGGCGGCGGCGAATCCGGCGATCGTCCCGGGAATGCTGGGGAAGGCGAGGGCGGTACCCATGCCGATCGCGGTGATCAGGCCACCCACGCGGGCCACGTTGCGCTGGCCGAAACGGTCCACCAGGCGGTCGCCCAGCAGGCGTCCGATGAACTGGGCCCCCACGAGCGCCACGAAACCGGTGGCGGCAATCGCCGCCGGGGCGCCGAGGTTGTTGCCCAGGTAGACGGCGGCCCAGGTGGACCCGGCATCCTCCACCAGTGTTCCGGCAATCGCGATCACCACGAGCGCCACCACCATAAAGATCAGGCGCGGGCTGAGCGCCGAGCGCAGCTTCGAGGTGGTTTCCTCACCCACCGGGTTGGCCACCAGGCCCGCATCCTCATCCTTGCCGGGCAGGCAGAAGCGCAGCGCGACGATCGCGACCACCGAGAACAGGATGCCGGAAATGGTCAGGTGCACCGAGCGCGGCAGCCCCAGGGCGATCGCCCCGGCGGCCATGCCGCCGCCCAGCACCGCGCCGATCGACCACACCGCGTGGAACGAGTTGATGATCGAGCGCCCGAATCGGCGCTGCACCCGCAGGCCGTGGGTGTTCTGGCCCACATCGGTGATCGAGTCCATCGCCCCGGCAAAAAACAGTGCGGCGGCAAACAGCGGGAACGTGGGGGAGAAGCCGACCAGGATCGTGCCCAGGGCGGTCAGAATGGTGCCGATTGCCGCGGCACGAGCCGAACCCAGTCGGCGGATGATCGTGGCGGCGGCCAGCCCGGCGATGATCGCCCCGGCGGGGAACGCGGCGATCGCCAGCCCGTAGGCGGCGTTATCCAGCGCGAGGTCGGCCTTGATGCCCGGGTAGCGCGGCACCACGTTGGCAAACAGCGCACCGTTGGTGAGGAACAGGACCGCCACGGCGATGCGCGCGCGGCGCACCTCCGGGGTGGGGATCGAAGTCTGAGTCTTTTTCACGGGAGCTTTCGTCTGTCGGTCGAGGGGATGCCTGATGAATCGTCTACGTGGCGGCACATTAGCATCCACCGGGTGGTGTGGGGGAATGCTGTCAGCTGGGTGATGGTCGATTGCGCAGGATGGACAGGGGCCACGGGCGGCGCTCGCCGCGTACCTGTCCAAAATCGATTCCCGCCAGGTCGGCATCCAGTCGATCCGCGCCGGTGAAGTGGTGCGTTTGTAGGCCCAGGGTGTTCGCGGTCTCGATGTTATCGTGGCGGTCATCGATGAACAGGGTTTCCCGCGGCGTGGTTTCGGTCACGGCCAGCGCCGTTTCAAAGATCTGCGTCCCGGGTTTGACCATCCGCAGCTCGCAGCTGAACAGCATGAGCGAGAAAATCTCCCGCATCGCCGCGAATCTGCTCACCGCATCGGCGAGGTCCTGCGGGGCATTGGAGAGCAGGGTGAGGCGGGCACCACGGCGGTGGGCATCCCGGAGCGCCTCGAGGGTGTCGAAGTTCAGGTGGATATTGCCGGCCAGATCCAGGCGACGCAGCTCGGCGAGTTCCTCGGCGGAGGCTGGGCGGCCCAGTACCTCGGCCCAGTATTCGTGGGCGTGCTGTCCGCGATCGTACTCCTCGCGAAAGCGCCAGTAGCGTTCGTGGAAGTCGCCGGGGGCCATGCCGACTAGGGCGGCCATTCCGGCCGCGGCGAGTGCGGGTTGGGCCACGCAGATTACCTCGCCATAGTCCACAAGCAGGTGTGTTGTCATCGGCGGTTGCCGTCCTTCCCGATCACAAAATGCGATCGAGTAATCATCCTATATGTTCGAATGAACATGTCAAATGACCGCAGCGTGAATGTGTCCGGCCCGCCAATGTGCGGAAGTCGCGATACTTCCGCAGGGAATTGGGCTCGATTCCTTTCAAACGAACATTTTGGGTGTATCTTTGGCTCATGAGCGGAAACACTCGGCACGAAGCCATCCTGGAAACCCTGCAGTCCCGCGGACGCGTGGAAGTCGGCGAGGTTGCCTCGCGCTTCTCGGTCTCCGAGGTGACCGTGCGTCGCGACCTCGACCAGCTTGCCCAGGCGGGCATCCTGCGCCGGGTGCGCGGAGGCGCGGTGAGTGTGCGCATGCGCGGGGAGGGCATGCCCTTTGCGATGCGCCGGCTGGAATCCTCCGGGGCCAAGGAACGCATCGCGATCGCCGCGGCCGATCTGGTGGTGGACGGCGAGGCCGTCTGCGTGGATAGCGGCACCACCGGAGCGGAGCTTGCGCGGCAGCTGGTGAACCGTCGGTTGACGATTATGCCCTTTAGCGTGCAGGCACTTACCGCCCTCGCGGGGAGCACCTCCGCACGTATTCTGCTGCCCGCCGGCGCGGTGAATCCCGACGAGGGGGCAATCGTGGGGCCGCTGGTGGAACAGTCCCTGCGGGGGCTGCGCTTTGACACGGTGTTTCTCAGCTGCTGTGGCGCATCCCTCGATGAGGGAGTGACGGCCCATGATCTGGAGGATGCGGCCGCCAAGCGGGCGATGCTCGCCTCGGGACGACGAGTGGTGCTGATCGCCGAGGGGGCCAAGTTCGGCCGCTCGGCCATGTCGATCACCTGCTCGCTGCGTGACATCGACGTGGTGGTCACCGACGAGTCGGCCCCCGTGGACGTGCTGGATCAGCTGCGTGCCGAGGGTATCGAGGTCATCGTCGCCTAGACACTCTGTCCACCCACAAAAATGGGCCGCAACGCGTGTGCGTTGCGACCCATTTTCGAGGGCTCCCTAGTCGAACGAGGCGGAACCCGAATCGGTTTCGCCGTCGCTCATTCGGGCGTAGCCGGCCAGGCCCGCCTTCATCGCCTCGAAGTCGGCAAAGTGGGCCTCGCCGCGGCGTAGCGACACCGCGGTCGAGAGGATATCGATCACCACGAGTCCCGCCAGCCGGCTGACCGTGGGTGTGTAGATATCCGTGTTTTCGAAGGTTTTGGCCACGATTTTGACGTCGCACACCCGCATCATCGGGGTGTCATCGTCCCCGCTGATGCCGATCACCGTGGCACCGCGTGAGCGCGCCATCTCGGCCACCCGCATGGTTGAGCGGGTTCGCCCGGTGTTGGAGATGACCACAAACGTGGTCTCGGGATCGGTCATCGCCGCGGCCATGAACTGCTGGTGTGTGTCGCTCGGGGCGCTGCACGGGATCCCGAACAGCTGCGCCTTTTGCAGCGCATCCTGGGCGATCAAGCCCGAGGCCGAGAGGCCGATGAACACCAGCGCGCGCGAGCCGAGGATCGCGGTGACCGCCTGCTCCATCTGATCCGGGTCGAGGAAACGACGCGAACGGTCGATGCTGGAGATCGTCTGGTCGAAGATTTTGCTCGCCAACTCGGCCACCGAATCGCCCCGGTTCATCGCCGATTCTACCGAGGGAACCCCGAGAATCAGCGCCTGGGCGAGGGCCAACTTGAAGGCCTGGAACCCGTCGAAGCCGAGTCCGGTGCAAAAGCGCATGACCGTGGGCTCGGATACCCCGGCCCGGGCGGCCACCGCGGACATCGAGGATTCCATCACGAAGGTGGGGTCCTCGGTGACCAGTTCGGCGACCTTGCGTTCGGACTTACGCAGAGAATCGAGAGACTCTTTCAGACGCTCAAAGAGTGATGTTTGCGAGGTGCTCTCCATCCTATGCATCCTAGTGCTATTGCCCGGTGAGCGCGGCAAGAAGGTTCTCCACGGCGGCCTCGGCGGCGCGCTGAGTGCTCGCCCCGGTGAACGCGCCGATATGCGGGGTGAGGACCGTGTGCGGGTGCGAGAGCACCGCGTCCAGGACCGGGGGTTCGGTTGCGAACGCATCCACCGCGTAGGCGGTCAGGGTCCCGTCGGCGTAGGCATCCAGCACCGCCGCGTGGTCCACCAGGGCGGATCGAGCGGTGTTGATCAGCACGCTCCCGGTGGGCAGCAGCGCGAGCTGGTCGCGGCCGACCAGCGCGGTCCCGTCGGCGGGCGGGGGCGCGTGCAGGGTCACCACGTTGGACACCCGGAACAGGGTGGCCAGGTTGACCAGTTCCACGCCCTCGGGTGCCTCGGTCACAAACGGATCAAACGCCACCACGCGCCCGCCCAGCTGCAGGATCGTGGCGGCCACGTGGCGACCGATCGCCCCAAACCCGACGATGCCGACGGTCACCTCGGCGACCTCGCGTCCCCGCGTGCGGGCCCAGCCGCCCTCGTGCAGCAGCGTGTTGGCGGCGGGGATCTGGCGCAGCGATCCGAGGATCAGTCCCAGGGCCAGCTCGGCCACACCGCGGGCGTTGGCCCCGCGTGCGGTCTCGACCCGGATGCCCCGGGCGGAGGCCGCGGCGAGGTCGATCGCATCGGCCCCGGCCCCGTTGCGGCTGATCACCCTGAGGTTTCCGGCGGCCGCCAAAGTCTCGGCGTCGATGGGCTCCACCCCGGCGATCCAGCCGTCGATATCGCCCACCAGGTCGCGTAGCTCGGCCGCCTCGGGCTGGCGCCCGGCCGGGCCCGAGACGATCTCGAATCCGGCCGCGCGCAGCGGTTCAAGCAGCGGATGGGTGGCCGCGTCCTCGGCGGTCAGCGAGCGTGGGGTCACCAGAATCTTTCCGGGCATCGCGCTAGCCCTTGGTGCTCGATGCCAGGCGGGAGAGCTCGTCAAAGCTCGGTCCCGAGGTGGGAATGGTGACATCGAAGACCTCGGCGATGACCTGGGTCCAGCCGTGCAGGAAGTACACCCAGCCGTCAACCACCGTGACATTCAGCGCGGGATCCTGGGCACGGGCCTGGTCGAGGAAGATCAGGTCGCCGCGGTAGTTGAGGTCCCAGACGATCGCATCCTGCGGGAATACCACCGCGTTTGTCAGCGGGGATCCGGGGGCATCCTTGCCGAGGCCGGTCGCATTGATGATGACCGAGCCCGCCGGCAGATCGGCGACGATTGCGTCGCTCAGCTCGGGCTTCGGGGTCAGCCGCACGGTCACCGGGACCCGCGGGTCCGAGGAGGCCAGCACCTCGGCCAGGTCGTCCAGGCGCTGCTGACTGCGGTTGGCCACGATGATCTCGCGCGGGTGCGCGGCCCGCTCGGACCGGGAGAGATACCAGGAGATCGCGATGGCCGATCCGCCCGCCCCGATCACAAACACGTCGGGGTTGTACCGGGTGAGGTGCGCGGGGGAGAGGAGCGCGTCGAGGGCGAGGCCCGAGGAGATCGGGTCCTTGGCGTGGGCGATCAGGCGGCCATCCCGCTTGGAGATGCTGGAGATCTCGTTCATCAGGGTCGCCAGCGGATCCTCCTCATCAAAGAGGTCGCGGGCGGCGGCAAACAGGTCGAGCTTATGCGTGGTGACCAGGGCGCCGCGGCTCAGCGGATCGTTCTTGATGAACTCGACCACGCGTCGATACTGCTCGGCGGGGGCGTGCAGCGGCAGGTCGATGCCCACCAGCACGGCGTCGCCGAGTCCGAGTTCGGCGGCCCACAGCGGGAACACCTGGCGGATCGAGGAGGACCCGGTGGTCACCCCGATGAAGTACATCGTGGGGGCGGTGGCCGGGACCAGGGTGTCGGCGGTGAGGGTAACGGGGGCGCTCATTTGGTGGTGTCCTTATCGCGGAGGAGCGCGCGGGCCTGGGTGAGGGCGCGCGCGGCGTTGTCACGGATGGTGTCGAATTCGCCGGCCTGGATCAGCGCTCGCGGGGCGATCCAGGTGCCGCCGGCGGCGATCACGCGCGGGATGCGCAGGTAGTCGCCGAGGTTGTCGGGGGTCACGCCGCCGGTGGGCATCACGTGGCGCAGGCCCGAGGCGGCCAGCGGGGCCAGCAGGGCCGAGAGGGCCTTGGCTCCGCCGTTGAGTTCGGCGGGGAAGAATTTGACGGTGTCGAAGCCGTCCTCAACCGCGGCCATGATCTCCGAGGCGGTTGCGGCCCCGGGAATCAGGGGCAGTCCCGCCTCGCGGGCGGTCTGCCCGAGCAGCGGTGTATAGCCGGGGGAAACGCCGAACCGGGCCCCGGCTGCCTGTGCGTCGATCACGTTGGCCGGGGTGAACAGGGTGCCCACACCCACGTAGAACTCGGGGAGTTCGGTGGCGATTTGGCGGATGGACTCCAGGGCGTCGGGGGTGCGCATGGTCACCTCGATTGTGGTGAGTCCGGCCTCGGCCAGGGCGCGCGCCAGCGGAACCGCGAATCGAGCCTCGGGGATTTCGACCACGGGGACGATCCCGAACTCGCTCAGCAGCGCGAAGGGGTCCGCGGTGTCGGTGATGACGGTGCTCATGCGTTCACATCCGCGCGGTAGCCGGTGTGCTCGGGGTTGGCCACGCTCGCCCAGCCGCCGTGTCCGTCGGTGACCACGAGCTCCTTCATCCCGGCGGCGTCGCCGATGATCGCGTAGTCCTGGCCGGCGTCGGCCGCATAGGTAAAGAGGGTGACAAAGGGCTCGGTGCCCACGTTGATCGAGCGGTGAATCCAGTGTCCGGGCACGTTGACGGCCTCGCCCGGGGTCAGTTCGACCGCGGCGCTCTGACCGTCGATGGTCTCCAGCAGCATGACGCCGTGGCCGGCCAGGCAGTAGTAGAGTTCGGCGCGGTTCTCCACCGCGTGGATGTGGCCGCGGGTCACCGCAAACTCGGTTCCATAGGTGCCGGGCAGCAGGGTGCTGGTGCCGATTACCAGCGCGCCCTCCTCATCGGAGTAACGGTGTTCCTCAACCGAGTACACCAGGGTGTCGGCACCGTGCTTTTCCAGTGCCGCCCGATAGGCCGCGTCGTCGCGGTAGACCCCGGCCATATCGCCGAGGAACTTCTCGTAGCGACGGGTGTTGCCGGTGAGGTCCCCATTGGGGTGGACCCGAAGCGGAACCGGAATATCTACGCTGATGCTCATTGTTCTCCTAGGTGGGTGGATTTGGTAGTAATACTACATAATTAAGAATGTGAACGTGCACATTTGGGCGATATTGCCAAATTAAGCCCAATAATTCGTGCCGCACTTCAATTTGTCTGTAGTATTACTAAAAATCAGGAATTCAGCCCCGTGTCCCCACACGCGGCCATCGTTCTTCCGTATTCACCGTCGAATTCGTGCGAGAGGTTTGTCATGAAAGCAATTGTTTTCCGAGAGGGTTCCCAGTGGGCCGTCGAATCCATCGAGAAGCCGGTTCCCGGCCCCGGCGAGGCGCTGCTGCGGGTCATCCAGACCGGCGTGTGTGGCACCGATGAGCACCTGCTGCACGGCGGATTTATCGCCAAGTTCCCGCTGATTCCCGGCCATGAGATGGTCGGCGAGGTGGTTGAACTCGGTCCGGGTGAGGCCAACGCGGTGGTCGGCGACAACGTCGTGGTGGACAACACCGTGCTGTGTGGCAAGTGCCACGCCTGCCGTGAGGGCAACGACCTGTTCTGCGAGAACTTCGGTTCGCTCGGCTGCAACATGCCCGGCGGATTCGCCGAGTACGTGGTGGTCGATTCCAGTAAGGTCTACCCGATCGGAGACCTCGACCCCGACGTGGCCGTCTTCGCCGAGCCCACCGCCTGCGCCGTGCACGGCGTGGACATCCTGAACCTCAAGCCCGCCTCGGACGTGCTGATCTTCGGTGCCGGCCCCACCGGTCTGATCCTCTCCCAGCTGCTGAAGACCGCGGGTGCCGCCCGCGTCACCGTGGCCGCGCCGACCGCCTCCAAGCTTGAGGTGGCCACCGCGCTCGGTGCCGACCACACCGTCCAGGTGGATCGCACAAACCCCGAGGCTGCCTCGGCCGCGCTGCGCGACATCGCCCCGCGCGGATTCGACGCGGTGATCGAGGCTACCGGTTCGACCGCGGTCCTGGAGCTCGCCGTGAGCCACACCAAGACCGGCGGTACGGTGCTGGTCTACGGTCTGGCCGGCGAAAACGACACCGCGGCGATCAAGCCCTATGAGGTGTTTAGCCGTGAGCTGACCATCAAGGGATCCTACGCGCAGGTGCACTGCCTGGGCCGAGCGTTGTTTGCGCTGCAGACCGGACGCGTGCGCACCGAGGGCCTGATCACCTCCAAGCTCAACCTGGACACCTTCGACCAGGCGCTGGCCAACCTGCACGATTCCGAGCAGATCAAGACCATCGTCTCGTCGCGATAGCGTGCCATGATCATTTCCCACGACCTCGGAACCACCGGTAATAAGGCGACCCTGGTGGCCAATGACGGCCGCCTGATCGCCGCCGTCACCGTGCACTACGACACCGACTTCGGGCTCGGCGGCAAGGCCGAGCAGGATCCCCTCGCCTGGTGGGATGCCCTCGCCCAGGCCACCCGAGAACTGCTGGCCTCGGCGGGTGCGCGGCCCGAGGACATCGACGTGGTGTCCTTCTCGGGTCAGATGATGGGGGTGGTGGCCATCGATGACGCCGGAGATCCGGTGTTCCCCTCGATCATCTGGGCCGACACCCGGGCGACCGCGCAGACCGACCGGCTGCTCGATCGGGTGGGGATGGAGCGCGGCTATCAGATCACCGGGCATCGGCTGAACCCCACGTATTCGCTGGCCAAAACCATGTGGCTGCGCGATACCTCACCCGATGCCTTCGCCCGCGTGCGTCGCATCCTGCTGGCCAAGGACTTCATCGCCTTCAAACTGACCGGCGTGCAGGTGACCGATCGCTCGGATGCGTCGAGCACCAACGCGTATGATCAGCGCGCGGGCACCTGGTCCGAGGAGCTGATCGCCGCTTCGGGGCTGTCGCGGGAAATCTTCCCGGAGATCGTGGACTCCACCACGGTCATCGGCACCATCACCGCCGATGCGGCCCGGGCCACCGGGCTGCTGGCGGGAACCCCCGTGGTCATCGGGGGTGGCGACGGGCCGATGGCCGCGCTGGGGGCGGGCATCATCGACGCGAGCTCGGGTGCGTATGCGTGCATGGGGTCGTCCTCCTGGGTATCGGTCGCGGCGGATGCGCCGCTCTACGATCCGCAGATGCGCTCGATGACCTTCAACCATGTGATCCCCGGCCGCTTTGTCCCCACCGCCACGATGCAGGCGGGCGGTGCCTCGCTGCAGTGGATCGTGGATACGCTCTCCCCGGCGACCGCCGCCGACTACGCCGAACTCCTCGATGCCGCCCAGAACCGGCAGGCTTCGGGGGAAGGGCTGTACTTCCTCCCGCACCTGTTGGGGGAGCGCTCGCCCTACTGGAACCCGCACGCTCGCGCCGCGTTTGTGGGCCTGCTGCGCCATCACGACCGCGGGCACATGACCCGCGCGGTGCTGGAGGGAGTGGCGTTCAACCTGCTCACCGGGCTGCGCGCGTTCGCCGACTGCGGCACCGATGTGGACCGGATCGACGTGATCGGTGGGGCGGCCAACGCCTCGGCGCTGCTGCAGATCTTCGCCGACATGTGGGGCATGCCGGTCGCCCGGCGCGACCTCGTGGATGAGGCCGGGGCGATCGGCGCGGCCGTGGTCGCCGGGGTCGGCGTGGGCATCTTCGAGAACTTCGAGGTGGCCGCGACGCTGTCCAAGCGGAGTACCGGGTATGAGCCGAACCCCGAGGCAACCGCGCGCTACGCCCGCGAGTATCCGGTATTCCTCGACGCGTATGCGCGTCTGGAACCGTGGTTTGACGCGCTGGCGGCGGGTGGCTCGGATGCCTGAGTCGCGGCGGCCGAGTGCGGTACCCGAGTCTTCCCAGCGGGAGACGCCTGCCGCGGGGATCATTCGCACCGTCGGCGGCGATATCGCCCCCGAGGAGCTGGGTCGCACCAACTATCACGAGCACCTGTTCCAGGTGTCGCCCCTACTGGCCGGGGACGAACTCGACAACGAGGAGGCGTCGGGACACGAGGCCATCTCGCTGGTCGAGTCGGGCTTTGGTGCGATGATCGAGGCAACCCCGATGGGACTCGGCCGAAACCCGTCGGCGGTCGCGCGGATTGCCGCGCGGGCGGGGCTGCACGCGGTGCACGTGACCGGCGCGCACCACGGCGGACACTATCCCGAGGAACACCCGATTCGGGCACTGACCGAGGACGAGCTGGTCAATCGCTGGACCACGGAGATCCGCCTGGGGTTCGGGGAGGATCCGGCGGCGGTATCGGGGGACGAGTCGTCATTTGGGGAGCGCTCAGGGCTCGCTGGTGATGCGGCGGATTCCCGCGGCGTGAGTGCTCCGTTCGGTGCTTCTCCGGTGCGCGCGGGCATGCTCAAGGCGGGGATCCGCTACTGGCAGATCGGTCCGTTCGAGCGCCGCGCGCTGGCCGCGGTCGCCCGCACCCACGCCGAAACCGGGGCCGCGATCATGGTGCACCTGGACTACGGCTCCGCGGCTCACGAGGTCCTGGAGCTGTTGGAACGGGACGGCGTATCCCGGGACCGTGTGGTACTCGCGCACATCGACCGCAACCTAGACTCGGGCCTGCACGCGGACCTGATCGCCTCGGGGGCCTACCTCGGTTATGACGGCCCCGCGCGGCACCGCGAGGCACCGGATCAGGCGATCCTTGAGTGCCTGGAGCGCGTGGTGGCCCGGGTCGGATCGGACCGGATCCTGCTCGGCGGCGACGTCGCCCGAGCCTCCCGCTACCTCGCCTACGGCGGCATGCCCGGCCTGGAATACCTCGGCCGCCGCTTCATTCCGCGCCTCGAGGTGCGCCTCGGGGCTGACCGCGTCGACGCCCTCCTCGCCGACAACGCCGCCCGTCTGCTCACCCTCGCGGTGAACGGCGGCTAGCCCCAGACACACAGAAAACCCCGCGTCCGATGTGGACGCGGGGTTTTGTGTACGCCGATCTAGGCGTGCTTGGTCAAGCGGGTGAGCATGTCCGGAGCCGTGCGGTCGAGGATTCGGCCGCCCCAGCGCACACCGATCCAGTAGAACAGCGCGCCGATCCCCAGGCCCACCGGGAGGGTCAGCCAGATCAGCAGCGCCGATCCGGTGACCGCGCCCACGATCATCAGGATCAGGGCGGGCAGGCTCAGCAGGATCAGCGCGCCCATGCTGCCGAAGGTCCCGGCGAGGGAGAGCACTCCCGAACCGGGCTTGGAGGCCCAGGGGCTGTCCGCGGGGTCGGGCACGGGCATCAGGAAGAAGGCCGATTCCACCGAGGAGACGCCGTTTCCGGCCAGGATCATGCCCAGGCTCACCCCGAGCACCGCGGGGAGCAGGTGAACGCCGCCGGAGATGACCGCCACGATCACGGCGATCACGATGGTCATCGGGACGATCAGGGTCATAAACGCCCAGGCGCGTCCGCGACGGTCATCGATGCCGCGCACCCCGTGGGCCACGTGGGCGGCAAACGCGGTTCCGTCAAAAGCCAGGTCCACAAACGTCGCGGTGGCCACAAACAGCAGCATAAACGGGGTCGCGAACGCCAGTACCTCGGGGCCGCCCTCGGTCTGCCGGGTGATGAACCAGAACAGGAACGGCATCAGCGGCACCAGGATCAGGCTGCGCGCGTAGCGGGGATCTCGGAACCAGTAGATCAGGCAGCGGGCGGCAATCGCACCGGCCGGGCTCGCCGGGAAGAAGCGGAACGGCCCGCGCGCATCGCGTACCCGACCGGTGGAGCCCGAGCGGGTTGCCGAGGCGTTGACGCTTGCGGCGTAGGCAACCTGCCACAGCCAGTACACCAGTGCGATGCTCGCCAGAGCGACCAGCAGGTGCAGGATCGCGCCCAGCGGATCCCCGGCTGCTACCGCCGTCGGAACGGCCCACACGGCGCCAAACGGGGTCCAGGAGGCGACCGCGGCGATACTCGGGAACAGGTCGACCGAGAGCGTGATTCCACCGGAAATCCCGGCGATCAGCGGCCCGAGCAGGATGAGGAGAACCAGCAGCACCGTTCCGATGATCTCGCGGTAGCGTCGGCTCATCGCCAGCCGGGAGGCCAGCGTGAGAACCAGCTGGGACACCAGCAGGCAGGTGACCAGAGCGATCGGCGCGCAGATCACCGCAACCACCGCCGCCAGCGGCGAGCGAATCCACGCCAGGGCGGTCAGCGCCGAAACCAGCAGGGTGATGATGCCGGGAATCCCCAGCGCCCCGGCGAGGAGCGTGCCCCAGCGTAGGGAGGTCTGGGAGATGGGGAACATCGCAAAACGGGCCGGATCCAGGGTGCGATCGGCACCCGCGGTGGCCAGTGGGACGATGCCCCAGCCGAGCACCAGGACCGAGCCCACGGTGATCAGGATGACCCCGGTGAATTCGGAACCATTGATCCCCAGTACCACCAGCGACACCAGGGCCATGCCCAGAATGCCCAGACCGTAGAGCGCACCGATGATCGCACCCACCAGCTGCCAGGTGTTACGGCGCAGCGAGTTCCACATGATCTGGTAGCGCAGCTTGACCAGCACCCGCACGATGCTGGGCGGTTTGGTCGCGACGGGGGCGGGGGCTAGAAGCTGCGTAGCCACTCGGGACCCTCCTGCTGGTGGCGGCCGCCGACAAGCTGGACAAAGCGGTCCTCCAGCGTCGATCCGGCGCGCACCTCATCGACGGTGCCCGCGGCGACCACGCGACCGGCGGCAATCACGGCCACATGGTCACACATCCGCTCGACCAGGTCCATCGAGTGGCTGGACACGATCACCGTGCCGCCCCCGGCCACGTAGCCGTGCAGGATGTCGCGGATGTTGGCGGCCGAGACCGGATCCACCGACTCAAACGGCTCATCCAGCACCAGCAGGCGCGGGGCGTGGATCATGGCGCAGGCGAGCGCGATCTTCTTGGTCATACCGGCCGAGTAGTCCACGACCAGCGTGTTTGCCGCCTGCTGCAGGTCGAGCAGGCCGAGCAGGTCGGTGGTGCGGGTCGCGACGGTTTCCGCGTCCAGTCCCGAGAGGAGGCCGTGATAGGTGACCAGCTGCTGGCCGGTCAGGCGATCGAACATGCGCACGCCGTCGGCGAGGTTTCCCACCAGGCGCTTGGCCTCGACCGGGTTTTCCCACATGTCCACGCCGTAGATCAGCGCGGTGCCAAACTCGGGACGCAGCAGGCCGGTCGCCATCGACAGGGTTGTGGTTTTACCGGCGCCGTTGGGACCCACCAGACCGTAGAAGGAACCCTGGGGGATCGTGAGGTTGATGCCGTTGACCGCGATCTTCTCGCCGAAGCGCTTGGCGAGCCCACGAATTTCCATGGCCGGGACGTCCGGGGCCGAGTGCCCGCCAAACGGGGCGGGGACCGCCTCGGCTGCGGCGGACGCTCCGGTCTGGGTGGGAGTGGCCTCGGGGAGGGGAGCATCGGCGGCGAACTGCGGGGGTGCTGCGTCAGGCTGCGGTGATGGCTGCGGGATTCCCTGGGGCGGGATGGGGTCGGTCATCGGGTCCTTCCGGATGGTCGCGGGAGCGATTGCGCGGAAAACGCCGATCGCCCGGTTGATCACCGCCAACCTACCAAGAATGGTGGGTGTGGTGGGGAACAACCGGGCGATTTGGCGGATTTGGAGGCCCGTTAGCGCGGATCGCGGGGACGCAGCCAGCGCTCCAGCACGATCGATCCGTCCTGCCAGGGCAGCAAGATCCAGACGATCAGGTAGGTCAGGATTCCGATCCCGGGCAGCAGGAACGCCAGCAGTGTGCCGATCCGCACCGCGGTGGGGTTCCAATTGAAGCGGGTCGCGATACCGGCACAGATTCCGCCAAACATTCGGTCTGGTCCGCGCCGGACGGTGCTCTTGCGCAGTACATCAAAAAAGCCATTCATTATTTTGCTCCCTGCGAGTTACGGGCATTGCGGACAACCATGCCGATGCCGCAGCCCACCAGGACCGCCCCGGCGGCGGTCACCACGGTGAAGGCCAGGGTAATCGGATCCACCGAGATGTCCCAGACGTTCTTGGCGACCAGCAGCACCCCGAAGGCCAGGAGCAGCATGCCCCAGACGATGGTGAATGCACGCGGGGTGCGGTTGATCGGAGCCTCAACCCGGGTGCCCACGGCCACCGGCGTTCCGGTCGGATAGGCGGCGGGCGGAACGTAGGGGTAGTTCGGGGTCGCGGTGTGCGGACCCGAGTAGGCGGCGGTGGGGACCTCGTCCTGTGCGGTCGTCGGCGTTGCCTGAGGGTAGGCGGTGGTGGGGACCTCGTCCTGCGCGGTCGTGGGCGTTGCTTGGGGGTAGGCGGTGGTGGGGACCGTATCCTCCGCGTGGGTGGGCGTCGACTGCGGATACGCGACGGTGGGGTTCGTATCCTCCGCGTTCTCCTGCTGTGCCTCGGCCACCAGATCCTCGATCCGCAGTTCCTTCTCGGGCTCGGTGTTGTGCCCGTTCTTGTCCGGGGTGTTCGTGGACACTAGTGTGCTCCCTTGCTGATCGCGGGTGCCGCGGCGCTTTCGCCGGCGACTCGGGGTTTGTCGGTGACCGTGACGTTACTGAACGCGCCACGGATTTCCAGGATGATTTGCGGGCCATTTTCGGAGTTCGGACCGAAGCCGGCGGAGTTGTCGAACCAGAGACCACCGCGCTTGTTATCCACGCTGCCACCGGTGATCTTCGAGGCCGCGAGGGCCAGGGACGTATCCACCGAGACCCGCACGTCGTTCGGGACGTATACCCGCAGGTCGGACATTGCGACGTTGACCGGGACGGTGATCGGTCCGCTGCCGTCCAAATCCCTGATTCGGGAGAGATCGATGGTCCCGGAGGCTGCGGCGATGGCATACCCATCCCCGGCCTCGGCGGCGGTGCCGGGGATGAAGGTGGCCGAGGTGGCGGCGGCCCAGTTGAGGCTCTGCCCGCCAAACGAGGTGAACAGCCCGCCGATCAGCGCAAACACCGCCATCCAGCCGAGGAACCCACCGTGTCTGCCGCGGATTCCGCTGATCAGCACACCGAGCGCAAAGACGGCCGCTGCCACACCCAGCGCAATCGCCACGGCGCTTCCGTTGAAACCGTAGCCGGCGATAGTGGAGACCCCCAGCACCGCGGCACCGGCCAGAAACGCCAGCCCGGTGCAGAGCAGTCCGGTTGCGGCACCCGGGCCCAGAACGCGCGGCCGCGGCGGGCGGGCGGCATGGGGGACATGCGGCGGATGCGGGGTACGGGCACCCTGCGGGTTTCGGACGCTCTGCGGCGCGGGCTGTGCAGACTGCGCGGACTGTGCGGTCTGAGCGGGCTGTGCAGACTGCGCGGGCTCAGCCGGGCCCGAAAACTCCGCGGCCGGTTCGGGCGCCGCGGCACCCGCGTTCCCATGCAGTTCGTCTACCGACTGGGGCGCGGTGGCCGGTGCCGGTGCGCCGAAGGGCGCGGGCGCGGTGGCCGGGCCGGCAGCCGGGGCCACAAAGGGTGCCGGGTATCCGGGCGCGGTTCCGGTCGGGTTACCGGCGGGGGATCCACCATCCGGGTAGGGGCGGTTTTCGGAATCGGGTGCCGACGGCGTGCCGCCACCATTCGAGCCCGAGCCCCCGGTCTGCCGTGTGATGAAAAACACCGTGGCACCGATAATGAGAGCCAGCACGATCAGGGAGGTCAACCAGGAGTTACGCCCCCAGTCCCACGGAGAAAACGAGCCCACCTGGATATTCAGAAGCCCGATACCCCCGAAAATTACGGCACCGGTCATGCCCGCCGCCCACCTGCTGTAGCGCAGGGCCTCGGCGTGAATGTAGCCGTTGCGGTCGGGCAGGAACGCCCAGGCGAGTCCATAGAGGAACGGCCCCACACCGGTAAAGATACTGAGCACCACGATGAAGCCGCGCACCAGGATGGGATCGATGCCCATCCGCTGGGCGAGGCCACCCGCGACGCCACCCAGCCAGGATGACTCGGAGCGCACAATGTGCGTGTCACGGATGCTGTCAAAAAAGCCACGGGTGGGGCGGGTGGGGCCGGAGTTACCGGGATCGGTCGTGTTCATATCTTCAGTGTGGTCCGGGGACGGGATTCTCCGCTATGGGGGCCCACCCTGATAAAACCCTGAGTCTGGTGGGGGAGCGTCCGGGGTTCCCCGGATTTCCGGCGCTGCAGGTGGTCGCCCCCGCGCGGGCGTGCTTGTATGGACCCATGCGTCTTCCCCTGGTCAGAACCCGGTCCCGTGCGATCGCGGGTGTGTGCGCGGGTCTTGCCCGGCACCTCAACCTGCCGGTGATGTGGGTACGCGTTGCGATGATCGCGCTGACCTTCTTCGGCGGTGCCGGGGCCCTGCTCTATGCCTGGTTGTGGCTGCTGGTTCCCAGCGAGGACGAGGTGGAGCGCACGGCGGATCGGGACTTCAATCCGCGCAACGTGGCCGAGAACTTCGCCCGCAACGTGGCACCGTGGCTGCGTACGCGCCCGGCCGATCCCGCTCATCCAACCGGCACCGACCGGCCCAATCCGTTTACACCCCCGCGCTCGATGGGTCCGGCCGATCCCGGACATGCGCCCCGGTCCGAACCCTCGAGCGCTACAAAGCCGGTGGGGACCGACGGACGCCCCTGGCGGCAGTGGAAGATGGGTCTGCCGGAGATCGCCGTGGGCGTGGTGCTGCTGGGCATCGCGGTGGCCATTCTGCTGGAGATGCTGGGTGTTCACATCAACTGGCAAACCTGGCTGCCCGCGATCGCGATCATCACCGGTGTGGGACTCACCTGGATTCAACTGGATACCGGGACGCTGGGACGCACGGCCGGCGGCCGGGTTTCCTCGGGGGCGCTGCGCCTGATTGCCGGCATCGCCCTGGTGGTGATCGGCATCCTGATCCTGATCACCGGCGCGGTGGATCAGGTCCTGATCGGACAAACCCTGCTGGCCACGTTCGCGATTCTCTGCGGGCTGGCCGTGGTGCTGGCACCCTGGGGTGTGAAGTATTGGCGCGAGCTGGGGGCCGAACGCGCGGCCAGGGCCCGCGAATCCGAGCGCGCGGACATCGCCGCACACCTGCACGATTCGGTCCTGCAAACCCTCGCCCTGATCCAGAACCGTGCCGACAGCCCCGCCGATGTGCGCCGCCTGGCACGCGCCCAGGAACGCGAATTGCGGGCGTGGATTAGCTCGGACCGGCCCGATCCCGGCGGCAGCATCGCCGAGCGTCTGCGTGGCATCGCCGCCGAGATCGAGGACGGCTACGGGCGCACCATCGAGATCGTCACCGTGGGTGACACCGATCACTCGGAGCGACTGGAACCGCTGTTGGCGGCGACCCGCGAGGCGATCCAGAACGCCGCCAAACACGCGACCGGCACGATTTCGGTCTATCTTGAAGTGGGTGCCGGCGCGTGCGAGGTGTTCGTGCGCGACCGCGGACCGGGCTTCGACCCGGACCAGGTGCCAGAGGACCGCCACGGCGTCCGCGACTCGATCCTGGGCCGGATGACCCGGCACGGCGGCACCGCGACCCTGCGCAACACCGGACAGGGGACCGAGGTGGCCCTGCGGATGCCGCTGCCCGATACACCGAAGGAACAGGTATGAGCGATCACGAACCCCAGAGTCTCCGAGTTGTCCTGGTGGACGATCACGCGATCTTCAGGTCGGGCCTGCGCGGCGCGCTCGCCGCGGACATCGAGGTGGTGGCCGAGGCGGCCACCGTGGAACAGGCGATCACCGCGATCCATGACACCCTCCCGGCCGTGGTCCTGCTCGACGTGCACCTGCCCGGAGGCCGTGGCGGGGGCGGAGCCGAGGTCATCGTGGGATGCGCCGATCTGCTGGCCCACACCCGGTTCTTGGCGCTCAGCGTCTCCGATCAGGCCGAGGATGTGGTGACCGTGATCCGTGCCGGCGCCCGCGGCTACGTCACCAAAACCATCGACGCCGACGAACTCAACGACGCGATCCGCCGGGTCGCCGCGGGAGACGCCGCATTCTCCCCGCGCCTGGCGGGGTTTGTGCTGGATGCGTTCGGCACCCAGAACGTCGCCCAGATCGATGATGAGCTGGATAAGCTTTCGGCCCGCGAACTCGAAGTCATGCGGCTGATCGCCCGCGGCTACTCCTATAAGGAGGTCGCCGCCGACCTGTTCATCTCCACCAAGACGGTGGAGTCTCACGTGTCGGCGGTGCTGCGCAAGCTCCAGCTCTCGAATCGGCATGAACTATCGCGCTGGGCCGTGGACCGCCGGATCCTCTGATCGCCCACTCGTTTACATCATCTGAACATCCTGCCGCGTAGCGTAGTACCCATCAGATATTTCAGGCGAAAGGGTGATGATGGGGTTTCAAAGATGGCATGTGACAACCGCGGTTTCGGCCGTGTTACTGATGGGCTTGGGGACCTTCGCTCCGGCGTCGGCGACCCAGCTTGAGCGATCGCCCGGTGAGATTCGGGAGTACTGGACGCCCGAGCGAATGCGGCAGGCCGCGGGTAGTGAACCGCTTATCCCCGGCGATATCGAGAATCGGGATGCGCACACCCCGCTCGGAACCGACGACGAGCTGGGTGCACCGTGGACCGGTGGTGGGGATATCGCCAGCACCGCCGGTCGCCTGTTCTTCAACGTGTACGACGAGGAGGGAAATGCCCAGGTCAGTAGCTGTAGCGCAAACGTGGTGGAGAGCGAAAACAAGAGTGTGATCATGTCCGCCAACCACTGTGCGCATGGCCAGGACTACCTCTTTGTCCCGGGTTATCATGACGGTGAGATGCCCTACGGCGGCTGGACGGTCAACGAGATTTTTGCTCCCGAGCGATTTACTCCCTCAACCGATTTCGCCGCGTTCAGGCTGGATAAACTCGAAGACCTCCCAATTCAAGACGTGGTTGGTGCCCAGGCCGTGAGTTTCAATGGCGTACGCCCCGATCGGATGAACCTCTTCGGATATCCGCGCGAGCGCGCCAATGAACCCGAGAATCCCTATGGTGGCGAGCGATTGAATTACTCCGAAAGCGACACCCGGGATAACGCTCAGTGGGGAATGATTGGTGTCGCCTCGGATATGGCTCACGGAGTGAGTGGTGGACCATTTCTGGCAGATTTTGACCCGGCGACGGGGAAGGGTACCCAGGTTGCCGTGGTTTCGGGAAGCACGTGCGCGGAGTACTCCGAGGAGGGCGAGTGCACGGTCATGGAGGAAACCGTTTACGGTGCCCCATTCAACGAGGTTGCCCGGGCACTCTATGAGCAGGCGGCCGGTATCGCGGCCTAGCTGGAATGCATACGGCGCGGTCTCCGAAAGTGGAGACCGCGCCGTATGCTGTGACGCGGGTGTGCGGCGCGACCTAGTCGGTAAGCAGCTCGGGGGCACCCACGCGGAGGTCGAAGGCTCCGGCGAACTGCGCGTCAAACTCCTGCACCGATCCACCAATGCTGTGCGCGATGAACTCGGTGGCGCGCGGTCCAACCTGGTCGATCAGAGCCTGAATGACCTGGGCTACGGCACCGGGAAGCCCGGCCTCATCGGCACCGTTGAACACCACGACGTACTCGACGTCGTCCCCGAAGGACACCTCGGCGTCCTCGCTCAGCACGGTCTCGTTGGCGGTGACCTGGAAGAACCAGCCGGGGATCCGCTCGGCACCGGTGGGCAGCACGCCCTCCTCGGGGCGGTGCGCGGCGAGGGTGGCCTCGAGGTCCTCGGAGTACAGGTATTCGGCCACAAACAGCGGCGGCAGCACCCCGGAAACCTCGAGTTCGGGCTCGGCGTCGGCCACAATCTCGAACGCGGGAGAGTCCGCGGCTGCGAACTCCTCAAAACCGGGCTCGGGGGTGAAGTTCTGCGGGTTTTCGGCGCTAGTCATGCGCCCAGTTTAGCGGGTTAGGGCAGGACGTATCCGCCCTGGGACTCCACCGCCAAGCCATCGGCGAGGAGCCCGGCGAGGGCCCGATCCAGCTGGACCCGATCCTCCCAGAGCCCAATAATCTCGGCATCGGTGACCGGCAAATGTGCGGCCCGAAGCTCACGCAGAATCAGCCCGCGTACCTGCCGATCGCTGCCCGCATAGGTCTTCTGCACGGCCTTGGTGGGGCCGAAGTATTCGGGCGAGCCGGCCTGGACCCAGGCGCACGCGTCCCGGATCGGACACACATCACACCGCGGCGACCGCGCCGTGCAGACAACCTGTCCCAACTCCATAATCGCCACGTTAAAGGCGCGGGCCGCCTCGCGATCCTCGGGCAGCAGTGCGGCCATATCGGCCAGGTCCGCGGCGGCGCGGGGCGGGCCGGGTTCGGCCTGGGCGTGGATCGCGCGGGCAATGACCCGGCGACCGTTGGTGTCGATCACCGGGTGACGATCCCCATAGGCAAAGACGGCAACCGCGCGGGCCGTATAGTCGCCCACGCCGGTCAGCGCGAGCAGGGTGGGGACGTCCCGCGGCACGATTCCGCCGTGCTGCTCGGTAATCTGCACGGCGGCCCGGTGCAGCCACAGCGCCCGGCGCGGATAGCCGAGGTTGGCCCAGGCGCGCACCGCCTCCCCGGAGGGGGACGCCGCCAGATCGGCGGGGGTGGGCCAGCGCTCCAGCCATTCGGCGAGGCGCGGAATGACCCGGGCCACCGGGGTTTGTTGCAGCATAAACTCCGACACCAGGGTGCCCCAGGCGGGGAAATCGTCTTCGCGCCAGGGGAGGGCGCGGCCCTCGCGGGCGAACCAGTCGATCAGCGCCCGGGGAATGTCGGTGGTGTTCATCGATTCCAGCGTAGCCGGGCGGCCCGATTCGTTGTGAACCGGGCACCCGACGCCGATGAATATGGGAGGATGGAGGCTGGTTTTATACGGCGGTGTGGCAAGGAGATTTTGGTGAGTTCAGGCATTGTGCTGGTGGATAAGTCCGGCGGGATGACCAGCCACGACGTGGTCGCGCGCACCCGACGTCTCGCGGGCACCCGCAAGGTGGGCCATGCCGGAACCCTGGATCCGATGGCCACCGGCCTGCTGATTCTCGGCATCAACTCGGCCACACGCCTGCTCACCTACGTGGTGGGCCTGGACAAGGAGTACTACGCCACGATTGTGCTGGGATCCTCCACCACCACCGATGACGCCGAGGGGGACACCGTGGAAACCGCGGCCCCCGCGGCCGTGTCCGCGGTGACCGAGGAGGCCATCGCTGCGGGCATTGAGGTGCTCCGCGGTGACATCCTGCAGGTGCCCACCCAGGTGTCGGCGATCAAGGTGGATGGCAAGCGCGCCTACGACCTGGTGCGCTCGGGGGAGACCGTCGAGCTCAAGGCTCGTCCGGTCACCATCTCAGCCTTCGAGGTTCTGGAAACCCGTCGCCTGGCGGATCGGATCGAGCTGGACGTGCGGGTCGAGTGCTCCTCGGGCACCTACATTCGTGCCCTCGCCCGGGACCTGGGGAATGACCTGGGTGTCGGGGGACACCTGAGCGCCCTGCGTCGCACCCGGATCGGACCGTTCTCGGTGGCCGACGCGGTGACCCTCGAAGACCTGGATCCCGCCGCCCGGCTGATCTCCTCGGCCGCCGCCGCCAAGACCCTGTTCCCGCACGTCACCCTGGATGCCCAGCGCGCGATCGACCTGGGCCACGGTAAGAAGATCGGAATCGAAGGCTTCCCCGCGGACGTTTCCGGCCCGATTGCCGCGCTGACCCCGAATGGTGCACTGATCGGCCTGGTGCAGGCCGGCAAAAACAGCGCCCGTTCGCTGGTGAACTTCCCCTCCGATGAGGCGCAGGTGGCACCGGCCGCTGCCGTCGCTGAGACCGCCGTCGCAGATTCTGTCGAGGCGCAGGCATGATCACCTGGCTGACCTACGGCATCACCGGGATCGCGGCCCTGGCGGGTCTGATGTGTGTGGTGATGGGCCTGCTCGGCCGCAAACCCAGCGACCTGAGCCTCGGCTCTGCCGCACTGGTTGAGCTTCTGCTGCTGGTCCAGCTCGTGGTGGCGATCATCGCCCCGGCCACCGGCAACAACATTTATGGCGACCCGATCGAGTTTTATGCCTATCTGATCTGTGCGCTGATCATCCCCGCCGCCGCCGTGTTCTGGGGGCTGCTGGATCGCACCCGCTGGTCCACGGTCATCGTCGGGGTCGGCCTGCTTGCGGTCTCGGTGATGGTCATTCGGATGGAGGTCATCTGGACCACGGTGGCTGCCTGACCCGCAGGATTTCGCCCCTCCGACCCTGCCCACGCGCGAAACGTGCGTCATCTCGCTCCGCTCACTGCCGGAGTGTGGGACGAAGGGGCATAGAATTGGCTTCGACATGAACAGCACCGAACCCGCCGCCCAGAATCCCACAGTCTCCTCCTCGTCCACGCGTGACGCCGCCCCGCGAATCAGCGGCGTCGGCCGAGTCCTCGTGGCGATCTACGGCATTCTCGCCCTCGCGGCGACCGGGCGTTCGGTCACCCAGATCATCGGCAAGTTCGATCAGGCCCCGCTGGCCTACACCCTCTCGGCCCTCGCCGCGGTGGTCTACATCTTGGCCACGATTGCGCTGATCGTCCCCGGGGCCATCTGGCGGAAGATCGCCTGGATTACCATCGGGTTCGAAATGGTTGGGGTCATTGTGATTGGTCTCCTCTCGATTTTTGATTCGGCCCTGTTCCCGCACGACACCGTTTGGTCCTACTTCGGTCGCGGCTACGGCTTTGTGCCGCTGGTCCTGCCTGCGCTCGGCCTGTTCTGGCTGGCCAAGCAGAAGGGAAAGCGCGCGTGAGGGTTTTCCGCGACCTGACCGAGGTCCCCCTGGACTTTGGCCCGAGTGCCGTGACCATCGGCAAGTTTGACGGCGTCCACGCCGGCCACCGCGGTGTGATCGCGGGCCTGCGTGGAATCGCCGAGGAGCGCGGCCTGCGCTCGGTGGTGGTCACCTTTGACCGTCACCCGCTGCACGTGATTGCCCCGGGTCAGGCACCCACCGCCCTGACCGGAATCGACCAGAAGCTGGATCTGCTGGCCGAAACCGGAATCGACGCGGTGCTGGTCCTGACCTTTGACCGGCTGCTGTCGGCGCTTGAGCCCGAGTCGTTTGTGCGATCGATCCTGTGCGCGACCCTGGATGCCAAGGTCGTTCTCGCCGGGGATGATTTCCGCTACGGACACCGCGGAGCGGGGGACGTAGCCTCGCTCACCGAGCAGGGCAAAATCGAGGGCTTCGAGGTTGTCGCCATCGATGATGTGATGCCGAGGGAGGGCCGTCGTGCCTCCTCCACCTGGATCCGTGAGCTGCTGGCCGACGGCCGGGTGGATGCCGCCGCCGATCTGCTGGGACACTATCCGAGCGTGCGTGGGACCGTGGTGCACGGGGCCAAGCGCGGTCGTGAACTCGGTTTTCCGACCGCGAACCTGTCGCCCGATTCCACCGGCTACATCCCCGCCGATGGCGTCTATGCGGGCTGGCTGACCAGCGAGGGCGAACGCTATGCGGCGGCGATCTCGGTGGGCAACAACCCGACCTTTGACGGCGTGCCGCAAAAGCAGGTCGAGGCGTTCCTGCTGGATCAGGACATCGACCTCTATGACCGCGAGGTTGAGGTGTGCTTTGTGGAGCGAGTGCGGGGCATGGTTGCCTATGCGGGCATCGATCCGCTGATCGCCCAGATGCACGACGATGTGGTGCGCGTGCGTGAGATTCTGGACGTTCCGGCTCCATAGCAAACGCTCGGAATACACCCTGCCGGATAACGGTTGTTGAGTTTATGATGATCTTGACGAAGGGACACCATCATGGGACTCAAGACCACCCTGCTGACCATCACCGGAATGCATAATTCGTTCTGCGTGAACAAGATCCTGCGCGAGTTTGAGGCGCTGGATGGCGTCACCGCCGAGGTAGACCTCGCCTCCGGCCGTGCCCGCGTGCACGCCTCCGAAGACACCGATCAGGGTGTCCTCGTAACCGCGGTCTCCAACGCCGGCTATTCCGCCGCGGTGGTCGCGATCTAGTTTTTGCGCTCGATTTTTGATGTCCCGGCACCCACCTAGTGCCGGGACATCGCCGTTAACCGGAGTGGCGCTGGTCCTAGTCCAGATACCCCAGGAACAGACCCGGCTCCGACCACAGCAGCGAACCGCCGGCACCGGACACCAGGTGTCGCTGGGCGCCGGGGATGCGGTGGGTGAGGGTGTCGCCGTGGTCGGGCGAGTGGACCTCGTCGCGGTCGCCGAACCACACGTGCACGGGGATGTCGATCTGGTCCAGGGGGAGCCGCCACGGGCTCATCGCCAGGATGGTGTCGGCGGCGTACCCGTCTGCCCCACCGGAGAAGGATTCGGTGAGGGTGCGGCGGTAGAGCGCACGGAACTCCTCATCTCCGTAGACCTCGGCATCCGCCGCCGAAATCTCGGACATGACATATTCCCACATCAGCTCGGGGGTAAAGCGGGCAAAGTGGGCGCGGACTGTTTCGGGTTCGCGACCCACCGAGTCGATCAGGGTCACCATCTCCTCGGGCAGCATGCCGGTGATCAGCGGATGTGCGACCTCATCGGAGGGGGACACCAGGTTGAGGGAGGACACCGCGCCGGTCGCCGCCAGGGCCAGCGCAAACGGTGCACCCTGCGAGTTGGCGATCAGCGGGATCCGGCCGAGGCCCAGCGCGCTGAGCAGATAGCGCAGGTCCTCGGCCACACTGGTCAGGGTCTTGTGGGGATCGTGGTCGGAGGATCCAAGGCCCGGACGGTCCACCGAGATCAGCCGGATCGCGCGCTCGCTGAGCAGTTCGGCACCAAAGTTCATCGCACGGCCGCTGGCCGCACCCGGGATGAACAGCACCGGGGTTCCATCGGGGGTTCCATATTCGGCGAAGCCGAGGGCCCGACCATCCGGAAGAGTAATTTCTCCGAGGCGGGCCGAAACTATGTCAGAGGTATTCACCCCCTCAGTTTATGGGCGCGACCCCCGACACGACGTGGTGCCGCGTCGGGTTCGCTGGAGGCGCACACGCTAGGCGCTGAGCACCAGGCTGCGATAAAACTCGATCCCCTGAAGCCAGGTGGATACGTGGATTCGCTCGTTGACGGCATGCAGCCCCGCGCGTTCCTCGGCACTCATCCGGAACGGGGTGGTGCGATAGACGTTGCGGGATATCCGGGCATAGTAGCGGGAATCGCTGGCTCCGAGCATGACGTAGGGGGAGACCGTGGCATCCGGAGCCGAAGCGGCAAAGGCGGACACGATGCGCTCCCAGCCGGGGCCGGAGGAGGGGGAGACGGGGGAGGGATCGTGGAATTCGGCCACACTCAGCTCGACCTCGGGATCGTTGATGATCCGTCTGAGGCGGCGCACCGTAGCCGCCACGCTCGACCCCACCGCGATCCGAACGTTGAGGGTCGCGGTGGCGCGCTCGGGCAGCGCGTTAGCCGCCGACGCCCCGGATAGCTGGGTGGTGACGGTGGTGGTGCGCACCAGCGCGGCGGTTTCTGCCCCGAGCCGGGGCAGAATCTTTGCCAGCAGCGGGGCGAGCAGATCGACGTTTTGGGCAACCCAGGGCAGCGGCGCGGCCGAGCGCGGGCCCAGTGTGCGCAGCAGATCCTTGGCGGGGCGAGAGAGCCGCCCGGGGAAGGGCAACCGATTGACCCGGGTGATCGCCCGCGCCAGCCGGGCGGTTGCCGGGAACGGAGGCGGAGTGGAAGCGTGACCGCCCACCTGCGCGACACTCAGCGTGATCGTGGCCAGACCCTTCTCGGTGGTGCCCACCAGCGCGGCCGGTCCCTGTAGTCCGGGCAGCACATCCTCGATCACCGCGCCACCCTCATCGATGACCAGTCCGGGCACAACCCCGCGGGATTCCAACAGCTCTACCGTGGCCCGCGCCCCGGCCCCGGTGGTCTCCTCATTGTGCCCAAAGCTCAGATAGAGGTCGTGTGCGGGGGTAAAGCCCGAGTCGATCGCGTGTTCCACGGCCTCCAGGATCGCGACCACCGCGCCCTTATCGTCCAGCGTGCCCCGACCCCACAGCACCCGGTCCTCGCCGCTTCCGGTAATCTCGGCGGCAAAGGGCGGATGCGCCCACTCGGGCTCGTTCTCGCCCACGTTGACCGAGACCACATCGTAGTGTCCCATCAGCACGGTCGGGTTTTCGGGAGCAGCCCCGGGCCAGCGCAGCAGCAGCGAGTAACCGCCGATTTTCTCGCATTCCAGGGTTGCAAACACCCGCGGATACAGCTCTTCCAGCGTGCTGAGAAACGTATCAAACGCATCCCAGTCGATCAGGGTTTCATCCAGCCGGCCCACCGTGGGGATACGCAGCAGCGTGCGAAAACGGTCCAGGGAGGCATCGCCGAATCGAGGGTTCATTGGTGCAGTATAGTGCGGCTACCCGGCCCTCAGAGCGGTGCATTGCGAAGTAAAACCGGTGCGCCACGCGAAAAGGGGAGGAAAACGCGGGCGTGAATATCGTAGAATGTTTCCGCGCCCGCCGTTTATCCGGCTTCGGTTCCGGTGTCTATCACCGCGAGAACCCCGAGTCGAGGCAGTAATCACCCGGCCGGCGCAGTATCGGACCCGGCATTTGCCCGGGTGCTGGAGCGCTCAGGAGGAGCATGCCAAACACCGGTCAGCGCCGTTCACCCGGCCGATCCGCACACCGCGCCGCGGGCGCACGCGGAACCGCAGCCCGTAAGCCGTCGCGCAATCAGGTCTCGCGCCACGATGAGGAAGCGCCGATTATCCCGATCCTCGCCCGCAAGGTGCGCGAGGTCGAGGCGAAGGCTCAGAAGGGCAAGGTGGGCCCGACCAACCGGGTAAAGTTCCAGGTCATCGCCTTCCTGGTGCGCGAGGAGCGCGCCCGGGTTAAGGGATCCACCGAGATGTCCGAGAGCATGCGCACAGAGCTGCTCAAGCGCCTGGATGGCGTGGCCACGATCCTGGCCAAGACCGCCGCTCGTGACACCTCGCTGATCACGCTGCTTGAGGCCGACGCCGCCACTAGCCCGGTGGCCCAGAAGATGCGCCGCGACTGGCTGCTGGAATCCGGTGCCGAGCTCAGTCCCGAAGAGCTGATCATCACCACCCAGGCCCCCGAGCCCGAGCAGATCATCCCCGCCGAGCTCGCGCAGAAGCAGGTCGTGCCGATTCAGGTCAAGGCGCGTCAGCGCTCCAACCCGTTCCTCGCCCCCAACCTGACCCCGGCCCCGGCCGAGCGTTCCACCCGTGGACGCCTGGACAGTTGGGAACTGATGGGTCCACTGTACAAGTCGTTTGAGACCGGTGCCGGTGGCGCCTCGGCGTGCATGCCGCTGCCGGATGCCCCGAAGATCGACCGTCTGGCCCCGCCCGGACGCGAGATCATGAAGCACCAGGCCCGTTTCGTGGAGGCCGTCAAGCGCGGTCAGCGTTCGATCCTGCTGGCCGATGAGCCGGGTCTCGGCAAGACCGCGCAGTCGCTGCTGGCAGCCTCGGTCGCCCAGGCGTACCCGCTGCTCGTGGTGGTGCCCAACGTGGTCAAGATGAACTGGGCTCGCGAGGTCGAGCGCTGGACCCCCGGTCGCCGCGCCACGGTGATCCACGGTGATGGCCGCGACATCGACGCGTTTGCCGACATCTTCATCGTCAACTACGAGGTTCTGGATCGTCACCTGGCCTGGCTGAGCACCCTCGGGTTCCGCGGCATGGTGGTGGATGAGGCGCACTTCATCAAGAACCTGCACTCGCAGCGCTCTCAGCACGTGCTCTCCCTCGCCCGTCGGATCCGCGCCAACACCCCCGGTGGCAAGCCGCTGCTGATGGCGCTGACCGGAACCCCGCTGATCAATGATGTGGCCGACTTCAACGCGATCTGGCAGTTCCTCGGCTGGACCACGGGCGACAAGCCCGGTCCCGAGCTGATGGCCAAGCTTGAGGAAAACGGTTTGACCCCGGCGGACTCGGGCTTCTATCCCGAGGCCCGCAATGCGGTCATCGACCTGGGTATCGTGCGTCGCAAGAAGATCGACGTGGCCGCCGACCTGCCCTCGAAGATGATCGCCGATATCCCGGTTGAGCTCGACGATGAGGCCGGACGTTCGATCCGCGACGCCGAGCGCGAGCTGGGTCAGCGCCTGCTGGCCAAGTACAACCGCATCATCGAGGCCCGTCCCGACCGGGCCGGTCGCCCGAGCGGTCCCGACCTCGACATCATGCGCCTGGTTGCCCAGGGTGAGCTTGAGGAGTCCAAGGCCGCAGGTGGGGGCGAAAACGTCTTCACGATGGTGCGCCGGATCGGTCAGGCGAAGGCTCAGCTGGCCGCCGACTACACCGCGCAGCTCGCGCACTCGGTGGGCAAGGTGGTGTTCTTCGCCAAGCACATCGACGTCATGGACACCGCCGAGCGGGTGCTGGCCGGACGCGACCTGCGTACCGTGTCGATCCGCGGAGATCAGAGCACCCAGGCCCGTCAGGAAGCCATCGACGCGTTCAACAACGACCCCGGTGTCTCGGTGATCGTGTGTTCGCTGACCGCCGCCGGCGTGGGGGTCAACCTGCAGGCAGCCTCCAACGTGGTGCTCGCCGAGCTCTCCTGGACCGCCGCCGAGCAGACCCAGGCGATCGACCGCGTGCACCGCATCGGTCAGGACGAGCCGGTCACCGCCTGGCGGATCATCGCCGCGCACACCATCGACTCGAAGATCGCCGAGCTGATCGATTCGAAGCAGGGCCTCGCGGCTCGCGCGCTCGACGGCAGCGACCAGGCGATCGAATCCAGCGACTCGGTGCAGCTCAACGCGCTGATCTCGGTGCTGCGGGATGCGATTGTGGCGAGCGGAAAATGAGTTCCGACCGCTATGGTCGCGGCTCCAAGCGCGAACCCACCTTCACTCGTCCGGCGCTCGCGCCGGGCCTGCTGGCCGCCATTGTGATGATGGCCACGGTGGCGCTGCTGGATTCGGATCTGTACTACATTGTGCGCTTTGTGGTGTGTATTCTCACCGCGATCGTCGCGTTCTACTCGATCCGCGCCGGCCGTGCCTGGTGGCTGATTGGGCTGGTGCCGCTGCTGGTCTTTGTGAACCCGATCATTCCGCTGCCCACCTGGCCGGTTGAGGTGCCCACGGATCTGATCTTCTCGCTGACCCTGCTGTTCCCGCTGGTGTTGATCGGTGCCGCGGTCACCCTCAAGGTGCCGGACATCCAGGAAGAAGCCCGTCGCGGACGCTAGTCCGCAGACACAAACGCCCCGGTTCTGCCGGGGCGTTTGTGCGTCCTAGTCCGTCCACTCGATGGCGTCCCAGAGCCGCCACAGGGTCGAGGCACGCGCGGGGGTGAGGGCGATGGCCCAGTTGATTCGGCCGAGCAGATGCGCACGAAAGTGTGGGTGCCGGTCACGGTTTTGAGCCTCGGGACCGGTGCGGGCGCAGTTGCGCAGGATCGCGCGCAGCCGATCATAGGCGTGCCGATCCATCGCCGGATGCTCATTCACCACGATCCCGGTGACCCGCTGGCTCGTGCCGCGCGGACGCACCCGGGTTTTGCGGGGGTTAATCCGCTGACCCGAATCGGTCACGATCGCCTCGACCCCGCGGATGAACGCATCCGAGCGGGCAGCCAGGCGGGGACCGCCGCTGAAGGTCAGGTCGTCGGCGTACCGGGTGTAGCGGGCCCCCACGGCATCGGCCCAGCCGGTGAGCCGCTCATCCAGCCGGTGCATCGCCAGGTTCGCCAGCAGCGGCGAGGTGGGGGCACCCTGCGGGAGGTGGGGGATCCGCAGTGCCGCCGCTAACGCCTGCCTTTCGTCGGGCTCGCCTCCGGGTGGCATCGCGCGAATCACCGCGGGCGGGACCGCGTGGGTCCCCAACGCGGCAAGGACCGGTACCAGGGCCTCACCCCAGCCCTGTCGGCGCAGCCCGGCGTGGATCTGGCCGCGGGTGACCCGGGCGAAAAACGTGGTGAGGTCCATTCCGATCACCACGTGTGATCCGGCATGGATCGCGGCACCGGTGATCGCCGACCGGCCGGGCACAAACCCGTGGGCCGCCGGGTGCACCGGCAGATCGGCGTAGACCTCGGCGATCAGCTGCCGGTGGAGCGTCATCAGCCGTCGCCCGGGTACCTCCAGGAGCCGCGGAACCCGTCCCGGCCGGCTGCGCCATTCATACCGGTAGTGGTTCAGGCGTGTGCCGGGGGCCAGCCGGTTCCATCCGCGCAGATCGGCGAACCAGTCCAGCTCACCCGCGTCGAGGCCGAGCAGCCGGGCGAGATCGGCGGGGGTGTCGGGACGACGGCTCGCGGGTTCCTGCGCGAAATCCTCGGCCCCGGATGGGGTGGGGCGTTCGTCGACGGCCATGGTGCCGAGTGCTGTAGGGATCTCATACAGGGCGTGCCGGACCAGGACGAGGTGTCGGCCCTCGGCGCTCGCCCGCTCGGCGGCGGCGGTGAGTTCGGCGCTCTGGGCGATCCAGCGTCCGAGTTCCCGCGGACGGTCGAACGGTGCCCGCGGGTACGCGGTCAGCACCGCGGATACCAGACCCGGTAGCCATCGTCGGCGGGCACCGAGCACGTTCACTCCGGCGGCGATCAGAGCCGGCCGCGTCCAGCCGATTGCCGGGGCAGGATTCTGGTCTCGCCTGGGACCGGGTCCTTGCGCCGGGTCCCGGTCTCGCCTGGGACCGGGTCCTTGCGCCGGGTCCCGGTCTCGTGCGGCCTCCGGATATGCGGCTCCCAGGAACGCGGCGGCCAGCGAATCGGCGACCGCGGCGAGCGAGGGCGCGGGGGTGTGTCCGGCGGGTCTGCTCATCACGATCCGCCGCGATAGGGGGCCCGATCGGCGGCGGCGCGGGGGAGCGATCGACCGGTTGATGCGGCCGTGTGCGGGGCGACGCGAAGCGTCGCGAGGCACTCGGGGCGCGGTGTCCTACTCGGTTTGCGGTCCCCGGGGTTACCCCGGAGCGGAACGGTCCCATCCATGATGAGCCCTCCCGTTCTCGACCGGTTCCCCACGCTGCCGCCGGGGTGTGTACAGGCTAACCGCTGAGGGCAAGCCGAACAAGGGCACCCAGAAAAGACGGCGGGGTGCCCACGAGCCGTGGACACCCCGCCGGGAAATCAGAGCGGGCCGACTAGACGCCGAGGCGCGACTTGACCTCGATCAGCGAGGGGTTGGTTGCGGCGGTGCCGTCGGGGAAGATCAGGGTCGGCACGGTCTGGTTGCCGCCGTTGAGTTCGGCGACGAGTTCCGCGGTGCCCGGGACCTCCTCGATGTTGATCTCCTGATAGCCGATTCCGGCCGAGGTGAGCTGGGTCTTCAGACGCTGGCAGTATCCGCACCAGGACGTCGAAAACATCGTGACCTGGCCGGCTTCGGGTGTGTAATCCATGCCCCGATTCTAACCCCGCATGCGCCATGCACAGATTCCCAATCGTCACGGGCAAGTGCCCCGGGTTCCGGCGAACCGATACGCTCGATGTGAGGGCAACAGGGTGTTGACCTCACCGACCCGCCGTTGGGCCAGCACCCTCGGGCATCGGGTCAAACTATTGCGCGCAAGGGAAGTGATTCGATGAGAATTGGTGTGCTCACCAGCGGTGGCGACTGCCCCGGACTCAACGCCGTGATTCGCGGAGCGGTGCTCAAGGGCACCGCCGTCCACGGCCAGGAGTTCCTGGGGATTCGTGACGGATGGCGTGGCCTGGTAGAGGGTGACGTGTATCCCCTGACCCGCCACGACGTACGCGGCCTTTCCAAGCAGGGTGGCACCGTTCTCGGCACCAGCCGCACCAACCCCTTCGACGGCCCCAACGGCGGTCCCGAAAACATCCGGGTCACCATGGATCGTCTCGGCATGGACGCGGTGATCGCGATCGGCGGCGAGGGTACCCTGGCCGCGGCCAAGCGCCTCACCGACGCCGGACTGAACATCGTGGGTGTGCCCAAGACCATCGACAACGACCTGGACGCCACCGACTACTCCTTCGGATTTGATACCGCCGTGGAGATCGCCACCGAGGCCATCGACCGCCTGCGCACCACCGGTGACTCCCACCGTCGCTGCATGGTGGTGGAGGTCATGGGCCGTCACGTGGGCTGGATCGCCCTGCACTCCGGCATGGCCGCGGGTGCCCACGCGATCCTGATGCCCGAGCAGCCGCAGTCGATCGATCAGATCGTCGCATGGGTCGAATCCGCCAACAACCGCGGTCGTGCCCCGATCGTGGTGGTCTCCGAGGGCTTCACCCTGGACACCATGGAAACCGCCCACTCGGAGAAGGGCCTGGACGCCTTCAACCGTCCGCGCCTGGGTGGGATCGCCGATGTGCTGGCCCCGATCATCGAGGAGCGCACCGGCATCGAAACCCGCGCCACCGTGCTTGGTCACATCCAGCGCGGCGGCGTGCCCAGCGCCTATGACCGCGTGCTGGCCACCCGCCTCGGTATGGCCGCAATCGACTCGGCCGTGGCCAAGCAGTGGGGCACCATGATCGCCCTGCGCGGCACCGAGCTGGTGCACGTTCCCTTCCAGGATGCCCTGGGCGGATTGAAGACAGTGCCGCAGGACCGCTACGACGAGGCCGCAATCCTCTTCGGCTAGCCGATCACGCGCCACGCGGGCCCGGATGCTTTCCTGCATCCGGGCCCGCGTTGTTCTCCGCCCTATTCCGGGGTGACATACGCCGCGGAGATGCCTCCATCCACCAGGAATGTGCTCGCGGTGATAAAGCGCGAATCGTCGCTGGCTAGGAACGCGACCGCCGCGGCGATCTCATCGGGCTCGGCGAACCTCCCGGTGGGAACGTGAACGAGACGTCGTGCGGCCTCGGCCGGGTTCTCTGCAAACAGCGACCGCAGCAGCGGCGTGTTGACCGGTCCCGGACACAGGGCGTTGACCCGGATGCCCTCGCGCGCATACTGCACCCCGAGCTCCCTGCTGAGGGCCAGCACCCCGCCCTTACTCGCGGTATAGGAAATCTGCGAGGTGGCCGCCCCCAGCACCGCCACAAACGAGGCGGTGTTGATAATGGATCCGCCGCCGCGCTCGCGCAGGTAGGGCAGCGCATGCTTGCAGCCGAGAAACACCGAGGTCAGGTTGATCGTCTGTACCCGAATCCACGCCTCGAGCGTGGTCTCCTCGATCAGCCCATCGGAGGCCGGGGAGATGCCCGCGTTGTGAAACGCGATGTCCACGCCGCCGTAGGTGTCGGCGGCCACCCGATACAGGTGGGCCATATCGTCCTCGCGGCTCACATCCGTGGGGACAAACAGGCCATCCAGCGCGGCGGCGGTGCGTGTTCCGGCCAGCGGATCGATGTCCGCGATGACCACCCGGGCCCCCTCGGAGGCCAACCGGGTGGCGCTGGCCAGGCCGATCCCGCTGGCACCGCCGGTGATCACGGCCACGCGGCCGTGGAGTCGGGCAATCGGGGCGGGAGAGTGGGTCATGATTCCTCATTTCGTTGGGTGGATGGGTGGGGGCCGTCGTGGCTGATAAACACGGTTTTCACCTCGGTCACCGCATCGAGGGCATCCGGTCCGAGCTCTCGGCCCAGCCCCGAGTGCTTCATGCCGCCAAACGGTGTCTGATAGCGCACCGCGGTCTGCGAGTTGATCGAGAGATTGCCCGCCCGGATGGCGCGTGCGGTGCGCAGACCGCGGGCACCGTCTCGGGTCCAGATCGAACCGGCCAGGCCGTACGGGGTGCTGTTCACGCGTGTGATCACCTCGTCCTCGGTGTCAAACGGGAGGAGTGCCAAAACCGGTCCAAACACCTCGGTCGCGAGGATCGGATGGTGCGGGGGCGGTGCCACCACCGTGGGTGGGAACCAGAATCCCGGGCCTTCGGGGATTCGGCCGCGATAGACCACCGGAATATCATTGGTCACCAGGGCCGCGACCCGATCCCGGTGTGCGGCGGAGATCAGGGGGCCCAGTTGCGTGTGAGGATCGAGGGGATCGCCCACCCGGAGTGCGTCCATCGCGGGAATCAACAGGTCCACAAAGCGGTCGAATACCGGCCGCTGAACATAGACTCGTGAGCGTGCGCAGCAGTCCTGTCCGGCGTTGTCCAGCGCCCCGGACGGGGTGGCCGCGGCTGCCGCCGCCAGGTTGGCGTCGGAGAACACAACACTCGCATTGTGCCCGCCCAGCTCGAGGGTGACCGGTTTGATGTGCTCGGCTGCCGCCGCGAGCACCCGGGCACCGGTCGCGGTGGATCCGGTAAAGATGATCTTGTCCACATCCGGATGCCGTGCCAGATGATCACCCAGCAGCGCCCCCGACCCGGTAACCACCCGAAAAACACCCTCGGGAAGCCCCGCCTCACTCGCCAGGTGTTCGAGCCGAAGCGCCCCCAGCGGGGTCAGCTCGGCCGGTTTGAGTACCACCGTGTTGCCGGCGGCCAGGGCGGGGGCAACGCCCCAGGCGGCAATCGGGAGCGGGAAATTCCAGGGAGCGATGATCCCCACCACCCCGAGTGGTTCGTGAAAGGTGATCGCGGTGCCCCCGGCCACCGGAATCTGGGTACCGAGATGACGCTCGGGGGCACCGGCGAAATACGTGAACACATCCCGCACCTGATCCGCCTCGGCGCGAGCAGCGGTGACCGGATGCCCGGCCTCGGTCACCGTCAGGGTTGCCAGGTGTTCGCGGTCCGCGGCAATCGCTCGCGCGAAGCGGGCCAGGAGGTGGCCGCGTTCGGCCGCCGACAGCGCCCGCCAGCGGGCCCCCGCGCGCACCGACTCGGCGATGATCTGGTTGGTGTCGGCGATACTGCGGTGGGGCACCCGAATAAACTCATGTCCGGTTGCGGGGTTGATCAGGATCGACTCGTGCGGCGTGGGCTCGGTCATTGTGACACCTTTCGGACTGCGGGGAGGGGTTGCGACGTGGAATCCGCGGCGCGGGCGAGGGCAAAAGCCCGCGCCGCACGTACCAGCGCGCGCACCGGTGCGCGCAGCTCGGGCCGCTCCTGGGCGGTTTCGGGATGGAACTGCACGGCAAACACGAAGCGTCCGGCCGGGTCCTCGACCGCCTCGATTGTGCCGTCATCGGCGCGGGCGCTCACCGTGAGGCCGTGTCCGACCGCGTCGATGGCCTGATGGTGGTAGCAGGGCACAGCGAGCCGGGCACCGAGCAGGGATCGCGCCCGTGTCGCGGGTTCGGTGAAGATGGGCACCGACCGATATACGGCGACTCCTGATCGATGTTCGTGGGGTGCCGAGGCGGCGGTCGGTAGCGCCGGGGACACCAGGTCGGGGATGTGCTGGTGCAGGGTGCCGCCGCGCACCACATTGAGCACCTGGGCGCCACGACAGATCCCCAGGAGCGGGAGATCCCGCCCCAGGGCGGCCGCGCAGAGCCGCAGATCCAGGGCGTCCCGGCGGATCTGACTGCGAGTGGCGGGATGGGCGGGGGCACCATAACTGAGCGGGGTGATATCGGGTCCGCCGGCGATCACCAGTCCATCGAGCCCGTCCAGATAGTCGGCCGGGTCCCCGGGGATCCCCGGGGCGAGCAGCAGCGGCAGCCCACCCGCCTGGGCGACCGCATCCACATAGGACTCGGGGATCAGCACGGCACCCGTGGACCAGTCTCCCCAGGAAGCCCGTTCGCGATACCCGGTAATTCCGATCCGGGGGCGCACGGGGAGGGGCCCCGGTTCACCCGCGCCGGGTGCCGGCTCAGAGACGTTCGAAGCCACGGCGGCGCTCCCAATCGGTCACGGTCGCGGCATGGGCGGCGAGTTCCAGATCGGCGGTGTGGACATAGTGATCCACCACATCGTCGCCAAAGGCCGCGCGCGCGAGGGCGCTGCGATCCAGCAGGGTACGCGCCTCGGCAAGACTGCCCGGGAGGGCTCCGAGACTCGAGGATCCGGTCCGGGCCGCCAAATATGCGTTGCCCTCGACCGGATCGGGCAGCGGGATATCCGTGGTGAGTCCGTGAATCGCGCCGGCGATCAGCGCGGCCGCGGCCAGATACGGATTCACATCGCCCCCACCCACCCGGTTTTCCACGTGCAGCCCGCCACCGTGGCCCACCACGCGATAGGCGCAGGTGCGATTGTCGATGCCCCAGCCGATCGAGGTTGGCGCAAAACTGCCCTCGACAAAGCGCTTATACGAGTTGATGGTCGGGGCAAAAAAGTAGGTGAGTTCGGCGAGGGTTGCCAGTTGCCCGGCAAGCATGCGGTCGAGGACGGGGGAGAACCCGTGGGCTCCGGTTCCGGCGGATACCGGCGTGCCATCAAGCGTGGTGAGGCTGAAGTGAATATGACACGAGTTGCCCTCATCCTGATCGAACTTGGCCATAAATGTGAGGGACTGACCGTGGGCGGCGGCGATCTCTCGGGCCCCGTTTTTATAGATGACATGGTCGTCGCAGGCACGCAGCGCGTCCCGGTAACGGAACGTGATCTCGTGCTGCCCGCGGTGACACTCACCCTTGGAGGACTCAACGATGAGCCCGGCATCGGCCATCCCGGTGCGGATCGCCGAGATGAGCGGTTCCACTCGGCTGGTGGCCAGGAGCGAGTAGTCGATGTTGTAGCGACCGGCGGGGGTAAGTTCCGCGTAGTGGCGATCCCAGGCCCGCTCATAGGACTCCTCGAAGAGGAGGAACTCCAGTTCGGTGCTCAGATGCGCGGCATACCCCAGCGTGGCGAGCTTGGTGATCTGGTCCCGCAGGATTTGCCGGGGCGATACCCGGGCCGGTTCCTGTGTGGGCAACAGAATATCGGCCTGGACGATGGCCGTTCGCTCAAGCCAGGGGGCGACCCGCAGCGTTGCGAGATCGGGCCGGAACAGGAGATCCCCATAACCGGTTTCCCAGCTGGAGAACGCATAGCCGGCCTGGGGCGCGTTTTCCACGTCCACGGCCAGTAGATAGTCGCATCCCTCAACATCGGCGGGGGCAACATCGGCGATAAACGTGGACGCGGCAAGCCGCTTGCCCTGTAAACGGCCGAGATGGTCGGTGATGGCAACCACCACGGTGTTGATGGCCCCGTCGGCCACCGCCTGATGGAGGTCTTCGAGCGTGAGTGGTGCGGGGGCGGATCGAATGGTCATAATTTCTCCCGGGTTAGATGGAACACGGATGTTAGGAGAGCTCGCGGGTCGCCTCGGTGATCCGCGCAAACTCCTCCTCGGGTGCGGTGGTGACGATTCGGTGTCTGCTGACAAACCAGTAGTAGGCGAGGAACCCGACAAACACCGCGGCGGTGATACTGGCGGCTCGAACATCCACCACAAACGTGGAGATCACCGCGACGACCGCCAGGACCAGGGCGATGCCGGTCGTGAGGATTCCGCCGGGGGTGCGATAGCTACGCGGCAGATCGGGGGCGCGCAGGCGCAGCACGATATGTGAGACCATCAGCAGCACATAGGACACCGCGGCCCCGAAGACGGTGATGTTCATCAGTAGCCCGCCGTCTCCGATCGCGGTGGCCAGCAGGAATCCGATGGTACCGGGGACGATCAGTGCGAGATACGGCGTGCGTCGCGTCCCGGTGAGGGAGAGGACCCGGGGCAGGTACCCGGCGCGGGAGAGCGCAAACAGCTGCCGGGAGTAGGCGAAGATGATCGAGAAGAAGCTGGCCACGAGGCCGGCAAGCCCCGCATAGTTGACGATGGTTGCGAGCACCGAATCCTGCCCGTAGGCGATGCGAAGCGCCTCGGGCAGCGGATTATCCGAGGCTCCCATCGCGGTGGCACCACCGGCCCCGGGAATCAGGATCAGCATCGCCGCGCCCAGCAGCACCAGCACGGCGAGGGCGGCGATGATTCCCCGGGGCATATCTCGGGCGGGATTGGTGGATTCCTCGGCGGCCAATGGCACCCCCTCCACCGCCAGGAAAAACCAGATTCCGAACACCAGGCAGGCCAGCACCCCGGGGATTCCGAAGGGGAGGAATGAGCTGGCACCCGGGGCATCGGTGGGGGCGATTGTGAAGAGGTTGGCCACATCAAACCGGGGGATCAGGCCGATGATGGTGGCCAGCAGGGTCAGCACGGCGATGGCCGCGATCACAAACAGGATTCGAAGGGCCTCGCCGACCCCGCGCAGGTGAATCCCCACAAAGACGACATAACAAACCAGATAGATCGGCCAGGGGTGCGCGAGGGTGAAGAGACCCAGCGCCTGAACATAGCCGCCGATGAAGATCGAGACGGCGGCCGGGGCAATCGAGTATTCGATGAGGACGGCGATGCCGGTGGCATAACCACCCAGCGGGCCCAGCGCGCGTCGGGCGAACCCATACCCGGCACCGGAGGTGGGAAGCGCCGAGGACATCTCGGCGAGGCCCAGGACGATGCCCGTGTACATCAGCCCCATCAGGGCAAAGGCGATCAGCAGGCCGCCCCAGCCGCCGACGGCAAGACCGAGGTTCCAGCCGGAGAAATCCCCCGCGATGACGTAGGCGATGCCGAGGCCCGCAAGCAAAACCCACCCCGCGGCCCCGCGGCGCAGCTGACGCCTGGCCAGGTACTCAGAGGCACCGGTGTCTCGGGCACCAGAATCGGCGGAGGTCTCGGGCGCGGCCAGCGGTGCCTCGCCGGGAGGGGCCAGCGGTACCTTCCCGGGAGGGGAGAGTGGTGCTCCGCCGGATGGGATGAATGGTGCTCCGCCGGGAGGGGCCAGCGGTGCCTTCCCGGAAGGGGTGAGCGGTGCCGCGGAGTGTGGAGACGAGTCGTCGTGGTTGTGGTGACGCCGCATTGCTTCCCCCTGAAAACTCTGGCCGGGCTCCGCGGGGGATCGGGGCCGGTGTGCGTGTGTTGCTCGGGGGAGCGACGGTGTGGGATCGAGTCTGCGCGCGGCAAAACCCCGGGTCAAGCACAGTGTGATCGTTATTGGGCGAATTCTCGGAAACGGTGCGGCATGCCCGTTGGCGGCAAAAAACCGCGGGTGGCATCGGAATGATGCCACCCGCGGAGGTGGTGTTGCGAGGCAGGCATTACGCGCGTAGGCGGGTGGGGTCGAGTCTGCCGGGAACGCCGTATATCTGCTATCTAGTCGGTGCTCTCGGCCAGACTCAGGACGTCCAAGATCCAGGCGAGCTCGAACGCGCGTTCGCGCCAGGAATTGTAGCGGCCGGTGACGCCGCCGTGTCCGGCCGACATCTCGGTCTTGAGGAGAACGGGAGCATCAACTTCGCGCAGTCGGGCCACCCATTTGGCGGGTTCAACATAGAGCACCCGGGTGTCGTTGAGGCTTGTGATGGCCAGGATCCGCGGGTAGGTCACATCCGTGCGGATGTTCTCGTAGGGGGAGTACTCCTTCATATACCGGTAGACCTCGGGATCGTGCAGCGGGTTGCCCCACTCATCCCACTCGATCACCGTGAGCGGAAGGTCGGGATCGAGGATCGAGGTCAGCGGATCCACAAACGGCACACTCGCCAGCACCCCGGCGAAGAGCTCGGGCGCCAGGTTGGCGATGGCACCCATGAGTAGACCACCGGCGCTGCCGCCCTCGGCCACCAGTCGATCCGGCGTGGTGTAGCCGTGATCGATGAGGTGCTTGGCGCTGGCAACAAAGTCCGTGAACGTGTTCTTTTTGGTGAGGGTCTTGCCCTGTTCGTACCAGGCACGCCCCAGCTCGCCACCGCCGCGGACATGCGCGATCGCGAAGGTGACGCCGCGATCCAGCAGCGACAGCCGCGCGACCGAGAAGGACGGATCCATGCTGGCCTCATAGGAACCGTAACCGTAGAGCTCAAGCGGACCGGGAACCCGGTTTCCCGGGGCCGCCTCGGCGTAAGTGTCGGGTGCACTCGCCGCGTGCCCACGCTTCCACACCAGCGAGATGGGGATGCGGGTGCCGTCCTCGGCAATGGCCCACTCGCGTGCCTGCTGGTAGTCGGCCGGATCGTAACCGCCCAGGACCGGCTGCCGCTTGAGCACACGGATGTCGCCGGTGGCGACGTCGAGCTCGGACACGGTGGATGGGGTGATCAGCGAGCCGTAGCCCAGGCGGAGCGTGGGCTGGTCCCATTCGGGGTTGGAGCCGGTGTGCACGGTGTACAGGGGCTCGTCGAATTCAATTTCACGCGGGGCGATGGAGGACAGGGTGGTGTCGGGGGTGAGGGCGGCGACCGCGACGCGTGCCAGTCCCTCACGCCGGTATTCCACGGCCAGGAAGGAGGAGAAGACCGCCACGGACTCCAGACGCACATCGGCGCGGTGAGCAAGCACCACGGTGGCCGTTTCGGGGGAGGACGCGGACTCGGTTCCGATGTCGTCTACGGGGACCGCCACCAGCTCGAAGTTCTCGGCACCGGCATTGTGCGTGATCAGCAGGAAATCCTCCCCTCCGATGACCGCGTGTTCAACCTCGTACTCGACCCCGTCCCGGCGGGCCCAGATGACCTCGGGTGCCGAGCCCGCGGCTTCATCGCGAACCAGGAGCCACTCGGACGTGATTGAGGATCCCGCCGCAATCAGCAGGAATTTGCCGCTCTGCGAGAGCCCCGCTCCCACCCAGAAACGCTCATCGGGCTCATGGAACACCTGCTCGTCCGCGATGTCCGCGCCGAGGGTGTGCCGCCAGAGGGTATCCGGACGCCAGCTCTCATCGACGGTGGTGTAGTAGACGCGCCGTCCGTCGGCGGAGAAGAACGCACCGCCAAACGTGTTCTCGATGGTGTCGGGTAGCTCCCGGATCTCTTCTTCGGAGCCGGCGCTGGCACCCAGACCGTTGGCACCCAGACTGTTGGCACCCAGACCGCTGGCACCCAGACGGCTCAGATCCCGGAAACGCAGCGTGTAGCGCTCATCGCCCGAGACGTCGACCCCGTACAGCAGGGTGTTGCCATCCTGGGAGACGTCAAAGGACCCGATCGAGAAAAACTCATGCCCCTCGGCCAGCAGGTTTCCATCGAGCAGGATTTGTTCGCCGGGAACGGGGTGCGCGGGGTCGAGCTCGGGCGGGGTCCAATCATCCGGCCCGGCAATGGGCGCGCGGCAGTGCAGCGCATACTGGCTGTCCTCGACGCTGCGCGAGTAGTACCACCAGTTGCCCTCGCGAGTGGGTACCGAGAGGTCGGTCTCCAGGGTGCGCCCCTTGATTTCGCCAAAGATCCGCTCGCGCAGATCTTCGAGGTGCGCGGTGTGATCCTCGGTGAAGGAATTCTCGGCCTCAAGATGAGCGAGAACCTGCGGATCTTCCTTTGCCCGGAGCCACTCATAGTTGTCGATCACGGTGTCGCCGTGATGGGTGCGTTCGGTGGGGCGCCGCTCGGCGCGGGGTGCGGATGCGGATGTCGAAACCATAGTCCTACGCTATCGCTGACGGCCGGGGAATTGACCGGTGAAGCCGCAACCTGTGGAATTTCGCTCAGCGCTGAACGCCTGTGGAGGAAGCTGGAAATGCTTGGCGGGTGTGGTCCCGAGGAGTAAATTCGGGATATGACCCAGTATCCAGTGCATCCCCTGAACGATGGCCACCGCCTGCCCGCGATCGGGTTCGGAACCTATCCGCTGACCGGACCGGAGGGCGTCGAGTCGATCGCCGAGGCGCTTCGGATCGGCTACCGCATGCTGGACACCGCGGTGAACTACAACAACGAGGAGACCGTGGGGGAGGCGCTGCGTGTATCCGGGGTCGCCCGTCGCGACATCACCCTCACCAGTAAGCTTCCGGGCCGGGATCACGGATTTGATGAGACGCTGCGCTCATTCGACGGCACCCTGGAACGACTCGGAGTGGACAAGCTCGACCTCTATCTCATTCACTGGCCCAACCCCAGCGTGGATCGGTTCGTCGACACCTGGAAGGCGATGATCCGCCTCCGCGAGGAGGGACGTGTGTCCTCGATCGGTGTCTCCAACTTCACCCCCGAGTTCCTGACCCGCCTGCTGGCCGAGACCGGTGTGCTGCCGGCGGTCAACCAGGTCGAGCTGCACCCCTACTTCCCGCAGGAGGCGCTGCTGGACTTCCACCGCGAACACGGCATCGTGACCGAGGCGTGGAGCCCGCTGGGCAAGCGTGCCAAGCCGCATGAGGAGGCCGTGATCGGCGAGATCGCAACCAAGCACGGGGTGACCCCAGCCCAGGCGGTGCTGCGCTGGCACCTGGAGCGCGGCGTGGTTCCGATCCCCAAGTCCTCGTCTCCCGAGCGCCAGCGGGAAAACTTCGATGTGTTTGGGTTCACCCTGGAGGAGGCGGACATCGCGGCCATTACCGCGCTGGGAAAGCCCGATGGGCGCCTGTTCGACGGGGATCCCAACACGCACGAGGAGATGTAACCTCACAAACTCCCCGGGGCATCCGCGACAACACCGTCGTGGATGCCCCGTTTTGTTGCCGGGAGCGGGTGCATGTCCCCTAGGGTGGAGGCATGATTCTGCTGAGTGCGCTCCCTACCCGAACCTCGATCGGGATGCGCGGGTTGGCGAGGCGGGCGACACGTTGGACCACTGCCCTGCTGCTGGGGACGGCCCTGCTGGGCGGCACCCTGCTGTTCCCGGTGTCCGGAGCGCTCGCCGCAGAGATGCGATCCTCGACGCCGGCGAACGCAGACTCTGCTTCACCGGCGAATGCTCCGGCATCGGAGATCCTCGCCACCACGGTGACGGCCAAGTCCGGTGTCGAAAACTTCACCTTTGACAGTTTCGAGGGTGTCTATTCGCTCTCCCGGGATGCCGAGCGTCACTCGATTGTCGACGCGCGAGAGACCTTTGTGGCCCGCTTCCCCGACATCGATCAGAACCGGGGCATTGTGCGGGCGATTCCGCGTGATTACCGCGGCGTCGACCTGGGCACCGTGGTTGAATCGGTGACCGATGCCCAGGGGGTCGCGGTTCCCTTCAGTATCGAAACCACCGGCTCCAACACCGTGGTGTCGATCGGGGATGAGTCGTATCTTCGCGGCGTGCACACGTTCGTTCTGCACTACACCCAGCGGGATTCCACCCGGTACTTCTCAAATACCCGGTCGGACGAGTTTTACCGCGATTCAATCGGAACCCAGGTGCGCCAGCCAGTGGATGCGGCCACCATGAAGGTCATCGTTGATCCCACCCTGGTAACGGACCTGACGACCAATCAGGCCTGCTATGTCGGGCCAGCGAAGTCCAACCAACGCTGTGAGTTCTCTCGGGCCGATGCCGACGGTGCCGCGGTGTTTACCTCCGCGCAGCAGCGCCTGGCCCCGGGGGAGAACATCACGATGTCGGTCGGATTCACCGCGGGAACGTTTGCCCAGACCAAAGCGCTCGGCGAGCAGCCGATCTTCAGCTGGCTCCCCGCGGTCCTGGCCGCCCTGAGTATTTTGCTGGTCATTTTCGCGGCGATCCTGCGCCACCGCCGAAACCCGCGAGTGACCGGGGACGGAATCGTGGTCGCGCAATACACCCCGCAGCCCGGTGTGGATCTGGGGGTTGCCGCGGACCTGCTGCAAAAGCGCAACCTGCCGCAGGCGGCGATGGTGGACCTCGCGGTTCGGGGCAAGCTGCGCATCGTGGAGACCGAGGGTCGCGGCCTGTTTTCGAAGAAATCGACCTTCATGCTTGAGTACCGGGCGCCCGAGGAGGGCAAGGGCGCGTCTGCGCGGGTGCTGCGGGCGCTCTTTGGTAAGGACGCCAAGGCGGGCAAGACGGTGTCATTGGATAAGCCGAGTAAAAAGCTCACCGAGGCGATTACCAAGCTCACCTCCACGACCCGCGAGCAGGCCCTCGCGCAGGGATTACGCCGATGGGAAAAGCTACCCGCGGCCGGATGGTGGGCCATCACCGCGGTGTTGGCGTTCATCGCCACCCTGGGCATGACGATCACCGCCGCCTCCCAGGGGGGCGCGCCGGCCGTGGCGGTCGGGGCCACCGTCATCACCGGGATCACGATGCTCCTCACCTTACTTTTTGCCATGCCGGTGGCCGCGCTGAGTGCCGATGGCATGCGCGCGGTCGAGTATCTGAAGGGGCTCAAGCTGTATCTGGAGGTGGCCGAGGAGGATCGGCTGCGGATCCTGCAGTCCCCGCAGGGTGCGGAACGGGTGGACGCCACCGGGCCCGGCACGGGCGCCGAGGTCGGGGCCGCGGCGATCGAACCGCAGCGGGTGCTCCGTCTCTACGAGGCGCTGCTGCCGTACGCGGTGCTGTGGGGCGTGGAGAAGGAATGGGCAAAGACCCTCGCCGGCCGATATGAGACCGATCTGAGTGAGCCCAACTGGTACGTCGGACATAACGGGTTCAACGCCGCCGCACTGGGCCTGGGGATCGCCGGATTCAACTCGGCCGTATCCACCGCATCCTCCTGGAGTAGCTCGGGTGGGTCCAGTACGGGCGGCTCCATGGGCGGCGGCTTCTCCGGCGGCGGTGCCGGGGGCGGCGGGGTCGGCGGACGCTAGTTTCGCGACCATCGGACAGGGGGCCGTCAATAGCCGCCAGGTGCGCACCGGGCGAGGAATTAAATCCAGCGATTTTGAGGTCGTGACATCGGCCACGTTTTGCGCGCTCACCGGGGGGAACGCTGCGGCGTGTCGAGGGGAGCGTGGGTGTGAGCCCCCGGCGCGTCGAATGTCGAGTTGACGCACGTGGATACCGATGGAAGTATCGACATGACAACCCCGTTTGCAACCCCGTGTGTGGGAAATCGTCGTGAACTCCGTATGACGCATTCCTGAACAGTGGGGGTCCGACTCAGAGAAAAATCCCGGTGGACGCAACCTTTATCGTTATTCTCGTAATAGCGCTCGCACTCTTTTTTGACTTTACAAACGGTTTTCACGACACCGCTAACGCGATGGCCACCCCCATTGCTACCGGTGCGATGAAGCCGAAAGTCGCGGTTACACTCGCGGCCATCCTGAATCTCGTCGGAGCATTCCTGTCGACCGAGGTTTCCAAGACCATTTCCCACGGCATCATTCGCGAGGGCGGAGACGGCGGGGTTCAAATTACCCCCGAGCTGATCTTCGCGGGCTTGCTGGGTGCGATCATCTGGAACATGCTGACCTGGTTGCTGGGTCTGCCCTCGAGCTCGTCTCACGCGCTCTTTGGTGGCCTGATCGGTGCCGCCATCGTGGGTATCGGCTTTACCGCGATCGACAGCGGACAGCTCCTGTCGAAGGTGATCCTGCCCGCGGTGTTGGCGCCACTCACGGCCGGTCTGATTGCCTTCCTGGCGACCCGCCTGGTGTACGCGATGACCCGTCGCTATGACGGCAAGCCCGACGGTCGTGCCGGCTTCCGCTACGGCCAGATCTTTACCTCCTCCCTGGTGGCTCTGGCGCACGGTACCAACGATGCGCAGAAGACCATGGGTGTGATTACCCTGACCCTGGTCGCCGTGGGTGCGCAGTCCGCCGATCACACCGAACCGCAGTTCTGGGTGATTCTGGTGTGTGCACTGGCCATCGCGCTGGGAACCTACGTGGGTGGATGGCGCATCATCGCAACCCTGGGTACCGGTCTGACCGAGGTGAAGCCCGCCCAGGGCTTCGCCGCCGAGACCTCCACCGCGGCCACGATCCTCGCCTCCAGCCACCTCGGATTCGCCCTGTCGACCACCCAGGTCGCCTCGGGATCGGTGATCGGTTCGGGACTTGGACGCCGCGGATCCAAGGTGAAGTGGGGCACCGCCGGGCGCATCGCGCTGGGCTGGCTGATGACCCTGCCCGCCGCCGCCATCGTGGGTGGCCTGGCCGCCTGGGTGGCACACAACTTCGGAACCGTGGGCCTGATCATCGACGCGATCGTCGGATTCGGTGCCGTGCTGTTCATCTACCTGTGGTCGCGTCGCAGCAAGACCGACTTTGTCGAGGCTGCGGTGGCCGATGTGGCCGAGTCCGCCTTCGCCGTGGACATCCCCGAGGAGATCGAGCCCAAGCCGATTCCCGCCCGCATCGAGGCACGTCTCGAGGCCCAGGCCGAAGCTAAGGCGGAAGCCAAGGCCGAGGCAAAGGCGGAGGCCAAGGCCGAAGCAAAGGCCGAGGCCCAGGCGGCCAAGGCCGATCCCGAGTCCGGTTCGAGCGAGGGAGACAAGCGATGAGCGTCGACTGGATCGCCTTTATTACCGTTTTCGTGGCCGCCCTGACCGGCACCATCCTGGTGGTTGCCCTGTACGCGATGGGTGTGCGCCTGCTGGTCACCGCCGGTCGTGTGCCGGTGGCGCTGCCCGCCGAGTTCACCGATGCAATCACCGTGCTGTCCAAGGCCGAGATCAAGCAGGCTTCCAAGCGCGCCGCCAAGGCCGCCAAGAAGAACCCGCTGACCCCGGCACAGAAGGGCCTGGCCCGCGCCGGTGCCTATGCCTGCTTCGCGCTGTGTGCGGCGGCAGTGCTGGCCGGTATCTATCTGATTGTGCCGTTCTTCCACGGCTAGAACGTGTCACGCGCGCCTCGGGGTGCTCGCCTGCGGGCGGGCACCCCGAGATCGTTAGGCGGGGATACGCAAAACGGGCCCGATCCTCAGCAGAGGATCGGGCCCGTTCTGATGGGACGTCTTAGCCGCGCCCGCGAGCGATCTCGCGAATCACCGCCACCGCACCACCGCGCGCCCACTCCTCAAACGTGTGGGACGCCACGATGATCTCGCAGTTCAGGGCGGACCCGAACGCGTGCTCGGCAAAGGCCTTCCGGATGCGTTCGGCATAGAGGTCGTACTCACCCACGGCCTCGCCGGCGATGATCACGCGCTGCGGGCCGATCAGGTTGACCAGAGCGGCCAGCGCCGATCCGATGGTCTCACCGGCGTCGGCAAACGCGGTCCGCGCGGCCACATCGCCCGCTCGGGCCAGTTCTACCACCGCGGGCATGTCCAGGGTGTGATTGCCGAGGGCTCGACGCACGGCGGTCACGATCGCCGCCGAGGACGCGATGGTCTCCACACACCCGCGTCGTCCGCACGAGCACACCAGATTGCCGGGCGCGAGTGGGAGGTGCCCGATCTCGCCCGAGACCCCGTGGGCCCCCTCGACCACCGCGCCGTTGACAAAGATGCCACAGCCGATGCCGGCACCGATGGTGACCATCGCAAACGAGTGGGTGCCGGCACCACGGCCGAACATCTGCTCGGCGATGGTCAGCGCACGCACGTCGTTTTCCAGGACGATGGGCAGGCCGAGTCGCTCACCCAGTAGCGCGGCAACCGGGACATCCCGCCAGCCCATCAGCGGGGAGTCGCGGACCACGCCGGCCTGCGCATCCACGTCGCCCGAGACGGTGATCCCGACCCCGGAGATCGGGGTCCCCACGGTGCTGAGCTCGGCCACCACCGCGGCGATCTGTTCAAGCACGGCCTCGGGGGTGGTGCCGGGGTTGGCGCGGCTGGTCGCGGCCAACGGGGTCGCGATAAGGTCGGTGCGGACCGCATACACCCGGTCCGCGGTGACCTTGACCCCGATGGCCTGTGCCCGTCCGGCGCGCACCCGCAGCGGGTTGGCCGGACGTCCCAGCAGCGCCTCGGCGCGCGGGGGAGCGGCGGAGTCCTCGTCCTCCAGGAAGCCGTCCTCGATCAGCACGCTCACGGCCTTGGTGACCGCCGCCTGCGAGAGCCCGGTGGCCCGGGCCACGTCGATCCGCGGGACCGGACCGTGACTGAGGATGTGTCCAAAGACCGCAATGCCCGCCGGGGAGGACACCGGGATCTGCGTGATGCCGGTCATCCCTTGAGCCCGCTCGACGCGATGCCGGCAAAGAACTGGCGCTGGAGGGCCACAAAGATGATGATCAGCGGCAGCGAGACGATGAAGGATCCAGCCATCAACAGGGGATAGTCGGTACCGTACTGCCCCTGCAGGGCGGCGAGTCCAACGGGCAGCGTCATGGTTTCCTTCGACGAGGTGACAATCAACGGCCAGAGCAGGTCGTTCCACGAGTATAACGAGGTCAGCACCGTGAGGGCTGCAAGCGTGGGGCCCGTCATCGGAAGCATGATCTGCCAGAAGATCCGCCAGGATCCGGCACCGTCCAGGCGGGCGGCCTCCTCAAACTCGCGCGGGATGGCCAGGAATGCCTGACGCATCAGGAACGTACCAAACGCCGAGAAGATACCGGGGAGCGCGATGGCGGGCACAGTATCGAGCATTCCCAGGCCCTTGACCAGGTCGAACTGGGCGATGATGAACAGCTGGCTCGGGGCCATCAGCATGATCAGGAACGCCCCGAACAGCAGGTTGCGACCGCGGAACTCGAAGCGGGCAAACCCGTAGGCCGCCAGCGCACAGATCAGCAGCTGCCCGGCCACCCGCAGCAGCAGCGCGCCCAGGGAGACCGCGAGCATGCCCCAGAAGGGCACCATGTCAAAGAAGCGCTCATAGGAGGAGAGATTGAACGTGCCCGGGAGCAGGGTGGGCGGAACCGCCCGCGACTCGGGGATCGTTTTCATGCTGGTCAATAGCTGCCAGATGAAGGGGGCCACCATCACGAAGGCACCGAGGATCAGCGCCGTGTGGGTGACCCACTGCGTCGGACGGCGCGAGGCTCGTCCGCGGCTCAAAACTGTCTCACCCATAAAAGACCCATCTGCGCTGAAGGCGGAACTGGATGGCGGTGGCCGCCATGATGATCATCAGCAAGACGATCGCGATCGCGGCCCCAAAGCCCTGATCGTTTTCGATAAACGCCTTCTGATAGAAGAGGAACACGATGGTTTTCGAACCGTCGAGGGCGGGGGATCCACGGCCGATCATCACGTAGATCAGATCGAACATCTGCAGCGAGGAGATCACCGAGAGTACCGAGACGAAGAAGATGCTGGGGCTCAGCAGCGGCAGCGTGATGCCGAAGAACTGGCGGACCGGACCGGCACCATCCAGCGAGGATGCCTCCATGAGCTCCTCGGGGATGCCCTGCATCCCCGCGCCCAGGATGATGATGTTGGTGCCGAGGGTCATCCAGATGCCCACGATGGCGACCGCAAAGATCGCGACCTGCGGGTCGGCAACCCAGCTGGGCCCGTCGATCCCGAACAGACCAAGAAACTGGTTGAGCAGACCGAAGTCGCCGTTATAGATGTAGCGCCAGACCATACCCACGGCCACGGGGAGGGTGACCACTGGCAGGAAGTAGAGGACACGGTAGATCGCGCGGCCGCGCCGGGCGTTGTTGATCAGTGCCGAGACGAGGATCGCCAGCGGGATACCGATCAGCACGATCGCCGTGTAGATCGCGCTGTTACGCAGGGCATGCCAGAAGGCCTCGTCACCGAGCAGCGCCTCATAGTTGGACAGGCCGGTAAACTTACCGCCACCAAAGGGCCCGGTCTCCATCAGGCTGAGGACAACCGTGCGGACCAGGGGGATCAGATAGAGGGCGAGTAGCCCGATGAACGCGGGAGCGATAAAGAGCAGGCCGACCGCGGCACCGCGTCGCCGGGCCGGACGGGCGGGACGCGTGTTCGCGCCCCGCCCGCTCAGTGTGCTGGTCATTCTTTGGCGAGAACCTTGTTCATGGCCTCGGCGAGGGCGTTTGCCGCATCCGGCACGCTCTCACTCAGCTCCCACGCCGGGGCGAGCAGCTTGTCCTCAAGCTCGTTCCAGGCGGGGGTGTTCTTGGACACCGGGTAGACCACCGAGTCGGGGACCTGGTCGATGAAGTTCTTCAGCGCGAACTCGGGCATCGAGTCGATCCATGCCTGCTGGGTGTTCTCATAGGCGGGGATCGCGGCACCGGTGTCGGCCTGGATCTTGGCGGCCTTCTCGCCACCGAGGAACAGCAGGAATTTCTTCAGCTCCTCGGGGTGCTTGGTCTTGCCGTAGCCGACGTTCTGGATGCCGTTGATCACGGTGGCGCGCTTCTCGCCCTTGGGCAGCACGGTCACGTCGATCTCGCCGCGCAGCTTCGCGTCCTCGTAGAACCGGCTCGCGTAGAAGGATCCGCCGTAGTACATGGCGACCTTGCCATTTTCGAACTGGGCGACGGCTTCGGTGTCGGCGAGCTGCTTGAGGGTGGGGGACTGGCCGTTCTTCACGAAGTCGACCCAGTACTGCAGGCCCTCCTGGGTCTTGGGGCTGTCGTAGCCCGACTTCTTTCCATCGGCCGAGATGACCTCGCCACCGGCCTGGGCGATGGTGTTGTAGATGCCCTCCTGGCGGTTTAGCGGGGCGGCGATACCAAACGTGCCCGTGGCCGGGTCGGTCAGCTTGGCCGCGGCTTCCTGAACGTCCTTCCACTCCCACTGGTCGGTGGGGTAGGCGACGCCGGCGGCATCAAACAGGGTCTTGTTGTACCAGAGACCGATGGTGTCAAAGTCCTTGGGCAGGCCGTACTGCTTGCCGTCGTAGTTGAACAGGTCCACCAGGGCCTTGGGGTAGACCGAGGTGTCGATGCCCGCGTCCTTGATCGCGTCATCCAGCGGGAGGAGCTGATCGTTGGATGCGTACACCTGGAAGCGGTCGCCGAGCATCCAGAAGGCGTCGGGGGCGGTGCCACCCTGGGCGCTGACCTGGAGCTTGGTCCAGAACTCATTCCACGGGTTGACCTGCAGCTTGACCTTGATCTTGGGGTTGTCCGCCTCGAAGGCGTCCACGATCTTCTGCATGGCATCCTCCTGCGACCAGACGCCGTAGGTAAGGGTCACGGCTTCGTCGCCGTTCGAAGATCCGGGGCTCGACGATGAGCACCCGGCCAGGAGGGCACCGGCCGCGAGCATCGCGACGGTGGTACCAAGCCACTTCTTCATGGGTATTCCTTTCGTAGTTCCGCCCGGGGGCGGGATGGATGGAACGCTTGGGGGAAGGGTTAGGACTGGAGGCGCGGGTTCAGCCAGTCGATGTGGGCCGGGGCCGCTCCATCGAGGGGCTGGGTGCGCAGGGTGAGGGTGTGGGCACCGACAACCGGAATCTCCAGGTCGTGGGGTGCCTCACCCGAGCGGAGGGTGAGCCGGGTGTGCTCGGTGCCGTCGATCTCGATCGAAACCTGGGCGGCGGCATCGGGGGTTTCGTCATCCACGGCGACCGCGGTGCGCAGCGTGGAGGCCGAACCACCCAGGTAGAAGGTGACCGCGGAGTTGTGGGAGACGCCGAGCCCCGAGGGATAACTGGTTCCGGCGACGGTCAGCGTGGTGCCATCGTGGGGATCGCCCCCGCCGTTGGACTCGTTGCGTTCCACCGGCCCGACCTCGTTGTGGCAGAAGAGGAAGGGTGCATCCGAGAGCGGGTGCTCACCCTCCCCAAACGGCAGGACAAAGCGGGCGTGGGCGGTGCGCGGGACGCCGTCGGTCCCGGGCAGCTCGATGGTCACGATTCCGGTGTCTCCGGCGCTCGCCGCGGCGGGGGCGGTGATGGTCCAGGCGTGCTCATTGTCGCCCGCCGGCAGCGCCGACCAGCCCGGGGTGATGCGGATGCGGGCATCGGGCTCGGTGTGCAGGGTTGCGGTGCCGCCGGCGGTGATGGCGGCAACCCGGGGTTCGACGGTCGGTTCGGGAAGCACCGCTCGTGGCTTCGCCCGCAGCAGCGGGGTACCGGCGGGGACCGCGATGGCCACAAATCCGCCGTTGGTGGCGACCGGGACCTCGATCGCCTCGCCGCCGTGGGCACTCAGCAGTGTCTCCTCGAGGGTGTTGTCGGGACCGTCGGTGACCAGCCAAATGTCCAGCGCGGCGCCCGACAGCTCACCGATCGGCAGGCTCAGCGTGCGCGCGGCACCGGTCGCGATCGCCCCCAGGTACCAGGCGTCGCCGTGGCGACGGGCAATCAGCGCGTGACTGTCGGGGTCGCCGCCAAGCAGTCGGGTTTCGTGCCAGGTTGCCGGCAGCTCGGCCAGGAATCGGTTAGCCAGCGGACGCTCGCGGTAACGGTCGGGATCATCGGCAAAGTGGGTGATCCCCGACTCATAGACGATCCCGAGGGCCAGCTCATGGCCGTCGCTGGTTTCGCGCTCGGGGGCGCTGAAGGTGACCGGGGTGTAGTCCATCGCACCGACCACATTGCGGGTGAAGGGCTGGATCACATTGTGTGAAGCCGAGAGCGGGTTGCCGTAGAACACGTAGTACTCGGCCCCGCGAATGCCCTCATAGGAGACCACGTGCGGGTAGGTCTTGGCCCAGCCGCGGGGAATCACCGAGCCGTGGAAGTTCACCATCAGGCCCACCCGCGCGCTCTCGCGCAGGATCGCGTCGTACCAGCGGTAGCGGCGGTTGCCCTCGGACTCCATGAAGTCCACCTTGATTCCGGCCACACCCCAGTTGCGCCAGCGCTCAAGCTTGCTCAGCGCCTCGGCACCGTCGAGGTCGGACCAGGAGCTCCACAGGTGCACCTGGATGCCGCGGGCGGCGGCGAAGGCGACCAGCTCGGGGACCCAGGTTTCGTCCCAGCCGCAGTCCACCAGCACGTGCTCCCACCCCTGTTCGGCGGCGTACTCGGTGAAGCGCTTCTGGTCGGAGAGGTAGGCACCGGAGTACTGGCTTGACCACCAGGACCAGGCTGCACGTCCCGGACGCGGCGCGGTGATCGGGCCGCTGGGTGCGGGGGCGAGGTCATCCACCAGGGTCGAGGCGACAACCCGGGCCAGGGATCCGATGATCGCGACCCGCCACGGGGTGCGGTGTCCGGCCAGGATCGAGAGTGTGGGGTCCGCCGGGGTCACCAGCAGAGCGGGTCCGCCCTCGCGGGTGAACACCGGGTGGGCACCCGAGTTGGTGGCGTCGATGTCGGATTCGCTCCAGAGGACGTGTGCGCCTCCGGGGCGCGAGACCAGCAGCGGGAACCCATAGTCTCCCGGAGTGAGGTCGGCGAGATCCACGCCCACCCGCGGGGTTTCGTACCAGGTCTGGTAGTCGAGTACCCAGGCGCGCTCGGCGTTTTCGAGCGAGATCCGGGTCAGCTCGGTGCCCAGGGTCAGGGTGTCGGCGGGAACCGCGGCGGCGGTGCCGATCTGGTAGCGGAAGGCCAGGCCGTCGTGACCCAGGCGCAGGATGAGGGTCCACTCGGTGCCGCGCGGGGAGCGCAGTTCGATGTGTCGCTCGGCGTGGTCCACGGTGCGGGTCCCGGTGGCCTTGCCTGTATAGGCGGTGTAGGTCTCGGCGATCCGCTCCTGGTGGATGCCGGTGATCTCGCCGGTGCCGGTGAGGGCCTCGCCGTTGACGGTGATGCCCAGTTCGATCGGGTCGATTGCCGGGGCACCGTTGTGGGTCGCGCTCAGCAGCAGGCGTTCCCCGTCGTGGGTCAGGGTCGCGGTGAGGTCACCCTCGACCAGTTCGGTGACGGCGACGGGGGTGGGGAGAGGGGAGGTGCTTGTGATCATCGTTGATCGGGGTCCTTTTCGCGGGGAATCCGGAATACACGGTTGCGTTGTTGGTTGAGTGTAGACATTATTAATTCACGATGTCAAGTATGCACGAACGATGTGCCAGATGAGGAAGTCTGCATGAACAACACACCTGCTTCGCCCATTCACCTGTCCGCGGCCGGGGTCAGCGTGGTCCTCGACGTGGTGGGGGATGAGCTCCCCGCGGTGATCCACTGGGGGGAGGCCATTCCCGCCGGGGATGCCCACGCCCTGGAGGACCTGCGCGCGACCGCGCTCCCCTCGGTGGTCAACAGTTCCTTCGACCAGCCGCGGCGGCTCGGGATCCTGCCCGCCCAGTCCGATGGTTGGTCCGGGGTGCCGGGGATCGAGGCGGCTCGCGGCGGGCGCAGCGCGACCCGGTTTGAGCTGCTGCGCGTGGAGAGCGATACCCGGTTGGCCCGATTCTGGCTGCGTGAGGCGGCGACCGGCCTGGAGGTGGTGGCGAACTACGAGCTGAGCCCGGCCGGGGTGCTGGCCGTGCGCTTCGAGCTGGTCGCTGCGGAGTCGCCGCTGGGCGGCGCTGGATCGGGGGGCGGGGTGAGCTTGCTCGCCGAGGACCCGGCGGACTCGATCCTCGCGCTCGGGGCCGTGCGCGCCCTGCTGCCGGTGCCCGAGCGGGCCCGCGAAATCCTCGACTTCACCGGCCGTTGGAGCGGGGAGCGCCGCCCGCAGCGCACGTCGCTGAGCGACGGCGGTCACGTGCGCGCCACGCATCGAGGACGCCCCGGACACGACGCCGCCTACCTCACCCTGCTCGGCACGCCGGGCTTCGAGAACCGCAGCGGAGAGATCTGGGCCACCCACGTGGCGTGGTCGGGATCCCTCGAACAGCGCGTGGATCGCCTGCCCGAGGGGGCCGGCACCCTCACCTCGCTGATCGGCGGCGGCGAGCTGCTGGAACCGGGCGAAATCCGGCTGCGGGCGGGGGAGCGCTACGTGTCGCCCGAGGTGCTCTTTGCCTGGTCAAACGCGGGAATCGACGGTATCAGCGCCCGCTTCCACGCCTATTCGCGCGCCCTGGCCGCGCACCCGGAGAAGCCGCGTCCGCTTGTGCTCAACACCTGGGAGGCCGTCTACTTCGACCAGAACTTCGAGACCCTGGCGCGCCTGGCCGATACCGCGGCCGAGATCGGGGTCGAGCGTTTTGTGCTGGATGACGGCTGGTTCCGCGGGCGACGCGACGACACCGCGGGCCTCGGCGACTGGTTTGTGGACGAGGGGATCTGGCCCGGTGGGCTGGGGAAGCTCGCCGCGCACGTGCACAGCCTGGGCCTGGAGTTTGGGTTGTGGTTTGAGCCCGAGATGATCAACCTGGACTCGGATCTGGCGCGCGCGCATCCCGAGTGGATCCTCGCCGATGACCGCCAGCTCGGCCGGAGTTGGCGTCACCAGCACGTCCTGAACATCGCGCATCCCGAGGCCTATCGCTTCATCTATGACCGGATCTCGGCCCTGGTGCGGGAGTACGGCATCAACTTCATCAAGTGGGATCACAACCGCGAGCTGCACGCGGCGATCGACCGCACCACCGGCACCGTCCGGGTCCACGAGCAGACCCGGGCGCTGTACCGGATGTTTGCCGAGCTGCGGGCCGAGTTCCCCGAGCTGGAGCTGGAATCCTGCGCGAGCGGCGGGGCCCGGGTGGACCTGGGGATCATGGGCCGTGCGCAGCGGGTGTGGGCCTCGGATACCAACGATCCGATCGAGCGACGCTGGATCCACCGCTGGACCGCGGCGCTGCTGCCCCCCGAGGTGATCGGGGTGCACGTGGGGCCCGAGGAGGCGCACACCACGCACCGCTCGATCGCGCTGCCGTACCGGCTGATCGCCGCGCTGTTTGGTCACGCCGGAATCGAATGGGACATCACCTCCTGCACCCCCGAGGAGCGGGCGATGCTGACTGCCTGGACCGCGCTGTATCGCGAGCTGCGCCCGGTCCTGCACGCGGGCACCTCGGTGCATGCCGACGGGCTGGATGCGGGGGCCGCACTGCACGGGGTTGTCGCATCGGATGGGTCGCGGGCGATCTATGCGTGGGAGCGCTTTGCGACCAGTGCGGTGGCCCACACCCCGCGTGTTCGCTTCCCGGGACTGGATCCCGAGGCGCGCTATCGGGTGGCGATTCGGCGCGAGGTGGGGCCCGCGCAGGCGCATCAGGTGGCGGATCCCGAGTGGTTGCCCACGGGGGAGTCGGCACCGATCCTCTCGGGATTTGTGCTGGGCGTGACGGGGGTTCCGCTGCCCCTGCTCAACCCGGGAAACGCGCTGCTGTTTGACCTGGTTCGCGCCTAACCGAGATCAAACTGTTACTTGACGATGTGAATTAAATTCGGTTTACTCCTGAGTGTCGACGCGATGGCGCGTCGACCGACAGGAGGAAGCATGAAACAACATCGTCTTGTTGCCCTCGCGAGCGGCGCACTGCTGCTTGCGGGGGCCGCGATCCCGCTCGGATCGCTTCCCGCAGCCGCCGTCGGAGGGGCCTATACGGTCACCTCTCCGGACGGCAACACCTCGCTCGTGGTCACCGAGGCCACCGGCGGTGCGCTGAACTACAGCGTCGCCCAGAACGGTCAGAGCGTGATCGATTCCTCGGCGCTGGGCCTGGTCACCGCGGCCGCGGACCTCAGCACCGGACTGAATTTTGACTCGGTGACCACCCGTGCCGTGCACCAGGAGTACTCGCTGGTGGCCCGAACCAACGGCCCGATCACCTCGGACGCCAACGAGATGACACTGACCTATCGCAAGGGCGCGGCCACCCTGGAAATCACCGCCCGCGCCCAGAACGACGGGGTGGCCTTCCGCTACCGGGTCGCCGGCGTGGGCCAGACCACGCTCACTCGTGAGGCCACCAAGTTTGCGCTCCCCGCGGGGACCGGACTCTGGGCCAGTCCCTACCGCGAGGCCAAGGACTACGAGGACAGCTACCCGTATGTCTCGTCCACCCAGATGGGCACCAAGAAGTTCTCCATGCCGGTGCTGGCGAGCCTGCGCGATAACGCCTCCTGGGCGCTGATCACCGAGGCCGCCGTCTACAACAACGACTTCTATCCGGCGATCCGACTCGATGCGAACGGCAACAACAACCGCACCCTGAACGCCCAGCTCCCCGGACCCGACAACAACGTGTTTAACACCGCGGCCTCGGCCGTGGCGGTGCCCGTAAACGGTGCGGTGCAGACCCCGTGGCGCGTGGTGATCGCCAGCTCGCAGCTGGAAAAGGTCACCGTGAGCTCGATGGTCACCGACCTCAACCCCGATCCGGCGGCCGGGACCGACAGCTCCTGGGTTGAACCGGGGGCCGCACTCTGGTCCTGGTGGTCGAATGAGGAAAAGGCGGGCGAGGGTGACAACATGCGCCTGTCCCAGCAGTCCTATATCGACTCCGCCGAGGAGCTCGGGGTGCGCTACGTGACCGTGGACTGCTGTTACAACAACACCAACGGCGACGTCGAGTATCTGGCCGCCTACGGCAAGGAGCGCGGCGTGGGCATCTTCATCTGGATGCACAAGGGCGACTTCACCAACGCCGACGGTAGCTACTTCACCCAGGCCCAGGTCAACCAGGTCATGCAGAACGTGAAGAACCGCGGGGTTTCCGGGGTCAAGATCGACTTCATGCAGTCCGATCGAGCCGAAACCATCGCGCTCTACGATCGCATTTCGAAGGCCGCCGGGACCGCCCACGTACTGGTGAACTTCCACGGCTCCACCAAGCCGGCGGGGGAGAACCGCACCTATCCGCAGATCATCACCAGCGAGGCCGTGCTCGGTAACGAGCAGTACAAGTATGGCCGCCCGCCCACGGCCAAGGACTCGGCCACCTACCCGTTCACCCGTAACGTGATCGGCGGCATGGACATGACTCCGATCACCTTCTCGATCGGATCCCTGCTCACGACCCACGCCCACCAGCTGGCACTCGGCGTGGTGACCGCCTCGGCGATGGCACACTATGCGGATTCCAACGCCGCGTATGAAACCTGGGTTGGCCGTCACCTGCTGCGCGCGATCCCCAGCGTGTGGGACCAGACCAAGCTGATCGAGGGCTTCCCCGGCGACTACGCGACCCTGGCTCGACGCAGCGGGGACGACTGGTTCATCGGATCGGTCACCGATAAGGCCCGCACCGCCACGATCCCGCTGAGCTTCCTGGGCTCGGGATCCTACACCGCGACCATCTTCGCCGACGGCACGGATGACCGCAGCATCGCGCTGAGCACCCAGACGGTGACCGCGGGCACCACGCTGAGCATTCCGCTGCGCCTGCACGGCGGCGTCTCGGTGCACGTGTCCAAGACCCCGTTGGCGATGCTCGGGACCGCCGACCGCGTGATCGAGGCCGAGGGATCTGCCGCTGTGCGTGCGGGCGGAGCCCAGATCGCCGCCTGCCCGGGCTGCTCGGGTGGAAGCAAGGTGGGCAGCATGGGGGGATCGGCGACGCTGAGCTTCCCGAACCTCCAGGTTGCCACGGCCGGAACCTACACGCTGCGGGTCGGGTATCTCTCCGAGGACCCGCGCTCCTTCACCGTGAAGGTCAACGCAGGCTCGGCGCAGACGGTCTCGCCGCCGCGCTCGGGTAAGGGCAACGACGGCAAGCCGAGCGGATGGGAGATCGTCCGCACGGTCGATGTGCCGGTTCAGCTGAACGCCGGCAACAACACCGTGGTGATCGGTGCCGTCGGTGGCTATGCGCCGGACTTTGATCGGGTGACCGTCGTGTCCGGTTACGCGCTGTCCTCGGGCAGCGCGAGTGTGAACGCACTCAACGCCGGATCCACGACCGCGCAGATCCGCTACTCGGCGGCCACGGCGACCTCGGCCAAGGTGGTGGTGAACGGGACCGTGGTGCCGATCACCCTGCCCGCGACCGGTGGTGCCGGGCACGTGGGGACGCAGACCGTTTACCTGCCGCTCGGTGTCGGGACCAACGCGGTGAGCGTGCAGCGTGCCGATGGCGGAGCGATTGCCGGACTCGAACGCCTGGACGTGCGCCAGTAGCACGATCCGGTTCGTCGCTGAAAACGGGAACCCCCGCCGAGTAGCTCGGCGGGGGTTCCTGTGTGTGGCGGGGTGGGGTTACGCGGCTGTGCCCGCGTCCTTGCCCGAGGTGGTGGCCGAGGCGGCCGGGGCCTCGGTGCCACCGATCAGCGGCGAGGCGTCCTCACCGTCGGTGCCGCGCCAGCGACCCAGCACGTTCATCACGTGGTAGATCACGATGGCGGCGATCGCACCCAGGGCGATCGAGTTGAACGAGATGTCGTCGAAGGTGAAGACAAACTGTCCCACGGCCACGATCAGCGCGGTAGCCGCGGTGAACTGGTTCTTGGGCAGCGAGAAGTCGACCTTATTGTCCAGCCAGATCTTCACACCGACGATACCGATCAGACCGTACAGCGCGGTGGTCACACCACCGAGCACACCGGCGGGGATTGTGGTGATGATCGCGCCGATCTTGGGGGAGAGGCTCAGCAGGATCGCCACGATACCGGCCACCCAGTAGGCGGCGGTCGAGTAGATCCGGGTTGCGGCCATCACACCGATGTTCTCGCCGTAGGTGGTGGTGGCCGAACCGCCGCCGGAACCGGCAACGATGGTGGCCAGGCCGTCGGCGAAGAGGGCGCGGCCGGTGAGCTTGTTGAGCTTGGGCTGGTCCACCATCTCGGCGACGCCGCGGATGTGGCCCACGTTCTCGGCGATCAGCACGAGCACCACGGGGATGAAGGCGGGCAGGACGGTCCACAGACCGGAGTCCAGGAACGGGTTGCCGGGCAGGTGCAGGTCGGGCAGGCCGATCCAGGCGGCCTCGCCCACGGCCTTGAAGTCGACCTCGCCACGGATCACGGCGAAAACGTAGCCGACGATCACGCCGATGAAGATCGAGAGGCGACCGAGGATGCCCTTGAACAGCACGGTCGAGAGGACCACCGCGAACAGGGTGACCAGTGCGGTGATCGGGGCCTTTTCGGCGTTCATCCAGGCCGCCGGACCCAGGGCGAAACCGATCAGCGCGACGATGGTTCCGGCAACAACCGGCGGCATGAGCTTATTGATCCAGCCCACACCGGTCCAGTTGACCAGCAGACCGATCAGCGCCAGGGTCAGACCCACCACCACGATGCCAAACAGTGCGCTCTCCTGGCCGTGGCTGGCCACCGCCGCCTGAACCGGGGCGATAAATGCAAACGAGGAGCCGAGGTAGCTGGGCAGCTTGTTCTTGGTGATGAGCAGGAACAGGATCGTTCCGATACCCGAGAAGAGGATGGTGGTGCTCGGCGGGAACCCGGTCAACACGGGGACGAGGAACGTCGCACCAAACATTGCAATAACGTGCTGGGCACCGATTCCGATGGTGCGGGGCCAGCTCAGGCGTTCGCCGGGGGCAACAATTTCGCGGGGCTGAACGGTTTTTCCGTCGCCATGCAGGGTCCAAGGGAGGGCCATGTATTCACTTTCAGGGAGGGTAGGGTATCGCGTGTCGTCAACAGACCTGGCAACACTCTATGCTATTTCACAGACAAACTTTTTGAGAGGAGCGCCCGCCAGTGGCCTCAGAGAACGCATCCAGCGTCAAGAGCAAGATCGACAGGTTTTTTGAGGTAACCAAGCGAGGTTCCTCCTTCGGCGCGGAAATCCGCGGCGGTCTGGTGACCTTTGTCACCATGGCCTACATCGTGGTTCTGAACCCGATTATTCTCTCCGGTCACCCCGATATCGCCGGTAAGGCCCTGGACTTCGCCCAGGTCAGCGCGGTCACCGCCCTGACCGCCGGTGTGATGACCATCCTCTTTGGTGTGGTGGCCCGCCTGCCCTTCGGCTTCGCCGCGGGCCTCGGCATCAACTCGTTCCTGGCCGTGAGCGTCGTGGGCCAGGTCACCTGGTCCGAGGCCATGGGTCTCGTGGTCATCAATGGTGTAATCATCGTGCTGCTGGCCGTGACCGGCCTGCGCCGGATGATCTTCGACGCGGTCCCGGTGCAGCTCAAGGTGGCCATCTCGGTGGGTATCGGTCTCTTTATCGCGTTCATCGGTTTTGTGAACGCGGGCTTTGTGACCTCGACCGGCCTGGGTTCGCCCCCGGTGGGCCTGGGCAAGGACGGCTCGATCACAACCGTTCCGACCATCATGTTTGTCATCGCCCTGCTGCTGACCGGAATCCTGGTCGCCCGCAAGGTGCGCGGCGCGCTGCTGATCGGCCTGGTTGTCAGCACCCTCCTGGCAATCATCGCCGAGGCCATCTTCAAGCTCGGCCCGGCCTTCGTGGACGGCAAGCCGAACCCCGGCGGCTGGGGCCTCACCGTGCCCGAGTTCACCGGCAGCCTGGTCTCGCTGCCCGACTTTAGCCTGATCGGTGCCTTCAGCTTCGGCGGCTTCGAGCGCCTGGGCATCCTGGCCGGCATCATGGTGGTCTTCACTCTGGTCTTCTCGAACTTCTTCGACGCGATGGGCACCATGACCGGTCTGTCCAAGGAGGCCGGACTGGCCGATGAGAAGGGTAACTTCCCGCGTCTGAAGTCGGCCCTGGTGGTTGAGGGTGTCGGAGCGATCGCCGGTGGTGTGACCTCGGGTTCCTCCAACACCGTGTTTGTGGAGTCCGGTGCCGGAATCGGTGAGGGTGCGCGCACGGGTCTGGCCAACGTGGTCACCGGTCTGCTCTTCCTGCTGGCCGTGTTCTTCACCCCGCTGACCCAGCTGGTGCCCTCCGAGGTGGCCTCGGCCATGCTGGTGATCGTGGGTGCCATGATGATCAGCCAGATCAAGGAGATCGACTGGACCGAGTACACGGTCGCGCTGCCGGTCTTCCTGACCATCACCGTGATGCCGATGACCTACTCGATCGCCAACGGTATCGGCGTGGGCTTTGTCTCCTGGGTTGTGCTGCACGCCCTGGCGGGCAAGATTCGTACCATCAGCCCGCTGCTGTGGATCGTCGCGGCCGGCTTTGTGGTGTTCTTCGCCCGCGGACCGATCGAGGCCCTGATCGGCTAAATCCGAATAACACACACGGCGAGGACACCTTTGTTTCCTCGCCGTGTGTGTTTAACGGGATGTTGTCTGGGGGTTCAGGGTCTTTCCGTGTCGGACCGGGCGAGCCGGTGATTCCGCGGGCTAGGCTGGTTCCATCACCCTCTCCCTCACCGGAGGGCAACGACGCCACAGTGACTATCGCGCGGTATCCCGCAGATATGGAGCAAGGAACAACATGACCACCACCAACGCCACCCGCACCGAAACCGACTCCCTCGGCTCGGTTGAAATTCCGGTCGACGCCTACTGGGGTGTCCACACCGCGCGGGCCCTGGAAAACTTCGCGATCACCAAGCGACCCATCTCGGTGTATCCGGACCTGGTCAACGGTCTCGCGGCGGTTAAGCAGGCGGCGGCTCGGGCCAACGTGGAGCTGGGCACGCTCTCGGCCGAGAAGGGCGATCTGATCGTACGTGCATGCCAGAAGGTGCTCGATGGCGAGTACCACGACCAGTTCTGCGTGGGTGTGATCCAGGGCGGTGCCGGCACCTCCACCAACATGAACGCGAACGAGGTCATCACCAACATCGCGCTCGAGCTGGCCGGCCGGGAGAAGGGCGACTACGCCTACCTCTCGCCGATCGATCACACCAACCGCAGCCAGTCCACCAACGACGTCTACCCGACCTCGATCAAGATCGCTCTGGCCTTCTCACTGCAGACCCTGCTGACCGAGCTCAAGGCGCTGCGTGCCTCCTTCACCGCCAAGGGGAGCGAGTTCAACCACGTGCTCAAGGTGGGTCGCACCCAGCTGCAGGACGCCGTGCCGATGACCCTGGGCCAGGAGTTCCACGGGTTCGCCACGACCCTCGGCGAGGACTACGACCGACTGCGCGAAACCCTGCCGCTGCTGGCCGAGATCAACCTCGGGGCCACCGCGATCGGTACCGGTATCACCGCGGATCCTCGTTACGCCGGCGTGGTGGTGCGTCACCTCAACGAGATCACCGACCTGGGGCTCTCCACCGCCCCGGACCTGGTCGAGTCCACCTCGGATGTGGGTGGATTCATGTCCTTCTCGGGCACGCTTAAGCGTTCGGCGGTGAAGCTCTCCAAGATCTGCAACGACCTGCGCCTGCTCTCTTCGGGTCCGCAGGCGGGTCTTGGCGAGATTAACCTGCCCGCGCGTCAGGCGGGATCCTCGATCATGCCGGGCAAGGTCAACCCCGTCATCCCCGAGGTCGTGAACCAGGTCGCGTTCTCGGTGGTCGGCGCGGATATGACAGTCACCATGGCGGTGGAGGGCGGCCAGCTGCAGCTCAACGCGTTTGAGCCGGTCATCGCGCACTCGCTGCTGCAGTCGATCACCTGGATGGCACAGGCCTGCAACACCCTGCGGATCAACTGCATCGACGGCATCACCGCCAACGAGGAGCGCCTGGAAACCATGGTGGGAACCTCGGTGGGTGTGGTCACCGCGCTGACCCCGTTCATCGGTTATGCCGCCGCCGCGGCGCTGGCCAAGACCGCTCTGCTGACCGGTCGCAACGTCGCGGACCTGGTGGTCGAGGCGGGTCTGATGAGCCGTGAAGAGGTCACCAAGCAGATCGCTCCGGCGCGTCTTTCGGGCATGGAGGCCATCACCAGCGCGATCCCGATCATTTCGCCGACCGCTTAAGTTCATGTGCCGCGTCCGGTTCGGGTTTTGAAATCCCGGCCGGACGCGGTTTGATTAACCCATGACCAACAACACCAAGCCTGAAATCGACGCTCCCGTCGGTCCCGCCCCCACCGAACTGCAGATCGTTGACCTCGAGGTCGGCACCGGCGCCGAGGCTCAGGCCTCCTCGACCGTTGACGTCCACTACCTCGGCGTCTCGTTCGAGTCCGGCGAAGAGTTCGACTCCTCCTGGAGCCGTGGACAGTCCATCAACTTCCCCCTGCGCAACCTGATCTCGGGTTGGCAGGAGGGTATCCCCGGGATGAAGGTTGGCGGACGCCGCCAGCTGACCGTGCCGCCGCACCTGGCCTACGGCCCCGCCGGTTCGGGTCACCAGCTCTCGGGCCAGACCCTGATCTTCGTGATCGACCTGCTGGGTGTGAAGTAAGCACCTTGACCGCCGCCGATCTGGTGCTCGCGCACAGCGTCACCATTCCCGACTTTCCCAAGCCGGGTATCCTGTTTCGTGACCTCACCCCGGTCTTCAGCCACGCGGACGCGTTCCGCGCGGTCATCGACGAGTTTGCCGAGCACTTTGCCGGCCAGTTCGATGCGGTAGCCGGTGTGGAAGCACGCGGATTCCTGCTGTCCTCGGCGCTTGCCTACGCCACCAACACCCCGCTGATTGCGGTGCGTAAGGCCGGCAAGCTGCCCGGTGAGGTGATCCGTGAGGATTACCAGCTGGAGTACGGCACCGCGTCGCTTGAACTGCGCCCCGGGCAGCTGCCCGAGGGCAGCCGGGTACTCATCCTCGATGATGTGCTCGCAACCGGTGGCTCCTGCCACGCGTCCGGCCGCCTGATTGAGCGCGCCGGCTACGTGGTTGCCGGGTTTGGTCTGGTGCTGGAACTGGCCGATATGACCGGTCGGGAGCGTCTGGCGGGTTACCCGCTGCACGCGATCATGAGCGAATAGGGTTTTCACCCTCCAAACGAGCCTCGCCTTCGGGCGGGGCTCGTTTTGTGTGTGGTGCTCGATTGGGAGGGGAGAGCACGGCGGCCCGGGTTCTTAGTGAACCCGGGCCGCCTTCTGATCCGATCTAGAACTCGCGCACCAGCGAAACCGATTTTGCCTCGGGGGCGAATCCGACCGACTGGTAGAGGCGCAGGGCACCGGTGGGGCTCTCCGAATCCACATCCAGGGCGGCTCGTTCGAGGCCCTCGGCCTTCAGGTTGCGCAGCACCTGAGCCAGCAGCGACTTGGCCAGGCCCTTGCCTCGCCAGTCGCGTCGGGTCGCCACCAGGTCGATGTAGCCGTAGGTGTACCCGGCGGCCTCCCACTGGGCGGGATCCACCGAGACGATGACCAGCGCGGCCACCTCGTTCTCGGGGGTGACCGCGAGCGCCGACAGGTCCCCGCGCAGCGTCGAGACTGAACCGTACTTCTCCCAATCTTCTTGGTTGGTCGGCTGGGATCCCCAGTGATCGCGGAACGAATCGTTGAAGGCCAGGCGGGTGGCCTCGGAGAGATTATCGGTCAGCGGTTCCAGTCGGACATCCGCGTGCAGCGGAAGCTCGGGGATGGGCGCGCCCAGATCCCGGGTGAGTTCCATCCACCAGCGCCGTTCCCCGTACCCGCGAGAGGTGAGGAAACCGCGCGGGCTCGTCGCGTGTTCGGAGGCTCCGGTGGAGAACCATCCGGGCACGCTCAGCTCGGAGGCCGCGAGGTGCTGAGCGGCGCGAGCCTCCTGCCAGTCGAGCAGCGCGGTGCCGAGTCCTCGGCCGCGGTGGTCGGGGTGGACTGATCCCGGGATATGTGCCTTGACCACGCTGCTGGCTTCGGGCTCGGCGTGGGAGGTACCGTAGGCGATCACGGTGCCGTCGGCGGTTTCGGCGAGCAGGGAATCGTGTTCGGGATCAAAACCCGAGGCGGCAAAGTCCACGGTGAGGGCTTCCAACGTGGTGACGTGGCGCGGATCGTCCACGGCCTCCACGGCGCGATCAAGTTCCAGGATCGCGGGCAGGTCGGCACTGGTGGCCGGACGCCAGGTGACGCCCTCGAAGCCGGTGGGCAGCGAGAGCTGGGTGGGTGCGGTGATCCGCTGGTTCAACGGGAGCATGCTTTCCGTAGTCATGTCCCAATTCTTTCACCCGTTATGTAAAAGACGCTAGGGGACGGGGTGAAGCGCGTCGTAGTGACGGAAGCTCCGCTGGGTGGCCACCAGCACATAGACCAGCGCGATGATGACCACGCCGCCCACCAGTGGCGGGGCCCAGGCCAGCAGGAGCGAGGCCATGATGCCCATGTAGAGGTCGCCGAGGCGCGGACCGCCGGTCACCACCACGGTGAACAGGCCCTGGAGTCGTCCCCGGACCCCGTCGGGCACCGCCGACTGGAGCAGGGTGCTGCGGAAGATCGCCGAAACGTTGTCGGCGGCACCGGATCCGGCCAGCGCCAGCGCGGCGAGCACCAGCCCCGGGATGTAGGCATCCGCGAACAGGTCGCCCACGCGCGCGTTGCCGGTCCAGGTCACCACGCCGAGCACCAGCCCGAACAGGCCGATACAGGCACCGTAGGCGGCCACGGCCCAGGCGATCGCGCGCCCCTGATAGCGCACGCGCCCCAGCGGTCCCGAGAACACGCTGCTGACCAGCGTGCCCACCGCGGACGCCGCGGTCAGCACGCCCACGGTGATCGGTCCGCCACCCAGCAGGAACGCGCCCACCGCGGGGAAGATCACGCGCGGCTGACCGAAGGTCATCGCGATGATGTCGATCACAAACGAGGCGCGCACGTTGGGGGCCGTACGCAGGAAGTTCCATCCGTCTACCAGGCTCGACAGCCCCGGCAGCCTGCGGGAGGCCCCATCGGGCACGATCGCCGGAAGCGAGGCAATGCCCCAGAACGCGGCGAGGAACAGCACCAGGTCCAGCGTGTAGGTCCACGGGACTCCGACGGTCGCGACGAGCACACCGGCGAGCATCGGACCCACGGTCACCGCGGCCCCCATCGAGATACCGCCGAGCGCCGAGGCCGCGGGCAGTAGTCGGGCGGGCAGGATGCGGGGGAGGATCGCCGCCCGCGAGGTGCCCACCACGGTCGAGGAGACCGCGTTAAGGGTGGTGAGGACGTACAGCGGCCACACGGTGGTCGAGCCGGTCCAGGCGAGGATCGCGATGATCGCCGTGGACACCCAGGTCACCGAGGCGGCGGCCAGCGCGAGTTTGCGGCGGTCTACCGCGTCGGCGAGCATGCCGCCGTAGAGCCCAAAGATGATCATCGGGACCAGCGCAACCACACCCACCAGAGCCACCGCGAAGGTGTCGTGGGTCAGATCGAAGATGTGCAGGCCCACGGCGACGATGGTCAGCTGGCCGCCGATGGCGGTGATCGCCGAGCCCGCCCAGAGCCGGGCGAACGCCGGGCTGAAGCGCAGCGGTTCCAGGTCCAGGAAGATGCCGCGATGCTTATGTGGGGCATCCTCGTGGGGGTCGTTGGGGGAGCCGGGGGTGTGCGGCAGCGGATCCTGACCGGTCTCGGTGGGCAGGGGGATGGGAGAGGTCTGTGGATCCGCGGGCATGGGGTAAGCCTAGTCCGCGGCCCGGACACACCGCGGTGGCGTGTCACGGTGGATATCACGACCACTTTCGGCGGCGGGGAATTCCGTGCGATCGATGTGGCTTATACCGAGGGTGTGGTTCGCGAGGGTCGCGCACATACGAAGGGACGGCAGTGAAACTTTCAATTCTGGATCTGGTGGCGGTACGCACGGGTCAGACCACCTCTCAGGCACTTCGAGCCGCGGGATCGGTGGCCCGCTGGGCCGACGCCGCAGGCTTTACCCGCTACTGGCTGGCCGAACACCACAACATGCCCTCGGTGGCATCCACCAATCCGCCGGTGCTGATCGGACTGATCGCCGCGCAGACCGAGCGCATCCGGGTCGGCTCGGGCGGCGTGATGCTGCCCAACCACGCACCGCTCGTGGTGGCCGAGCAGTTTGCCCTGTTGGAGGCCGCCTATCCGAACCGGATCGACCTGGGCATCGGCCGCGCCCCCGGCAGCGACCCGGTGGTCACCGCCGTGCTCAACCGCTCGGGTGCAACCAGCGATGTGAACACGTTCCCGCGGTCGATCCAGGAGATTCAGGGCCTACTCGAGCGCGACGGCATCGAGGTGTCCCTGTCCAGCGGTCGCGAGTACGGGCTGCGTTCGACCCCGGATGCTGCCAGTAGCCCGGACCTGTGGCTGCTCGGCTCCTCCGACTACTCCGCGCGCCTGGCCGCCGCCCAGGGGCTGCCCTACGTGTTTGCCAACCACTTCGGGGGAACCGTCCCGGACCAGGCGATGCAGGTGTACCGCAGCGAGTTCCGTCCCGGTGCCGAGGAGTCCCCGCGCACCTTCATGACCGTGACCGCGGTGGCCGCCGATACCGCCCAGGAGGCGGAGGAGCGCGCGCTGTCGCAGATGATCATGATGGCGCGGATGCGCACCAATAAGCCCATGACCAAGGGGCTCACACGTGACGAGGCGATCGCCGTGGAGCTCGATCCGATCGAGCAGAGCGTGGTCGAGGGCATGCGTCAGAACTGGATCATCGGCGACGCCGACACCGTAGCGTCCCGCATCCAGGCCCTCGCCGACCGCTTCGGCGTGGACGAGGTCATGATCGCCCCGGCCACCGCCGAGGACTCGGCCACCGACCTCGAGAGTGCCCCCGCGCGGATTCGCACGCTCGAACTGCTAGCGGATCGTCTGCTGGATCGCTAGCGCACACCCCGCGCGACACGCCGAGGCGAGCATGGGCGCGAGTTATTGTTGAAATGACTTTAACTGGGTTGGGGGTGACACTAAGTCACCACTCGGCCGGCGTGATCGCCCGCAATTCGCGGGATAAGCGAGGAACGGCCCCGTTGTGGTCCGAGTGACACTAACTCGGTGCGGGGCCGTTTTTGCGTGCGAAAACCGCCAAAAACCGCGCATAAATGCGAGCAAAATGGCCTGCATGACTCGATTAGACCGCCTCGATGCGCTCCCCTTTACCCGTGAACACCGCAAGCTCCTCTATGGATCGGGAGTGGGCTGGGCTCTGGACGCGATGGATGTGGGACTGTTCTCGTTTGTGATCGTCGCGCTCACCCAGCAGTGGAAGCTGGAATCCGGTGAGCAGGGCATCATCGCCTCGGTGGGGTTCCTGGGCATGGCGATCGGTGCCAGCGTGGGTGGGCTGCTGGCCGACCGTTTCGGTCGACGCCAGGTCTTCGCGATCACCCTGCTGATCTTCGGCCTGGCCACCGGTGCCTCGGCCCTGGTGTGGTCGGTGGGTGCGCTGATCGCGCTGCGCTTCCTGGTGGGTCTCGGCCTCGGTGCCGAGCTGCCGGTTGCCTCGACCCTGGTGAGTGAGTTTGCCCCGCCGCGCATTCGCGGACGCATCATCGTGCTGCTGGAGGCCTTCTGGGCGGTGGGGTGGATCGCCGCCGCCGTAATCGGCTACTTCGTGGTCAAGGCCGGGGATGACGGCTGGCGCTGGGCGCTGCTGATCGGTGCGGTCCCGGCAATCTACGCGGCCGTGATTCGCTTCGGAATGCCCGAATCCGTGCGCTTCCTCCAGTCCCGCGGCAAGAACCTGCAGGCCGAGAACACCGTGCGCCGCTTCGAGCGTTCGGCGGGGATCGACGCCCCGCACCTGAACGCGTTGCCGACCGCCGCCGAAAGCGATGCCGCCGAAACCACAACCGTGGAGCCTGCCGTTCCCGCCCGAGAGCGACTTGCGGCGCTGTTTGCCCCGGTTCGACGCGGGCAGACCATCGCCCTCTGGACCGTCTGGTTCTGCGTGAACTTCTCCTACTACGGAGCCTTCGTCTGGATCCCCACGCTGCTGGTGAACTCAGGTTTCTCGCTGGTTCAGTCCTTCACCTACACGCTGATCATCACCCTCGCCCAGCTGCCCGGGTATGCGGCCTCGGCCTACCTGGTGGAGAAGTGGGGCCGCAACCGCACCCTGGCGATCTTCCTGATCGGTTCGGCCATCGCCGCGACCCTGTTCGGTCTGGCCACGGTCGAATGGCAGATCATCGCCGCCGGGATGCTGCTGTCCTTCTTCAACCTCGGTGCCTGGGGTGCGCTGTATGCGATCACCCCGGAGCTCTACCCGACCAAGCTGCGCGGAACCGGGGCGGGCTGGGCCGCGGGCTTCGGACGGATCGCCTCGATCATCGCCCCGCTGATCGTCCCGACCCTCGCCAAGACCGCAGGTCTGCCCACGGTGTTTATCGTGCTGGCCACCGCGTTTGTGATCGCGGCCATTGCCGCCTTCCAGCTGCATGATCGTCGTGGCCAGTCGATCGATGACTTTGCCGAGGAGCCCGCGCAGGTTCCCGCACCCACCGCCTAGCGCGGCTCGTCGTCACAGCAAAGCAGCCCGTTCCGGGATTCGGAACGGGCTGCTTTTATGCCTAGATCCTAGGCCTGGTTGATGCGGATGAGGTTGCCGGCCGGGTCTGGCAGGGCGGGCGCTGTGCGGCGTCGTGTGGTTAGGCCTGGTTGATGCGGATGAGGTTGCCGGCCGGGTCACGGAACGCCGCATCCCGCACCCCGTAGGGCTGATCAGTGGGCTCCTGAATGACGTCGGCCCCGGCGGCGGCGAGGCATTCGAACAGCGCGTCGAGATCATCGCTGGACAGGGTGATCGCGGTATACACGCCCTTGGCGATGAGCTCCAAGACCACCCGGCGCTCCTCCTCGGTGATGCCGGGGTCGGCCACGGGCGGGTGCAGCACGATCGAGGTGCCGGGCTGGCCAACCGGTCCGACGGTGATCCAGCGCAGGTCGTTGTAGCCGACGTCCTGACGCACCTCGAAACCGAGGAGGTCGCGGTAGAAGCCGAGGGCGGCTTCGCCGTCGGTGTGGGGCAGGAATGCGTTCTGAATGGTGAGGGTCATAACGCCATGCTAGTTAGGCGTTCTCACCGCGCGCTTCTTGATTCCTGACCGGTCTGGTGATCTGCTTGGCCAGGCAGTGGGGGATGCCCGCGGCCGCCTGCGACTGGTCGCGTCGATACACGCTGGGAGCCACCCCGACCAGTTCGGTGAAGCGGGTGCTGAAGGTTCCCAGTGACGTAAATCCCACGGCAAAGCACACTTCGGTGACGCTCTGATCCCCGCGCCGCAGCAGGGTCATCGCCCGTTCGATCCGCCGCGTCATCAGGTACGAGTACGGCGATTCTCCGTACACCCGGCGAAACTCGCGGCTGAGGTGACCGGCGGACATGTGCTCGCCGCGGGCGAGTTCCTCGACGTTGAGCGGCTGGGCGTGCTCGTGGTCGATCCGGTCGCGCACCCGGCGCATCGTGACGATGTCACGCAGCCGCTTCTGCTCCTCGGGTGTGCCGCTCATACCGTCATCCTCGCACGCCCACATATCGAACGTCATAAAAACCCGGGCGTTTCGGTTGCGGATGCAGGGCCCTTCCCGCCAAAATTCAGCTATCCCGCGCACGGGCGCGGATGGAAATGGTGGGCTGAATCGTGGGGGACCGGAGCATGCAACAGCAGGCGGCTTCGACTCGGCGACCCACGGCCGAGTATCCGCGCGGTCCGTTGGGCCTGGGCGTTCGCGTTCCCGGAACCGGGAATCCCGCCCGACTGTGTCTTGCGTTCCTGTTTGTCCCGTTGACCGGGGCGAGCGCGCTGCTCCGGTTCTTCGCCGAGGACCCCGGAAATCCGCTGGCCTTTCTCGGGACCCACTGGATCGGTGTGGTCTGGGTGGCCATGCTGCTCCTTGTGCTGCGTGCACTGATCGGTGGCGTGTGGGTCAGCGGAGACCTGGTCCTGGTGCGCTCCTGGTGGCTCACCCGACGCGTCGCTCGGACCGATATCACCCGGGTGTCGGTGATCGGCGGGCCCTCCGTGCGGCTGGCCGCGCTGGAATTTGGGTTGGGGGCGGCGCAGAACTCGCGGCCGATGGCGGGGACCGTCCTGTTTGGTCGTCGAATCCCCGAGGCGCTCCTCTTTCTCGCCGAAGCGTGCGACCTACCGCCGCTGATCGCGAGTTTTCCCGATCCGGTGCGCGAGCGTGCGGTGGCTCAAAACGTGCGCGGGGTTCTGGATGGGCCTCGGGCCGCGGAGAGCAGGCTTGTTCGTCCCCGTCCGGCCGGCCCGGCACGCTGGCATCGGGTGCGCGGAACCGGCACGCTCTCGGGCCTGCAAACCCTACCGCTGGCCGGACTCCTGATCCTGTTGGGCTGGGGGACGCTTTCCGATAGCGCAACCAGGGAGGTGACGCCCGGTGCCACACTCTTCGTTGCCTGGTTGTGGTTTGCCCCCGCGATCTTCCTGGTGGTGCGCTTTTTTACCACCGGGCTCTTCGTTCGTGGTGACACCGTGCTGATGATCCGGCTGGGGTTCCCCACGCTCATTCGCTTTGGCGAGGCGACCCGGGTGGATATCGCACCTTCTGATTTGCCCTGGGGACAGACCCTGTCCATCACCCGGTCGGGTCGCGCGATCACCCTGCTGCGGCACGCGCACTTTCCCGCGCACTCGGCGCGGATTCGGGACGAGGTGAGCGCAGCGCTCGGACTCCCGCTGAGCACCGACCCAGACGCGGAGACCGCGGCCGACACCACCGCGTCTCGCGGCACCGAACCGTCTGTTGGCTCCCACCCGGGTGGAGTATCCGGATGAGCCCCGTCGCGGCACCGCCGCGCGGTCCCGGCTACGTTCCCCATGTTGTGCGCATCCAGGGCACCGGTGCCCTCTATCGAATTCTCCTCACCCTGGCCCTGCTTGGGCTGATCATCAGCTTCGTGGTTGTCCCGCGGGGAACCTGGTTCCTGCCCGACTGGGTGGCCATTCTCTGCGTGCTCGCGGGAGTGTGGGTGCTCGCTCGCGGGGTCTGGATCACCCGCTCTCACGTGGTGCTGGTGAACATCTGGGGCGTCTTGGTGTTTAGGCGTTCGCACATTCGCCGGGTGTACGTGGATACGCGGGTGATCTGGGTGTCTCGATTCGCCCAGGAGCGGACCTTCCTCGGGTTGGAGATCGAGGGACGCCGACGTCCGGTGCGGGTGGAAGCGGCCTTCGTGGAGGAAGACTCCGTGCTCGACGCCTATCAGGAGCTGGTCTGGCGACTGACCGACAACCTGGGCGACCCGGTATTTGGACGCGATGGTGCCGGAAAACCGGTACTCCTGAGGCCTGCCTCGCTCGCTGCGCCGCGCGCCCACGATGGGCGGGAACAGGATTCGCCGGTGCTGCCCGTGGATGTCGACACCGCCCGCGCCCTCATCCCACTTCAGGTCGAGCTGTCGTCGGACGCCTGGACGGATCCGCAAGCGGGGGTTCAGGCGCAGCGGATTGCCCACCTTCCTCGGGTGCGTCCGCTCATCATCCAGCACCGAGACCTCGCCCTCGCCGTGGTCCGAACACTGATGCCCGGGTATTTTGATGCGGCCGGCGTGGCGAGCGCCACGGAGATTCTGGAACACGAGCCCAGCCTGACCGCGGTGGAGCGGGCACTGGCCAGCCGCGGTCTCGGCCTGAGGGTTGTGCCCTCGGGCTGGGTGCTGTGCCCGTCAGACGCCCAGGGGTCCGTGCGGATTCCGACCTCCCCAGCGCCGGAGACGCTGATCGCCGAGCTGCACGCGGAGCGACTGGCCCGGATCGATGGGCTCAGCCCGATCTGGGACGAGACCGAGGTGAAGGCGATCGAGGCAACCAGCGCGCTGCTGCGCCCGATTCCGCAGGCCGAACAGGGCCTGATTGCCGCGACGTTCCTGCTGACCGAGCGTGACGACCTGGACCGCTTTCGCCTGGCGATCGTTGATGCCGACACCGCGATCATCGAACGGGAGCGCGACGAGGACTGGATGCTCAACGCCCTGATCGACGACGGCTATGCGGCCCCCACCCTCTGGGACTATGTGTCCACACTCGGTGCCGAGGCCGTGCCCGTGGCGATGTCCCGCCCCCATCTTTCACCCATCCCGCGCACGGTCGTGGAACATCAGGAGGACTAGAACACGTGGTTGACAATCTGTCCGCACCGCCGAGCATCGCGCGCACGCCGCGCGGGGTCGCCTGGCTGGGGCGTCGAATCCCGGGGACCGGTGCGCCGGCGCGGCTGGGTCTGCTGGTGACGTATCTGTTTTTTGTGGGAATTTTCTGCCTGATGGCCATTGACTATGAAGATCCCGAGACGATTCTTGACACGGTTCAGGGTGGGCTATTCGCGCTCCTCCCGGTGTTTGCGCCGCTCATCCTGCGCGCCCCGTTTGTCGGGGTGTGGGATGCCGGCGACCTGATCCTGGTGCGTTCGTGGTTCTCCACCCAGCGGTTCGCCAAGGCGGATATCGTCCGTGTCTCGACCACGGCGCACTCGGCCTGGCGGGTGCTGGCCTGGGGCTCCCCGCGGGATCGGGTGCGCTCGCTCAACCTGGGGCTGGGCGTTTCGAATGCGCGGCTGATCTTTCCCACGGCGGCAGTGCGGCGAGGACGCGCCCACACCGCGCTGAGCGCGCTCGCCGCGGCGCTGGGGCTGCCCTCTCGGGTGATGGAGTTTCCCGGAGCCCTCGATGATCTGGTTATCGGCACTGACGTACGAGAAGCCACCCACGCCGTCGACACTGCACCGGCCACCCACCTGATGAGCCCGCCGCCGGTGGGCTCACACTGGCGGCGGGTGAGCGGGACCGGGCTCATGTCACTGTTCTTCGCCTTGCCGCTGTCCGCGCTGGCGGGCGTCCTGGCCTGGAGCACGATTGTGGGGGATCCCAACGTGCTTGATGATGATGGCGACGTTCTGGTCTCGTACCCCCTGGGTATTTTTTTCCTGTTCTGGATGGTCGCCTGTGCCCTCTCCGTCCTGGGCAGCGGGATCTTTGTGCGCGGGGGCACCGTGCTGCTGCTGCGTTTTGGTTTCCCCACGATCATCAACCACGGTGAGGCCACCCGGGTGGACCGGGTGGGCAGCATGCTGCCCTGGGGCGATTCGATCCGAATCACCACCCGCACCGGCCCGATCCGAATGTGGATGCTCACGAGCTTTAGCGGGGATACCCGGCGCATCCGCACCGAGATTAGTCGGGCCCTGGGTCTGCTGGCCACCGATTCCACCCGAAAGGACCGAGTATGAGTGAGGGCACAACCGGCACGCACCGCGGGCCCACCTTTGAGCAGCGGATCGTGCGCATTCGCCGCTCGGGATCCTTTTTCCGGCCCCTCGTGATCGCGATTCCCATATCCGTGGCGATTGGCATTCAGAACTCCGACGGTGTGCCCGGCTGGTGGAGCATTGTCGCGGTAGTGGTCGCGCTGATCCTGCTCCTGCGGGGCGTGTGGGTGACCCGGACACACGTGGTCATCATGAACCTCTGGGGTCCGCGGATTGTGCGCCGATCACGCATTCGCGGCGTCGGGATCGAAAAGAGTGACGTGTGGCTTGCCAATTCACCGGGCTACACCCGTCCGATGCTTGTGCTCGCCCTGGAGGGACGCACCAGCCCGGTCGGAGGTGAGGGCGGTTTTGTTCCCGTGCGCGAGGCGCAGGCGGCCCTCGATGAGCTGCGCTGGCGTCTTGGGGCGCACCTGGTAGACCCGATCGTGACGGTCCCCGAATCCGGTACCGCGCAGCGGCGTGGGCTGCGTGTGCTCCCGGCAGATCTTCCGCTTCCCTCGGGTCTCACCCCGGTGGAGAACCCCGCGGTGCTCCTGCCGTACCGCTATGAGAATCCGGCCGCGCGCGTCTCCACCCAGGGTGTTGTCGCCAACGAACTGGTGTACCTCGGCGACTATTACAAGATGCCCGTGACACAGACTGAGGCGCCCGGGGAGGCCTGGGTGAAATCCGATGAGCTCCTGGACTCCTCACGCATCCCGCGGCTTCCGGCGCTCCTCCCACTCGTGCTCCGGCATCGGGACATGGCACTCGCCGTGACCCGTACCCTGCTTCCCGGACGGCTGGATGGTGCGGGACCGCTCGGTGCCGAAGACCTCTTTGATCTTGAACCCCGCGCAATTGAGGTGGACCGTGCCCTCGCCGGAACCGGGCTGGCCCTTGCCCTGGTGCCGGAGGGGTGGGAGCTAGCCCAGCGCGAACACCCGGCTGCCGAGGATCCCGAGAATCTGCGTGAGCCCGAACCGATCCTCCTGGAGGCGCTGCATCGCGAGCTTGCCGATGAGTGGGCACGCAGCCTGGCGGCGGATCCGCGTGCGGTATTTCGGTCGGATCGGGATGAGTTCTCCCAGCTGGCGGTGGAGGCGCGTGGACTGGTGGCCGCGGCCCATTTGATGCGCAACCAGTCGCGGTATCTCGCGCTGGTCTCGAGTGAGACCGTGCTGCGTCGACAGGACACCGGCGACGCCTGGGTGCTGGAGCGTCTGACCGCCTCGGGATTCGCCGCGAACGCACTCTGGGACTATGCGAGAGCCCGGGAACCCCGCCGCGAAAGGGTCGGGGAATAAACTCGGGAGGGGTGCAGTTGACCCATATATCTATTCAAATGGATATACTTAGGGTGATTGAGAGCAGAGGGACACACCATGCAGTTTGGAATCTTCAGCGTCGGTGACGTGACCACCGACCCCACGACCGGCAAGACCCCCACCGAGCATGAGCGGATCCAGGCGATCCTCGCCATCGCCCGCAAGGCCGAGGAGGTGGGCCTGGATGTGTTCGCGACCGGTGAGCACCACAACCCGCCGTTTGTGCCCTCAAGCCCCACCACGATGCTCGGGTTCCTGGCCGCGCAGACCAACCGCATCCTGCTGAGCACCTCGACCACGCTGATCACCACCAACGATCCGGTGAAGATCGCCGAGGACTTCGCGATGCTCCAGCACATCAGCGGCGGCCGGGTGGACCTGATGATGGGCCGCGGCAACACCGGCCCGGTCTACCCCTGGTTCGGCAAGGACATCCGCGATGGCATCTCCCTGGCGATCGAAAACTACGCGCTGCTGCACCGCCTGTGGCGCGAGGAATTCGTGGACTGGGAGGGGAAGTTCCGCACCCCGCTGCAGGGCTTCCAGTCGACCCCGCGTCCGCTGGATGGGATCGCGCCCTTCGTCTGGCACGGCTCGATCCGCAGCCCCCAGATCGCCGAGCAGGCCGCCTACTACGGCGACGGATTCTTCCACAACAACATCTTCTGGCCGCAGCAGCACACGGCCCAGATGATCAACCTGTACCGCGAGCGCTATGAGCACTACGGTCACGGCCCCGCGGCCCACGCGATCGTGGGTGTGGGCGGTCAGGTGTTTATGCGTAAGAACTCGCAGGCGGCCAAGGACGAGTTCCGTCCCTACTTCAACAACGCCCCGGTCTACGGCCACGGCCCCTCGATGGAGGAGTTCACCGAGCAGACCCCGCTGACCGTGGGATCCCCGCAGGAGGTCATCGACCGCTATGCCGCCCAGCAGGAGCTCTACGGCGACTACCAGCGCCAGCTGTTCCTGATGGACCACGCGGGCCTGCCGCTGAAGACCGTGCTCGAGCAGCTCGACCTGCTGGGCGAGGAGGTCGTGCCGGTGCTGCGCCGCGAGTTCGCCGCCAAGCGCGCGCCGGGTGTTCCCGATGCGCCGACCCACGCGAGCCTGCTCGCCGCCAGCGGTGCCGTCTCTCAGGCGATCGCACCGCAGAACGACCCGACCTATGACACCGGGTTCGGTGTCACCGGTATCGCCCCGGGTGCCGCGACCCTGGCCTCGGTGGATGCCGAGTCGGGCCGTTGAGCACGCTCATCGCACCCGTCGCACCCCGAGAACTGGAGGTTTGATCATGACCACGCGTCGCATTGCCGTCATTAGTGCCGGGCTCAGCGAGCCCTCCTCGACCCGCCAGCTGGCCGATGCCCTCGCCCGCGCGAGCGCAATCGAGCTGGAGCGCGGGGGAGAGGTGGCCGAGATCGAGGTCATCGAGCTCCGCCACATCGCCCCCGACGTGCTGAACGGTCTGCTCACCGGAACCCACGCCGCACCCCTCGCCCATGCCCTGCGCGTGGTTGAGGAGGCCGACGCGGTGATCGCGGTCACGCCGATTTTCAGCACCAGCTACTCGGGCCTGTTCAAGATGTTTGTGGACCTCATCGATCGCGACGCCCTGACCGGCACGCCGGTGATCCTCGGTGCGACCGCCGGTACGCCCCGCCACTCGCTGGCGATCGACTATGCGATCCGTCCGATCTTCGCCTACCTGCACGCCGACGTGGTTCCCACCGGGGTCTTCGCGGCAACCGCCGACTGGGGCGGGCAGGGGACCGATGCCGAGGGGCTGCCGGGCCGCATCGCCCGAGCCGCCCGCGAGTTGGCGGGCAAGCTCACCGGTAGCGCGCCGCGTTCGTCCCGGGACCTGCCGGCCGCATCGGAGCCCGCCGCGCCCGCTTCGGCGAGCCCCCACGGTGCTGCCCCTGCAACGCGGCCCACGGCGCCGCTCGGTGGCGCGGCCTCCCGCGCCTTCGACGGGGGCTTTGTCCCGATGGGGGATCTGCTGCCGCGCTAGATTCCTCTCGCTCTCACACCCCACGCCGGGGTATCCCTCTGGGGTACCCCGGCGTTGTGTGCATCCGCGTGGTCCTGCTATGGTCATCCCACACAGTCGGGATATCGTCCCGATTATCGGTACCGTCGCCGAAAGGGCCCCGCAATGACCGTTTCCCCCGCTCGCACCCCGCTGTCTCCGATCCTCACGGAGACCCCGATTGTGGCCGTTCTGCGTGCCCGGCACGCACGCGAATACGCGCCGGTGATCGAGGCCCTGGTCGCCGGTGGGGTGCGCTCGATCGAGCTGACCCTGAGCACCGACGGTGTGTTTGAGCACCTGCCCGAGTTGATCCAAAACTTCGGCGAGCGCGCCGAGATCGGGGTGGGCACCATCACCTCCCGTGACCAGGCCAAGCGTGCCCTGGATGGCGGTGCCGCGTATCTGGTCACCCCGATCACCGACCTCAACATCATCGCCGCCGCCACCGCGCGCCGCGTGCCCGTGTTCCCCGGCGGGCTCACCCCTACCGAGCTGTTCTCGGCCTGGGATGCCGGGGCGGCCGCGGTGAAGCTGTTCCCCGCGAGCACGGTTGGACCCGGCTATATCGCTCAGCTGCGCGGGCCGTTCCCGGGCATTCGGGTAGTCCCCTCGGGGGGAATCGGCGTGGATGATGCGGCCGCCTGGATCCGTGCCGGTGCCTCGGCCGTGAGTCTCGGAGGCCCGCTGCTCGGTGACGCCTTCGCCGGAGGCGACCTTGCCGCGCTCACCGATCGCGCCCGGCGCCTGGTGGACAATGTGGCCGACGCCCGCGGGGATGCCCGTGTCGCCGCCGGCTCGGCCGAGGATCGTGTCGCCGCCGGGATCGCCCGATGAGTCGCATTGACGCGGGCATCGCCCCCACCGAGGTGCTCACGTTCGGCGAGACGATGGCGCTGATGCGCACCGATTCGCCCGGTCCGCTGGCCACCGCCCATCAGCTTGCCCTGGGCATCGGCGGGGCCGAAACCAACGTGGCCATCGCGCTGCGCCGGCTCGGGACCGACGTGACCTGGATCGGCCGGGTGGGCGACGACGGCCTCGGTGAAAAGGTGCTGCGCGAGGTCGCCGCCGAGGGCGTACGGGTGGTGTCGATCCTCGATTCGCACGCCCCCACCGGACTGATGATCAAGGAGCGTCGCACCGGCGACCACACCCGGGTCACCTACTACCGTGCGGGCAGCGCGGCCTCCCGCCTGACGCCCGAGGACGTGCCCGCCGAGCGGATCGCCGCCGCCCGGCTGCTCCACGTCACCGGTATCACCCCCGCGCTTTCGGCGTGTGCCCGCGAGACGGTGTTTGCCGCAGTGGATATCGCCCGCGAGCACGGGGTGACCGTGGCCCTGGACCTCAACTATCGTGCGGCGCTGTGGTCGGCGACCGAAGCCGGGGAGGTTTTGCGCGAGCTGGTCACCCGGGCGGACATCGTGTTTGCCGGGGATGATGAGGCCGCGCTGGTTGTGGGTTCGGGTGGGTGTGCCGATCTGGCGCGCGGGCTCGCCGTGCTGGGGCCCGCACAGGTCGTCATCAAGCGCGGGGACAAGGGTGCCCACGCGCTGATCGACGGTGAGGTCCTCGATGTGGAGGCCGTGCCCATCCGCCCGGTCGACACCGTGGGGGCCGGGGATGCGTTTGTGGCCGGATACCTGGCCGAGTTTCTAGCCGGTGAGGATCCCGCCCGCCGCCTGCACACGGCCGTGCGCACCGGGGCATTCGCCTGCCTGGTCGCGGGGGACTGGGAGGGCATGCCGACCCGCCGCGAACTGTCCCTGCTCGACTCGACCGATCCGGTCCAGCGCTAGCCTGCCTAGAGCCAGTGCTCGGCGAAGTCCGGGGTGAGGTGCGCGCCGATCTCCGGGGCGGCGGAGCTCAGGACCGCGGCCACCTCGGCGATCCGGGCGGGTGTCATAAACACGCTCGGTGCCGAGACCGACACCGCCGCGCGATACTCCCCGGTCACATCCGCGATGGCCACCGCAACACACGTGATGCCCAGCTCGTTTTCCTGATCGTCCAGCGCAAACCCGCGGGTGGTGACCTCGCCGAGCGCCGCGGCAAACGCGCCGACATCGGCGAGGGAGCGCTCGGTGCGGCGCTCGGCCGGGTCGAAATAGGTCGCGGCCACGGCGGGCTCGGCGTGGGCGAGCAGTGCCTTGCCCATCGCCGTGTGTTGGGCTCGAAAGCGCGCGCCGGGACGCGAGGCCATGTCGATGCCGCGGCGTCCGCGTGCCTTGGCCAGGTAGAGGATGTCGGTTCCGTCCAGGATGCCCAGGTGGGTCGCGTCGCCCAGTTCGGCGGCGATTCCGGCCAGGAGCTGCTGGACACGGCTGGGGAGATCCATCTCGCGTTCGGCCAGGCTGCCGAGTTCCAGGAGCGCCACGCCCAGGCGGTAGCGCCCATCCGAACTCAGGGTGAGAAAACGGGTGGTCACCAGCGAGGTCAGCATGCGGTGGGTGGCCGACCGGCTCAGGCCGCTGGCGGCCGCCAGCTCATCCAGGCGAACCGTGCCGTGCGCGACCAGGCGCAGCAGGCCCAGCCCGCGCTCGAGGGTCAGGGCACCGGATGTGGGCGTAGTCATGCCCCCAGTATCGCAGCAGGCGGACCGCCACGCGGTTCGGCGGGGGCCCGCGAAGCTGTTATAGTTGAGAGGTTGCCGTTAGATCGGCCGCGGATTAAGAGAGCCCACGCATCCCGTGTGCGGCACCGCGCAGCGAACAGAAAGGGGATCACCACTATGGCTATTACTGACGAAGTCAAGAAGGCGATCATCGAAGAATACGCGACTCAGCCCGGTGACACCGGATCCCCTGAGGTCCAGGTTGCTCTGCTGAGCGCCCGGATCAAGGATCTGACCGAGCACCTCAAGGAGCACAAGCACGACCACCACTCGCGTCGTGGCCTGCTGCTCATGGTGGGTAAGCGTCGTCGTCTGCTGGGTTACCTGCAGGACGTGGACATCAACCGCTACCGTTCGCTCATCGAGCGCCTCGGCCTGCGCCGCTAGTCCGCGACACAGTTCTTCGCGTTTTCAACGCTCTCGTCGGGCCGTCGATCTTCCTTTGGGAATGATCGGCGGCCCCTCGTCTTTTCCCCGCAGAATCTTGAGGATGATCCCGGTATGACCACCCCGACCACGCCCCGTCCGCGCCGCGCCCTGACCCAGTGGGTGGGATATCCGGTGCTGGTTCTGCTTGTGTACTTTGTTGCCGGATCGGTGCTGCTGCCTCTGGTGGACGGTGTCGCGCATATCGTCGCCGTGGCGGTCCTGGTTGCGATCGGGCTCTACCTGCTGGTGTGGCTCTGGCGCTGGGGGAGCGGCCCCAAGGCCGCTCGCAAGCCGCTCACCTCGCTGCGGGACGTCACCCTGCGCGCCCTGGGCCGCGATGCGGATACCGTGGGTGATGTGACCGTCCTCGCCTCGCGCACCCCGGTGCCCGAGAGCCGTTTCTTCCGCAGCCCACTGACCACCGTGCAGGCGTGGCGCGGGGATTTCCCGGCCGCGATCCTGGTGCCCGGCATCACCAGCGGGGTCTCCCGCAACCTGCGCGTGGGTGTGCAGATGGAGGGTGGCGGCAAGGTCTATCTGGTGGGATTCATCGCCCCCGAACAGGACCGTGAGCTGCTGGAGCGCCTGGAACCCCTCGCCGCACGCGGCGAGTATGTCAGCGTGCCCGCCCAGATCCTCAAGAGCACGCTCGGTCACAACCTCACCATCGACCTGGATCTCTCGGTCATTCCCGCCGAACTCGGCTAGCGTCACCGCCCGTTTCGCGTCCGCGTATGCACCGGCGCGAATGGTTGCACGGTACTCTGGAACGTATAACGGGTATGTCACCCGATACATATAACGGGGAGAGAATGCATGGCCGAGCGCGGAATCGCCTCCAGTCTGGTGCGATTTGCCCCGGGCGGCCCCCGCTGGCCGGCCGCCGTTCAGGCGGGCATTGCGATGTTCCTCCCGATCACCATCGGCACCGCCCTGGGCGCACCCCAGCTGGGACTGCTCGCCGGAACCGGCGCGTTCGCGGCAATGTACGGGGGCGGAATCTCGCGCCTGGATCGGGTGCGGGCGCTGCCCTTTGTGGTGATCGCACTGATCCTCTCGGCGGGCCTCGGGGTCCTCGGCTCGGGATCGCACGCAACCGCGCTGATCGTGGTTTTGATCTCGGGAATCCTCTCCTCGATTCTCTCCGCGGGATATAACGTCGGTGCCCCCGGTGCGTTCATGTTCACCCTGGTGACCGGTATCGGCGTGCAGCTGGCCGCCCCACACGCCAGTGGGGGCGCGGGTCTTCCCGGGTGGGAGGTGATCGCGCTTGTGGCCGCCGGGGCAATCCTGTCCTACCTGGTGGTGATTGCCCCGCTGATCGTGCCGCGGATTCGCCGTGCCCAGCCCACACGCACCCCGGTTGCGGGAATCTTTGGCCGTTTCGAGCTTGACGACAACAGCTACCTGGCCACCGTGCGTATGGTGGTGGCCGTGGTGCTGGGAACACTGGTGGGAATCGGCATCGACAGCCATCGCGGGTACTGGATCGTGTGCACGGCGATGGCGATCCTCAGCGTGGGCCACAGCCGGCGGCTGACCCTGGAACGGGGAACCCACCGGGTCCTGGGAACCCTGCTGGGCGCCGGGGTTTTCCTGCTGCTCGCACTGATGCAGCCGCACGGTTTTGTGCTGGCCATCATCCTGGGAATCTTCCAGGGCGTCACCCAGCTGGTTATCTCGCGCCACTACGGGCTCGCCCTGACCCTGATCACCCCGCTCGCGCTACTGATCGCCGGAAACTCCCACGTCAACGCCGAGGCCGTGGCCTTCGAGCGGGTGCTGGACACCGTGATCGGCGCGATCATCGCCGCCGGCGTGCTGCTGGTGACCGTGCCCCGCCCTCGCCGCCGTTCGGCGGAAGCGCCCGCGGAGTCGGCCTAGCGCGGAACCCGTCGCCACGCCAGGATGGGTGATTCCAGCGAAATGGGTTAGTGTGTACCGTTGTTATTTTCGCCGGAAAGGGAACCTGGATGGGTCTGTGGAAGCGTCGTGAACGTTCCAGCAGCATGGAGGAGCTCACCGCCGCGTATGAGCGTGCGGAAGCCGAAGCCAACACCCCGGCCATGGTCGAGGCACTGATCGATATCGCCTGCGCCTGCGAGGCTCGTTCGGCCGGTCGCGGGGTGCGCCACGCGATCGATACCGCCGCCGCGCTGGCCGCCGAGGCCGAGGATCCCGCGCTGATCGAGCGGGTACGCAGCATGGATGCGGCCCTGGACTGCGCGGCTCACCGCGCCTAGTCGGCCCCCGTTTGTGGTCGATCCGATCACGCCACACCCTCCCTCTGAACGGGCCCCTCTGGTAGTGTTGAGGTGGCCTCCCGCTTCGGGAAGCCACTAACTCCGCGTGGGATAGGCCGGCAGGAAGCTGGTCCTCGGTGGTAGGTTCCTCTCGAATAATACGGTTCGCAGGGTGACTTTCTACTGGAGATCAGCCAGACCCAGGTCGTGGTCTGAGCAAGTACCGTCGCCCCAGCCTTCGCGGGCCAACGAGCGTGCGCCCGGCGCGCGCTCAGACGCGAATGGAGATGTGACCTATGGAGGGTCCCGAAATCAAGTTTGCCGAGGCCGTTCTCGACAACGGTAAGTTCGGTAAGCGCACCGTCCGGTTTGAAACCGGACGTCTGGCACAGCAGGCACAGGGTGCCGTTGCCGCCTACCTCGACGAGGAAACCATGCTGCTGTCGGCTACCAGCGCCAGCAAGCACCCGAAGGACAACTTCGACTTCTTCCCGCTGACCGTTGACGTTGAAGAGCGCAGCTACGCAGCCGGCAAGATCCCCGGTTCGTTCTTCCGCCGCGAGGGTCGCCCCTCGACCGAGGCCATCCTGGTCTGCCGTCTGATCGACCGTCCGCTGCGCCCGTCGTTTGTGACCGGTCTGCGCAACGAGGTTCAGATCGTCATCACCGTGCTGTCGATCGCTCCGGGTGAGTTCTACGATGCCCTCGCCATCAACGCCGCTTCGGCTTCGACCCAGATCTCGGGTCTGCCCTTCTCGGGTCCGATCGCCGGTGTGCGCCTGGCCCTGATCCCGGGTGTCAACAGCTCGGATGACCAGTGGGTCGTCTTCCCGACCGCCGCTCAGGTAGAAGACGCCGTCTTCGACCTGACCGTTGCCGGTCGCGTTGTGACCGACGCCAACGGCAAGCAGGACGTCGCCATCATGATGGTGGAGGCCGAGGCTACCGAGAACAGCTGGAACCTGATCAAGGGCGGCGCTACCAAGCCGAACGAGGCCGTTGTGGCCGCCGGTCTTGAGGCTTCCAAGCCCTTCATCAAGCAGCTCGTGGATGCTCAGGCTTCGCTGGCCGCTCAGGCAGCCAAGGAAATCGCCGACTACCCGGTCTTCCTGCCCTACACCGAGGCCGGCAAGGCCCTGGTTTCCGAGCTGGCTCTTGAGGAGCTGACCTCGGTGTACCAGATCGCCGACAAGACCGAGCGTCAGAACGCCGACGACGAGCTCAAGGACCGCACCAAGGCTGCCGTGGCCGCCAAAGTTGAGGCCGAAGAGGTCGAGCAGATCGTTCTGGACCAGTTCTCCGCCGCCTACAAGGCCGTGACCAAGGACGTTGTCCGCGGTCGCATCCTGCGTGACGGTGTCCGTATCGACGGCCGTGGCGCAGCGGACATCCGCGCGCTCGACGCCGAGGTTCAGGTCATCCCGCGCGTGCACGGTTCGGCCATCTTCCAGCGCGGCGAGACCCAGATCCTGGGTGTCACCACGCTGAACATGCTCAAGATGGAGCAGCAGATCGACTCGCTGAGCCCGAACAAGAGCAAGCGTTACCTGCACCACTACAACTTCCCGCCCTACTCCACCGGTGAGACCGGTCGCGTGGGTAGCCCGAAGCGTCGCGAGATCGGGCACGGCTTCCTCGCCGAGCGCGCCCTCGTGCCGGTACTGCCGAGCCGCGAGGAGTTCCCCTACGCGATCCGTCAGGTATCCGAGGCGCTGGGCTCGAACGGTTCGACCTCGATGGGTTCGGTCTGTGCATCGACCCTGTCGCTGCTGAACGCCGGTGTGCCGCTGCGCGCACCCGTTGCCGGTATCGCCATGGGCCTCGTGTCGGATGAGGTGGACGGCCAGACCCGTTACGCCGCACTGACCGACATCCTGGGTGCCGAGGACGCACTGGGCGACATGGACTTCAAGGTCGCCGGTACCTCCGAGTTCATCACCGCCATCCAGCTGGACACCAAGCTGGACGGTCTCCCCGCATCGGTGCTGACCGCAGCGCTGGCTCAGGCCAAGGATGCCCGCACCAAGATCCTCGACGTGATCAACGCCGCGATCGACACCCCCGACGAGATGGCTCCGACCGCGCCCCGCGTGATCAGCGTCAACATCCCGGTGGACAAGATCGGTGAGCTGATCGGCCCCAAGGGTAAGACGATCAACGCGATCCAGGACGAGACCGGCGCGGACATCTCGATCGAAGAGGACGGTACCGTGTACATCGGTGCCGTGGACGGTCCGTCGGCCGAGGCTGCGCGTGCGCAGGTCAACGCCATCGCGAACCCGACCAACCCGGAGATCGGCGAGCAGTTCCTCGGAACCGTCGTGAAGCTGGCCGCCTTCGGTGCGTTCGTGTCGCTGCTGCCCGGTAAGGACGGCCTGCTGCACATCTCCGAGGTGCGCAAGCTTGCCGGTGGCAAGCGCGTGGAGAACGTCGAAGACGTGCTCGGCGTGGGCCAGAAGATCCTGGTGGAGATCACCAAGATCGACGACCGCGGCAAGCTGTCGCTGTCGCCGGTGATCGCCGATGAGGCTGCAGCCGAGGCTCCGGCCGAGGACTAATCCTCAGGTTTCACACCACACCGCCGCCCGTCCCGTTCTCGGGGCGGGCGGCGGTGTTTTGTGGGTGCGTGTCCGGATCCGCTTGACCTGGAGTGCACTCCAGGGTCTATCGTGACGAATATGAGCATCACTACCACCGACCTCTCGATCTCAGCCCTGGCTGAGCTCTCCGGGGTCTCCATCGACACGTTGCGCTACTACGAGCGCGCCGACCTGTTTGTGCGTCCGGTTCGCCGAGACGGGGCCGGCCGGCGACGCTACGGGGAGCGCGACGTGATCTGGGTCCAGTTTGTGACCCGGCTGCGTGCCACCGGGATGGGAATCAACACGATCGCCGAGTACACCCGGCTGGCGCGCCTCGGGGAGAGTACAAACTCCGCCCGACTTGCGCTGCTGGAGGCACATCGGGAGCACGTGGTGGAAAAGCTCACGGAGACTCAGGCGAGCCTCGATGCGATCTCCTACAAGATCGCCGAATATCAACGAAAGGTAGCCGACCTATGAAAACCACCACACTGGGTAGCGAGAACACCCCCGGCGGCGCGCTAAGCGTCGGAAGACTGGGGCTGGGCTGCATGGGGATGTCCGCGTTCTACTCGGGCGCAGGCCTCGATGATGCCGCCTCAATCCGCACGATTCACCGCGCACTGGATCTGGGTGTCACCCTGATCGACACCGCCGAAATCTACGGCCCGCACACCAACGAGGTGCTGGTGGGCAAGGCCCTCGCGGGTCGCCGCGACGAGGTCACCCTCGCCACCAAGTTCGGGATTGTGCCCACCGGTGAGGGCGAGCGCCGATTCGATGGCAGCCCGGAAAACGTGCACCGCTCGATCGACGGATCCCTGCAGCGCCTCGGTACGGACTACGTTGACCTCTACTACCTGCACCGTGTCGACCCCAACGTGGCCATCGAGGACACCGTGGGCGCGCTGGCGGAGCTGGTGGCGGCGGGAAAGATCCGGCACATCGGGCTCTCCGAGGCCGCAGCGGACACCATTCGCCGAGCTCACGCCGTGCACCCGATCACCGCGGTTCAGACCGAATACTCGCTCTGGACTCGCGATCCCGAAGCCGAGATTCTGCCTGTTGTGCGGGAGCTCGGCATCGGATTCGTGCCGTATTCGCCGCTGGGTCGGGGCTTTTTGACCGGAACCATCCGCAGCCTGGACGGACTGGACGAGAACGACTTCCGCCGCTTCAACCCGCGCTTTGCCGGGGACAGCCTGGAGGCGAATATTCGCATCGTCGAGCAGGTGGATGCGGTCGCCCGGGAACTGGATGCGACTCCCGGCCAGGTTGCGCTCGCGTGGCTGCTGGCTCAGGGTGAGCACATCGCCCCGATCCCCGGCACCCGCAAGATCGCCAACCTCGAACAGAACGTGGCCGCCGACGCACTGGTGCTGAGCGCCGCGCAGCTCAAAGCCCTGGACGCGGTTGCCGCCCCGGTGGGCGAGCGCTATCCGGACATGTCCTCGCTGAACCGCTAGGCCCCGCAACACGCAACGCCCGTCGATTTCGACGGGCGTTGCGTGCGTTAACCCCGCTCGGGATACCTAAGGTCGGGGCCGAACATTAAAGAGGTGTTATCTCTATTGCGGATTCTGTGGGAGCGGGGAAGACTGGGGAAAAGTGAGGGGAGGGCCCATGATGAATGTCGTGATTTCACAGAAACAGTCTGTTAGCGCTGTGGCGAGCCCATGGACGAACCTATTGGGACCTTGCTATGTCGATGAATCGGTCCGACGTGAACTCGATATGACCCAGGAAGAGCTCCATCGTGCCAGGCGAGAACTGCGCTTACTCGTCCTGCGCACCGCAGATGGGCGCGATGTCTATCCCGCGTTCCAGATCGTGGACGGAAAGCTGGTCACGGGGTTGCGGGAGGTGCTCCTTGAGCTTCGTCGGGGGACCCACGATTCTTGGACCTGGGCCCAGTGGCTCGGCGCGCCGAACGAAAGCGCAGGCCCGGGAACGGCGCTGCGAAACATCGATCGACTCGTCGCGGGCGCGGTCTCCGAGACCATTCGCGCGGCCACACAATCCGCGGTGATCTGGGCGTCATGAGTGCGCAGCTCGGGGCACCTGATCCACACCCCAACTATGCCGGTTTTCCACGAAAGCGGGTCGCTGCTGGTACTCAGATGTACCGCGCGCACGCCGTAACGCGATCGGCATGGTGGTTTGATAGCGGCCCTCACGGCCGTTTTAATCTGCAGCCTCCACGAGGAACCTGCTATGTCGCCACCAGAATCGAGACTGCTGTTCGTGAGCGCGTTCGCGGGGAAATTCATCGGTCAGGATTTGTGTCTTCCGAATTCGCGCGCTCTTTCAGGATCTCGGCTCTCACCGCGCCAACACGATACTCGTGTGCCTCCGTGAGCTCATCTCGCGCGGCACGGTATCGACTTGTACGCGAGTTAGTCACGCTTGCCAACTATGATCTACCTCGAGAGTGGGCGCGTTCGTTCGCTGATGCGGGATTTACCGGAGTGTTTTACGGCTCCGCTTTTACCACCGGATCGCCCACGGCATTGGGGTTATTTGGGAGTGCAGGCGGCCGCGCATCCGAGGAATTTACCGAACAACACTGTCTGAGTGGGACCCAGGCCGGTGCGCTGTCCGGACTCAGCGTTGCACCGGTCCCCGCTTCGGCAAGGCTGAAACTGATCGAGGAACCGAGGCCCTAACCCCGCTCGGGATACCAGAGGTCGGGACCGAACATTTCGTAGTGGATCTGTCGGGCGGCCACACCCTGATCGATCAGCTGCCCGCGAGCCATCTGCATGAAGGGAAGCGGCCCACACAGGACCACCTCGGCCTCGCGGGGGATGTCCATAAAGGTCAGGTCCATGTCGCCGGTGAAGTTCGAGCTGTCTCCGCCCTCCTGGAACCACAGCTCCAGGGTGGCATTGGGCAGGGAGTGCACATCCTCGGTGATGCGTTCGCGCAGCGCCCAGTGTGCGGGGGAGCGGTCGGCGTGGAACACCTGTACCTGACGGTCGCTGCCGGCTTCGGCGAGCGCCCGCACAATCGCGGCGGTGGGGGTCGCGCCGATTCCGGCGGTGATCAGCGCGAGCGGCGCATCGCTCGGGGTCAGGACCACATTGCCGTAGGGGTTGGAGAGTTCCACCATGTCGCCCACCGCGAGGGTGTCGTTCAGCACGGGGGAGACCAGGCCGGCGTCGTTGCGGCGCACGGCAATCTGGCGTGCGGTGCCGCCGCCGCTGATCAGCGTGTACTGCCGGGCCTGCTTGCGACCCGAGGGGGTGGCCACCCGCACGCTGACATACTGTCCGGGGGTGGCGAGGGAGACCGGGGTATCGGTCACCGGTTCGAAGGTCAGAAACACCGTGTCGCCGTGTTCCTCACGTCCGGTGACCCACCAGAAAGCCCAGCGGGCAAAGCTCGCCTGGGCGTCGTAGAGGTCGCATTCGACCCGCAGGAGGACGTTGCTCAGCAGCCAGTACACGTCGTTCCAGGCGCGGCGCAGTTCGGGGGTGAACTCCGCACCCAGCACAATTTCCAACGCCTCAAACAGGTGGTCGTGCACGATGTCATACTGGCTGGCGCTGACGCCGAGCGCGGTGTGGCGGTGGGCGATGCGGGTGAGCATCGCATCCACCTCCTCGTTTTCATCCTCGGCCATCCGAGCCGCCATCGAGATGAATCCCAGCGCAAATGCCGAGTGCTGGATGCCGCTTTTGTGGTTGGCCTCATTGAAGAGACCGTCCAGGAATTCGGGGTGTGCGGTGAACATTCGCTCGTAAAAGATGGGGGTGATCTGCTCGATTTTTGAGCGAACCAGCGGGAGGCTGGCCACGACGGCTGAGCGGGAGGTTGCGGAGAGCATGCGAAGATCCAGACGGGAGCGGGCGCGGCACGGGCGCGTGCCACTGGCTAGGCTCTCAGATGATCGGGCGGGGTGCGCAGGTCGCTGCGGGTTTTAGAACATCCGCTGTCGGACGCGTGTGGCGTGCACAATGCCCGCCGGCGCAGGGGCACCGGCGGGCGTGTGGGCCAGGGTATTAGCCGGCGACGTAGATGAAGCCCAGCACCGCGCTGGCCAGGCTCAGCAGGGTCAGCACAACCACGGGGATGACCGGCTCGGAGTGACGTGCGTGGATCACGATCGCTCCGATCATGATGATGGCCAGGCCTACGGCGGCGATCGGGGTGAGGATCGGGGCGATACCGGTAACCACGGGCAGGATCAGGCCGAGACCACCGAGGACCTCGACGATGCCGATGAAGCGGGTGAATGCGGTCGGGAAGCGGTCCACGAAGGTCATGCCGCGCTCACTCAGCCGCGGGATCGGGGTCACCGTCTTCATTCCGCCGGAGCCGATGAAGGCCAGGGCCAGCAGGGCGTTGAGGATGATCAGGGCAATAAACACGGGTGTCTCCTTGGGGAAGTGGGGCCCTGAAAGCGGGCAGAACATCACCGTAGCGGCAATTAGTTGAACTCGCAAGTATTGAAGCTTCACGGAATTTCGATAGGGTGGAGACATGGATACCCCGCGCTGGCTCAATGACGAAGAAATCGCCCTGTGGAAGCGACTCCAGGCGATCAGCGAGATCCTGCCGGCCACCGTGGATGCTCAGCTGCGTGCGGATGTGGAACTCACCCGGTATGAGTACTACGTCCTGGCGATGCTCTCCGAAGCCCCCGAACGCAAACTTCCGATGAGTACCCTGGCGCTGGTCACCAATGGCTCACTCTCACGGCTGTCGCACGCGGCCCGGCGGCTTGAGCAGGAGGGGTGGATTGTGCGCGAGCGTGTTCCCACCGACCGTCGCGCGATGATCGCGACCCTGACCGATGCGGGCTTTGCAAAGATTGTGGACGCCGCGCCCGGACACGTCGAGCGGGTGCGCCAGGTGCTCTTTGATCACCTCAGCACCGATCAGGTCGCCGCGCTCAACGCGGCACTGGCACCCGTTCTTACGGCCCTCCTGCCCGAACTCGGCGACCCGGCCGAGTGCCCCGGCGGCGCCTAGGACAACCACCGCATCACCCTCCGCAGGCCGACCCTCGCCGGGGCGTTGACCGCGGGGCATGGCAGGATGGATCTCAGGCTCACCAACCGCCGAGGAGATCCATGTCAACGACGATACGCACCCTGCTGGATGACAACCCCGTGATTGCCAGCATCAAGGATGATGAGGGCCTGGAGGCCGTTTTAGCCTCCGACCGGAAGATCGTGTTTGTCCTCTACGGGTCCATCCTGACCATCGGACAGATCGTGGAGCGCCTCAAGCGCGCCGACCGGATCGTCCTGGTTAATGTGGATCTGATCGAGGGGTTTGCCTCCCGCGAGATCGTGGTGGAGTTTCTGGCCAAACACACCCGGATAGACGGCGTCCTCTCCAACCGGGCGAACCTGGTCAAGGCCGCCAAGCGCCTGAACCTGATCGCCGTGCACCGCCTGTTCCTGATGGACTCGCTGGCCTTTGACAACGTGCCCCGGCAGCTCGAGCTCTCCGGTGCCGACTGCGCCGAGATCCTGCCCGGCTGCATTCCCACGGTGTTGGGATGGATCGCCGACATCGTGGAAACCCCGCTGATTGCCGGGGGACTGGTGTGCAATAAGGCCGACGTGGTCGCGGCACTGGGCGCGGGCGCGCTCGCCGTGGCCTCCTCCAATCGCGACGTCTGGGCGATGTGATCGCGCGGTGTCACCGCGCCATGCGACAGGCAGGCGTCGAAATCGCGGCACGCGTTGCAAAGCCGACGAGCGTTCGTTAGAGTAATCACAACGCGAGCCCAACGGGGCCGCCGAATAACTTCATAACCGCCGGATCACTCCGGCTTGGTTGCCAGAGATCAGAGACAGCAACCCTTCTTTCTTGAAGGGGAGCTGTCTTTTTTTATGCCCAAAACCCACGAGGGAGTGGTAGATGTCCAAAGTTCAGAAGTGGTCAAGCTTCGTGATTCTGTCGATGACCGGCGGGATCATTTTCCAGGTGGCCTACATTCGATATGTGTTCCTCAAGGACACCGCGGATGCCCTCAACATGAGCCTGCAGGACTACGGCAACATCGCCTCGGTCTTCGGCGTTACCGCGATGGTCATGTACTTCTTCGGGGGCTGGTTCGCCGACCGCTTCTCACCCAAGGCGCTGATCTCGGTCGCCCTGATCGGCACCGGTGCCGCCGACCTCTACCTGAGCACCGTCCCCGGATTCACCGGGGTGCTGATCGCCCACATCGTGATGGCGGTCATGGGCATGGCGCTCTACTGGTCGGCGCTGGTCAAGGCCATCGGCATGCTCGGTAGCGACAGGGAACAGGGGCGCCTGTTCGGGTTCTTGGAGGGGATCCGCGGGGTCACCTCCACGGTGATCGGCCTGGCCGGCGCCTGGCTGGTGACGCAGATGATCGTCGCCTCCGAGGGGGTGCTGACCCTGATTCGGGTGTACGGCATCCTGTGCCTGGTCTTTGCCGCGCTGGTGTTCTTTGTGGTCAAGGAGCGCAAGGATGTGCTCGCCAAGCAGGAGTCCAGTGCGGTGAGCCTGGGATCGCTGCTGGCCGCCGCCAAGAACCCCTACACCTGGCTGATCGGTGGCACGGTCGCCGCGATGTTCTGCTTCTACACCACGCTGACCTACTTCACCCCGCTGCTCCAGCACGAGTTCGGGCTGCCCGTGGTGCTGATCGGGGTGCTCGGGGTGGTGCGCAGCTACGTGTTCCAGTTTGTGGCCGGCCCCGTGGGCGGTGTGGTCGTCGACAAGGTCACCCGCTCGACCCCGCGCTTTTTGGAGTGGATGTTCTACGGTTCGGCCCTGATCGCCGTGGTGTTCCTGGTCCTGCCGCGCACCGAATCGCTGATGATCCCCGCCCTGATCCTGATGTTCATCCTGTGCTTCTTCGTCTTCGCCAGTCGCGGGGTCTACTGGGCCAGCGTGGGGGAACTGCAGATCCCCGAGAACCAGCGCGGCGGCGTGATCGGCCTGGCCTCGGGCCTCGCCTACCTGCCCGACGCCTTCCTGCCCACCCTCGGGGCCTGGTGGATCGGCGATCCCGACCAGAACATCCCCCAGCAGGGCGGCGGATATGCGGCGCTCTTCATCTTCCTGATCGCGGTGGCCGCCCTCGGCGTGGTGCTCACCCGCCTCACCCGTGCCCGCCGGGCCCGCGAACTTTCCCTGACCCTCGCCGCCTAGTTTTCACCCAACACCAAGGAGATAACCATGAACATCACCGACTTCTCACTCAACATGTTCTCCCTCGCCGGCAAAACCGCGATCATCACCGGCGGCAACACCGGCCTCGGGCAGGCCTTCGCGCTCGCCCTCGCCAAGGCCGGGGCCGACATCTTTGTCCCCAGCATCATGGACGACGGCGGCGAAACCCGCGCGCTGATCGAGGCCGAGGGCCGTCGCTATGAGTTCCTTGAGGCCGACATCACCAAGCCCGGGGTGCCCGCCCAGATCATCGTCGAGTGTGTGGCCAAGCTGGGCGCGGTGGACATCCTGGTGAACTCCGCCGGCATCTGCAAGCTCAACGATGTGGAGACCTTCGATCGCGCCGACTGGGATCCGATGGTCGCGCTGAACCTCACCGCCGCCTTCGAACTCGGTCACGAGGCCGCCAAGGTCATGATCAAGCAGGGCTCGGGCAAGATCATCAACATCGCCTCGCTGTTCTCCTTCCTCGGCGGCCAGTGGTCGCCCGCGTATGCGGCCACCAAGCACGGCATCGTCGGCTTCACCAAGGCCTACTGCGATGAGCTGGGCCAGCACAACATCCAGGTCAACGCCATCGCGCCGGGCTACTTCGCGACCGCGATCACCGTCAAGACCCGCGAAAACCCGGAGACCAACCAGCGGGTACTCGACCACATCCCGGCCAACCGCTGGGGAGACGTGGCCGACCTGATGGGTGCCACCGTCTTCCTCGCCAGCTCCGCCTCCAACTACGTCAACGGCCACACCCTGACCGTAGACGGCGGCTACCTGGTCCGCTAGAACTTTTCCTCCCGCCATCCGCCCCGTTACGAAAGTAGATCATCACCATGGCAACCCCCACCCTCAGCCGCGAGAACATCGCCAGCGAACTGCGCACCCTGATCGGTGCCGAGAACGTTGATACCACCGAGCAGGAGCTGCGCGAGGCCAGCGTCGACCGGTTCAAGAAGTACACGGCCGTGCACAACATTTTTGACGGCCCGATCCCGGCGGCCATCGCCTATGTGCGCAGCACCGAGCAGGTCGCCGCCGTGCTGGCCTTCGCCAATGAGCACCGCATCAACATCGTGCCCCGCACCGGTCGTACCGCGACCGAGGGCGGCCTGGAAACCGTGGTGGAAAACACCATCGTGCTGGACGGGTCGAAGATGGATCAGATCATCAAGATCGACGAGACCAACATGATGGTCACCGTGCAGTGTGGCGTGCCGCTGCAGCACCTGGAGGACGTGGTGCGTGAGCTCGGCCTGACCACCGGCCACTCGCCGCAGTCCAAGCCGCTGGCCCAGTACGGCGGCCTGGTCGCCACCCGATCGATCGGCCAGTTCTCGACCCTCTATGGGGCCATCGAGGACATGGTGGTGGGCCTGGAGGCCGTCTTCCCCGACGGCACCGTGACCCGGATCAAAAACGTTCCGCGCCGCGCCGCGGGCCCGGACATCCGCCATCTCATCATCGGGAACGAGGGTGCGCTGTGCTTCATCAGCGAGGTCACCGTCAAGCTCTTCCGCTACACCCCCGAGAACAACCGCTTCTTTGGCTACCTGGTGGACGATATCGGTACCGGTGTGGACGTGCTGCGTGAGCTGGTTGTTGAGGGATATAAGCCCTCGGTGTGCCGCGCCTACTCGCCCGAGGACGCCAACCAGCACTTCGCCCACTTCTCCAAGAACAAGGCCGTCGTGGTGCTGGTCGCCGAGGGCCCCAAGCCGCTGGCCGATGCGACCGCGCAGGCAATCGAGGAGACCATCGAGCGCTTCGCCCACGAGAAGGTTGACCCCGCCCACATCGAGGCGTGGTTCAACAACCTCAACTGGGGTCAGGACAAGATCGACGCGGAGAAGGAGGTCATGCTCGCCGAGGCGCACCTGGGCTACACCACCGAGGTTTCGGTGGACTGGTCCAACGTCCGCGACCTCTACGACGGCGTGATGAACCGGGTCCGCACCGAGTTCCCGCACGCGGCCGACCTGACCATGCTCGGCGCGCACTCCTCGCACAGCTACCAGACCGGAACGAACCTCTACTTCGTGTACGACTATCAGATCACCTGCGAGCCGCGTGAGGAGATCAACCAGTACCACATCCCGCTCAATGCGATCATCGTGGAGGAGGCGCTGCGGGTGGGCGGTTCGATGGTGCACCACCACGGAATCGGTAAGTACCGCACCCCGTGGACCGCGCAGGAGCACGGCAGCGCGCTCTACATCCTGGAGAAGTTCAAGTCGACCTTTGATCCCAACGGGATCATGAACGCCGGCACGATCTTCCCGCTCGACAACTAGTGGCACCCCGTGGGCGGCGGGAGACCGCCGCCCACACCCCTCCATCCCCTTTTCCTCGTGTTCGGAGCAGCACATGACGTCCTATTTCCTCGGTATCGACAACGGCTCACAGAGCGCCAAGGTCACCATCTTTGATCGCACGGGTGCCGTGCACGCCACCGGGCATCGGGCCCTGCGTCCCAATGCCACTCCGGCACCGGGACGGGTGGAGCATCCGGATGATGATCTGTGGGAGGCCATCTCTTTTGCCTGCCGCGAGGCGATGGAAAACTTCACCGGGGACCCGGCGGAGATTCGCGGGGTGGGACTGTGCACGATCCGCTTCTGCCGGGCGATGCTCCGCGCCGACGGTACCCTCGCCCAGCCGGTGCTGAGCTGGATGGACGAGCGGGTCTCGCGCGCCTATGAGGACACCGATCCCGACGTCGCGTATGTCACCACCTCCTCGGGGTACATCAGCCACCGGATGACCGGGGTCTTTGCCGACACCGCGGCCAACTATCAGGGCATGTGGCCCATCGATACCGACACCTGGGAGTGGAGCACCGATGAGGCGGTGATCGATGCATGTGGGATCCCGCGCGGCAAGCTCTTCACCCTGGTGATGCCCGGCGATACCCTGGGCCTGGTGAGCGCCGAAGCCTCCGCGGCCACCGGCATCCCGGCCGGACTCCCGGTCATCGCAACGGCCAACGACAAGGCCGTCGAGGCCCTGGGCTGTGGACTGCGCTCGCCCCGCGAGGTGCTGGTCTCGCTCGGCACGTACATCGCCTCGATGACGCTCGGCCACCAAAACATCACCGACGCCGAGGGGTTCTGGACGAACTTTGCCTCCGAACCCCACGAGTACCTCTACGAGAGCGATGGGATCCGCCGCGGCATGTGGACGGTCAGCTGGTATCGCGATCTCCTGGGGGAGGAAACGGCCGAGTTCGCCCGGGCCTCGGGGCGCAGCGTCGAGGAGTTCCTGGGCGACGGCGCGGCCACCGTGCCGCCCGGTGCCGACGGACTGGTCGCGATCCTCGACTGGCTCGCCCCCACCGACAAGACCTACCGCCGCGGTGCCTTCCTCGGCTTTGACGGCCGGCAGGGGCGCTTCCACCTGTATCGCGCAATTCTCGAGGCCATCGCGCTGGAGATGGGACAAAACGCGGGCCGGATGGCCGATCGGGTGGGGACCGAGTTTGAGCGGGTGCTGGTCTCGGGCGGCGGGTCCAGTTCGGACCTGATGATGCAGATCTTCGCCGATGTGTTTGGGATTCCGGCCACCCGCACCCGGGTTAATAATGGCGCGGGCTTGGGCGCGGCAATCTGCGTGGCCGTGGCGTTGGGGGAGTACCCCGACTTTGATACCGCGGTGGCCGCGATGGTCCAGCCCGGAGATACCTTCGAGCCGGATCCCGAGCGGGTGGGGTTTTATGCGCGCCTGGGGGCCTACCATGCGCGACTGCGCGAGTTCACCGACCCGATGTTTGAGGTCGGCGCGTCGATCATGGGGACCACCGACTAGGGATTCCCACGGATACCACATCACATGTCGTATCCAAATTGTTATCGGTTCGTCAAAAAACGTTCGCGTCGGGGTGAGGTTGAGGGTGAAACCCGGCATAGACTACGTCTCAGGTGGCGAAAACTCGGCAAAATTCGCCATCGCGTCGGATGACGAGGGGAGAGCCGGTGCTGAAGCAGATGACGGTTGGACTGGAGTCGATCCCGCTCACCCTGCCCGGACTCATCCCCGTGGGTGCCCCCGAGAACTCCCAAACCGACGAGCGTCGAGACCTCGCCCAGACGGGCCTGCGTGTACATCCAATCGCGCTGGGCACCTCGGTGTTTGGCTGGACTGCGCAGACCGCGGATTGTGAACTGATTCTGGACCGCTACGCCGAGCTGGGCGGAAACTTCCTGGACACCGCGGATAGCTACTCCGCCGGACGCAGCGAACACATCATCGGCTCCTGGGTGTCGCGCCGCGGGGTGCGCGATCAGACGGTGATCGCCACCAAGATCGGACGCCACCCGGACAACCCGGGCCTGGGCTCGGTCAGCATCGTGCGCGCGGTCGAGGCGAGCCTGGAGCGCCTGCAAACCGACTACATCGATGTCCTGTACTTCCACGACGACGACCCCACGGTTCCCCTTGAGGATGCCCTCGGAACGGCCGAATGGCTGATCGAGAGCGGCAAGGTGCGCCACCTCGCGGTGTCCGCCTACCGTCCCGAGCGCCTGGTTCAGGCACGCATCCTGGCGGCCTCGGGCTACCCGCGGATCGCCGCGGTGGGCACCCACTATTCGCTGCTGCACCGCAGCAGCTATGAGGGGACCCTGGAACTGGTCTCGCGGGGGCAAAACCTCGCGGTGATTCCCTACCTGACCCTGGAAAACGGCTTCCTCAGTGGCAAGTATCGCTCGCGGGCGCAGCTGGACACCACCGCACGCGGAACCCGGGTGAGCAGCCTGGTCAACCGCCAGGGCCTGCGCGCGCTGCAGGTGCTGGACCGGGTCGCCGAGGAGCAGGGGGTGACCCCAACCACGATCGCGCTGGCCTGGGTACTGTCGCGTCCGGGGATCACCGCCCCCGTGGTGAGCGCAAATGACCCCGAGCAGGTGGACGCGCTGATGGCGGCACCGGCCATTTCGCTGACCCGCACCCAGAGCGCCGAACTGGAAAAAGTGTGGCACTCCTAGTTGTGATGGTCCGCTGCGTCGGGGTTCTAATTTGGCCCCGCGCCGGACAAACCCATCGGAATGTGAGCGTCCTGGCTTAGGGTGGAGCCGATGATTCCCCCGAGAGAGTTCCCCCTCACCGAGCCCAGTATCGACTTTGAAACCGCGGCCGGCTCGCGGATTCGACGCACCGTTTTGCCCACCGGCCTGCGAATTCTCAGCGAGGAGATGCCCGCGGCCCAGAGCGCCACGATCGGCTTCTGGGTGGGAGTTGGTTCCCGCGATGAGCTGGCCACCGAGTCCGCGGTGGGTGCCTCGGGATTTGGATCCACCCACTTCCTGGAACACCTGCTGTTCAAGGGCACCCCGAGCCGCAGCGCGCTGGATATCGCCATCGCGTTTGACGCGGTAGGCGGCGAACACAACGCACTGACCGCCAAGGAATACACCTGCTACTACGCCAAGGTTCGGGACCAGGACCTGGGCATGGCCACCTCGGTTCTCGCCGACATGATCGCCTCCTCACTGATCGATCCCGAGGAGTTTGAGCGCGAACGCCAGGTCATCATCGAGGAACTGGCGATGCGTGAGGACGATCCCGGAACCGCCGTCTGGGAGCTCCTGTTTGAGGCGGTGCTCGGCGAGCACCCGCTGGCCCGCCCGATCGGCGGTACCCCCGAGACCATCGAGGCGTGCACCCGCGAGGCCGTGATGGAGCACTATGCTCGCAACTACCGTGCCGCCGACGTGGTCATCTCGGTCGCCGGGGCCGTGCGTCACGACGAGCTGGTCGCCGATGTTGTGGCCGCGCTGACCGAGGCCGGCTGGGACCCCACCATTCAGGCCGATCCGGTCCCGCGTCGTCCGCTGGTTCCGGTCAACACCCTGCCCGCGCGCTCGCTCGTGGTGGAGAATCGCCCGATTGAGCAGGTCCACCTGCTGCTGGGCTGCACCGGCATCGCAATGCGGGACGATCGCTGGCCGGTCATGAGCATCCTCAACTCGATCCTCGGCGGCGGGATGTCCTCACGCCTGTTCCAGGAGATCCGCGAAAAGCGCGGGCTGGCCTACTCGGTCTACTCGTTCTCCAGCGCGTTCTCGGACACCGGGGTGTTTGGGCTGGGGGCCGCGTGCACCCCGGCACGCGCCCGCGAGGTCACCGACCTGATGTATGCGGAACTGATCACGATGGCCACCGACGGGGTCACCGAGGAGGAGATGAGCCGTGCGCTGGGCCAGCTCTCCGGCGCCTCCGCCCTGGCCCTCGAGGACTCCGATTCGCGCATGTCCCGATTGGGTCGAGCGGACCTGATTCTCGGCGAGTTCCAGGAATTAGACACCATCCTGGAAATGCTTGCCGCCGTCACCGCCGAGGACGTGCGAGCACTCGCGCGTGAGCTTGCGGACCGGCCGTTTACGGTTGCCGCGGTGGGGGCAATCGACGAGAGTGTATTTGACGGCTTCGGTGAGTCCTTAGAAGGGAAACGATCATGAGCCAGTATCTGTACCTCGTGCGTCATGGTGAACAGCAGGATGCCGAACACGGCATGCCCGATGGCCCGCTCTCCCCGCGTGGGCGACGCCAGGCTCGGCTGATCGCCGAACGCCTGAGCGGCCTTCCGCTCACCGCCGCCTACCATTCGCCGCTGCAGCGTGCGGCCGAAACGGCCGAGCTGATCGCCGAACGGTTGCCCTCGATCGCGCTGGAGTCCTCGGCCCTGCTCTTTGACTGCGTGCCGACCGGCAAAACCCCGGACACCCCGAGCGCATTCGATTCGTTTTTTGGCGGTATCACGGATGCCGAAACCGAGGCTGGCGCCGCCCAGATGAATGATGCGGTAGCCGAGTTCCTCGCCCCCAAGAGCGGGGATCGGCACGACCTGATCATCAGCCACAACTTTGTGATCGCCTGGTTTGTGCGGGAGGTTCTGGGTGCCCCCGACTGGCGCTGGATGACCCTGGACCAGGCCAACTGTGGGCTCACGGTGATTCACCGCAAGCCCGGGCGTCCCTGGACCCTGCTCACGCACAACGATTTGGCGCACCTGCCGGTGGAGCTGCGTACCGGACTGCCGGATCCGCTGCCGGTCTAGACCCCGGATACACCCCGCCATACGGCACCCCGTCCCGGCGGGGTGTCCTATTTTCTGGGGCGGGTTAGGCGGTGAGCTGCTTCCCGTACCAGTGGTTGGCGTTGGGGTTGCTGTTATAGGGCTCGATCTCCACGTAGCCCGAGCTGCGGTACAGGCCCCCGGCGGCGGCCAGCGTCGCATTGGTATCCAACACCAGCTCGCGCGCGCCGAGTGCGCGCGCCTCCGCCTCGAGGGTTTCCAGCAGGCGTCGACCCCATCCGGCACCGCGGGCCGCGGGGCGCAGGAAGACGTGCTTGATTTCAAACCGAGTGGGGCTGAGCGCGCGGACGCCGCCGCAGCCGACCGGGGTGTCTCCGTCCAGGAGCACCACAAAGGCACCGTCGGGGTCGACAAACCGGGCGGGATCGGGGTGGGTCACGATGTAGTCCCCGCCTTCGAAGCCAACCGCGCGCTCGGCGAAGTACTCGTCCAGGAGGTCGCGGGAGCGCGGATCCGTGGTGCTCAGACGAACAAATGTGTGCATGTTCCCATGCTACGCCGACGTTTTTGGACACGTGCACGGTGCCGGGCGAACGTGCGTCATCCGGTGGCCTCGGGGTTGCTAGATTAGGGGTATGACTACACGGGTTGCGATCGTTGGTGCCAGCGGAAAAATGGGACGGCTGTTTAGCCGACTGTTGGAGGCGAGCCCCGACTATGAGGTGCACGCGTCCCTGACCTCGCGCAGCGACCTCGACGAAATGGATGGTGCCGACCTGGTGGTGGATGTCAGCACCCCGGCGATCAGCGCCGAGGTGGTTGCCCACGCGCTGGCTTCGGGTGCCAACGTGCTGGTGGGAACCTCGGGCTGGTCCCGGGAGAAGCTGGACGCGCTGGAGCGCACCATCCCGACCGGACGCGGCGTGCTGATCATCCCCAACTTCTCGGTGGGATCGGCGCTGGGCACCGCGCTCTCGATCCTCGCCTCCAAGTTTTATGAGTCGATCGAGATCATCGAGTCCCACGCATCCACCAAGATTGATTCCCCGAGTGGGACGGCCGTGCGCACGGCCGAACTGATCGACCGCGCCCGGGCCGAGCTCGGCCCGGTGGAGGCCCCGCACGTGGATCAGCGTGCCCGCGGCGAGCTGATCGCCGGAATTCCGGTGCACAGCCTGCGCCAGCGCGGCATTGTTGCCCAGCAGCGGGTGATCCTGGGTGGCCCGGGGGAGACCCTGACCATCGCCCATGACACCATCGACCAGAGCGCCTATGAGCACGGCATCACGCTGGCGCTCGCTCGCGCACAGCATGTGACTGGCCTCGTGGTGGGGCTGGAAAACGTGATCGACCTGGGCCTGGGCGGCCAGGCCTGATGCGCGCCCACACCGATCGAGCGGGGGCACGCTAGTGCGCGCCCGGCTGCCCGCCATCCTGGTCTCGGCCTTCCTGGTGATCTGCCTGATCCTGGTGGGGCAGAAGGCCCTGGTGGCAATCGGCACCGGTGAACCCATCGCCATCGTGATCGGCATCGCCCTGGTGGTGCTGCTGCTCGCCGGTGTCTGGGCGCTGTGGCGGGAGCTGCGCTTCGGGTCGGCATCCAGCCGTCTGGGCCGGCTGCTGGAGGAGCGCGGCCTGGTCCCCGAGGACGAGGTCCCGGTGCGCCCCAGCGGACGCCCCGAGCGTGCCGCCGTGGATGAGCTTTTCCCCGCCTACCGCGCGGCCGTCGAGGCCGAACCCGAGAGCTGGACCGCCTGGTTCCGGCTGGGCATCGTCTATGACGGGGCCGGGGATCGCATTCGCGCGCGTCAGGCGATCCGCGAGGCGATCCGGCTGGAGCGCGCCACCCGCTAGCCGCGAGGAATGTCATCCCCGCCGTCAACCGATCGGTTGACCCCGGGGTCGCTCGATCGTGTCTCCCCGAGGTGGCGCGCGGCCGCCAGCATGGAGGTATGACGGTTGCACTCCATATACACGACCTCCGGAAACAGTATTCCGGAACCACCGCGGTAGCCGGCCTGAGCTTCGACGTGGAGGCCGGGAGCCTGTGCGCGCTGCTCGGTGCCAACGGTGCCGGGAAGTCCACCACCATCGCCTGCATCTCAACCCTGCTGGGTTTTGACTCGGGGGTGATCGAAGTCCTGGGCGACCGGGTGGGGGCGGGCCCCGCGGCTACCGCGCGTATTCGCGGCCGGATCGGGGTGGTGTTTCAAACCTCGGTGCTGGATCCGCTGCTCAGCGTGCGCGAAAATCTCACCGTGCGTGCCCGGCTCTACGGGCTCGACGCGGCACGGACGAGTGCCCGCATTTTCGAGCTGGCCGACATGACCGACCTTACCGGATTTCTGGATCGCCGCTACGGCACCCTCTCCGGTGGGCAGAAGCGGCGCGCGGATATCGCCCGGGCGCTGATCCACTCGCCGGAGATCCTGATCCTCGATGAGCCCACCGCGGGCCTCGACCCCGCCAGCCGGGAACGCATCTGGGAGGCGATTCACACCCTGCGCCGTGCCACCGGCATGACCGTGCTGCTGACCACCCACTATCTGGCCGAAACCGAGCTCGCCGACGACGTAATCATCATCGCCGGGGGTGCCCTGGTTGAGCGCGGATCCGCCGCCGATCTGCGGGCCCGACTCGGAGCCAGCCGGCTGAGCATCACGCCGCGCCCCGATGCCTCCGCACTGATCGCCGCCTGCGCGGCGCTGCCCGGCACCCGCGAGGGCGACCGCTTCGATCTGCGCCTGCCCGGAAGCGCCGTGGCCCTGGACCTGCTGGCCGCCCATCACGCAGACATTCTCGACTTCGAATTTCGGCACGGCACGATGGACGATGTGTTCCTCAGCGTGACCGGTGATACCTCCAAGGACCCCGCATGATCACCATCTGGACCCTGACCCGGCGCAACCTTCGCCTGTTCTTCCGCGACCGCATGCGGGTGTTTTTCTCGCTCCTGTCGGCACTGATCCTGGTTGCCCTCTACGTGTTTTTCCTGGGCAATCAGATCACCTCCTCGGTCACCGCGCAGCTCCCCGGAGCCCCCGTGGAGGATGTGGACCGGTTCATTCGGGCGTGGGTGTTTGCCGGGGTTATCATGATCACCTCGCTCACCGCGAGCCTCGGCGCAATGGCCGTGTTTGTGGGTGATCGGGTGGCCCATCGCTTCGATGATTTCCTGGTCGCCCCGCCGCGGCGTGGATATCTGACCCTCGGCTACCTGCTGGCGGCCTTCCTGGTGGCCGCGCTGATCTCCCTGCTGTTGCTGGCCGCCGCGCAGATTACGCTGGCGATCACCGGTGGCGGGATGACCCTGGGCGAACTGGCCTCGGCCGCGGGCATCACCCTCCTGTGCTGCCTGGTCTTTGCCGCGCTGTCGGCCCTGGCGGCCTCGTTTATCGCCTCGGCCGGGGCGTTTGCGGCGCTGTCTACCATCGTGGGAACCGGGGTCGGGTTCCTCGCCGGAGCCTATGTGCCGCTGGGCACCCTGCCCGCGGGCGTCGCCAAGGTCCTCACCCTGCTGCCGTTTGCCCAGGCCGCGAGCCTGGTGCGCGGACCCCTCACCGCGGGGCCGCTGGACGCGTTGGATGCCGCCCAGCCGGGTGCGGGCGAGAGCCTGGCCACCTACTTCGGCGTGCACGCGATGGTGGGGGACACCGAGCTGGGTGTGCCGCTGCTGATCGCGATTCTCTCGGGGCTGGGAATCGTCTTCCTCCTGCTGGCCATCGGCCGGTTCGGGCGGCGTCTGCGCACCGTATGAGCCGCTGTGTCAGAATGAGGGACATGACTCTCAGACGTGGGTGGGACCTTGCGGTTACCGCCTGCATGGTGCTGCTGATTCTGCTGGCCTTCGTCTCGGTGACCCACGAGGGCGCTTCTCGGCTGGATGTGGGAACCCGTGCGGTTCTGATTGCCGTGGGCCTGGGGGCCCTGGCCGCCTACTACCTGCTGTGGGCCCGCCCCCGCAATGAGTCCAACGCGGTGGGATGGGGTGCCGCCTGGGTGATCCCGATCGGGGCGCTACTGACCTTCGCCAGCCCTTCGATGTTCACCGCCCAGGTGATCCTCTATCCGATGATCTGGGAGGGTAATGCCCGTCCCCGCCGGCCGCTGATCCTCTCGGGGATCGCCGCGATCGCGATGACCACCACCTCGATCCTCGGCACCGAGGGGCCGGACTGGCCGGGGAATGCCCTGGTCATCGGCGCCGTGTCCTATGCGTTCAACCTGGCGATGGGTCTGTGGATCTCGGGCATCTCCCGGGTGAGCGCCGAGAATGCTCGCCTCTACGACCAGCTGCGGCTGCGGCAGGAGGAGATCGCCGCGCTCAACCGCGATGCCGGGGCCATGCACGAGCGGGGGCGTCTCTCCCGGGACCTGCACGATACGGTGGCCCAGACCCTGACCGGCGTGGTGATGCTCTCGCGTAGCGCGCTGCGTCAGGCGGAGGTGGGATCCCCCAAGCTGGTGGACACCGTCCGGCTGATCGAGTCCAGCGCAGCCGAGGCACTGGCCGAAACACGGGCGATGGTCGCGACTGCCTCCTCGCTCGAAGAATCGACCTTCGCCGAAACCCTGGAGCGATTCTGCACCCGGTTTGCCCGCGAAACCGGGATCGTCGTGGACCTGGAATTCTCGCTGAATCCGGGGGCTCTGCTCTCCCGCGCCGAGGAGGTCATTCTGCTGCGCTGCGTCCAGGAGGGCCTGGCCAACGTGCGCAAGCACTCGGGGGCCAATACCGCGCGGGTGAGCGTGGCCTCGGATCGGGCGGGCGTGCGGCTCGGCATCGCGGATAACGGCCGCGGTCCGACCTTTGCCGCCCCCGAATCGGCGGCATCGGGGGAGGGAAACCCCGCCGCTCGGCCGACCGGCGGGCAGTTTGGGCTCGCCGGTCTGGCCGAACGCCTGGGCGGGGTGGGCGGCACGGTTGCCCTGACCGCAAAGCCCGAGGGCGGGGCCCTGTTGAGCGTTGAGCTTCCGCTGAGTACCGAACCGAGCACCAAGGAGCAATCATGACTGCCGAGCTACGGGTTTTTGTGGTGGATGATCACCCGATCGTGCGCGCCGGAATCTCGGCGACCCTGGAGGACGCCGCGGGGATCACCGTGGTGGGCACCGCCTCAAGCGGGCCCGAGGCGGTCGCGCGGGTGCGCGCAATCCCCACCGACGTGGTGCTGATGGACCTGCGTATGCCCGGCGGCGACGGGGTCGCGGCGACCGCAGAAATCCTCGCCCACTGCCCGGACACCCGCGTGCTGATCCTCACCACGTATGAGAGTGATGATGCGATTCTCGACGCGATCGAGGCGGGGGCCGCCGGCTACCTGCTCAAGGCCGCCCCCGAGGAGGAGATCATCGCCGGTGTGCGTGCGGTCGCCGCGGGGAAAACGGTGCTGGCCCCGGAGATCGCCGCGGCCCTGGTGTCGCGGATGCGTCAGCCGGCCCAACCCACCGGGCCCACCCTCACCCCGCGCGAGCGTGAGGTGCTGGCCCTGGTTGCCCAGGGGCGTACCAACGGGCAGATTGCGCTGGGGCTGCACGTCTCCGAGGCCACGGTCAAGACCCACCTGGTGCGCATCTTCGACAAGCTCGGCGTGGGCGATCGCACCCGCGCGGTGACCCTGGCGCTGGAACGCGGCCTCCTCCGCGACTAGCGCTCCGGGCATCCTGCCGACTGCCAGTCTCGCTGCCTATGCTGCCGAGACAACACAAAACCCCGGTCGTGTGATCGGCTCTTCGGGAAGAAGAACTACAGGGACGGCTCCGGGGTGTTGAGGTAGACGCTACAGGAGATGATTCACATGGTCAACCGGGAAAGCTGGTCGTTTTACGTTTCACATTTTTCGGCGATCCGGCTCTCTCACTATCTTGATGAGTGCGGGGGAGATCGCGCTCAAGCCGGGCGACTGTATGAGTGGAACGTGGCGGTGTCTGCGGCTATTTGGGAATCCTTCGCCTACCTCGAAGTTGCGTTTCGAAACGCCCTCAATAATCGCCTTCAGGACATCCATGACGAGAAGGGGCGTACCGGGCACTGGTTTTTTGATGAGGCGTGTGAGCTTGGGCGAGATCCAACCGACGCGCATCGACATCGGTATCCGTTTCGAGACGTCTGGGTTGCGCAGCGGCACGTTGTTGGCAATGGGAAAGCGCTCACGGTCGACCAAATTCTCTCGGAATTACCGTTTGGGTTCTGGCATCAGATGGTCTCCAAACGGCAACTTTTTCTCTGGCCTGATCTCGCCCGAGCGTTTCCCGGGACATCGAATCGGGCGCAGGAAACCGTCAGCGAGCCGGTGGGGCGCCTGAGAGTACTCAGGAACCGCATCGGGCACCATCATCGCATCTGGTCTTCCGATATCGTGGCGCGCTATGCCGATATTCAGACTGTCGCCGGATATCTCGATGCGGATCTCCGCGAGTGGATCCATATACGCTCGCGAGTCATCGGACTCCTCGCATAACGGCCATGAACAGCCTGCGCGGAATGGTACGAATCACTGACCGATCCTGAGCGTTTGGGGAAAGGTTCCGAGATTTGCACGGTTGTTTTCCTATATTGGATACATGCACTCGCCTATCCCGGACTACCTGCACGAAGTACTCGAGAACACGCGCGATGAGGGGGAGGTTGCAACCTATATTCCCGAGCTCGCGCGGGCAAATCCCGACCTGCTGGCCAGCGCGCTGTGTATGTCCGATGGCAAGATCTATGCCGCCGGTGACACCCACGTGCGTTTCACCATCCAGTCGATTTCCAAGCCGTTCGTCTACGCCCTCGCGCTCCAGGAGCGCGGATTTGAGACCGTGCTGGACAAGATCGGCGTGGAGCCCAGCGGGGAGAGCTTCAACTCCGCCTCGCTGGATCCCAGAACCCAGCGTCCCGAAAACCCGATGGTGAACATCGGGGCCATTGCCACCCACGCACTGGTGCGTCCCGAGGCCACTCGGGACGAGCGTTTTGAGGCGGTTCGTGCCGGTCTGTCGGCCTTTGCCGGCCGCGAGCTGGAGGTGGATGAGGCCGTCTATGCCTCGGAGATGGAGACCGCATTTCGGAACATGTCCCTCGCCTACCTGGTGCGCTCGGTAGACGGTTTCACCCAGGACCCCACGGACATTGTTGAGGGGTACACCCGCCAGTGCTCGATCCTGGTGGACGTCCGCGATCTGGCGGTGATGGCGATGACCCTGGCCAACGCGGGGATCAACCCGATTACCCAGGAGCAGGTGGTGGATGAGCACGTGGCACAGCAGGTGCTCTCGGTGATGACCACCTGTGGGATGTATGACGCGGCCGGCGACTGGATGACCCAGGTGGGCATCCCCGCCAAATCCGGGGTGGCCGGCGGCATCATCGGGGCGCTGCCCGGGCAGGTGGGCGCGGCGGTGTTCTCGCCGCGGCTGGACCCGGTGGGGAACTCGGTGCGTGGGGTTCAGGCCTTTGAACGCCTCTCCGGCGACATGGGGATGCACCTGCTGAAATCCCCACCGCTCTCGCGCGATGTGATCCGGCATGCCAACCGCCGCGTATCCGGCCAGGGGGAGTTCCACGTGATCGAGTTGCAGGGACCGCTTCGTTTCTCCAGCGCCGAGCGGGTCATGCGCGAGCTGGAGCAGATCCCCAACGATCGCCAGACCATCGCGCTGGATCTGGCCCGCGTCTCCTCGGTGGATGATGTGAGCAGGCGGATGCTGATGGAGGGTCTGCGTCGATTGATCATCGAGGGGCACGCCGTTTACCTGGTGGATCCGCGCTCCTCGATCCCCAACCGCGATCTCGGCGACGGCACCTTCCCCGCCAACGCGGCATCCCTGGAGACGCTGGGCCTCGCGATTACCGAGGGCAGCTAGTCCGCGGAGAGGGCGACCCTCAGGGCTGAGGCGGCATCGGGATAGCTGAACTCAAACCCCTCACCCTGCAGGACGGCGGGCCGAATGTGCTGGTCAACCAGCAGCAGGTCCTCGGCGGCATTCTGGAGTAGCAGGCGCAGCGCGAACGCGGGCGCGGGCAGCCAGTAGGGGCGGCCGAGGTTTTCGGCGAGCGCCCGTCCGATCTCACCCGAGGTGGCCGGCACCGGACCGGTGATGTTGACCGGGCCGGACAGGGTCGAGGTCAGCAGGAACTCCAGCGCGCGCACCTCGTCCTCCAGGGACACCCAGGGCCACACGTTTTTGCCCGAGCCGAGCGGGCCGCCGAGGCCCAGCTTGGCGAGGGTCAGCATCGGCCCGATGGCACCGGCCGGATCCAGCACGATGCCGGTGCGGGCAAGCACCACGGTGCAGTGATCCGAGGCCTCCAGCGCGGCGGCCTCCCAGCGCTGGGTCAGCTCGGCGAGGAATCCGGTACCACCACTGCTGGATTCGTCCAGGTCGATGCCGGGGCGGGATCCGTAGAATCCCGAGGCTGATGCGTTGATCAGGATCCGCGGGGGAGTGGTGCTGGTGCGAATGGCGCGCACGATGGTCTGGGTCCCGTTGAGGCGGGAGGAGAGCAGGGTGCGCTTATAGCTCGGGGTCCAGGGGAGCTTGCCGATGCTGGCCCCGCCGAGGTTGATCACGGCTTCGATGCCATCCAGGGCGTCGGCGGGCAGGAAATGAGCGTCGGGATCCCAGCGCACCTCGTTCTCGGCGGCGGGCTCGCGCCGCACGAGCACCCGGAGGGAGTGCCCGGCGGCGCGCAGCTTTGCCTGCAGGGCGGAACCGATCAGACCGGAGGCACCGGCCAACAGAATGTTCATGTTCTCACCCCGCTTTCTGGCTAGGCCAGGCTTGCTTCGAGGGTGATCTCGATGCCGGCCAGGGCGGCCGATACCGGGCAGCCGGCCTTGGCTTCGGCGGCGATGCGGTCGAAGTCCTCGGCCGAGATGCCCGGCACGGTCGCGTTGACCAGCAGGTGGCTGCCGGTGATGCCGGTGCCCGGAACGAAGGTGACGGCGGCGGTCACATGCAGACGCTCGGGGGCGAAACCGGCCTCGGTGAGCATGTTCGAGAAGGCCATCGAGTAGCAGGCCGAGTGGGCGGCGCCGATGAGTTCTTCGGGGGTGGTGACCTTGTCCGAACCCTCGGAACGGGCTTTCCAGTTCACCGGAAGGTTCGCCGCGGAGGACGAATCCAGGTTCACGGTGCCCGAACCCTCAAACAGGGACCCGGTCCAGACGGTGGTTGCTTCGCTGGTAATTGCCATGGTGTCCTCCACAGGTAGCTGATGGTGGCCGTCGAGCCGAATGCCCGGCAGGCCTCGTGTATGCCGAGCCTAACGCGTTCACGGCGGGCACGCACCTTCCTTTCTGGCGTTTTTCAGGGACCGCTTCGGGCAACCGGTCGCGTCCCCGCACGCCGCGCCCGAGACAAAAAATCTGGGGGCCGGGTGGATGCCGGTCAAACTTCCCGAAGGAGGGGACAATCCGAGGGTGAAGTCCCGTCTGCTTCGATCCCAAAGTGGATCGCACGCGATAGGCTGGAGCCGTGTCAGAGATCGAATTCCGCAGCGAAATGACGGTGGAACTGGTTCGTTCAAACGCCAGTGACGCCGATGTCCTGTTTGCCGCCCGGGTGTCCACCCAGGGTGAGCAGACCCTCGAATCCGCCCAGAGCGGTGACGAGGCCACGAGCCGCGACCGCGGTCTCATCAACTACCTCATGCGAGACCGTCACGGTTCCCCGTTTGAGCACAACTCGATGACCTTCTACGTGCAGGCACCGATCTTCGTGTTCCGCGAGTTCATGCGTCACCGCATGGCCTCCTATAACGAAGAGTCGGGTCGCTACCGTCAGCTGAACCCCACCTTCTACGTGCCCAACGAGAAGCGCAACCTGGTCCAGGAGGGGAAGCCCGGTGCCTACAACTTCCTGCCCGGTACCCCCGAGCAGACCGCGCTGGTGCAGGCCGAGGCCGAGGCCCAGTCGATCGCCGCCTACGAGTCCTACCAGCGCATGCTGGAGGCCGGAGTGGCCCGCGAGGTTGCCCGAATCGTGCTGCCGCTGAACCTGTACTCCTCGATGTATGTGACCGTCAACGCACGCTCGCTGATGAACTTCCTCAGCCTGCGCACCAAGCGTGAGGGCACCCACTTCCCCTCGTTCCCGCAGCGCGAGATCGAGATGTGTGCCGAGCAGATGGAGAACTTCTTCGCCGAGCTCATGCCGCTCACCTATGAGGCGTTCAACAAGAATGGCCGCGTCGCCCCGTAATCGGTGACGATGTGTGCGACCCCCGGGCCCCGGCCCGGGGGTCGCTTGTGTCTGTGGGCACCGCCGGTGGCGCGAACGTGGGCATCACGGGTATCGTCCTTGGCGCACACGCGCGGGTCGGCGGCCGACGCGTCCCGGCGACGCCGTGCGGAAACACGCTAGGGTATCGGCATGAGTACGCCCGAGTCTTCGCCGCGTGATTATGGTGCGTTTGAGTGGCGCCCCACTCGGGGTGACCGGGCCGAATTCTCCCGCGCACTGGCGGCCGGTACCGAGGGGCCGCATCCGCTGGCCGTCTCTCGCGGAATGAAACGGCGATTGGGCATCCTGCTGGCGATTCCGGTGGCCGTCGTTTTTGTGCTCACGGTGGCGCGACCGGTGGCCGCGTTGCTGCGCGGCGAGCAGGACCCGGCGTTGACACTGATCCAGGCGGGGTTTTTTCTCACCATCGTGCTGGGGCTCACCCTGGTTCTCCTGCTGCTGAACCGAAACACCCGCCGCGCCCTGACCGTTGCTCTACAACTACGTCGTTTCGCCCGGGACAACGATCTGGGCACCGCGCCGGCGAGCCTCAACCCGCGCCTGCCGGGCATGCCGTTTACCGAGGGCACCGGTGTGGTGGCCTCGGACCGGCTGCTGGCCGGCCGCGGACAACGCTTTTTTGAACTCGCCAATCTGAGGTTCACCACCGGGACCGGACGCAGCGCGCGGATTCACCACTGGGCCTTCCTCGCCGTGCGGCTGAGCGCACACCTGCCCCACATCGTGCTGGATGCCCGGGCGAATAATCGGCTGGGTACCACGCTGCCACTGTCCCTGGCCCGCGATCAGATCCTCTCACTGGAGGGCGATTTTGATCGTCACTTCACGCTGTACTGCCCGCGCGACTACGAGCGGGATGCGCTACAGATTCTCACCCCGGATCTGATGGCGCTGCTGATTGATCATGCGGCCCCGTTTGATGTGGAAATCATCGACGACTACCTGTTTGTCTACGCGACCCGGCCGCTGGATGCACACATCCTGGAGCGCATGCTCGACGTGTGTGACGCGGTTGCCGTGCCCGCGGCCGCGCAGGGCGCAAACTATCGTGATGAGCGCAGCACGGCACCCGCCGAGGGCCTGGTGGATCTGCCCGGTCGGAGGCTGCGCGTGGCACGGACCTGGAGCCTGATCGCGATGCTGATCGTGGCCGCCGTGCTGGTCACCCTGATGCTGCTGACCTAGCACCCCGCGGCCGCCACACCGGCTGGATAACGTCATCGATAGCAACGCTGCGTCATACGGCGTCATGCCATCATGACCCCCGGGCGAGGGGCTGCTACCGTGTCGCTATGACCCCGCAGAACCTGATGCCAGCACGAGCGCTGCCGCGCCTCTGTCGCCCGGCATTGATGCCGTAGCGGGATCGCCCCGCTCCATCGCCCGGAGCCTGCTCCGGGCACCCGTCTCTGCGGTTTCCCCACCGCTGTCGCAGCACCGCCCCTCCCCGGGCCCTGCGCTGCACCACCCAGCCGCTCGCGTGATCACACCGCGAAACCGCTGATTTGTGCACCCTGCCGCGCCCCCTTCGCGACGCCCTGGAACACCCGTCATCCCCAGAAAGCACTCCGATGTCTCGACGTACCACCCTTCTTGCCCTGCCCGCGCTGATCGCGGTGTCGGCGCTGGCCCTGACCGGCTGCTCGGCTCCGAGCGATGCCGCTCCGGTCGACGGCGGCTCGATCACCTACGCAACCGGCAAGGACATCACCTGCCTGGACCCACACGTGGGAGGCGACATGCCTCAGGCCTCGATTGCCGCCCAGTACCTCGACTCCCTGGTGGCTCAGGACGATAAGGGCGCGATTCACCCGTGGCTCGCCAAGAGCTGGGAGACCAGCGCCGATGGTCTGACCTGGACCTTCCACCTGCGTGATGATGTGAAGTTCACCGACGGCACCCCGTTTGATGCGGCCGCGGTCAAGGCGAACCTCGACCACATGGTCAACCCGGCCACCCAGTCCGGCACCGCCGGAGGCTACCTGCGTCAGTATGTCAAGACCGATGTGGAAAACCCGACCACCGCCGTGGTGACCCTGAATAAGCCCTATCAGGCGTTCCTCGAGGTCCTGGCCCAGCCATTCCTCGGGATCGAATCGCCCACCGCCCTGGCGCGTCCGCAGGCAGAGAACTGCGCCTCGCCGGTGGGTTCCGGGCCGTTCAAAATCGTCGGCTACACCCCGCAGCAGGAGGTCAAGCTGGTGCGCAACGACGGGTACAACAGCCCGCCGCCGTTTGCCAAGAATAAGGGTCCGGCAAAGATTGCGAACATCACCTGGAAGATCATTCCCGAAAACGCCACCCGCTACGGGGCACTGCGCACCGGCGAGGCCGACATCATCGACTTCCTGCCGCCGGAGAACTTCGCCGAGGCCAAGGCCGATGGCTCACTCGCTCTGAGCCTGACCGATCGTCCCGGTAACCCGACCTCACTCCAGCTCAACACCACCCGCGCCCCGTTCAACGATGAGGCCGTGCGCCGTGCATTCCTCACCGCCTCCAACACCGAGGCCAGCGTCAAGAGCGCGTTCCTGGGGACCGCCTCCTATGCCGGCGGTCCGCTGAGCTCGGTCACCCGGTTCTATGACAAGGACTATGAGAAGACCTACGCGTTCGACCTGAAAAAGGCCAACGATCTGCTGGATCAGGCCGGCTGGACCGAGCGCGACTCGGCCGGATACCGCACCAAGAACGGCACCCGCCTGACCGCAATCCTTCCGCTGACCCCGACCAGCTGGCCCGCCGCCACGGTGGAACTGCTGACCCAGATCCAGGCCAACGAGAAGAAGGCGGGCATCGAGGTCAAGATCGAAAACGTGGATGATGCCACCTCGAATAAGCGCAACAACACCTTCGACTATGACCTGCGGGTGAACTACTGGAACACCAACACCGCCGATGTGCTGCGGATCGTGTTCTCCAGCGCGGCCCGCGAATCGGCAGGATTTGTGCCCAACGGCGCCGGCTATGCCAACCCGGACCTCGACAGCATCCTGGATCAGGCCCTGGCCACCTCGGATGACACCACCCGCGCCGAGCTGTACAACAAGGCGCAGAAGATCATCGACGATGCGGCCATCAGCCTCTCGCTCTACAACCAGAGCACCCAGCTGGCCAGCCGCAAGGATCGGGTCACACACGTGGATGTTGAGCCCTCGCTCAAGCTGCCCTACCTCTACGACGCCCAGGCGGTGGCGAAGTAGTGTCCGGCACCGTTTCGCCGGTCCCGGACGCCGCGGACACCGTGGACTCCGGAGCGGGCCCTCGAACGGCGCAGACCCCGGTCGCGGAATCGATTCGACCCGCCTCGGGCCGCGCCGCACGTCCGAACCTGGTCTGGCGAATCGGTGCCCAGCTGGTCGGGGCCATCGCCGTCCTGTTTGCCGTGGTCACCCTCACCTACTTCGCCCTGAAGCTGGTGCCGGGTGACCCGGTGCTGGCGATCCTCGGCGGGGGAGGGGCCGCCCCGAGCGATGCCACCGTCGCCGCGGTACGCGCCCAGTACGGCCTGGACCTGCCGCTGTATCAGCAGTACCTCAACTATCTGGCCGGCGTCTTCCGGGGCGACCTCGGCACCTCCTATATCTTCAAGCGCCCGGTGCTCGACTATCTGGGACCCCAGGTGTGGCCCACCCTCCAGCTGACCCTCGCCTCGGTTGCGCTGGCCTGGCTGATCTCGCTCGCGCTGACCCTGCTCACGGTGCGCCGCGGGCGGGTGGCCGACGCGATCGGTAACGCGGTGGAGGTGCTGTTTGCGGCGATCCCGCCTTTCTGGATCGGCATCATCCTGCTGGTGGTCTTCTCCTTCACCCTGGGCTGGTTCCCGGTCGCCGGGAATGCCGACCTGCGGGCGCTGGTGCTCCCGGCCCTCGCCCTGGCGATTCCACTCGCCGGGTTCCTCGCCCAGGTCACCCGGTCCTCGTTTGCCGAGGCGCTGGATCAGCCCTTCGTGCTCTCGGCCCGCGCCCGCGGAGCCAGCACCACCGGGGTGCGAATCCGGCACGCGCTGCGCCACGCCCTGCTGCCAGGCCTGGAGCTCTCGGGCTGGGCGGTGGGATCACTGATCAGCGGCGCGGTGGTCGCCGAGGTCATCTTCTCCCGGCAGGGACTCGGACGCTCCCTGGTGGATGCGATCGTCGCCCGCGATACCCCGGTGGTTCTGGCCGTGGTGTTTTTCATCGCGCTGGTCTACGTGGTGGTCAACATCCTGGTGGAACTCCTGGTGCGCGTGGTGGATCCGCGCCTGATTCGAAAGCGAGCCGCAGCATGAGTGTCCTGAGTGTTCCCGCCGCCGTGCGTCCGCGGGGCCGATTCCTCGGCGAGCTGACCCGCACCCCGATCACCGTGATCGTCTCGGCGGTGATCCTCGCGTTCATCCTGCTCGCGGCGATCTGGCCGAGCCTGCTGCAGAGCCATGATCCCTTCGGCGTGGATCCGCAGGCGGGTCTGCTGCCGCCGAGTCCGCAGCACCTGTTCGGAACCGATCAGTCCGGCCGCGACATCTTCTCCCGCATCATCGAGGGCACCCGCCAGTCGCTCGTGGTGGGTGTCGGGGCAACCCTGGTGGGCCTGATCATCGGTGGCCTACTGGGCATTACCGCGGCCCTGTCCGGGCCGCGCACCGACGCGGTGATCAGCCGGGTCATCGAGGTTCTCTACGCCTTCCCGAGTCTGCTGCTCGCGCTGCTGTTTATCGCGATTGCCGGGACCGGCGTGACCACGCTGGTGTTTGCGGTGGGGATCGGCACCGCGCCGGGCTACGCGCGGATCCTGCGGGTCCAGACGATCAAGGTGGCCGGATCCGGCTATCTGGAAGCCAGCCTGGCGCTGGGCTGGGGACCTCGGCATCGGCTGTGGCACACCATTGTGCCCAACGTGGTGCGCCCGCTGCTGATTCTGGCGACCCTCGGCGTGGGTCAGGCGATCGTCTGGGCTTCGGCGCTGAGCTTCCTCGGTCTGGGGGCCGCGCCGCCCGCCGCCGAGTGGGGCACGATGCTGGCCGACGGTCGCAACTTCATTCAGCTGGCCTGGTGGATCGCCGTGTTCCCGGGCCTCGCGATCACCGTGACCGCCCTGGTCACCACCGTACTGGGACGCTACATTCAGCGCCGGACCGACGGAGTAACCCGATGACTCAGATCCTGACCCCGACCGACCCCGCGAACACCTCCGCGGCCGAGACCCCCGCGGCTTCCCCCTTACTGCGGGTCGAGAACCTCAACATCTCCTTCGCGGTGGGCCGCGGACGCGTGGACGTGGTCCACGATGTTTCGCTGAGCCTGGATCGCGGACGCAGCCTCGCGCTGGTGGGCGAATCCGGCTCGGGGAAAACGGTGACCGCGCGCAGCCTGCTGGGCCTCAGCGGTGATGGTGCCCGGGTGCTCGCCGACCGACGCGAGATCCTCGGCCGCGACGTGCGCAAGCTGAATGATAAGCAGTGGCGCGGGATCCGTGGCAAGCACGTGGGGTTCGTGCTGCAGGATGCGCTGGTGTCCCTGGATCCGCTTCGCACGGTCGGGGCCGAAATCGAGGAGCTACTCAAGCTGCACCGTTTCGGCGACAAGGCCGAGCGGCACGCCCGGGTGATCGAGGCGCTGACCCGCGCCGGGGTTCCCGAGCCCGAACTGCGCGCCCGGCAGCGTTCGGGGGAGCTCTCCGGCGGCCTGCGTCAGCGCGCGCTGATCGCCCAGGCCACCGCGCTGAATCCCGAACTGATCATCGCCGATGAGCCCACCACCGCGCTGGATGCGACCGTGCAGGCGCAGATTCTCGACCTGCTCGCCTCGCTCAAGGCCGACGGTGCCGGGGTCCTGCTGATCTCCCACGACCTCGCCGTGGTCTCGGCCGTGGCCGATGACGTGGCGGTCATGAAGGAGGGCCGGATCGTCGAATCCGGACCCGTGGAGCAGGTGTTCGGAGATCCGCAGCACGCGTACACCAAGGCGCTGCTCGCCGCGGTCCCGCGCGCCCATGCCAAGGGCACCCGGCTCTCCGCCGCCGCCCCGGTGAGCGCGATCGCGCGGACCGAACGGGCCGCGACACTCGACCCGAGTGCCCCGGCCATCGAGGCCGTGGGCCTGCGCAAGGACTACACCGGGCCCGACGGAATAACCCGCACCGTGGTGAATAACGTGTCCTTCACCCTGGAAACCGGCACCACGCTGGGCATCGTCGGGGAGTCGGGATCGGGCAAGTCCACCACCGCGCGGATCGCGCTGGGCCTGACCGAACCCACGGCCGGCACCGTCTCCATCGGCGGCCATGCCTGGACCGGTCTGAGTGAGCGCGAACGGGCTCCGTTCCGCCGCGAGATCCAGGTGGTGCATCAGGATCCGCTGAGCTCCTTTGACCCGCGCTTCACCGTGCAGAAGATCCTGCGCGATGCGTTGCGGGCCGCCGGAACCGACCGGGCCGGTCATCCGGCGCGCATCGCCGAGCTGGCCGAACAGGTGGGCCTGGCCTCGGCCGTGCTCGACCGGCACCCGCTGACGCTCTCCGGTGGGCAGCGGCAGCGCGTGGCGATTGCTCGCGCTCTCGCCCTGGAACCGCGTATCCTGGTGCTCGATGAGCCGGTCTCGGCGCTCGATGTCTCGATCCAGGCGCAGGTCCTCGACCTGCTCGCCGATCTGCAGACGGCCTTCGGGCTGAGCTACCTGTTCATCAGTCACGATCTGGGTGTGATCCACCACGTGAGTGATCGGGTTCTGGTTCTGAGTGACGGCGAAGTGGTCGAAACCGGCAGCGCCCACGAGGTCTTCACCAACCCCCGTCAGACCTACACGCAGACCCTGCTCGCCTCCGTTCCGAGCCTGCCCCCGCACACCCGCTAGATCCCCGATCCCCGCAAGGAAGCTTTTCTATGTCCAAGCAGCTGCACTTTAACGCCTTCGAAATGAACACCGTGAGCCACATCAATCACGGTCTCTGGGTACACCCCGACAACCGCCGTCACGAGTACACCGACATCGAGTACTGGGTTGAGACCGCCCAGCTGCTTGAGCGCGGCCTGTTTGATGCGATGTTCATCGCCGACGTGGTGGGCACCTATAACGTGTATCGCGGGAGCCGGGATGCGGCGGTTGAGCGCGGCATCCAGATCCCCAATAACGATCCCTATCTGATCGTCCCGGCCATGGCCGCGGCCACCAAGGATCTGGGCTTCGCGGTGACCTTCGCCACCACCTATGAGTCGCCCTTCGCCAACGCCCGCCGCCTCTCGACCCTCGACCACCTGACCAAGGGCCGCCTGGCCTGGAACGTGGTGACCGGGTATCTGCCCGATGCGGCCAAGAACTTCGGGCTGAGCGAGCAGGTCACCCACGATGTGCGCTACGAGGTGGCCGAGGAATTCCTCGACGTGTCCTACAAGCTGTGGGAGGGCTCCTGGGACCGGGATGCGGTCATCCGCGATCGCGAGCGGGCGATCTACACCAACCCGCGCGGGGTGCACGAGATCGGCCACGTGGGCAAGTACTTCACCGTGGATGGTCCGCACCTGTCCGAGCCGAGCCCGCAGGGCACCCCGGTGATCTACCAGGCGGGATCCTCCGGTGCCGGCAAGCTGTTTGCCGCCAACAACGCCGAGGGTGTGTTTGTGTCCTCGCGCACGCTCGCCGAGGTGGCCAAGAACGTGGCCGACCTGCGCGAGCTGACCGAGCAGGTGGGCCGCGGCCGCGACGCGATCAAGGCACTCGCCTCGATCAACATCGTGCTGGGCGAGACCGAGGCCGAGGCCAAGCGCAAAACCGAGGAGGTGCTGGCCCTGCGCGACGTGCACGGGTACCTGGTGCACCTCGGCGGCGGCACCGGGATCGACTTCTCGGCCGTGGCCAACAACGAAAAGCTCGAATATAAGGGACGCGGACACATCGAGTCCGCCGAGGCCGAGCACACCCGTGACGCCAAGGCCAACGGTGCCACCTCGATCATCGACAAGCTCAACGATCCCCGCGGCGACGAATTCTTCGTCTCGGGAACCGTGGAGCAGGTCGCCGACCGGATCGAGGAGATTGCCGAGGTCACCGGCGTGGACGGGTTCAACCTGGTGCAGTACCTCTCCCCGGGAACCTTCACCGACGTGGTTGAGCTGCTGGTGCCCGAGCTGCAAAAGCGCGGCCGCTACCGCACCGAGTACACCGAGCACACCCTGCGCGAGCGCCTGTTCCCGGGCCAGGGCAGCCAGCTGCCGGACACCCACCCCGCCGCCGCCTACCGCGGTGCCTTCGGGGACAAGTAGTGGGGATCGAGCACGCGGCCGCGCGCCTGGCGGCCGCGGAACATCGGCGCGATCTGCACGCACGCTTCGCGCCGGTGTTCGCCCGGATTGCCGCCGAGTCGGCGACCCGGGAGGCCGAGCGCACCCTGCCGTTCGACCAGGTCGGATGGCTGCGGGATGCGGGGTTCCTGGCGGTTCAGGTACCGGTGGAGTTTGGCGGGCTGGGGGCCACCACGGTGGAGTTCTTCGAGCTGCTGATCGCGCTCGCCGAGGCCGATTCCAACCTGCCCCAGCTGCTGCGTGCTCACTTCACCACGGTGGAATCCTGGCTGGTGCGCGAACCAGGCGAGCGCCGCGCGTTCTGGCTGCGACAGATCGCCGGCGGCGCGGTGTTTGGTAACGCGACCCACGAGCGCTCCGCCGCCACGGTGGGTACCTATCAGACGGCCCTGAGCCGAGAGAACGGCCGGGCTCGCCTGGACGGCACCAAGCACTACAGCACCGGCTCGATCTATGCCGACTGGATCCTGGTGACCGCGACCGACGCCGAAACCGGCGAGCAGGTTTCGGTCACGGTTGCCGCCGACGCCGTGGGCGTGGATCGCCGCGACGACTGGAACGGGTTTGGCCAGCGTCTCACCGGGAGCGGCACCACGGTATTCACGGACGTGACGATCGATCCCGAACACATCGATGCGGCCCACGCGTCCACCCCCAGCCACATCACCGGGTTCCTGGAACTCGTGCTGCTGGCGAGCATCGCCGGGGTGGGCCGGGCGGCACTGCGAGACGCCCGGGACTTCGTCGCCTCCCGTACCCGCGTCTACAGCCAGGGGGTGGGCACCAGTGCCCGCGAGGATCCGCTGGTGCAGCAGGTGATCGGGCAGATCTCCGGCCTGGTATTCGCCGCCGAATCGGCGGTGCTCGCGGCCGCCGCGGTCGTGGGGGAGGCGTCGGATCTGGCCCAGGTCGGTGCCGCCCGCGGTGAGGCGACCGTCCAGGAGCTCACGCCCGAGTCGATCCGGGAGTCCACCCGGGCCATCCGAGCCGCCGAGGCCGCCGCGGTCCGCGCGCAGCTTCAGGTTCCCGACCTGGTGCTGCGTGCGACCACCGCACTGTTTGAGGTGGGCGGTGCCTCGGCCACGGCGCGCGAGCGTGGCCTGGACCGGCACTGGCGCAACGCCCGCGTACTCTCCTCCCACAATCCGGTGATCTATCAGGCCCGAGCCCTGGGGGATGACCTGCTCAACGGGGACGGCCTGCTTTTCACCTGGGCAACCGGCGAGGGTGCCACCCCCGCCACCTCCTAACGATCGGTATCGATTCGGTGTGGGGAGCGCGCCTACAACATCCGATACTTCGCCAAGGCATCGGATAACGTCGCGATCTTTGGAATCGCCGCCGGGCTGGGGGCCCTGATGCTGATGCCGCTGTTGGGGATCATGTTGGGGACGATGAACGGCGAGGATGTGGGCGGCCGCTGGGCGGGGTTCTTCATCCAGCTGGTGATCTCGGTGGGCATTGTCTGGGGCCTGTGGGCCCTGTTTCGTGCGCTGCGTAATCGCGGGGACAACAACCCCATTCGCATGTTCACCTTTGCCCGGGATAACGGCTTTGGCTACACCCCGGCGACCAACAACATCAACTATCCGGGCATGATCTTCAACACCGGTTACGACCGCGTGGCCTTCGACCGGGTGCACGCGTTGCCGGGCCAGCGCTACTTCGATATCGGCAACTTCCGGTTCAAGTTTGGAAACCAGTACGTCAATCCGGTGCTGAGTCGTTCGGGGAGTCCCGCCGGTCGCCGTGAGTTGTGGAGTACCTGGGGGTACATGGTGTTCCAGCTGGATCGACGGCTTCCGCATATCGTGCTCGATGCTCATGCCAACAACAAGCTGGGCTTCTCCAATCTGCCCTACACACCGGATGCGAGTCAGCGGCTCTCCCTCGAGGGCGATTTTGATCGCTACTTCACGCTGTATGGACCGGTGGGGTATGAGCGGGACGTCTTGCAGATCCTCACACCGGATGTGATGGCCCTGCTGATTGACCATGCGGCACCGTTTGATGTTGAAATTATTGACGACCTGATGTTTATCTATTCGGCGACCCCGTTCGTGGACGGAGACCGGAGCCCGTTTGTGCGGATGTGGCGGGTGATGGACACGGTCGGTGCGCAAACCGCGCGCCAGGCCTCCCGGTATCAGGATCCGCGCGTGCCCGGTCCGCAGCCCGGACCCGTGCCGGGCTACCCGCCGCCCGTTGCCGGATACGGCCAGACCATCCAGGGGTATGGTCAGTCGGGCTCCGGAACCAACCAGGTTGGCCCCGGTGGTCAGCGGCTGCGCGGACGAACCAGCATCATCGCCATCGTGCTCGGAGTGATCGTGATCGTCCCGGGAATCATCCGGTTGGTTACCCTGCTCGCCGGGTAGTTTTTGGTCACAACCGAACGCACGGGAATGTCCCGGCTAGCATCCAGGCGCCGGGGTTACCCTAGTGTTCATGCCCGAGATCTCCGCCCCCGGTTTCGCCTCTCGCGCGACCCCCGGGGACACCGGATCGGGCCCCCTCGATTCCGCGCCGGATCCGCGTGAACTTGCCCGATTCGACCGTGAAGTAGCCCTGCGTGCGGCGGCAATTGCCGCACTCGCCGCGGTGGTCCTCGCGGGCGCGTTGATTGGACTCGACCTCTTCCTGGTGGAGCCCAACGCCCCCTTCCCCGATAACGCCGCCAACACCATCGTGTTGATCCCCGCGACCGTGCTGGGGGCCATCATCAGCGTGTGGGGCGCGCGCAGCGTGGAGCGCCGCCGCGGCGGTTTTACCCCGCTGGTGCCGCTGACCACGCTCGCGCTCGGTCTGGCCGTCTCAACCCCGTATCTGGTGCTTCCGGTGGTCACCACCGTGGGGGCGGGACATCCGAGCCGGCGGGCGATCGTCTCGCTGGTCATCGCCGTGGTGATCTGGACCCTCGTCGGTCTGGCCTATCGCCGCGCGACCCGGCTTCCCGATACCGCCACGCGGCGCATTGCCGGACGTTCGATCCTGGTGCTGGTTGCCCTGCTGGTGGCGGCCCTGCTGTGTACCACGCTCGCCGCACCGATGTCGTTTTATGCGTTCCTTCTGCTGACGCCCGGGTACGCGATCGCGCCCTTCCTGTTTGTGGGGCTGTTTGCCTGGGCGGGGATTCTCGCCGGGCGTGATCGTCGTGGCGCGGTCCCCGGTCTCGCGGTGCGCACCTTCGCCTCGGGCACCCTGATCTTCCTGGCGCTGCTCTGTGGGGCGGCCGCCTGGGTTGGATTCCAACGGGTGGCCACGCGCGAGCTGGTGGGTCTGGATCTGATCGACACGACGCCCGCGACGGTGCCGCTGATCGATCTGAGCCCGGTGCGTATGCTGGCGCTGATCGTGCTGGTGGCCGCCCTGCTGGCGCTGCTGGCCCGTCGGACCGCCGGAACCGCGGCATTCCTGGTGATGTCGGCTCTGCTGGCGCTGATCATCGTTCCGCTGAGCTTCCACACCGAACCCTCCGCGCGCCAGAGTGCACCGGCCATGTTCTCGGCGGGAAGCGCGCCGGGGGTCTACGACGAACAATCCACACCCGCCCCGTCCGCGGACCCGGAAAACATCTCGGGCTCGCGCTCCAGCGTGCTCGATGAGGCTCAGTCCAAGCCCGGAACCGAGCGGCACTATGACGAGGCGCAGGTCGCCGATGGCACCCTGGTTCCCGGAATCGATCCCGATGACCTGCATACCCGGTTTGCCGATCTGGTGCAGTCCAGCGCCCGGGCCGTGGATCCGGCGGCGGATCCGAAACCCGATATCCAGACGGTGTCCTGTGCCGAGGGCAAGGGCGTCAGCTACGTCTGGAACTCCGACACCCTGAGCGCCGGTGCCGATAATCTGCGGGCCAATGCGCTGGCCCTGGTCAAGGTGGGCCAGGTGTGGAATGCCGCCGGGCACAACCTGCACGTCTTCAAGGTGGATCACCTCTACGGTGTGCGCTCGAGCGTGGGAATCGGCCAGAACCTGCGCGCCCAGCAGCTCTACGACCACGTGCTGTTGGGGATGAGTAGCATCTGCGTGTCCGCCCGCTAGCTGAGTAATTCGTGCGGACGTATGTCGCCAATGGTGCATACAGCGCCCAGTTGCCGGTACTCTGGAGGGGTGTCTAACGTTGAAAACCCCTTCGGTCAGGTCCTCGTCGCGCTCGTCACCCCGTTCACCGCAGACGGTGAGGTCGACTGGCCCGGTGTCGAAAAGCACATCGACGATGTGATCACCGCGGGTGCCGACGGCATCGTGGTGACCGGAACCACCGGGGAGACCTCGACCCTGACCGACGCCGAGAAGCTGCGCCTGGTTGAGGTGGCACGTTCGGTGTCGAACGGCCGCGCGAAGATCATCACCGGTGGTGGCTCCAACGAGACCGCCCACGCGATCGAGCTTTATAAGGCCAGCGAAAAGGCCGGCGCCGACGGTGTCATGATCGTGACCCCGTACTACAACAAGCCCACCCAGGCCGGTGTGCTCACCCACTTCCGGATGATCGCCGACGCCACCGACCTCCCGGTTATCCTGTACGACATTCCCGGCCGTACCGGCATCCAGATCACCTACGACACCATTCTGCGGGCGGCCAAGCACCCCAACATCCTCGCCGTGAAGGACGCCAAGGGTGACTTCTCCGAGGTGAGCCGTGTGCTCAACCAGACCGACCTGCTCTACTTTTCCGGAGACGACGCCAACGCGCTGCCGCACCTCTCGATCGGGGCCTCGGGCCTGATCGGCGTGACCGCCAACATCGCCGCCACCCCCTACCGTCAGATCGTCGATGCCGTCAACGCCGGCGACCTGGCCACCGCAACCGCCGCACACAAGAGCCTGGAACCGCTCGTGCGCGCCGTGATGACCCACGTGCCCGGCACGGTTGCGGCCAAGTACATCCTGCAGGGACTCGGACGCATCGACAGCGCCCGCGTCCGCCTGCCCCTGGTTGGCCCCGAAGACTTCGAGGCAGCCAAGATCGAAGACGACCTCGCTCTGGTGGGCACCATTCCCGGTGTTGACCTGAGCAACTTCCGCCCCGACCGTAATGCTGCGGCCGGTGGCGCACTCCCGAAGGTGCACGGCACGACGCGCTAGTTCGCCAAGCTGCACTGCATCGCAATACACAACATGGCCGCGGAATAACACCGCTGCCTGATAAGGAGGGCGTATGCCCGTAACCGCCTACACCCCGCCGAAGCTCAAGAAGGGGACCCTGCGGGTCACCCCGATCGGCGGACTTGGTGAGGTCGGTCGCAACATGACCACCTTCGAAATCGATGGCAAGCTTCTGATCGTCGACTGTGGCGTGCTCTTCCCCGAGGAGCACCAGCCCGGTGTCGACGTCATCCTGCCCGATTTTGGCCCGATCAAGGACCGTCTTCAGGACGTGGTGGGCGTTGTGCTCACCCACGGCCACGAGGACCACATCGGTGCCGTCCCCTACCTGCTGCGTCTGCGTCAGGACATCCCGCTGATCGGCTCCGGCCTGACCCTCGCCCTGGTTGAGGCGAAGCTCAAGGAACACCGGATCAAGCCCTACACCCTGACCGTCAAGGAGGGCGAGACCGAGAAGCTGGGTCCGTTCGGCCTGGAGTTCGTCGCGGTCAACCACTCGATCCCCGACGCCCTTGCGGTCTTCATCCGCACCGTCGCCGGTAACGTCCTGGTGACCGGTGACTTCAAGATGGATCAGCTGCCGCTGGATGGCCGGATCACCGACCTGCGTGCCTTCGCCCGTCTGGGTGAGGAGGGTGTGGACCTGTTCCTGCCCGACTCCACCAACGCCGAGGTCCCCGGCTTCACTTCGCCCGAGCGCGAGATCGGCCCGGTTCTCTCCTCGGTGATGGCCAAGACCCCCGGCAAGGTGGTTGTGGCCAGCTTCTCGAGCCATGTGCACCGTGTGCAGCAGGTTCTGGATGCCGCACACCAGAACGGCCGTCGCGTCGCGCTGCTGGGTCGCTCGATGGTGCGCAACATGACCATCGCCGCCGAGCTGGGTTACCTCAAGGTGCCGGATGGCGTGCTGATCGACTTCAAGAAGACCGCCGGCGTGCCGGACAACAAGATCGTCTTCATGTCCACCGGTTCGCAGGGTGAGCCGATGGCCGTGCTCAGCCGCATGGTCAACCGTGACCACCAGGTTGAGCCGCGCGAGGGCGACACCGTGATCCTGGCCTCGAGCCTGATCCCGGGTAACGAGAACGCCGTCTACCGCATCATCGATGGGCTGACCAAGCTCGGCGCCAACGTCGTCCACAAGGGCAACGCCCGCGTGCACGTCTCGGGTCACGCCTCGGCCGGGGAGCTGCTGTACTGCTACAACATCCTCAAGCCCAAGAACGTGCTGCCCGTTCACGGTGAGCACCGTCACCTGTTTGCCAACGGCAAGCTGGCCAACCAGACCGGTGTGCCCGAGAAGAACACCATCCTCGGTAAGGATGGCACGGTGGTGGACCTGCGCGACGGAGTCGCCCGGGTGGTCGGCCAGCTCGACCTCAAGTTTGTCTACGTGGACGGCAAGACCGTCGGCGAGATCACCGAGGACGACCTGCATGACCGTCGCGTGCTCGGCGAGGAGGGCTTCATCTCCATCGTGGTGGCCGTGGACCTGAAGAACGGAAAGATCCTTTCCGGACCGCAGATCTCCGCTCGCGGATTCGCCGAGGACGCCCGCGTCTTCGACAAGGTGCGTCCCAAGCTGGTTCAGGCACTCAACGATGCCCTCTCCAACGGTACCCGCGACACGCACGCCCTAAGCCAGATCGTGCGCCGCACGACCGGGCGCTGGGTCGCAACCTCGCTGCGTCGTCGTCCGATGATCGTTCCGCTGGTGGTTGACGCCGGTTCGGCGAAGTAACACCGGCTTTCTCGCCACGGGCGGGCACTCTCCACGGAGGGTGCCCGCCCGTGCCGCGTTTTGGGGGTGTCGCGGTAACCGCGCGGCGTCGTTCGCTGGCTGGCGGGTGCTGCTATTTTCGAAAATGAATACCAGGTATGCCATGGGGGAAAGACCGGCCGCGTAGATTAAGCCTGGCCGTCGCTTCGCCACTGGGGTGGGGCATTACCTTGAGGAGTTGCCGTGGGCGTCTGGCGCCGTTGGATTTTTCCGAGCCTGAGAATTGTCATTTTTGCGGTCATCGCCATCGCGCTGGTGAAGGTCGCCTTCTTCCCAGATAAGGCGGCCGGGAACGAGGCCGTCGCTCCCTCGGGCAACATCGACGACCAGGTGGTCAGCGTGGTCACGGGCAACATCGCCAACCAGATCGAACTGGCAGCCACGGTAGTTGCCGATCCCGCGATTCCCGCTCGTGGGACGCTGGCCGGCGAGGTTGCCGAGCTGCACGTGAAGGAGGGAGCACGGGTGAGTGCCGGGGCGGTTATCGCGACCGTCCGCAAGGAGATCGAGCAGGAACCGGTGACCCGCACCGATGCCGAGGGTAATGTCACCACAACCACACCGCCGACCAAGTACCGCACGGCGCAGGTCACCGCACCCGCCGCGGGAACCGTGAGTTCGCTGCCGATGGTGGTTGGCCAGTCGGTGTCCATCGGAGACACGGTCGCACAGATCGCCCCCGATACCTTCTCGGTCACCGCGACGATCGAGCCCGCACAGCGGTTCCGACTGACCGAGGAGCCCACCGAGGCCCGCGTCTCGGTAACCGGTGGACCGGATGAGTTCACCTGCACCGCCCTGCGCATCATCACCCCGCTGGAGGGACAGTCGAGCACCCCGGACAACCCGGGTTCGGGGGCGACCCCCGGCGGTCCCACCGTGCGCTGCGCGGTGCCCGGTGACGTACGCGTCTTCGCCGGTCTCGGCGGCAAGCTGATGCTGCCCGGTGGATCCGCCGAGAACGCACTTCTGCTGCCGGTCACAGCGGTCAAGGGCAGCTCCCAGGGAGGCTCCGTCTGGATCGTAACCGCCGATGGCACCCAGGAAAAGCGTGACGTCAAGCTGGGTCTCAACGATGGCCGTCAGGTTCAGATCACCGAGGGACTCGCCGAGGGTGACAGCGTACTGGAGTTCATTCCGGTGGAGGACCCCACAAACCCGGGTGGCGGCAACGGTGGTGGCGAGGAGTGCATTGAACAGCCCGATGGTAGCGTTGTCTGCTCCTCCGTGCAGGAGGGATAGTGAGTCTTCTGCACCTGGAGCGGGTCACCCGTGCGGTGCGCCTGCCCGATGATACGGTCCTGCCGATCCTGCACGATGTGAGCCTCACGGTTAACCCGGGGGAGCGGGTCTCGATTGTCGGACGTTCCGGATCGGGAAAGTCCACCCTGCTGAACATCCTCGGTCTGCTGGACAATCCGACAACCGGAATCCTGCACTTTGACGGGGCCGATGTGTCCCGTTTGTCACAGCGTCGCCGGGATCGGCTGCGCGGGAACAACGTGGGTTTCGTGTTTCAGCAGTTCAACCTGCTGGAGGGACGCACGGCGCTGGAAAACGTGTTGATGCCGCTGATGTACTCACACGGAACCGAGTTTTGGCGTCGCACCCGAATCGCCTCCGAGATGCTGGAGCGGGTGGGACTTGGGCATCGACTCGCCTCGCTGCCCGGCAGCCTGTCCGGTGGTGAGCAGCAGCGCGTCGCCATCGCCCGCGCGCTGGTTCGTCGCCCGCGGCTGATCCTCGCGGATGAGCCCACCGGCGCCCTGGATTTGGAAACCGGAAACAGTGTCATGGCCCTGATGGATGAGATTGTCCGCGAGGACGGTGCATCACTGGTGACCATCACCCACGACGCGGCCATCGCCGAGCGCAGTGATCGCCACTTCCGCCTGGACTATGGCATTCTCACCCCCGATCAGCCGGTCCCCGCGGCGGCCTCGGCCGCACCGGCGACCCTCGCCGCCCCCGTGATCGTGGCAACGCCGGAGGAAAACGCATGAACGGCTTTTTTGCGGGCATCGTCGGAGCCTTCTCCGACGCCGCCCAGGAGGTCCGTGTCCACCGTGGGCGCGTCCTGCTCTCCCTGGTGGGGGTTGCGGCGGCGGTTACCGCACTGACGGTGTCGATGGCCTTTGCCGACATCGCCCAGCGCACGGTGGTTGAACAGATGGAAACCTATATGGGGCGTCCCACCACCCTGGATCTCAACGCCATGCCCAAGGGGGAGCTGCGCCTCGATCAGGTAGAACAGATCGAAGACGCGTGGTTTGCGGTGATGGATCGATCGGATGTGAGCTATGCCACCCGTGAGGCCAACGCCACCGCACGCATGAGATTCAGCGATGGTGCGCAGGAGGTGAGCCTGCAAATCGTTGATCAGCCGTACGCAACGATGCGGCACACACGCATGCTTGAGGGCAGCTGGTTCGCCCCCGGGGATTCCCAACGGCTGGCACCGGCGATCGTGGTGAGCCGCTCGTTCCATCAGGCGCTCGGAAGCCCGGATCTGCGAACCCACCCGACCATCGTGAGCCCGGGGCTGGGTAATGCGCGCCTGGTAATCATCGGCGTGTATGACGGTCCGCTCTTCGAGGGCATGATGCCCGAGGCCATGATGCTGACATCCTCCTATCGCCAGGTGGCGTCGGAGACGGATGTGGTGAGTACGGCGAGCGGCATTCGGTATCAGATGTGGGTGCCGCAGGACATCGGTGAGGAGCTGGGCAAGCGCATCGAGCAGTCGATGAGTTCCGCCCTGGGCACCGATTTCAGCGTGAATGTGTATAACAACAACCAGGGTGGGATGGACCCCAGCCAGGATCCCACGGTGATTTTCCGCCTGCTCTCGCTGGGAATCGGTGCGATTATTCTGATCCTTGGTGCCCTGGGCCTGGTGAATATCGCGATCGTCTCGGTGCGCCAGCGCGTGCGCGAGATTGGCGTGCGCCGCTCCTTCGGGGCGAGCACCGGTCGGGTGTTCTTCTCGGTCATGATGGAGAGCGTGGTCGCCACGGTGGTGGCCGGATTTGTCGGGGTGATGATCGCGATCCTGATCATGCGCATCCCCGCCGTCTACGGGATCTTTACAGGTGGTGCGGTGGGCACCGGGGCACCGGCCTTCCCGGTGGGGGCCGCGGTAACCGGCATGGTCGCGGCGACCATCGTCGGGGCCCTGGCCGGCCTCATCCCGGCGATCATCGCGACCCGGGTGAAGGTGATCGACGCCCTGCGCTACTAGCGCCGCTGGAGCGATATTCTCCCCGTCGAAATCCGCGGGTCACCCGGCAAGAAACGCCGCGTGATTCCGCGGATTTCCGCGTCAATCCCGGAAAAAATCGGTGGGGCGCAGTACCGTAGAGAACATGGCTACCCGTTCCACACCCACCGGACCGCGCAAGAAGTCGACCCCCACGTCGGCCACCGCGCGCAGCGGTGGTGCGCGCAAAGCCGCCGGTGCCTCGGCGAAATCGGGCACGGGCGCCGCGGCTAAACCCGCGACCGCGACCACCAAGGTCACGTCCTCGCGCGCGTCCAAGACCGCGCAGACGCCCACCGTGGCCTTCCCCGCCGAGTCCTCCCGCAACCCGATTGCGGTGGCCTGGATGGCGCTTGCGCACGTGGTGGGCGGTGCCTTCCGCGCTTTCGGTAGCGAAAAGCTGGAGCCCGAAGAGCGCCGCGACGGCGTGCCGTTCCTGTTTTTCCTGCTCGCGGTGATCGGTGCCGCGGTGGTCTGGTTCGGGGTGAACAACCCGGTGGCCCAGAACCTCAACGCCTGGAGCTTTGGCGGCCTGGTGGGCCAGGTGGCCTTTGCGATGCCGGTGATCCTGATCCTGCTGGCGCTGTGGCTGTTCCGCAATCCCAGCTCGGTGCACGATAACGGGCGTATCGGCATCGGCCTGTCCATCGCGCTGATCTCCGTCACCGGGCTCTGCCACACCTTCTCCTCGCTGCCCGATCCCAGCCAGGGCCTGCCCGCCCTGGCGGCGGCCGGTGGCCTGATCGGCTGGATGATCGGCGGCCCGCTGACCTTCCTGCTGACCCCGATCGGCTCGGGCATCGTGCTCTCGCTGGTCCTGGCACTCAGCCTGCTGATCATCACCAAGACCCCGCCGAACCGCATCGGTTCGCGCCTCAAGGAACTCTACGGCTGGCTATTTGGTGCCGATGTGCACACCGAACCGCGGGCAAAGGCCGACGCCTCCTCGGCTTCGGCCGCCGCCGAATCGGACATCGAGGACGATCCGATCGCCGATCCCAACATGCTGCCCTGGTGGCGTCGTAACTCCTCCAAGCGTGAGGAGGCACCCGAAACCAGCGCCCCCGCCGATTCCGATGCACTCACCGAGCTGCTGGGTGGCACCACCCGCGGTGGCTTTGACAGCGCGCTGGAGCCCGAGGTTGTGGCACCGGTCCCCGACAACACCGCGGGTCAGACCGAGGCCATCGCCCACCTGGCCGCCGCCGAGGCGGCCCTCGACGGCTACGCCGCCGCCGGTGCTTCGAGCGGGCTGCGCGAGGACGATGCGACCGACCAGACCGAAATCCTGCCAGACCTCACCTCGGTGGCGCTGCGCGACGGCTCGGACACCGGGGAACTCGCCCGCGGCGGCATCCCCGATGTCCAGAGCGGCCCCTATCAGCTGCCCTCGGCTCAGGCGCTCTCGGCGGGAACCCCGCCCAAGGCACGGTCGGCCGCCAACGATGCGATCGTCGCGGCGATCACCGAGGTGTTCGCCCAGTTCAAGGTGGATGCCAAGGTCACCGGCTTTAGCCGTGGCCCGACGGTGACCCAGTACGAGATCGAGGTGGGTCCCGGCGTCAAGGTCGAGCGGATCACCGCGCTGCAGAACAACATCGCCTATGCGGTGGCCTCCAACGAGGTGCGCATCCTCGCCCCGATTCCCGGCAAGTCGGCGATTGGTGTGGAGATCCCCAACACCGACCGTGAGATCGTCTCCCTCGGCGACGTACTGCGCTCCCCGGTGAACGTCAAGGCCACCCACCCGATGACCATCGGCGTGGGCAAGGACGTCGGCGGCGGGTTTGTGGTGGCGAACCTCGCCAAGATGCCCCACCTGCTGGTGGCCGGGTCCACCGGTTCGGGTAAGTCCTCATTTGTGAACTCGATGATCACCAGCCTCCTGATGCGCGCGACGCCGCAGGAGGTCCGGATGGTCCTGATCGACCCCAAGCGCGTGGAGCTTGCGCCCTATGCGGGCATCCCGCACCTGATTACCCCGATCATCACCAACGCCAAGAAGGCCGCCGAGGCGCTGCAGTGGGTCGTCAAGGAAATGGACATGCGCTACGACGATCTGGCAAGCTTCGGCTTCCGCCACATCGACGACTTCAACCGAGCGGTCCTCGGCGGCGAGATCGTGCTGCCCGCCGGTTCCGAGCGTGTGCTCAAGCCCTACCCGTACCTCCTGGTCGTGGTGGACGAGCTCGCCGACCTGATGATGGTGGCCCCGCGCGACGTGGAAGACTCGATCGTGCGAATCACCCAGCTGGCGCGTGCCTCCGGTATTCACCTGGTGCTGGCGACCCAGCGTCCGTCGGTGGACGTGGTGACCGGTCTGATTAAGGCCAACGTGCCCTCGCGTCTCGCCTTTGCGGTGACCTCGGTGACCGACTCCCGCGTGATCCTGGACCAGCCCGGTGCCGATAAGCTCATCGGCCAGGGTGACGCCCTGTTCATGCCGATGGGCGCCTCCAAGGCGCTGCGGGTCCAGGGTGCCTGGGTCAACGAGGACGAGATCGAAAAGGTTGTGCACCACGTCACCGCCCAGGCGCGTCCCGACTACCGCAAGGACGTCGAGGCCGTGATCGAGAAGAAGGAGGTCGACGCGGATATCGGCGATGACCTCGAGCTGCTGTGTGAGGCCGTTACCCTCGTGGTCGGCACCCAGTTTGGCTCGACCTCGATGCTGCAGCGCAAGCTCCGCGTGGGCTTCGCCAAGGCCGGTCGCCTGATGGACCTGATGGAGTCCCGTGACATCGTGGGACCCTCGGAGGGATCCAAGGCCCGCGATGTCCTGGTGACCGCCGAGCAGCTGCCCGGGACCCTGGCGCTGTTGCGCGGGGAGACTCCGCCGCCCGCCGCCCCTGCCGCTCCGGCTGCTTCCGCCACTCCGGCCGCCGCGGCCCCGGCCGGCCTGCCGCTGCCGGGCCCGGTGGATGACGACGCCCCCACCCATACCGCCGCGGCACCCGCCGTGGATGATCGCTACGCCGATGACCCGGTCGAGAAGCAGTTCGAGGGGTATCCGGTGGTCAACGCCGATGACGAAGACGGCGAAGACGCCTGGGGACTGACGGGACGAGACTGAACATGACCACACCCACACCGGCCACCGTGCCCTCCAACTGGAACCTGCCCAACGCGATCACCGTGTTCCGCATCCTGCTGGCCCCGCTCTTTATCTGGTGGGTGCTGGCCGATGGCGGCGCGGATGGACCGCTGCGCTGGTGGGCCGCGGGACTGTTTATCTTTGCCATCGCGACCGACGGAATCGACGGGGCCATCGCCCGGCGCACCGGTCAGGTGACCGATCTGGGCAAGCTCCTGGATCCGATCGCCGATAAGGTGCTCACCGGTGGCGCACTGGTAGCCCTCTCGATCATCGGTGAGCTGCCGGTGTGGGTCACCGTGATCGTGCTGGTGCGCGAGATCGGAATCACCGTGCACCGGATGATCGTGGTCAGTGACCACGTGGTTGCGGCCGCCTGGATGGGCAAGCTCAAGACCGTGGCCCAGGCGGTCGCGATCTCGCTGGCCCTGCTGCCCTTCCCGATGCTGCTGGGCGATTGGGTCAACGTGGTGAATATCATCACGATGACCATCGCCGTGGTGCTCACCATTGCCAGCGGCATCGACTACGTCATCACCGAGATTCGCGGACGCGCCCGCCGATGACCGGGCACCCCGCGTCCCCGGTCGAGCCGACCGATGCCCGGGCGGCGGAGTATGGGGACGCTCGGTCGCGGGAGGCCGAGCTGGCCGCCGTCGTGGCCTGTGGCTACAGCATCGCCGTGGCCGAGTCGCTGACCGGTGGTCTGGTACTCGCCTCGATCGTTTCCGTTCCCGGAGCCTCGGCGGTGTTGCGCGGGGGAGTGGTCGCCTATGACACCGAGCTCAAGCACCGTGTGCTCGGGGTGGATGCGGCACTGCTGGCCGAATTTGGACCGGTGGATCCCCGGGTGGCCGAGCAGATGGCACGCGGGGCCCGGCGGATCGGAACCACCGCGGCGGGTGAGGCACAGATCGGTGTCTCGACCACGGGGGTGGCCGGCCCCACGCCGGATCCGCAGACCGGTACCCCGGTGGGGACCGTCTTCATCGGGATCAGCAGCGTCCGTGGTGACCGCTCGATCGCGGTGCATGCCCACGGCGACCGGGCGCAGATTCGCGAGTGGAGCGTGCGGGCGGCGATCCGCGCGGTGCTCGACGAAGCCCGGATTCTCGGGGAACACGCCAATTCCTGAAGATTCGCCGATAACCTGGAATAGACCCCCGGGGGGCTGGGTTATATTCGGTGTCAACAAAAGTGCGGCAAGATCTCACCGATTCCGGGGTTTCCCAGGGAACGGTGTAGTAATCTAAATCATCCCTCGGGTTAATCGATCCGGGGTCGCACGGCAGAAAGGGAGGCCCCAATGGTACTCGTACGTCAGGAAATCGGCGACGTTCTTCGTGACTTCCGCCTGCAGAAGGGACGCACTCTGCGTCAGGTTGCGGGCAAGGCCAGCGTGGCTCTCGGCTACCTCAGCGAGGTTGAACGTGGTCAGAAGGAGGCTTCCAGCGAGATTCTCGCCTCGGTAGCCGACGCGCTCGACACCCCCATCTCAGTCATCATGCGCGAGGTTGGTGATCGCCTGGCGATCATCGAGGGTCTCGCCCCGATCCCGGACACCATTCCGGAGAGCTTCACGGCCGACATCGAAGCCGAACTCGCGATTCGCTAGTCCCGCCGGCACAACACCCCGCACGAATTCGTGCGGGGTGTTTGCGTTGTGGGGCATCGTCTCCTTGGTGTGGGCCGAGGGTGTGCTGAATGAGTGCCGAGGCGTGTGGGGGCAGGGTCGGGGGAGTTGGGTAGGCTGAACGGGTGAAAAATAGCGAACTGCGCCATGCGATTGCCGCCGAGTTTGGTGCCGGATACGGCGGTGTGCTGATGCGCGACCTGGCGCTGCGAGACCTCGATGGGCGTACCGGAGATGAGGCCCTGTCGGCCGGGGTTCCCGCACGCGATGTGTGGCTGGCGCTGTGCCGCGAGAACGAGGTGCCGCGCGATCGCTGGGACGGCGTGCGTCTGCCCGCCCCGCGCGACTAGGTAAACGATCCGAAAACTCCTTCGACACGCCGCGAGCAATATCTCGAACATTCGTTCGGATCGGCGTATGCTCCTACACAGGACGAAATCTTCGGATTGTTATCCACAAAAGGACCACAACTCGACCCGGTGTCGGAGGGTGATCCTAGAGTCGAAGCAACCGGAGCAGATCGCTCCAGCCTTGTTCACCGAGGGCGTGCCGGTGGCGCTGAAATCAGCACCACGCGGGCACACGGCATCCAGATGTCGCCTCGGGACAGTATGTAGGCGCATCACCCACGAACGTAGCGCGCAGCCGCTACCGAGACGAAAGAGAGACGGCCATGGCTTCACCCACGGATCGCGAAAAAGCACTCGAAACCGCCCTTGCCCAGATTGACCGCCAGTTCGGCAAGGGCTCGGTTATGCGCCTCGGCAGCGATGAGCGCGCCCCCGTAGAAATCATCCCCACCGGCTCGATCGCCCTGGACGTTGCGCTCGGCGTGGGAGGCCTGCCCCGCGGCCGCATCATCGAGATCTACGGCCCGGAATCCTCGGGTAAGACCACGCTGACCCTGCACGCCATCGCCAACGCTCAGCGCCAGGGCGGTATCGCCGCCTTCATCGACGCCGAGCACGCCCTCGACCCCGAGTACGCCAAGAAGCTGGGTGTCGACATCGACGCGCTGCTGGTTTCTCAGCCCGACACCGGTGAGCAGGCGCTGGAGATCGCCGACATGCTGATCCGCTCGGGCTCGATCGACCTGGTTGTCATCGACTCCGTGGCGGCTCTGGTGCCCCGCGCCGAGATCGAGGGTGAGATGGGAGACTCTCACGTGGGTCTGCAGGCTCGACTGATGTCGCAGGCACTGCGCAAGATCACCGGTGGCCTCAACCAGACCAAGACCACCGCGATCTTCATCAACCAGCTGCGTGAGAAGATCGGTGTGTTCTTCGGTAGCCCGGAGACCACCTCCGGTGGTAAGGCGCTGAAGTTCTACGCCTCGGTTCGCCTCGACATCCGCCGTATCGAGACCCTCAAGGACGGCTCGGACGCCGTGGGTAACCGTACCCGCGTCAAGGTGGTCAAGAACAAGATGGCTCCGCCCTTCAAGCAGGCCGAGTTCGACATTCTCTACGGTGTGGGTATTTCCCGCGAGGGCAGCCTGATCGACTTCGGCGTCGAGCACGGTCTGGTCAAGAAGTCCGGTTCCTGGTACACCTACGACGGAGACCAGCTGGGTCAGGGTAAGGAAAACGCCCGTAACTTCCTGATCAACAACCCCGATATCGCCGCCGACATCGAGAACAAGCTGCTGGCAAAGCTCGGCATCGGCGCGGCCGGTGCTCAGGCCAAGGCCGATGCTGCCGCCGCCGAGGCTGCGGCCGAGGCCAAGGCGACCGCCGCCAAGAACGCGCCCGCCGCCCCGGCGAGCGAGGCCCCGGCGGTAGCGCTCAAGCGCGGCGCGTAGTTTCATGGTCCGCTTCATCGATGAGGGACCTTCCTCGGAAGGTTCCGAAACCGAGAACGGTGGGCCCTCACGTTTCGGCGGGGCCGCCGGCGTATCCTCCCTCGAGTCTTGGCCCTCCTCGCGTTCGCGCGGGGAGGCTTCGGCCGAGGAGCGGGACGCCGCGGCCCCGTCGGCGTTTGCCCCCACCTTTGCTCCTGCCTGGGGTGTGATCCCGGCATCGGCCGAACCGGCCCGGGACTCCGCCGCGGCAGGGGATCCGAGTGAGCCCCAGGACCGCTCGGAGTCCCCGGCTGAGACGCCTGCCTCCGGGACCTCGGCGGTTGAGGCATCTGCAGCCGCTGCCCCTGCGTTTGAGGAGACGGCGGTCGAGGAGCCGCTGGCTCCGGTGATCTCGCTGGGCGGTCGACGGCGGTCGGCATCCACGCGATCGGGCGGCGGCGAATCGGGCGGCGCGGAGTCGGAATCTGTCTCCGCCAGGAGTGCGTCGGCCCCTGCCGTGGCCGACAACTCGGCGGCCGCCCCGGAAGCGTCCGGGATCCGCCCGGTGCGGGGAATCGTCTCCGATCTCACAACCCGGGCCCGAAAAACCGTCGAGGCTGACTCGGGTACCCCTGGTGATGGTGCATCTGAGCCTGCGTCCACATCGGCCGTCCCGCCGGCGCATACGGCGGCCTTCGAGGAGTATCCCGACACCGAGATTCCCAGCTTCTCCGCCCGGTTCGGGCTGGACGAGGAGGAGGAAGACTTTGAGGATGACGGCGAGTCCAAGGAGGTCGAGGAGGAGATCGTTCCGCCCACCTTCGATGAGGCGGTAGAACTCCTTGTGCGTCGGCTTGCCCGATCCGCGCTGAGCCGTGCCGAGGTGATCTCCGAGGTCGAGCGGCTGGGCCTGGAAAACGACGGTGCCGAAGCCGTGGCCGAACGTCTGGACGAGCTGGGCTATCTGGATGATGCGGTGCTGGCCGAACAGCTCAAGCACTCCCTCTACGATCGCAAGGGCAAGTCCCGTCAGGTGGTGGCCCGGGAAATGGCGCAGCGAAAGATCCCAAACGAGGTCATTCAGGATGCCCTGGCCGAGGTTGCCGATGACGACGAACTTTCCGCCGCCACCGCGCTGGCCAAGAAGCGGGTCGGGCAGATGAGCTCGATCGATGATGCCGCCGCCGAACGTCGCCTCACCGGCTTCCTCGCCCGTCGGGGATACCCCGGATCAATCGTGCGCGAAGCCGTGCGAGCGGCACTGGCAACCCGTGGGTCCCGCGGACGCGTGACCTTCCGCTAGCGACGCATGTGGGGAAGGGCGGGTATTCTCCCGCCTTCCTCCACAGGCCAGAGTTATCCACCAGGTGGGTCGTGCGGCCACACGGGCGGTCCGGGTTTCGTAGAATGGACACATGAGCACTTCCGTGAGTTCCTCGCCCGTCAGCACCCCCACCATCATCGCGCCCTCCGAGGCGGCGGTAGGTACCGGTGGTCGTCGGCGTACCTATGAGGTGCGTACCTACGGATGCCAGATGAACGTGCACGATTCCGAGCGACTGAGCGGGTCGTTGGAGGCCGCCGGCTACGTTCTCGCCGCCGGTGAGGAACCCGATGTGGTGGTCATCAACACCTGCGCGGTTCGGGAAAATGCCGACAATAAGCTCTACGGCAACCTGGGCCACCTGGCGTCGGTCAAGAAGCGTCACGAGGGCATGCAGATTGCCGTGGGTGGTTGCCTCGCGCAGAAGGACAAAAACGTCATCCTGGAAAAGGCACCCTGGGTTGATGTGGTGTTCGGAACCCACAACATGGGGGCACTGCCCAACCTGCTGGAGCGTGCACGCCATAACGATGAGGCTCAGCTGGAAATTCTCGAGTCGCTGGAGACTTTCCCCTCGACGCTGCCGACCAAGCGCGACTCGAGCTATAGCGGCTGGGTCTCGATCTCGGTGGGATGCAACAACACCTGCACGTTCTGCATCGTGCCCGCGCTGCGTGGCAAGGAGAAGGATCGTCGCCCGGGCGAGATTCTTGCCGAAATCCAGGCGTTGGTCGACGATGGTGCCATCGAGGTCACCCTGCTCGGGCAGAACGTCAACAGCTACGGCGTTGAGTTTGGCGACCGCTTCGCCTTCAGCAAGCTGCTGCGCGCGGCGGGTCAGATCGAGGGGCTTGAGCGCATTCGCTTCACCAGCCCGCACCCGGCGGCCTTCACCCAGGACGTCATCGATGCGATGGCCGAAACCCCCAGCGTGATGCCGCAGCTGCACATGCCGCTGCAGTCGGGTTCGGACACGGTCCTCAAGGCCATGCGTCGGTCCTACCGCAGCAAGAAGTTCCTGGGGATTCTCGACCAGGTGCGCGAGAAGATTCCCCACGCGGCGATCTCCACCGACATCATCGTGGGCTTCCCCGGTGAGACCGAGGAGGATTTCCAGGAGACCCTGCGGGTGGTCGAGGCCTCACGTTTTGCCACCGCGTTCACCTTCCAGTACTCGGTGCGTCCGGGAACCCCCGCCGGGGAAATGGAGAACCAGATCCCCAAGGCCATCGTGCAGGACCGCTACGAGCGTCTGGCCGCGCTTCAGGACCGTATCTCGCTCGAGGAAAACCAGGCGGTAGTGGGCCGCGAGGTTCGTATCCTGGTTGCCACCGGTGAGGGCAAGAAGGATGCCGCAACCCGGCGGATGTCCGGCCGCGCCGAAGACTCCCGTCTGGTTCACTTCTCGGTACCCGAGGGCTCCGAAATTCCGCGTCCGGGCGATGTGGTCACCGCGGTGGTCACCGAGGCCGCACCGTTCCACCTGATCGCCGACGCCCCCGAGGGCACCCTGCTGAACATTCGTCGCACCCGTGCGGGTGATGCCTGGGACCGCGATCAGGCCGAGTCCTGCGGAGTCCCCAGCGATCCCGGGGCCGTATCCTCCGCGTCCGCCGGTGGGCCGGTAAACCTCGGCTTCCCGAGTCTGCGCGTGGGACCGCCGGTCGCGGCCTCGACCAGCAGCACCGTGCCGATCTACAACACCAACGACGACCTGCGATAGGCGTGAGTATCTCCGAAAGTTCACGGAATCCGTCGGCCTCGGAATCAGGGGCAAGCACGAGCACGAGCACGAGCCCGAACCCGAGTACGAATCCAGTTTCGAGCCCGAATCCGAGTCTGAATCCGAATCCGGCTTCGGATCTGAGCGAGGTTACGAATACCAGCGCGCGCGAGCGGGAGCCGGGGCAGACCTGGTCCGGACCGCTGCTCCGGGACCTGGGGAAACCGCGACTGATAGCCGTGGTGGGTGCCACCGGTACCGGGAAGAGTGACCTATCTCTCGAGCTGGCGCGGAGGCTCGCCGGCTACGGGCAGCGCGCCGAGATCATCAACGTGGACGCGATGCAGTTTTATCGCGGCATGGATATTGGCACGGCCAAGCTCAGCGTCGCCGAGCGCTCGGAGTTTCCGCACCACCTGTTCGACATTCTGGACCCGCACCAGGATGCGGCCGTCGCCCACTATCAGCCCGAGGCTCGCGGCATCATCCGTGACGTCCTTGACCGGGGTGCCTGGCCGATCCTGGTGGGTGGTTCTGGCCTGTACGTGTCCAGCGTGCTGTTCGATTTTGAGTTCCCCGGCCAGGACCCCGAGATTCGGGCCCGGCTGGAGGCCGAGCTGAGCGCCCAGGGGCCCGGCATGCTCTTTCGCCGGCTGCGGGAGCTCAGTCCCGAGGCGGCCGAGAAGATCGGTCCGCACAACGGACGCCGCATCGTGCGGGCGCTGGAGGTTGCCGAAATCACCGGGGAACCCATCGCCGGCACCCTGCCGGACGAGCCCGTATGGTGGACACCCACCCTGCTTATCTCGCTCACCGCGCCGCGCGAGGACCTCGTCGCCCGTCTGGATGCGCGGGTGACCCGCATGTGGGAGGCCGGGCTGGTTGCCGAGGCCACCGGTCTATTCGAGGCGGGGATCGATGCCGGGGTCACCGCGAGACGGGCGATCGGGTACGGCCAGGCCGCCGCGCAGATCCGTGGGGAGATGACCGAAGCCGAGGCAATCGAGGACACTCGTCGTCTCACCCGTCGCTACGCGCGTCGTCAGGTGAGCTGGTTCAAGCGCTATCAGGGGGCCCATGTGTTCGACACGGTCGCCGAGACGCTGCCCGAGATCGCCGAACACATTCTGCCCTCCGCCTCGTCCTGACCCCTCACCCCTGACGCGGGGACCGACAGCCGCCCCTGCCCAGCACGCGTGGAAACGGCACACGCCGCACCGGTTTCCCGGTGCGGCGTGTGCCGTTGTCGGCGGTGACTACGAGCGGGTCGCGCCCACCGCCTCGCGCTTCTTCGCCCCGCGCCGGCGCAGTGCCTGGAACAGGGTGAAACCGATCGCGATGGCCATCAGCGAGTACAGGGTAATCGTGATCGGGGAACCCACCAGGATGCCCAGGTCACCCTCGGAGACCGCGAGCGAGCGACGCAGCTCGGTTTCGGCCAGCGGACCGAGGATCGCGGCGATCAGCACCGGGGCCAGCGGGATCGAGAAGCGGCGCATCAGGAATCCGAGCAGTCCGATGCCCAGCACCAGCCACAGGTCCATCTCGGCCGAGGCAATCGCATACACACCGAGCATCGCAAACAGGGTGATCCCCGCGTAGAGGTAGTGCTTGGGTACCAGCAGCAGCTTGGCCCAGACGGCGGCGAAGGGCAGGTTGATGATCAGCAGGATGATCAGCCCGACAAACAGGCTCGCCAGCAGCGGCCAGACCAGGTCGGCACTGCGCTCAAACAGCAGCGGTCCGGGCTGCATGCCGTACTGCTGGAAGGCCGCGATCATCATCGCCGCGGTGGCCGAGGTGGGCAGTCCCAGCGCGAGCAGCGCCCCCATCGCGGTTCCGGCGGTCGCGTTGCCCGCGGCCTCGGGGGCCGCCACACCCTGGATCGCGCCACGCCCACCAAAGTCGGGATCCTTGCGGCGCTGAGCGAGCTTCTTCTCGGTGCCGTAGGCGAGGAAGGTCGGGACCTCCGAGCCGCCCACCGGGATCACACCGAACGGCACACCGAAGCTGGTTCCACGCAGGAACGCGGGGAAGGCCTTGCGGAACTCAGACCAGTTCAGAAACGGCGATCCGCCGGCCGAAACCCGGGTGACCGCGCCGTCGCGGTGAATCCGAGACGCCACATGCAGCACCTCGCCGAGTGCCAGCAGGCCCACGGTGATCACGATGATCGAGATGCCGTCAAAGAGCTGCGGGAGACCCAGGGTGAATCGGGCCGCCCCGCTGGGACCGTCGATTCCGACCATGGCCAGGGCCAGGCCGATCGCGAGGGCGAGCAATCCGCGCAGCACCGATTCGGCCACAACCGAGGAGATCGCCACGAAGGCGAAGGCGGCGAGTGCGAAGTATTCGGCCGGGCCGAACAGGGTTGCCAGCTTCACCAGGTAGGGCGCGAAGAACACCACCAGCGTGGTTGCGATCATCCCGCCCAGGAACGCGCCCATCGCCGAGGTTCCCAGGGCCTTGGCGGCGCGGCCGTCCTTGGCCATCCGGTGGCCCTCAAACGTGGTGGCGATGGCCGAGGAGTTGCCGGGGGTGTTGAGCAGGATGCCGGCGGTGGAGTCCCCAAACAGTCCACCAAAATAGATGCTGGCAAACATGATGAAGGCGCCGGTGGGATCCAGGCTGAAGGTCACCGGGAGCAGCAGGGCCACCGCCATCGCCGAGCCCAGGCCCGGGAGCACACCCACGGCGGTACCGAGGACCGCGCCGATGAGGAGCCAGAGCAGGTTGATCGGGGTCAGCGCGACGCTGAATCCCTCAAGCAGGTGGGTTAGCTGATCCATGTCCGGACCTCCAAATTCATCGCGTCAACAAGCGGGGGACGGGTGCCTAGCCAAGCCATGAAAACACCCCCGAGAGGATGCCCGAGGGCAGGGTGAGGCCCAGGCCCGCGGAGAACGCGAGTTGAATGGCCGAGGACATCAGGATCGCGATGGCGATGTCAAACACCGGTCGCTTGCTGCCCAGGGCCCGGGCGATGACCCAGAACAGCACGGCTCCGGCGAGAATCCACCCCAGCGGGACCAGCAGCAGCACAAACCCGACCAGACCGGCCAGCACAAATCCGAAGGTTTTCCAGTCGGTTCCGGTGCGCGGCACGTCGTCCCCGGTTGCCGAGGCGACCACTCGGATTTCCGAGGTGGTGTCGATGTCACCGAGTTCGCCCAGCAGGTCGGGGTCCATGCCCAGGTCATCGCTTCCCCCGGCACCCACCTCGGCCTCGGGGTTGCGGATGATCTGAACGGCCAGCAACACCCCGAGGATGCCCAGCCCGGCGCTGACGATGGTGGGGAAGAACTGCGGGCCCGGCACGCCGGATCCCGGTGGAACCTCCATGGTTGCGGTCCCGATGCCGAGGAATACCCCGAGGCCCAGCACCAGGGCGGCGACCACGAGCTCGCCGCGCCCGTGCCACCAGGAGGCATCGGCCGGACGGGTCGGGGTGACGGATGTGGTGGTCATAGTCCCAGCTCCCTAATCAGATCGGACACCCGAATGGTTTCCTCCTCCAGGAAGGCGTCAAACTCGGCCCCCACCTGGAAGGAATCGGTCCAGTTGTTGCGACGCAGGGTGTCCTGCCACTCGTCGGTGGCGTGCAGTTCGGTGATGATCGCGACCATCTCGTCCCGGGCCTCATCGGAGATGCCGGGCGGGGCAACGTAGCCGCGCCAGTTGGACATTTCCACGTCGATCCCCGACTCGATGAACGTCGGCACGGGCACCCCGTCCAGACGCTCGGGGGAGGAGATGGCCAGGGCACGCAGGGTGCCGGCCTCGATCTGGTCGCGGAACTCGTTATAGCCCGAGATCCCCGCGGCCGCGGTGTTGGAGAGCATCGAGGCGAGCACCTCGCCGCCGCCCGAGTAGGCGACGTAGTTGACGTCCCCCGGGTTGATCCCCACGGTGCGCCCGAGCAGGCCGCTGAGCAGGTGATCGATGCTGCCGAGGGATCCGCCGGCGATCGAGTGCGCGCCGGGAGCCTGCTTCCAGGCCTCGGCGAACTCCTCCATCGTGGTGTAGGGGGAGGCCGCGGGGACCACGAGCACGCTGTAGTCATCGGCGAGGCGCGCGATCGGGGTGGTGTCGGCCAGTGATTCGGGCGTCTTGGAGAGCGCACTGGCACCGATCATCACCGCCCCGGTGACCATCAGGATGTCATCGCGTCCATCCATCTGAACCAGCTTGCTCAGCCCGATCGTCCCGCCCGCCCCGGGCACGTTGATGACCTGGGCGTTGTTGACGATGCCGGCCATGCGCAGGCCCTGCTGGCCCTCGCGGCCGAAGCCGTCCCAGCCTCCACCGGGGGAGGCCGGCGCCATGATCGTGAGTTTGCTGCGTGCCGAGGCGGTGGACCCCGAGGCGCTGGCATCCATCGCCGCCGCCGTGAACACACCGATCGTGAGGACTCCCACCACGATCGAAAGAATCGTTTTCTTCATGTTTGTTCCTTCCGCTTCCGCCACAACGCTGTGACGCAAGTTTGGTGATCCCACGCTAGGCGCCCGGGGCGGCGCGGTCTATTTGTGTGTTTTGTGGTCTTAAATGACCGTGCCGGGTAGCCGAGGGACGGCGCGGGCGCTGGTAGCCTGGCGGTGGCCCGCGGGCCATGAGGAGGACGATGGTGTCTGGGCAGAAGACGATGGGGCGCTCCGAGCGCTACCCCAGCGCGCCGCGCCGACTCACGCTGCTCCTGGTACAGGTGGGGATCGTGTTTGTCTGCCTGGGAATCACGGTGATCGTGGCGCTGATGGTGCAGGAGCGCCAGATTCGTGCGGCCACCGAGGAGCGGGTGATCCGGGTGGCGGAGTCGCTGTCGAACCTGCCCGTGGTGCGTGCGGGGATCACGGCACCCTGGCCCACCGGGGAGCTCCAGCCGGTTGCCGATCTGGTGGCCGAGGCCGCGGGGATGGACTACGTGGTGATTACCGATACCGCGGGGATCCGACTCACCCATCCCAATGCCGCCCTGGTGGGGGAACGGGTTTCAACCGATCACCGTCGGGTCCTCGCGGGGGAGCACTTTGTCGGGGTCGAGGCGGGCACCCTGGGCCCAACCCTGCGTGCCAAGATGCCCGTTTTTGACACCTCGGGGACGGTGATCGGCACGGCCTCGGTGGGCATCCTGGAAAGCGCAATCGCCGAGGACATGCGTGACGGTGTCGCCGGCCTGCTGCCCTGGGCGCTGGGGTCCCTCGCGGTGGGGATCGGGGCGGCCGCCCTGGTCACGATGCTGCTGGGACGTCGCCTGGACCGGCTTGCCCGCGACGCCCGCGACCTCGTGGTGCAGCGCCGGGTGGGTGCGGCCCTGGGGGAGCAGTCCCATGAGTTCACCAACCGACTCCATGTGCTCTACGGTCTGTTGGAGGATCGGGAAAATGACGAGGCGCTGGATTACATTCGTACCCTCGTGCCCGTGGATGCCGAGGCCCGGCTCGGCCTGACGGAGCGGGCGGGCGAGGCTGACTCCGCCGGGCAGACCGGCCCGCGTACGGCCCCCACACCGGTGTCCCGAAGCGGCCTGCGCACCCTGATCGAGCGGCACCGCACAATCCTCACCGATCGGGGTGGCGTCCTGGAATGTGACGCCGATGAGGCGGGGGTCGGCAGCCTGGACACCGAGGAGTTTGAGGTGATCGCGAATCTGCTCTCGAATGCCGTGGACGCGGCCGGGCCGCGAGGCCGGGTGGACCTTCGGTTGGCACGCGGGGCCGAGGGACTCTCGATTCGGGTGAGTGATAGCGGCACCGGGATCGATCGCGCGGATCATGAACGCATCTTTGAGCAGGGCTTTAGCACCAAGACGCGGGGGGACCGAGACCTTCCTCGTGGATTCGGGCTGGCGCTGGTAGCCCGGGTGCTGGATCACCGTGGCGGCTGGATCACCGTGGGAGAGCCGGTGGATGGATCCTCGGGCACCCGGATGGATGCCCTGGTGCCACCCCTGCACCCCATGAACGCCACAACCGGGCGGGCGCAAGACCCCGTCGCGATCGATCCCGATTCGAGGGAGGAACCCCGATGATCCGCACGCTGATCGTGGATGATGACCCGGCCGTGTGCCGCATGCATATTCGCGCTCTGGAGCGTCTTCCGGGCTTTGTCGTCGCCGACACCGCGGCCACCGGGGCCGCCGCGCTGGATCGGCTCCTGGATGGCGATATCGACCTGGTGCTGCTGGACATTCACCTCCCCGATTTCAGCGGGGTCGAGGTGTTGCACCGTCTGCGCCAGCTCAGCGACGATGCGGTGGATGTGATCGTGGTGAGCTCGGCCAACGATGGCATCACGGTGTCTCAGGCGGCCTCGGCGCGGATCGCCGACTACCTGGTTAAGCCCTTCTCACGCGCCCTGTTTGAGCAGAAGCTTGGTGCATATCGTGACGGTTCTGCGGCGACCCGCCCGCGGGTCGACCCGGCACCGCTGGGTCAGGAGGACGTGAACGCGCTGATCGAGGCCGGGCGGGGTGGTGATCGCCGTCTGCCCAAGGGCCTCTCGGAATCCACCGCACGGCTGGTGGAAAACGCCGTGTCCACCGAGCACGCCTCCTCGTCGATCGAGGTTGCCGCGGCCTGCGGACTCTCCCGGATTACCGCCCGGCGCTACCTCGATCACCTGGTGCGCACGGGGGTGCTGCGCAGCGAGCACCGCTACGGGCAGCGTGGACGCCCGGAGATCCTCTACCGCCGTCGCTGACCGGGTTTTCCGATGCGGGCCGCGACGCCTAAACTGGGGCAATGGCGAACACACTCGATTTCCACAAGGGCCACGGCACCGGCAACGACTTTGTCCTGATCACCGATCCCGACGCCCGGCACGAGCTGACCCCGGCTACCATCGCCGCCCTGTGTGATCGTCGCTTCGGGATCGGTGCCGACGGCCTGATCCGCGCCGCCCGCTCCGCCTCCCTCGAATACGGGGCCGAGAGCCTGGCCGAGGACTCCGGTGCCGAGTGGTTCATGGACTATTACAACGCCGATGGTTCGGTGGCCGAGATGTGTGGCAACGGGATCCGCGTGTTTGTGCGCTACCTGATCGAAACGGGTCTGGTTACCCTTGAGCGCGGCGAAACCATCGCGATCGGGACCCGCGCGGGTGTCCGCGACGTCCAGGTGACCGCCGGCGGATTTGCCGTGGACCTGGGACGCTGGCGTCTGGAGGAGGACGGCCCGCTGGTGCACACCCGCGGGGTCGAGGTCGCTCGTCCGGGTGTGGGCATCAACGTGGGAAATCCGCACGTGGTGGTTGCGCTCGCCGATGACTCCGAGCTCGACCAGGCCGACCTCACCGTCGCCCCGACCCTGGACCCGGCCCCCGAGGCCGGAGCCAATGTGGAACTCGTGGTCCCCGCCGCCCAGCTCATTCGCGACGGCGTGGGTCAGATCCGTATGCGCGTGCACGAGCGCGGCTCGGGAGAGACCCTCTCCTGCGGCACCGGGATCGCCGCGGCCGCCCTGGCCACCCGCTTCTGGGCCGGCCCCACCGCCCCCAACCAGTGGCGGGTTACCGTGCCCGGCGGTGTGTGCGCCGTGCGCATGTTCCCCACCGAGGACGGCGAGCACGTGTCCCTCTCGGGCCCCGCGGAACTGGTCTACACCGGCACCGTGGACCTGGACGCGCTGCACCGGGTCTAGGCGCCATACCCAAAAGGCCCCGGTGGACGTGAATTCCACCGGGGCCTTTCTCGTGTGTGATCGCTACACGAAGTCGGGCAGATCCTCATCATCGGCGGCGGAGTGATCCACCAGGATCACCCGGAAACCCTTGGCGGTGGTGTGACGGCTCACGGTGAACTCACTGCCCAGGGTCTCGGCGATCCAGCGCTGCAGCGAGTCACCACCCAGGTTCTTCTGCACCACGAGCCAGGCCTCGCCCTGCTCGACCAGGCGGGGTAACCAGTGCTCCAGCATGCCGTGCAGGACGTCCTTGCCCACGCGGATCGGTGGGTTGGACCAGATGGCCTCGAACCGGATGTCCGCGGGGACCTCATCGGGGTGCACGGCACGGATGTTGGTGATTCCCAGGTCGGCGGCGTTCTTACGCACCAGGTCGAGTGCACGATCGTTCACATCCACGGCCCAGACGGTGGCCTCGGGGCTCAGCAGTGCGAGCTCGAGCGAGATCGGGCCCCAGCCGGCACCGAGGTCGAGCAGGTTACCGTGGGTCGGCGGCTCGGGCACCTCCTCCAGCAGAATGCGGGTGCCCTCGTCGAGGTGGGCGGGGGAGAAGACCTTGTTCGCGGTGGTCAGCGTGCGCTCGACGCCGGCAATGCGCGCGGTGATGGTTCGATAGACCGCATCACCCGCGGGTGTTGCATCAAAATAGTGTTCACTCGACATATTTAGACCGTATCCGATGGATACGAACTAGGGTTAACTCGATGACAAAAGACACCCCGAACACCATCACCCCCGCAGACGACCGCGATGCCGCGGTGCAGAGCGCCACGGGCACCGCCCAGGCCGCCGAGCGGGGTACCCACAATTCGACACAGACCGGCGATTCCGCCACCCATTCCCCCGCCGCGTCCGGGTACGACGCGTCCCATTCCAGTGGTGCCTCTTCCACGGGCACCTCCTCCACCGATTCCACCGGTGCTGACCATCACGGTGCTGACGATCACGGTGCGGACTCCGAGGACGCCGTCGAGCGTGTCCTGCGTGGTGCCGCCTCCCGCGCCGGCGCGGTCAACGTGTTTGCCACCGGCCGAGCCGCCGCCCTGCAGGACCACGACACCGAGGGCTCGGCGGGCGATGGCGATCAGGCCGACCGTGCCGACCGCGCGGCCCTGCGCCGCGTCGCCGGGCTCTCCACCGAGCTCGAGGACGTCACCGAGGTTGAGTATCGTCAGCTTCGCCTGGAAAACGTCGTCCTGATCGGTGTGTATCCGCAGGGCAAACAGGAAGATGCCGAAAACTCGCTGCGGGAGCTGGCAGCGCTCGCCGAAACCGCGGGTGCCGCGGTCCTCGACGGTCTGCTGCAGCGCCGCGCCAACCCCGACGCCAGCACCTATCTCGGGAGCGGTAAGGCCGCCGAGCTTGCGGGGATCGTCAAGGCACTCGGGGCCGACACGGTGATCGCCGACACCGAACTCTCACCCAGCCAGCGCCGCGCGCTCGAGGACGTGGTGAAGGTCAAGGTGATCGACCGGACGGCCGTGATCTTGGACATCTTCAGTCAGCACGCCAAGAGCCGTGAGGGTAAGGCCCAGGTGGAGCTCGCCCAGCTTGAGTACCTGCTGCCGCGTCTGCGTGGGTGGGGTGACTCGATGTCCCGTCAGGCCGGTGGCCAGGTGGGTGGTGCCGGTATGGGATCTCGTGGTCCCGGTGAGACCAAGCTCGAACTGGACCGCCGACACATCCACATTCGGATGTCGAAGCTGCGCCGTCAGATCAAGGGCTTCCTGCCCGCCCGTGAGGCCAAGCGGGCCAACCGTCAGCGCTTCGAGGTGCCCTCGGTCGCGATTGCCGGGTATACCAACGCCGGCAAGTCCAGCCTGCTGAACCGGATCACCCGGGCCGGCGTGCTGGTCGAGAACGCACTGTTTGCGACCCTGGACGCCACCGTCCGCAAGAGCAAAACCGAGGATGGTCGGGTCTACACCCTCACCGATACCGTCGGTTTTGTCCGTAACCTTCCGCATCAGCTGGTCGAGGCATTCCGTTCGACCCTGGAGGAGGTGGGCGACTCCGACGTGATCGTGCACGTGGTGGACGGATCCCACCCCGATCCCTCGGCCCAGCTCAAGACCGTGCGCGACGTGATCACCGATGTCGGCGCCCGGGACATCCCGGAAATCGTGGTGTTCAATAAGTCCGACCTGGTATCGGAGGAGGACCGCCTGGTCCTGCTGGGACTCGAACCACACGCGATCTTCGCTTCGGCGCGCACCGGTGAGGGCATCGAGGAGATCCTGGCGAAGATCGCCGAGCTGCTGCCCAGCCCGTCGGTTGAGCTGAACCTGCTGGTGCCCTACGACCGCGGCGACGTAATCTCGCTGCTGCACCGCCGTGGCCGCGTGGTCACCCTCGACTATGAGGAGGAGGGCACTCGCGTCCACGCGTTTGCCTCACCCGAGGTGGCCGCGGGACTCGACGAGTTCGCGCGGTAATACTAATCGCCGAGTGACCGATGACCTGCGCCGAGCGTCACGCGACCAGCGCAGGCACGATCCAAAGCCGAAGGGGCGAGTCCTGATGGACTCGCCCCTTCGGCGTTGCTGAACGACGCAAACTCGGTGTTGTCGACTAGAACAGCCGGGCCGCGCTGGCCGCCTCGTCCTCCTCGAGTTCAAGAAGGAAGGCCTTGCGGGCGGTGCCGCCGGCGTACCCGGTGAGCGATCCGTCGGCTCCGACCACGCGATGGCACGGCACGATGATACTCAGCGGATTGAGCCCCACCGCGCCACCCACGGCCTGCGCGCCGCCGGGCTGGCCGAGCTCGGCGGCGATATCGCCATAGCGGATGGTGCGGCCGCGCGGAATCCGCCGAATCTCGGCCCAGACGCGCCGGGCAAAATCCTCACCCTCGGGGGCGAGGGGGAGATCGAAGGTTTCGCGATCACCGGCAAAGTATTCGGCCAGTTGATCCCGGGTGCGCGTGAATACCGCACTGTCCGCGATGTCCACCCGGTCGCCGAGATCGGCATCGGAGGGACGGCGAGCGTGCTGGGCGAAGTACACGGCGATCAGTGATTCGCCGCGGGCGACCAGGGTCAGCTCATCCACCGGCGAGGGAATCACCGCGTGAATCAGGCGGGACACGTTCGAATCCTCGGTGGTGTGCACGCTCTACCTCGTTTCGGGCTGCGGGATACGGGCCGCTCGACTCGGGATGTCGGAAAGAGGCCCGGGAAATCGAATCGAGAGATCCTGCGGCGGGGAACTAGACCGCGCGCAGGACCGCGACAATCTTGCCGAGCACCTCGGCATGGTCACCCAGGATCGGCTCGAAGTTCGAGTTGCGGGGGAGGAGCCAGGTGTGACCGTCGCGCTGACGGAATACCTTCACGGTCGCCTCATTGTCCAGCATTGCGGCCACGATGTCCCCGTTTTCCGCGTCGTGCTGCTGACGCACCACAACCCAGTCGCCGTCGCAGATGGCCGCGTCGATCATCGAGTCGCCGGATACCTTGAGCATAAACAGGTCGCCCTTACCCACGAGCTGGCGCGGCAGCGGGAAGACCTCCTCCACCTGCTGCTCGGCGGTGATCGGGGAACCCGCGGCGATCCGACCCACCAGCGGCACCATGGCGGCGTCGCCCACCGGGGGAGTGACCGATTCGAAACTCGCCGAAGACACGGTGGTTCCGGGCAGATCGATCAGGATTTCCAGGGCGCGGGGACGGTTGGGGTCGCGGCGCAGGTATCCACTGAGTTCCAGCTGGTTGAGCTGGTGGGTCACGCTGGACAGCGAGGCGAGGCCCACGGCGTCGCCGATCTCGCGCATGCTCGGCGGGTATCCACGGTCGGCCACCGAACGGGAGATGTATTCGAGAATCGAACGCTGCTTCTCGCTCAGGCTCTTACGTCGCCGAGTGCCGGTTTTGGGCGCGTCGGTGGCGTCTGCGTTCGGCTTCTTGGTGACCATGGTTTCCCGTCCTGACGGCCCTTTTGAGCCAGTGTCGGTGGTTATTGGTTGAGTAATCCCAACACTCGAAACTGTATCCAGCGTCGGCAGGGAAAACAAACATTTCTTCGAGTGTGTCGGGAAAAAATCTCAAAAAGATTCGAATACCGGCTTGTGAATTCGATTATTCGAAGTTATATTCGAAACAGATGTTCTAACGCCCTTCGAAAACACCGACTCGGTACAGCAAACCCCGGTGTTGGATTTCCCCGTCTTCAGCACGCTTTCACGACGACCGGCCACGGCTTCCACTCCCCACCATCACTTCACGGGGGTTGCGCCGCACGGGCACCCGCATTCGGGCAGCCCACCGGTACAGAGAGGTCAATCATGAGTACCGCAATCCTGAACCCCCGCCGTCCCGCCACCGCCCGTCCCTCGTTTGGATTCGAGCCCACCGCAACACTGGCAACCACCGCATCGTCGGCAACCACAGCATTGTCGGCAACCACCGGTGTTGCAGCCGTAGCAGCTCCCGGTGCCCGCCGCTCCGGTACTCGCCCCTCCGGTACCCACCCCTCCGGCAAGCTGCGTCTGACCCGTCGAGGCCGAATCGTCATTACGACCCTGGTGGCGCTGCCCCTGGTGATTGCGCTTCTGGTGGTGGGCCTGAGTGCCGGGGGAGCCGTTGCATCCTCCACTCCGAGTGACGCCTCCTTCCACTACGTCACGGTGGAAAGCGGAGACACCCTGTGGCAGCTCGCGGTATCGCTCGACCCGACCGCCGATCCGCGCGATGTCATCGCCGAGATTCGCGACCTCAACCAGCTGCAGGGTTCCGGGCTGGAAGCCGGTCAGCGTCTGGCTATCCCGCTGCGTTTCGACGCTCCCACGCGCTAGGTTCGCACACCCGTGCAGACTGGGCAAATGTGCGCCCTGTCGCTCGGAGTGACTGGGTAAACTTTCCCCGTGACCACTCTTGACGATCTGCCCCTCCGCGATAATCTGCGCGGCCAAGTCCCCTACGGCGCACCGCAGTTGAACGTGCCCGTTGCGCTCAACGTCAACGAGAACACCCATCGCATCCCCGAGGCGGTGGCGCACGACATCGTCGCCCGTATCGCCGAGACCGTGATCGGACTCAACCGGTATCCGGATCGCGAGTTCAGTGGTCTGCGCGAACGTCTGGCGCGCTATCTCGGCCACGGGCTGACCGCAGAGAACATCTGGGCCGCCAACGGATCAAACGAGGTGCTGCAGCACGTCCTCTCCGCCTTCGCCGGTCCCGGACGTACGCTGCTCGGGTTTGCGCCCACGTATTCGATGTACTCGCTCCTGGCCGCCGGTGGCGACACCACCTGGATTCCCGGTCTGCGCGACGACGAGTACGAGCTCTCCGCCGAAACCGCGGTGGCTCAGGTGCGTGAACACCAGCCCAATGTGGTGTTCCTGTGCTCCCCGAACAACCCGACCGGAACACCGATCGACCTAGACACCATCGCGGCGATTTACGATGCCACCGACGGCGTGGTTGTTGTGGATGAGGCCTACGCCGAATTCGCGCCCGACGGCACCGAGAGCGCACTGAGCCTGCTGCCGGGCCGTCCTCGCCTGCTGATCTCCCGCACCATGAGTAAGGCCTTTGCCTTTGCCGGTGCTCGGGTGGGATACCTGGCCGCCGACCCGGCGGCGATCGATGCCCTGCGTCTGGTGCGTCTGCCCTATCACCTTTCCGCCCTCACTCAGGCGGCCGCCGAGGCGGCTCTCGATCACACCGACGAGATGCTGGCGATGGTTGATGATATCCGCGGTCAGCGGGACCGAATCGTGGCCCGTCTCACCGAACTCGGCTATACCCCGCACCGCACCCACTCCAACTTTGTGTTGTTCGGCGGCGTCGAGGATCCCCAGGCGCTGTTCACCGCCCTGCTGGAACGCGGCATCCTGATCCGAGACGTTGGCATCCCCGGACACCTGCGGGTGAGCGCCGGAACCGAGTCCGAAACCACCGCCTTCCTCGAGGCCCTGAGCGCGCTAAGCTCAAAGGCATGACCAGCGCACCTCGGACCGCGAAGATTACGCGGGCAACCAGTGAATCCTCGATTGAGCTCGAAATCAACCTCGACGGCACCGGCCGCAGCGAGATTGAAACCTCCGTGCCCTTCTACGACCACATGCTCACCGCATTCGCCAAGCACTCGCTGACCGATCTGCGAGTCAAGGCCACCGGCGACACCCACATCGATGTTCACCACACGGTGGAGGACATCGGCATTGCCCTGGGTCTGGCGATCCGCGAAGCCCTCGGAGACAAGGCTGGAATCGCCCGCTACGGTGATGCCCTGTGCCCGCTGGATGAGGCCCTGGCTCAGGCCGTGGTCGATATCTCCGGTCGTCCGTTCCTGGTGCACACCGGCGAGCCCGCCGGGTTTGAGTTCCACCTCATCGGTGGACACTTCACCGGATCGATGATCCGTCACGTCTTCGAGGCGATCACCTTCAACGCCGGTCTCACCGTCCACATCGACGTGCGCTCGGGACGCGACCCGCACCACATCGCCGAGGCCGAGTTCAAGGCGTTTGCCCGCGCATTCCGCCAGGCCAAGGCCTTCGACCCGCTGGTTGAGGGCATCCCGTCCACGAAGGGCAAGCTGTGAGCGACTCCATCCCGGCAAGCGATGCGACCCCGGCCGAGCGTCGTCCCCGCGTAGTTGTCTTCGACTACGGATCGGGCAACGTCCACTCCGCGGTGAAGGCCCTGGAAAAGGCCGGCGCCGATGTCACCCTGAGTGGAGACTTCACCGAGGCCATGGCCGCCGACGGGCTGTTTGTTCCCGGTGTGGGGGCGTTTGACGCGGTCATGGCCGCACTGGAGTCCTCCGGTGGTGCCCGCATCATCGATAAGCGCATCACCGGTGGCAAGCCGGTACTGGGCGTGTGCGTGGGACTGCAGGTCATGTTCGAGCGGGGCACCGAGCGCGGTGTGGAAACCGAGGGCCTGGGTCAGTGGCCCGGGCCGATCACCGAGCTGCCCGCCGAGGTTGTGCCCCACATGGGCTGGAACACGGTTCGGGTTCCCGAGAACTCCCGCCTGTTCCGCGGTCTCGAAGACGAGCGCTTCTACTTTGTTCACTCCTATGCGGCGCAGGAATGGCTGCTGGATGTGATTCCTCCCTTCACGGAACCGGCCCTCACCTGGGCCGACCACGGTGTTCCCTTCCTGGCCGCGATCGAAAACGGACCGCTCACGGCCACCCAGTTCCACCCCGAAAAGTCGGGGGAGGCGGGGATCACCCTGCTGCGGAACTGGCTGGACACCCTGCCCCTCCCGGAGTAGCCACACCCCGGCACCTGGTCATCCGCGGGCATCTCGCCCGGCGCACCGGCCACCTCCACCCTCGCGGGTTGAACATCGCCGACACCGGACGTGTTCATCTCGCACCCTCGCGGGCCGAACACCGCCGACACCGGACGTGTTCATCTCGCACCCTCGCGGGCCGAACACCGCCGACACCGGCATCGTTCACCCACCACCCAGCGAATCCCGTCGATCCCGACGCGGATTCGCCTCTAGGACACAAGGACAACATGAGCGAGTTCAACAACACCCCGGCACTCGAACTGCTGCCGGCCGTGGACGTGGCCGACGGTAAGGCCGTCCGCCTGACCCAGGGCGAAGCCGGATCCGAAACCAACTACGGCGACCCCGTCGACGCGGCCCTGGACTGGGCCAAGCAGGGGGCCGAGTGGATCCACCTGGTCGACCTGGACGCGGCCTTTGGTCGGGGCAACAACCAGGCGGTCATCCGTCGCGTGATCAAGGCCGTACACGGCGTCAAGATCGAACTCTCCGGTGGTATCCGCGACGACGAGAGCCTGGAAGCGGCCCTGGAAAGCGGCGTCACCCGGATCAACCTGGGCACCGCCGCCCTGGAAAACCCCGAGTGGGCCGCCAACGTTATCGGCCGCTACGGCGACGCGATCGCCGTAGGCCTCGACGTGCGTGGCACGACCCTCGCCGCCCGTGGGTGGACCCGCGATGGCGGCGATCTGTGGACCGTGCTGGAGCGCCTCGAAGAGGCCGGCTGCATCCGCTACGTGCTGACCGACGTGACCAAGGACGGCACCCTGCAGGGGCCGAACATTCAGCTGCTCAAGGACGTCATGGAGCGCACCAACCGTCCGGTTGTGGCCTCCGGTGGCATCTCCAGCCTCGATGACATCGCCGCCCTGCGCGAGCTGGTGCCGCTGGGTCTCGAGGGCGCAATCGTGGGCAAGGCGCTGTACAACGGCAACTTCACCCTGCCCGAGGCCCTGGACGTAGCCTCCAACTAGGCACTCCGCACAGGCCCGGTACCTCACACAGGGGTTCCGGGCCTGTTGTGTGCGCGCGGAAAGCGACGGGCCGATAGGCTGGATACGGTCATCTGCGCGGCCCATCATCCGCGAATTGGCCCGCCCCACACCCGGCGGCTCATCCCGCCGCACCCCACCATCCACCCGGCGACTCGTTCCCGCCGCTGCGCACCACCCATCCGGCGGCTCATCCCGCCGCACCCCACCATCCACCCGATGGTTTCGTTCCCGCGAGGAGACAGCATGACCGAGCACACCCCGGCCGACCCACACGCACACGGTGCCGGCTGCGATCACGGTACCCCCGATGATCCCACCGGGATTCGTGCCCGGATCGCGGCCCTCGCCGGTAACACCGCGGATAGCGCGGACCAGTCCTGGGAGGGACGCACCTTCCAGGCTCACGACAACGCCTACGCCGAGGACGATGGCAGCGCGCCCGCCGAGCTCGCCGAGGCCCAGCGCCGGTTCGTCGCGGGGGAGGGCAGCGCCGAGGCCATCGTGGATGCGTTCCGCACCGCGCGCCTGCTGATCCCGCTGGTCGCCCACGCCGGGGACGTGGGGCTCAACGCCCACGGCCAGGAGGTTGACAAGACCCAGGAGCTCTCGATCATCACCGTCGCCGGCCCCGACGGACGCAACGTCCTGCCGGTCTTCTCCTCGGTGGACGCCATGCGGGCCTGGAACCCCAAGGCTCGACCCGTTCCCGCCGACGGCATTCGAGTGGCCCTGGCCGCCGCCGAAGAAAACACCGACCTGGTGGTGCTGGATGCCACCACCCCGCTGGAATTTGTGATCCGCCGTCCGGCACTCTGGGCGGTGGCCCGCGAGGAATCCTGGATTCCCAGCTTCCAGGATCCCGAGGTGTTTGCCGCATTCGTGTCGTCCATCGGGACCGAACTCTCGGTGCTGGATGTGGCACTGTCCACCGCCGACCCGCTCTCGCGCCTGCACGGACCGGAGCTCGTGGTGACCCTCACCCTGGTGCAGGGACTCGACCGCGAGATGCTTGACGCCGTGCTGCAGCGTCTCGCTCAGCGCTGGGCCCAGGACGACGTGATCGCCACACGGGCGGATTCCCTCACCGTCCGCCTCCGCTCCTCCGAGTAGCGTGCCGATGCACTAACGTCTGCGTCCGCCTCCGCTCCTCCGAGTAGCGTGCCGAAACAGCAGGCCGTAACAGAACACCCCGCCGTGCACGTACACGGCGGGGTGTTCTGTTGGACGGTCCTAGTGGTGGCGGTAGGGTGCGCCGCTGGCGTCCACCGGGAGGCGCTCACCCGCGAGTACTCGCAGCGGCAGGCGGTTATCCGGCGCGGGTAGCGGGCACACGTAGTGGTCGCTGAAGCCGCAGGGCGGGACAAACGCGCGGTTGAAGTCGATCACCGTGTTGCCCTCGGCATCGGCGGCGGGGACCGTGAGGAAGCGGAATCGGTAGGTTTCGTCCTCGGCGTCGCGGTCGTTCCCGGTCTGGTCGGCAAACACCACCGAGTAGGCGTGCCCCGCGGCGGTAGCCACGAGCGCTGCCCAGTGCCCGTTGATGTTGACGTGCAGGCGGCCCGAGAGCGGTTTGTCCTGGACAAATCCGTCCACCAGTTCGATCGCCAGGGTCTCATCCGCGGCGGCCTCGAATCGGGCCGGGAACACCCAGGCAGGATCGGGGATAAACGCGGCGATGTCCGTGATCGCCCGGCGGGTTTCACTGCGCGGGGTGAGTACCCGCAGGGCCAGATCCTCCCCGCGGCCAAATGCCCGCAGGATGATGTCGCCATACTCGACGTCGGTGCCGGGCTCGACCCGCAGGGTGGTGGCCGGGACCTCGACGTTGGTGGGGAGCAGGCCCACGATCGCCTCGCCCTCACGCTGCCAGGTGCCCGGCAGCCCGGGAACCTCCTGAGCCTGCTCGGTCAGCCAGTGGGTGCCCACCAGCGAGGCGATGCCGTAGGGCGCGAGGGTGGCGTCGAGGCGGGCCTCGTGCCAGGCCTCCCACTCGGCGATGAAAGCGTCGCTAGCGAGGACCGAGTCGGCGGGTGTGGTGCTGGTCTCAGACATGGGTGGAAATCCGTTCCTGTTCGGTGTGGGTGGCGGCATCGGTGGTGCCGGAGAGTACCGTGCCCGAACGCTCGTGTGCGAAGCGCTCCTGCTCGGCGCGAATCTGCTCGGGGGTGAGCGGACGGATCGCCTCGGCAAGTGCAGCCTCGCGCTGCGCCGCCCAGCCCGCCTGAATCAGCGGGTAGGCCTCCTCCAGCAGGATCCGCGCCTTTTCCACGGTCTCCTCGAGGGTGTGCAGCGCCGGGTGAATGCCGAGGATCAGCTCGTCGGTCAGTGCGATGGTGGGGTCGGCCAGCAGGTCGGCGGCGAGTTCCTCGGGTGTGCCCCAGATGAAGTTGTCGGAGAGTAGCTGATCGGGGATCGAGGCGGTGAGATCCACCCGGCCGATCTTCGCGGCGAACTCGTTCCAGCGGCCCGCTCGCTCGCCGGCCTCGGTGAGGGCGGCGGCATTGGAGACACCCGGATAGGCGGTGCGGGAGGTCACCACATACGGGGTGCGGGTGTCACCCCAGGTTTCGTGGAATACCCGACGGTACTCGCGCACCGAGTACGCCTGACGCTGCTGGAATCCGGCGCGCGCCTCGGCCGTCCGCTCGCTGCCGTTGCCGAAGCGCTCCAGGATGAAGCCATCCCCGCGCACAGCCGCGGCCCGGATCGTGTTGATGTTCGAGCTGCCGTGGACCACGCGTCCGGTCAGGCCGGCGTTTGCCGGCCAGATGTGTGCGCTTCCCTCGGGCACCTGGGATCCCTCGAGCGCCCAGTGCAGCGAGTCGATCTTGTGCTCGAAGTTGGCATCACGGTCCTTCTCCCAGGCGTTGAACACGTGGAAAGAGTCCGAGGGGACCCCCTTGCCGACGCCGAGGATCAGGCGTCCGCCGGAGAGGTGGTCGATGACCGCGACGTCCTCGGCGACCCGGATCGGGTCGTCCAGCACGATCGGCAGCACCGCGGTGCCCAGCCCGATCTTCGAGGTTGCCACCGCTGCGGCTCCGAGGAACGCGTACGGGCTCGGGAGCGCCGCCCAGCCCGAGTGGAAGTGCCGGGTCGCGATCCAGGCGCTGTCATAGCCGAGCTTTTCCAGCTCCTGGAACAGCAGGATGTTCTCGCGGTAGATGGTCGTGGTGTCGGTGTTCTGATCCAGGTGGGTGATGAAACCCACCCGCAGGCGCTCGCCGATCACCGTGGAGCCCAGCGGCGCGGTGGTCCCGAGCCCCGCGATCTCATTGGGTTCGGGACGACGGCTGACGGGGAAATCTGCGGTGCTCATGCGGTTACCTCCACTGGGTGTTGGAAAATGCGGATGGACTCGGTGCTCATACGCCCACCTCCACGGCGCTCTGATACGGTGCCAGGTTCTCACCGCTGGGGCGGAAGGGAATGGGGCGTTCGACGTAGGGGACCGCGGTGGTCGGGGTGGACCCGCGCAGACCCGGCAGCTGGGTTGCAAACAGTTCGATGGATTCGAGGATGTGTGCGGGCTTGACGTGGGGTCCCTGGAACTGGATCGCGGTCTGCTCGGTGCCGTCGAACTGGTCGGTCCAGCGCCAGATCGAGTCCGCCACTTCCTCGGGGGTCCCGACGGCGAAGGAGAGCTTCTCGGCGATATCGTCGAAGTCCGCACTGTCCGGGCCGCCGCGCCAGTCCACCTTCAGGTAGATGGCCGCGTACTCGCGCAGGAACTCGACGGCGCGCTCGCGGGCGAGCTCCCGGGTGGGTGCCACCAGGCCCGAGCGTAGGTGAATGACCTCGCCCCCGGGGACTTTTTCGCGGTATTCGGCGTTGAGCGCCAGGCGCGCCTCGAGCGGCATCGGGCGCGGGATCATCAGCCGGTAGCCGTGTGCGGAGGCCAGTTCGATGGCGTTGCGTCCGGCGGCGGTCCAGATGACGTCGCGGGCGGGGCGTCCGGCGGGCGGGGAGATTTCCACGTTGTCAAAATCGTAGAACTCGCCGTGGAAGGTGACCCGGCCGTTGTCGATGGCCTGACGCAGGATTTCGTGCACCTCGCGGGAGCGGGCCGATCCCTCACCGGGAATCAGGCCGTACACGCCCAGCAGATGGTCGGTGCCGGCACCGCTGCCGACGCCGAGATCGAGGCGTCCACCCGAGAGAGCATCCAGCAACAGGGCGGATTCGGCGAGCCGAATCGGGTGATAGAACGGCGCGCACACCACCGAGGTACCCAGGCGGATGCTGGTGGTTTTGGCGCTCAGCCGAGCGAGAAACAGCAGCGGGTCCGGAACCTCGCCGCGGGCGTTCTGGTGGTGTTCGGTGACCCAGACGCCGTTGTAGCCGAGCTGGTCGCCGAGGACCACCTGTTCCTCGATATCGCGGTAGAGGGCGGCGGGGTTTTGACCGTTGGTGACATCACCGTAGTAGAAGAGGTCGATGCGGGGCATGATGTGTCCTTTCAGCCGGCGGGCATCCGAGGGGATGCCCGCCGATCGGGGGGAAGGGTTACTTGGCGAGCCAGACGTCGTAGAACGCGTCGGTGTAGCCCACCGCGTCAAACTTCCAGCCGTGCACCTTGGAAGTGGTGCCGACGATCTTCTTGGGCACGTACAGCGGAATCGCGAAGCCCTCATCGAGGATGCGCTGCTGGACCTTCTGGGCCTCGGCGATGCGCACCTTGGGATCGGAGTTGGTGCTCACGATCTTGCCGGACTCGTCGATCTGCGGGTCGGAGAGCAGACCGTAGTTGATGCCCGAACCGCCACCCTCCTTGGGGATGGAGTTGGTCTGGAACGGCTGGATGGTGACCCCCACATCGGCGTAGCCACGGGAGGAATCGGCGAGGTTGTGCTCGTTCTTGGCCAGCTGCGCGGTAAATGCGGCGGTGTCATACGGGGTGCGGATGACCTCAAAACCCGCCTTCTTCAGCGAGGAGGCGATGGCTTCGCCGAGCTGCTGGCGCTGGTCGGTCTGCACGTAGAGCGAGTCCACGGCCCAGTTGATGGTGAGGCGCTTGCCGTCCTTGGTACGGTAGCCGTCGCTGTCGGTTTCGGTGTATCCGGCCTGATCCAGCAGCTTCGCGGCGGCCTTGGGATCAAAGTTCCAGCTCTTCTCGAGCGACTTATCGTAGGAGCCCAGCGGCGGAGTGTCGGGCAGCGTGGTGGTCCAGGCCTTGGTGTACTTGCCCGCGTAGACGCTCTTGAGGAGGCCGTCCACGTCGATTGCGTCACGGAAGGCGAGGCGCACGTTCTTGTCATCGAACGGGGCGATGTTGGGGTTCAGCGCCAGATAGTAGGGGGTTCCGGTGTTGTCCTTTTCCAGGATCTGGCCGCCCGCGGCGGTGACCTCGGGGATGTTTAGCGGCGGAACCTGATCGATCGCATCGGCCTGCTTGGAACCGAGCGCCCCGATGCGCGCCTGGGGTTCGGGCACAAACTGGATCGTGACCTCATCGAGGTAGGCGGGACCGGTGTGGCCCCAGGTGCTGGGTGCCCACGCGTAGTCTGGGTTCTTTTCCAGGACGATCTTGGAACCCTTAACGTAGTCCTTGACCTTGAACGGTCCCGATCCCACCGACAGCTTGGGGTTTGCCGACAGCTCGGCAGGGGTGTGTTCGGTGAGCACCTTGCCCGAGTAGATCGGCCAGTGCGGGGTCGAGAGGGCGTGGATAAACGCGGCGTTCGGGCGCGACAGGGTCACCTTCAGGGTGCTGTCATCCAGGACCTCATTGGACACGATTCCGGTGGAGGCGGTGCCCAGACCGGTCTCGTTGAGGGGACGGTCGAGGTTTTGCTTGAGCACCCCGGCGTTGAACGGGCTCCCGTCCTGGAACTTCACGTCGGTGCGCAGGGTGAAGGTGTAGATCAGGCCGTCCTCGCTGACCTCCCATTTGGTGGCCAGGCCCGGCTTATAGGTGCCGTCCTCGGCCTGCACGGTCACCGTGTCAAAGATCGAGGAGTTGATCGAGTTGAGGTTGAGGCTCGGGACGCGCTGACCGTCCCAGGTGGGCGGTTCGGTGTTGGCCAGATAGCGCAGGGTGCCGCCGCTGACCGGGCTCGCCGAGGTACCGGCGTTGCCGGATGACCCGGGGTTCGGGGAGGCGGACGCCGAGCAGGCGGTCAGGGCGAAGGCGGTGAGCAGGGCGGTGGCGCCAAGCAGTGCCGCGTTGCGGGTGCGATTTCGCATGGGTGGTGCCTTTCAGGGGTGATGGTGAGGAGTGGTGTGGGGGCGACGACGGTGATCAGATCGCGGGTGTGCGGGTGCTGATGGTTGGGCCATGGAGGTGTCGGTGATCAGATCGCGGGTGTGGGTGTGCCGATGGTGGGAATGGCGGCGATCAGATCGCGGGTATAGGGATGCTGCGGATGGTCGAAGACCTCGCCGGTTTCGCCGAACTCGACGATCCGACCGTGCTGCATGACTGCCACATCGTGTGCGATGTGGCGGACCACCCCCAGGTCATGGGAGATAAAGAGGAGGGAGACGTGCAGCTGATCCTGAAGGTCACGCAGCAGGTCGAGTACCTGGGCCTGGATCGAGACGTCGAGTGCGGAGACGGGTTCGTCACACACGATGATCTCGGGGTTGGTCGCCAGCGCCTGGGCGATCGCGATGCGCTGGCGCTGCCCACCGGAGAGTTCCAGCGGATGCCGGCCCAGGTGCACGGCGGAGAGCCCCACCTGTTCCAGCAGCGCGGTCGCGGCGTCGTCGCGCTCGCCGCGGGGAACCCCCACGGTGGACAGGGCCTCGCCGAGCAGCGTGCGCACGTTGGAGCGCGGGTCGAAGGAGCCCAGCGGATCCTGGGAAATCGTCTGGATGCGGCGACGTCGCGCCCGACGATCCTTTTCCCTGAGGCGTGACCACGCCTCGCCATCCAGCAGGACCTCGCCGGTATCGGCGGGGGTCAGGCCCAGCGCGATCGCCGCCGCGGTGGACTTTCCCGACCCGGATTCGCCCACGATCCCCAGCGTTTTGCCGCGTTCCAGCGTGAAGGACACGTCGTGGAGCACGGTGGTGCGGCGGCCGCGGGTGGCGGGGTAGCTCTTGACCAGGTTGCGCGCCTCGAGGATCGGAGCGGGCCGAGTCTCGCCCACTCGCTGAACACCTTCCCGCTCCGCGACCCGGGGCCGGGTAAACACCGCGGGTGGCAGCGGGGAGAGGCGCTCGCCGCGGGTGTGCGCCGAGGGCACCGCATCGAGGAGCTGCCGGGTGTAGTCGGCCTGCGGATTGTGCAGGATCTGAGCGGGGGTGCCGCGTTCGATCACCGCCCCGGCGCGCAGCACGATGATCTCATCGGCCAGCTCGGACACCACGGCCAGGTCGTGGCTGACCAGCAGCAGTGCGGTGCCCTCGCGCTTGAGTTCGGCGAGGAGTTCCAGCACCTGCGCCTGGACGGTGACATCCAGCGCGGTGGTGGGCTCATCGGCGATCAGCACCCGCGGCCCGGCGGCCACGGCACTGGCGATCAGCGCGCGCTGACGCAGTCCACCGGAGAGCTGGTGGGGATACTGCCCCGCGCGCTCCTCGGGATCGCGGATACCGACGCGGCGCAGCAGGCCGTGCACGATCTCGGCGGCGGGCTTTTTGGCCAGGCCGGTGTGCAGCCGCAGCGATTCGGCAACCTCGGCCCCGATGGTGTTGAGCGGGTCGAGGGACACCAGCGCATCCTGCAACACCAGGCCCACCTCGCGTCCACGCACCCCGCGCCACTGGGCAGGGGTGAGCGTGCGCAGGTCGTGGGTGCCCAGGCGCAGCTCGGTGGCCTCGATCCGGGATCCCGGACCCACCAGCCCGAGCAGCGCTCGTGCGGACACGCTCTTGCCGGAACCGGATTCGCCCACCAGGGCGACACAGCGTCCGGGGGTCAGATCAAAGGACAACCCGGACACCGCGGTGTGCGGGCCAAAATCAATGGTCAGATCGCGCACCGAGACCAGGGCCTCGGAATTCTCGACGGTCACAGGGAGCTCCTCTTGCTGATGAAACGCTGCTGCAGCCAGCGGCCGGTTACGGTCACGCTGATCACGGTGAGGGTGATGAAGACCCCCGGCCAGATCGCGATCCACGGGGCGATGCTCAGGTACTGCCTGGCCTCGGAGAGCATCAGTCCCCACTCGGGAGTGGGCGGGACGGCACCGAGTCCGAGGAAGCTCAGGGCGGCACCAAAGATGATGCAGACCCCCACGCCGATCACCGCGTGCACAAGCACCGGACCCAGGCTGTTGGGCACCACGTGGCGCAGGATCAGTCGGCCGGGGGAGAGCCCCAGCGCGATGCCCGAGCGGATGAACCCCGAGCCGCGGATCTGCAGCACCTGGGTGCGTACGAGCCTGGCGGCGCCGGGGATCCGGCCGAGGCCCACGGCCCAGAGCAGACTCCACTGGCCGGGGCCGAGAATCGTGATGGTCAGCAGCGCCACCAGTACCTCGGGGAAGGCGAGGAGGACATCGAGGGCGCGGGTGATGACCCGGTCCCAGATGCCGCGGGAGTAGCCTGCCAGCACACCGAGAATCACGCCGCCGATCAGACCGATCAGTGAGGCCCCCACACCCAGCGAGAGGGAGTAGATGGTGCCGTGGATGATGCGGGAGAACAGGTCGCGGCCGAGCTGATCGGTGCCGAGGATATGCGCGGCACTGGATCCGGCAAACGCGTCGGCGGGGTCCCCGGCGATCGGATCCTGACTGGTGAAGATGCCCGGCCACAGCGCGGCCACAATCAGCAGCAGCACCACGAGGGCCGACAGCGCAACGCCCGGATTCAGGGCGTGGGCCGAGCGGACCCGTTCGGTGCGGGGCACCCGCGGGGTGCGGGTACGGCCGCCAAGGTTTAGGTTCAGGCTCATGAGTGGCCCCCTCTCAGGCGCGGGTCGAGAAGCGGATACAGCAGGTCCACGATCGTGTTGATCACGATGAAGATCAGCGCGGCGAAGACCACAAAGCCGAGCACCACCGGGTAGTCCCGGTCCTGGATCGCCACCACGGCGACCCGGCCGAGTCCGGGCCGGGCAAACAGCGTCTCGATGATCGCGGTGCCGCTCAGCAGCGATCCGAAGATCACGCTGGTGAGTGTCAGCGCGGGCAGGCTCGCGTGACGCAGGACGTGGCGCGAACGCAGCCGGTTTTCGCCGAGCCCGCGGGCGCGGATCGTGGTCACAAACGGCTCGTGCAGCACGTGTTCCATGCGCTCGCGCAGCACCTGGGTGATCACACCGATCAGCGGCAGGGCGAGGGTGATGACCGGCAGGACCAGCGAGCCGGGGCCGTCGGTCCCGAATGCCGGGACCCACTGGAGCGAGAAGGAAAACACGGTCATCAGGATGATGCCGAGCCAGAACGAGGGCACCGAGACGGCCACCAGCTCAAACCCCTGGGCAAATGCGCGGGCCCCACGGCGGCGGCCCGAGGTAGCCAGCGCCAGCAGCACGGAGACGATAATCGCCACCAGGATCGCCCAGCCGGTGAGCTCGGCAGTGGGCCCGATCTCGCTGAGGATAACCTCGGTGACCGGGGAGGCGCGCTGATAGCTGATCCCGAAGTCCCCACGCAGGACCCCGGCCAGGTAGGTGAAGTACTGCACGATCAGCGGCTGATCGAGCCCGTAGTGGGCGGCGATCTGCGCGCGAATCTCCGGGGTGGCCTCCTGCATGCCCGAGAGCATCTTGTCCAGCGGGTTTCCGGGGATCAGCTGGAGCGCCACAAACGAGAGGGTGGCCGCGGCCCAGAGCACCAGGACGATGTCGAGGACGCGGTGACCCACATAGGAGGCGATCCCGCGGATCCGGCCCAGCCGGCCGACCTCCTCGGCCTGTGACGCCTCGGCGAGCAGCGAGGCGACCGTGGGGACGGCGTCCTCGCGGGGCTCCGCCTCGGGAGTGGATGCCCCGGCAGGGCGCTCGGATGATGCGCCGTGCCCGGAAACGGCCGAAGCCGAAGCCGGGCCGACCGCCTCCGTGGGCGGCACCGTCTGATCGAGCGTGCTCACGCTAGTCCTCCCAGCGCACGCGTCCGCCGCGTGCGACAAACTCATCGGCCACGGCCGTGCGTAGGTCGGCATCCACCAGGTAGTCGGCGGCGGCCGAGCCCAGCGCGGTGGCGGCATCCACGAGCGCGTTGAGCGCATCGGGCAGGATCGAGATGTCGGCAAATCCGGCGTTGTGCGGCACGATGGTGCCGTCCCCGCCGAGGCCCAGGGCCGGGTGGATCGCCGGAACGTACTGGCTGACATTGCCCATATCGGTGGAGGGTCCGCCCTGGCGTACCACCTTCGGCTTGAGCGGCACGGTGCGGCCGCGGTCCGTGAGGTGGCGCGCCCAGTGCTTGGTCAGCGCGATGTTGTTGGCCAGCGGTAGGTAGGCGGGCTCGGCATCGAGGTCGATCTCGGCGCGCGTTCCCGTGGCCAGGGCCGCAGCCTCGAGGATGTCCACCACCCGCTGGGTCAGGATTTTCAGGGTGTCGATCTCGCTCGAGCGCACCAGAATGTGAGCCTCGGTCAGCTCGGGCACCACGTTGGCCGCACTCCCGCCGTTGGTGATCACGCCGTGAATGCGATCGATCGGCAGGATGTGCTGGCGCAGCTGGGCGATCCCCTGGTAGGCGGTGACCACCGCATCGAGCGCGTTGAGCCCGAGGTAGGGGGTACCGGCGGCGTGCGCGGCGCGGCCGTGATACGCGACCCGGATCCGGCGCACCCCGGTGGTTCCCGAACCATAGATGGGGGAGACCTCGTGGCCAACGCTCGGGTGGACCATGCCCGCGGCATCCACATCGTCAAAGCCGCCGGCGCGGATGATGAGCTCCTTGCCGCCGCCACCCTCTTCCGCCGGGGTGCCGATCAGCGAGACACGGCCGCCGGTTTCGGCCACCACGTCGCGCAGCGCCAGGAAGGCTCCGATCGCGATGCCGGCGATCACGTTGTGCCCGCAGGCGTGCCCCACACCGGGCAGCGCATCGTATTCGGCGATGACCGCGAAGTGCGGTCCGTCGCCCACCTCGGAACCGGCGTGTGCCACAAACGCGGTGGGCAGTCCAAACACACCCACCTCGGTCTCCACACCCTCCTCGGCCAGCAGCTCGGCGATCTTCTGCACGCTGCGGTGCTCCTCAAACCCCAGCTCGGGGTGGTGGTAGAGATCCACGGCAAATTCGTGCAGGCGCGGTCGCAACCCCTCGATTCGGGCGGCGATGCGCGCGTGAATATCCGCGGGAGCTCCGGCGAAGGCCGATTCGGCCTCCCCAATCGGGGCGGGGGTGAGCGAGCGCTGGCCGTAGGCGAGGTAGGTGTCGAGCGGATCGGTGGTCATCGGTGGAGTCCTTTGCGCGGGGTGTTCGGAAGGCGGAAATGGGTGGAAGTGTGAGCGGATCGGGGCCGTCACCCCGGGCGGTAACCCGGGGACGAATCATGCTCGCGAGGCGGAGTGCGGGCTGTGCCGAGGGTGAAAAACGAAGCCGTCGAGTGCCTGGGCGACCGCCGCGGAGATGCCCGTGACCTCCTCGGCGCTCAGCGTGATCGCGGTGGCCTCCAGGTTGTCGCGGAGGTGTGCCGGGTTCCGGCTGCCCACCACGGCGAGGCCGTCGGGCACGGTGTGGAAGATCCAGGCGAGCGCGATGGACTGCACGCTGGTACGGTGCGCGCGGGCGGCGGGTTCGAGGGCTGCGAACACCCGGGCGTGGGTCTCGGCGGGCAGTCCGCGGCCGATCAGCGGCCAGTAGGCGATGAACGGGATCGCCCGCTCGCCCAGACGCTCGATCACCGGGGCGTTCTCCCGCGCGGCCACGTTATAGAGGCTCTGCACGGCGGCGATGGGTTCAATCGCAAGCGCGGCATCCAGCTGTTCCAGCGTGGGTTCGCTCAGCCCGATGTGGCCGATCTTGCCCTGATCACGCAGCTCGGCGAGTGCACCCAGCTGGTCGGCGAGGGGCACGTCCGGGTCGATTCGGTGCAGAAACAGCAGGTCGATGCGCTCGCGCCCCAGCCGGTGCAGCGACGCGTGCACGGCGTGACGCAGGTAGTCGGGCTGGCCGAGGATACCCCAGCGATCCTGTGCGGGACGCAGCATCCCGACCTTGGTCGAGACCAGGATGTCATCCCGATTGCCAATCACATCGCCGATGATGCCCTCGCTTACGCCGGGGCCCAGCGCATCCGCGGTGTCCACGTAGCGGATTCCCGCATCGAGGGCCGCGCGCAGCAGCGCCCGCGGAACCTCGGGATCGGCGGGGACACCCCACCCATCACCCGCGGTCAGCCGCGCGGCACCGAGGCCCACCCGGGGCACCCGGTGTCCGGCCAGCAGGGTCTCCGCGGCGGTGGGCGTGGTCGTGCCGGATGCCTCTGACCCGGCCGCAGTGGTCGTGGCGGTGGCGGGCGCGGCGGTCTCGGTGGGGCTGGGGGCGATGGTCACGGCGAATCCCTCGAATCAAAAACACGGCTGATGGTTCGAGAAAACTAGCAACGCGTTCGGGGGTGGGCCAACGATCACGGGGACACGGGGTAACCCAGTGTCATGTGGCGAAACAGTAGGTGCACGCATCGCGCGGCTAGGCCATAATTGCGCGCAAAAAAGCACCGACACTCCGAAGAGTGCCGGTGCTTGTAGGAGGCCAGGAAGTTAGTTCACCGGACCGGTGAACTTCTCACCCGGACCCTTACCGATCGGATCCTGAATGGCCGATGCCTCGCGGAACGCGAGCTGCAGCGAACGCAGACCATCGCGCAGGCTGCGGGCGTGCATGTCGCTCACATCCGGAGCGGCGGCCGTGATCAGGCCCGCCAGGGCGTTGATCAGCTTGCGTGCCTCATCCAGGTCGGTCTGGGTTTCCGGGTCGTCGGCAAGGCCCACCTTGACCGCCGCCGCGCTGAGCAGGTGTACGCACGCGGTCGTGATTACCTCGACCGCGGGAACCTCCGCAATATCCCGCGTGGCCTCGGCAACCGCTTCGTTTTCTTCCGGGCTGGGGGACTGGTTTTCCGTCACTGTGTTCCTCTGCTAGACTGATACGCGGCTACGGAACATCTGTTCCGTTACGAAAGAGGATATTCTCCCACCCGCGTTTGACCGTAGTACTAGGTTACCGGGTAGTTACACTCCGCCAAGACCCTCCTCGGAGGGTTTGGTAGTCAGGGTGTTGGCCGGGTAGTGACCTTTGGTCACACGTATCCGGTGTGTAATTTCTCTCTCGCCTCGGTATGAATCATTTCGGACTGAGTGGCCTCGAGTATCAATCAGAGGAGTTACGCATTAGCGATCCCCGTACCAATGACCGAATCCGGGTCCCTGAAGTTCGCCTTGTTGGCCCCGCAGGCGAGCAGGTTGGTGTTGTCAAAATTGAGGTAGCGCTGCGCCTGGCGCAGGAGGCAGATCTTGACCTGGTCGAGGTTGCCCCCAATTCGAAGCCGCCGGTTGCGAAGATCATGGACTACGGCAAGTTCAAGTACGAGGCTGCGCAGAAGGCGAAGGAAGCACGCCGTAACCAGGCGAACACCGTCCTCAAAGAGGTGCGCTTCCGTCTGAAGATTGATGACCACGACTACGAGACCAAGCGCAAGCGCGCCGAGGGCTTCCTGAAGTCCGGGGACAAGGTGAAGGCAATGATCCTTTTCCGCGGCCGCGAGCAGTCTCGTCCCGACCAGGGTGTGCGTCTGCTGCATCGTTTTGCAGAAGATGTCGCCGAGTTCGGCGTGATCGAGTCCAACCCCACCATCGATGGCCGCAACATGGTCATGGTGATTGGGCCTCTCAAGAATAAGTCCGAGGCGAAAGCCGAGGCCAATGCAAATCGGGCCGCCAATAAGAGAGCGGCAAAGCAGGAGGAAAGTAATGCCTAAGCAGAAGACCCACTCGGGCGCTAAGAAGCGCTTCAAGCTCACGGGCTCCGGCAAGATCAAGAAGCAGCAGTCGGGTATGCGACACAACCTTGAGGTGAAGTCCAGCCACCGCAAGCGTCGTCTGAACCAGGACCAGCTCGTGTCCAAGGCCGACACCAAGAACATCAAGAAGCTTCTCGGTAAGTAAGCTCGACGGACATAGAGAGATAGAAGTAGAGAAATGGCAAGAGTAAAGCGGGCCGTCAACGCCCACAAGAAGCGTCGCGTAATCCTCGAGCGTGCCTCGGGTTACCGTGGTCAGCGTTCGCGTCTGTACCGTAAGGCCAAGGAGCAGGTTACCCACTCCTTCGTTTACAACTACAACGACCGTAAGAAGCGTAAGAACGACTTCCGTCGCCTGTGGATCCAGCGTATCAACGCTGCATCCCGTGCAAACGGCCTCACCTACAACCGTCTGATCCAGGGTCTGGGTCTGGCCGGTATCGAGGTTGACCGTCGTATCCTCGCCGAGCTGGCAGTCAACGAGCCGGCAACCTTCGCCGCTCTGGTTGAGTCCGCCAAGAAGGCCCTCCCGGCCGACACCTCGGCTCCCAAGGCTGCGTAAGCTTTAGCTTCATTTACATTCGGCCCCATCGCTTCGGCGGTGGGGCCGTTTGTTGTTTCCGGCCGCGGATCCTCCGTCGGGCTTCGGCGGTGGGGTCGTTTGTTGTTTCCGGCCGCGGATCCTTTGTTGGGCTTCGGTGGTGGGGCCGTTTGTTGTTTGCGGGCCTGTTGTCCAGCGGTCGGGGTGGGTTTTCCGCTGCGCTGCCCACGCGGGTAGAATGGCCAGGTGCTAGATAATCCCCGTGCCCCCCGTATCCGTGCCGTCGCAAGGCTTGGCCGTCGTGCCGTCCGTGAAGAGACCGGCCTGTTCCTGCTCGAGGGCCCGCAGGCGGTTGTCGAAGCGCTGACCTACCGTCCCGAGGTCATGCTTGAGCTGTACGTCACCCCGACCGCGCTGGAGCGTTACACCGACCTGGCCGAGGCCGCGGTGGCCGCCGGAATGGACGTCGAGTTTGTCAGCGAAGAGGTCATCAACGCGATGGCCGACACCGTCACCCCGCAGGGTGTTATCGCCGTCGCCCGTCAGTTCCCGACCTCCGCCAAGGACATCTTCCGCGACGAGCCCAAGCTCATCGCGATCCTCGAGGAGGTCCGTGACCCGGGTAACCTCGGGACCATCATCCGTGCCGCCGACGCGGCCGGTGCCGACGGCGTGATCCTCACCGGACGCAGCGTCGACCTCTACAACCCCAAGGTGGTGCGCTCCACCACCGGATCGCTGTTCCACCTGCCCGTGGCCGTGGGCCTGGAACTGCCCGACGTGCTGCTGCTGGCCCGCGAGGCCGGTGTATCGGTGATCGCCGCGGACATCAAGGGTGACTCGCTGCTCGACGTCCGCAACAGCGGTGTCCTGGCCGAGCCCACCGCCTGGCTGTTCGGCAACGAGGCCCGCGGGCTGACCGATGAGAACCTTGCCCGCGCCGAGCGTGCGGTGAGCGTGCCGATTTTTGGTGCCGCCGAGTCGATGAACCTGGCCACCGCCGCCTCCGTCTGCCTCTACGAGAGCGCATTCGCACAGCGTTCCTAGCGACTTAACCGTCCGCCTCGGCGGAATACATGAGCCACCCCGCGTCCACGCGGGGTGGCTCATGTGCTGTGTGCCGAGGCCCGGCGAACACATGCTTGGTATGCGTCGGGCCAGCCATCACCGTGCGACATGCTCCGCCGCCGTGCGGGGACCCACGTAACGTGAGCGTATGGAGTCAACGTCGATACCGAGAGCCCCACGCACCTCACACGCAGTCTGTGAGGTGCCCATCGTGGCGCTGACCGCCGTCAGCGCGCACACCGCCGACCATCGAGGTTTTGGCGGGATAAGCCTGAGTGTCCACCGTGCCGAAAGCGTCGCGATCCTGGGTCTGGACGCGGCGGGAAAATCCCTCTTCTGCCGCATACTGAGCGGTGATGAACCCATCTCCTCGGGCAGTTTGCGGGTGGGGGGATGCGAGATACCCGCGCCGCCGGATTCTCGGGACCACCCGTGCCGCGACGTGGGCCTGGTTGAGTCCTCCGGAGATCTGCCGGCCCGACTCAGCGTTATGGACAATGTCACTCGGGCGCAGGTTCGAACCCGCGGAATGTCACCCATCCTCGCGACCGAGCGTGCGCGGGCACTCCTCGCCCGCGTGGAGATGCTGGCAGAGGCCCGCACCGTTGCCGGGAAGCTCTCGAACGATCAGCGTCGCCGGGTACAGATCGCTCGCGCGCTCGCGCTCACCCCTCGTCTGCTGGTGATGGAGGATCCCACTCGGGATCTGGGCCCATCGACCGGCCGCCTGATCGCCGATCTGGTTCGGGAGGCCACCCGGGAGGGGACCGCCGTGGTCCTGGCCACGGACGATCTCACCCTGGTCAGAGAGGCCGCCTCACGCATCATCGTGGTCTGTGCGGGACGGATCGTCGAGGATCAACCCGCCGCGGACTTCTTTCTGCGACCCGGCACGCCGCAGGCTCGTGACATTTTGGCCCGGCTCTCCCGGGCCGATGTCGTGCCCGACGCCGTACCCGATGTCGTGCCCGAAGCCGTGCCCGGTGTCGCCGAGGGGTGAATCTGGGTACCCAGAATCGGGGGACACGGCGCCTCGAAGTGGCCGAGGGCACTGTGACACGTAGGTGGCAACCGGGTCCGGATTTCCGGCGTTCTGCCGCTATTGTTTCCGAAGAAACTTTCCGGATCTATTCATGCGCTTTCTGGAATATATATCGGATTTCATCTCAAATATGGAAGAAGTCCGAACAAATTCAGCCTCTGATCAGCCCGTTGTATAACGGTCACAAATAGGTAACAAGCGTGTTGATTCGTGTCGTTTGAGTGGGCACACTGACTAGCGTGAGGGCATGGAACCAACGTTGATACCCCAAACCACAAGCGTTCCGATCGTCGGCCGCGGAGAACCCCTCGTGGTGCTCTCCGATGTCAACAAGCACTACGGCGATCTGCACGTTCTCAAAAACATCTCCACGTCGGTTGCACGCGGTGAGGTCGTGGTCGTGATCGGGCCCTCGGGCTCCGGTAAGTCCACATTCTGCCGGGCCATCAACCGGTTGGAGACGATCGACAGCGGCACAATCACGATCGACGGCAAGCAGTTGCCAGAGGAGGGTGCGGGCCTGGCTAAGCTCCGCGCGGACGTGGGCATGGTGTTCCAGTCCTTCAACCTCTTCGCACATAAAACCGTGCTGGAAAACGTGACCCTGGGCCCCATTCGGGTGAAAAAGATGTCCACCAAACAGGCGAACGAGCGGGCAATGACGCTGCTGGAACGCGTGGGTGTGGCCAACCAGGCCAAAAAGCTGCCCGCGCAGCTCTCCGGCGGTCAGCAGCAGCGCGTCGCGATCGCCCGATCGTTGGCAATGAGCCCGAAGCTGATCCTGATGGACGAGCCCACCTCGGCGCTCGACCCGGAAATGATCAACGAGGTCCTCGACGTCATGGTCGAACTCGCCAAGGAGGGCATGACGATGATCGTGGTGACCCACGAGATGGGCTTCGCCCGCAAGGCCGCCGACCGCGTGTTGTTCATGGCGGACGGCGAAATCGTCGAGGACGAAACCCCCGAAACCTTCTTCACCAACCCCTCATCCGAGCGTGCGCGCGACTTCCTCGCCAAGATTCTCGACCGGTAACACCACAGCAAAGGAGCCACTCATGAAGCGTTCGAAAGTATCTCTTGTAGCCCTCGCCGCGGCCTCGGCCCTCCTCTTTACGGCCTGCTCCAGCACCGACGGCGGCAACGCCGGCGGTAGCGGGGGCGGATCCGGCGACAACCCCACCGTGGTGGAGAACCCCACCTTCGAGGCCGGGACCACGATGGAAAAGCTGGCCAAGGCCGGCAAGATCACCGTCGGGGTGAAGTTTGATCAGCCGCTCTTCGGGGAGAAGGGACTGAACGGCGAGGAAGGTTTCGATGTCGAAATCGCCAAGATCATCGCCGGTCAGCTGGGCATCCCCGCCGACAAGATCGAGTGGAAGGAGGCCGTGTCGGCAAACCGTGAGCCGTTCATCGAAAATGGTGAGGTCGATATGGTGGTTGCCACCTACACGATCAACGATAAGCGCAAGGAAGTCATCGACTTCGCGGGGCCCTACTACATTGCCGGACAGTCGCTGCTGGTCAAGGCCGACAACAACGACATCAAGTCCGAGAAGGACATTGTGGGCAAGCCCGTGTGTTCGGTCACCGGCTCGACCCCGGCGGAGAACCTGGCCAAGCTCGGGGCGGACCCGGTCCTGACCGATACCTATAGCAACTGCCTGGAGCCGCTGCGCTCGGGCAAGGTTGTGGCGGTTTCCACCGACAACGTGATCCTCGCCGGACTCGCGGAAAAGAACGAGGGTGAGTTCAAGCTCGCCGGTGATCTCTTCACTCAGGAGCCCTACGGGATCGGTTTGAAGAAGGGGGACACCGCGTTCAAGGACTTCATCAACAAGTCCCTGGAGGAGTCCTACTCCGACGGTGCCTATAAGAAGGCCTGGGAAAAGACCGCGGGCAAGATTCTGCCCTTCGTTGATGGTCCCAAGATCACCGAGTAGTCATCCGACGCGTGTTCTGCGGGGCCGACGCTCCGCAGAACACGCGTTTCTCCCCCTCGAAAGGAGGCGGTGAATGAACGTTATTTTTGACAACCTCGATCGATATTTCTCGGGGTTTGTGCTCACCCTGCAGCTGTTTGTGGTCGCGGGTATCGCGGCACTGATTATCGGCACGATCATCGCGATCATGCGGATCTCGCCGGTGGGTGCGCTGCGCACCTTCGCGACCGTCTATACCGAACTGGTGCGTAACACCCCGCTGACCCTGATCCTGTTTTTCTTCGCGTTTGTGGCCCCGCAGCTGGGGCTCGGGCTGGACTATAAGTTCCTGGCGATGATCGGTCTAAGCCTCTACACCTCACCGTTTGTGGCCGAGGCGCTGCGCTCCGGCGTGAACGGTGTGCCGATCGGTCAGGCCGAGGCGGCCCGGAGCATCGGGCTGGGCTTTGGTCAGACGGTGACTCGGGTGGTGCTCCCACAGGCGGTGCGGATGACCATTCCGCCGCTGATCAACGTGATGATCGCGCTGGTCAAGAACACCTCGGTGGCCGGTGGATTCTTTGTGGCCGAGCTGGTCACCATCGGAAAGGAACTGGCCAACGCCAACGGAAACGCGGTGATCCCGGTCCTGCTGGGTGTGGCCACGTTCTACCTGTTGATTACGATTCCGCTGGGCATCCTGGCCGGATATCTGGAAAAGAAGTGGGCGGTGTCGCGATGAGTGGATCCTCTGTTCTGTTTGATGCGCCCGGTCCCAAGGCCAAGCGGCGTTCGCGTATCATCTCGATAATCGTGACCCTGGTGGTCCTGGGCGGATTTGGCGGGGCCGCGTATATCCTCGGTCAGCCCCGCCAGATCTCCGGTGGCATGAGCCTGCCCGGCGTGTGGGACGCATCCCGCTGGGATGTGGTGACCAATCCGGTCCTATGGGAACAGGTTGGCGGTGGTGTACTCAACACGCTGAAGGCCGCGCTCGTGGCAGCGGTCCTCGCCCTGATCCTCGGGGTGGTGTTTGCGCTGCTGCGCACGGCCCGCAGTCGCTGGGTTCGCATACCGACCACGATTGTCCTGGAGTTCCTGCGGGGCATGCCGGTGCTGTTGATGATGCTGTTTATCCTGCTGGCGTTCTCCAGTGGGGCCTACCTAGCCGTGGTTCTCGGGCTGGGACTCTATAACGGTGCGATCATCGGTGAGGCACTGCGAGCCGGTATCGCCTCGCTACCCAAGGGACAGCGTGAGGCCGGTCTGAGTATCGGGTTGACGCCCTTTGCCACCCGGATGCGGATCGAGTTCCCGCAGGCCTTCCGGCAGATGCTCCCGATTGTTGTGGCCCAACTGGTGGTGCTGCTTAAGGACACCTCGCTGGGATTCATCGTGGGCTACCCGGAGCTGATCCGTACCACGATGAACAACCTCGGAAGCGCCCTGGGCAATAAGTACCTGTTTACGCTGTTCATCATCACCCTGGTCATCTACCTGGTGATGAACCTGCTGCTCTCGGCGTTTGCCCGCTGGTTGGCGCGGCGTTCGGATCGCGCGCAGCGTGGCACGGCCGAACCCGAAAAGCCCGGCGGGGGAGACGCCCCGGGCACCGAGCCCGGTCCCGCGGCCGCCGTGCAGGCGGGGGCCACACGCGGATAGCGACGGCACTCGGCGGATCGCCCCGCCCGGATGGATCACATCCGGGCGGGGCGATCCGGCGTTCTGGCCCACGACAGATGGGTGAACCCGGGTAGAATGTGTTTTTGTGTCTGACCCTCAACTGATTACCGAAGAAAGCGTCGCCGCCGCGGTCGATGTGGCGCTCGCCGCCATCGCCGCCGCCACCGACTCCACCGCACTCAAGCAGGCGCGTTCGGCCCACATGGCCGAGGGCTCGCCGCTGGCGAACCTCAACGCCGCCCTGCGCTCCGTGCCCAACGACCAGAAGGCCGCCTTTGGCAAGCTCGTGGGCCAGGCCCGCGGGCGAGTGAACGGTGCCTATGCCGCAGCCGAGGAGCGCATCGTCGCCGCCGAGGATGCCGCCCGTCTGGCCGCCGAGACCGTGGATGTCACCGCGCTGCCCAGCCGCTACCGTGCCGGTGCTCGTCACCCGCTGGAGCTGCTGCGTGAGCGCGTGGAGGACATCTTCACCGGCATGGGCTGGGAGATTGCCGAGGGCCCCGAGGTTGAGAGCGAGTGGTTTAACTTTGACGCGCTGAACTTTGACGCCGACCACCCCGCGCGTGCGATGCAGGACACCTTCTTTGTGGAGCCCCCCGAGGCTCACCTGGTCATGCGTACCCACACCTCGCCGGTGCAGGTGCGCACCATGCTCGACCGTGAGGTGCCGATCTACGTGCTGGCCCCGGGCCGCGTGTACCGCACCGATGAGCTGGATGCCACGCACACCCCCGTGTTCACCCAGTTCGAGGGCCTCGCCGTGGACAAGGGTCTGACCATGGCCGACCTGCGGGGAACCCTGGACCACTTCGTGAAGTCGGTCTTCGGCGACGAGGCGAGGATCCGTCTGCGTCCGAGCTTCTTCCCGTTCACCGAGCCCAGCGCCGAGCTCGACTTCTGGCACCCCACCTTCAAGGGCGGCGCACGCTGGATCGAGTGGGGCGGCTGCGGCATGATCCACCCCAACGTGCTGCGTGCGGCCGGAATCGACCCGGAGATCTACTCCGGTTTCGCCTTCGGTATGGGTGTGGAGCGCGGCCTGATGCTGCGTGACGGTGTACAGGACATGCGTGAAATGGTGGAGGGCGACGTGCGCTTCTCCCAGCAATTCGGAATGGTGGTGTAGTCGTGCGGGTTCCCCTGAACTGGCTGGCTGAATACGTAGATCTCGAGCCCGGAGCGACCCCCGAGTCGGTCCAGGAGGCCCTGGTCAAGGTGGGTCTGGAAGAGGAGGACGTGCACACGTTCGACCTCACCGGACCGATCGTGGTCGGCGAGGTGCTGGAGTTCACCCCCGAGGAGCAGTCCAACGGTAAAACCATCAACTGGTGCCGCGTGCGCGTGGCCGCAGACGGCGAAATCGCCGCCGATGGTGGCGACGCGATCCACGGCATCGTCTGTGGTGCCCACAACTTCCGCGTGGGTGACAAGGTAGTTGTCACCCTGCCCGGTGCCGTGCTGCCCGGAAACTTCGTCATTGCTCCGCGCAAGACCTACGGTCACGTCTCCGAGGGCATGATGGCCTCGGCCCGTGAGCTGGGTCTCGGCGATGAGCACGATGGCATCATCGTGCTCTCGAAGTACGGCATCGATGCCCCCGTGGGCACCCCGGCCCTGCCGCTGCTGGGTCTGGATGACACCGCGGTGGAGATCAACGTGACCCCGGACCGCGGCTACGCGTTCTCGGTGCGCGGTGTGGCCCGCGAGTACTCGCACGCCACCGGTGCGGCCTTCCGCGACCCGGCCCTTGCGCCCGCCGCGCTGGAGGCCACCGGCTTCTCGGTCGAGATTCGCGACGACGCTCCCATCCGCGGTGTGGTGGGGGCCGACGCCTTCACGACCCGCGTGGTGCGCGGCGTGGACGCGACCCGTCCGACCCCGCCGTGGCTGGTGGCGCGCCTCTCCCTCGCGGGTGTGCGCTCGATCTCGCTGCTGGTGGATATCACCAACTATGTGATGTTCGAGCTGGGTCAGCCGATCCACGGATACGACCTGGACAAGGTTGCCGGCGGACTGGTGGTGCGTCGCGCCGAAAAGGGCGAGACCCTGGTGACCCTCGACGGGACCGAGCGCAAGCTGCATGCCGAAGACCTCGTCATCGCCGATGACTCCGGGGCCATCGGCCTGGCCGGTGTGATGGGTGGCGCGTCCACCGAGATCAGCGACACCACCACCGATGTGCTGATCGAGGCCGCGCATTTCTCGCCGGTTTCCATCGCGCGTACCGCGCGCCGTCACAAGCTGCCCTCCGAGGCATCCAAGCGCTTCGAGCGCGGTGTTGACCCGCGTCTGGGCCGTGCCGCCGCCGCGCGCGTGGCCGAGCTGCTGGTGGAGCTGGCCGGTGGAACGATCGACTCGCTCGGTCAGACCATCGCCGCCGATGAGACCCCCGAGGCCATCCTGCTGCCCGCGGGCTACGTGAGCGGCCTGATCGGCACCGAGTACACCGTGGCCGAGGAAACCTCGGCCCTCGAGGAGATCGGCGCCGAGGTGACCGTCGTGGAGGGCGGCCTGAGCGTTGTGCGCCCCACCTGGCGCTCGGACATCACCGACCCCTGCGACCTCGCCGAGGAAATCGCGCGGATCATCGGGTATGACCGCATCCCCTCGCGTCTGCCCGTCGCCCCGCCCGGACGCGGCCTGACCCGCACCCAGCGTGCGCGTCGCCGCGTGGCCCAGACGCTGGCCGCCGCCGGATCCACCGAGGTACAGTCGTACCCGTTCGTGTCCGCCGAGACCAACAACCTGTTTGGTACGGCCGATGCTGCGACCGGCGACGTGCCCGCGATCAAGCTGGCCAACGCCCTGGATGCGCGCGAGCCGTTCCTGCGCACCTCGGTGCTGCCGGGCCTGATCGGTGTGGCCAAGCGCAACCTGGCACGCGGACTCGTGGATCTCTCGATCTACGAGACCGGTCTGGTGTTCCGTCCCGAGGCCGGAGCCTCGCTGGGCTATGCGGGCGAGCTGCCGAACGGCACCGTGCGTCCGAGTGAGGCCGAACTGGCCGCGCTCAAGGCCGGTATCCCGCCGCAGCCGCACCACGTGGGTGTGCTCATCGTGGGTAACGTGACCCCGAAGCAGCCGGGTCAGGAGGCCGTGCCGAGTGGCCTGGCCGACGCCCTGGACGCGGTGCGTCAGGTAGCCCTGGCCGCCGGTGTGGAGATTCGTGTCGAGCAGGGATCGCACCAGATCCTGCACCCGGGACGCACCGCCGCACTGTACGTCGGCGAAACCCTCGTGGGTTACGCCGGTGAGCTCCTGCCGAGCTTCGCCGCCGAGTCCGACCTGCCGCGCACCGTGGCGGTTGCCGAGATCAACCTCGACGCCGTCCTTGCCGGCGGCACCGACATCGTCGAGGCCCAGTCGATCTTTACCTTCATGGCCGCCACCCAGGACCTCTCGCTGACCGTTCCGGTCGAGGTTCCGGCGGCCGAGGTGCAGGCGGCGGTTCTCGAGGGCGCGGGGGAGCTCCTGGAGCACATCCGCCTCGTTGATGACTACCGTGGGCAGGGCTTGGCCGAGGGCCACAAGTCGCTGAGCTTCGCGCTGCGCTTCCGCGCTGCCGACCGCACGCTCACCGCGGCCGAGGCCTCCGAGGCCAAGCTGGCCGGTGCCGCCCTCGCGGGCGAGCGCTTCGGCGCGGCGATCCGCGACTAGCGCGTTCGGGCGAGCGTTTCGGCGCCCTCGTCCACGCCGAGGTCCGCAGGGGCGTCCATCCATCGGGTGGGCGCCCCTGCGGCGTTCTCAGGCAGTCTCAAATCCGGCGTAGGCGGTGGTCGTCGCACGGTTCCAAATGCGACGGTGCGGTCCGGTGGGAAGCCGAGCGCTGTTAGCGTGAATGGGTTCTCTTCACGGGCAATCCACGGGAGGTCGTCATGGCCGGGCTGTTTTCATATTTCAGGAAGAGCGTCGCCGCGCCCTCGGAGCAGAGGCGCTCACGCGAGGAACTCTTCGAAGCCGCAAGATCGCGGATCTTCCCGCTGCTGCATCCGATCACCTATGCCGAGCCGATTCCCGTGCGCGGCGGGGAACTGCTGTATCGCGCGCACCGCCGGTTCACCGGTGACCTGGGCGTCTTCTATCAGGTGGATGAGGGGGAGCGGTGGGACGTGGTCCTCACCGAGTATCTGCCCGAGGCGATCACCCTGGAGGACCTGCACGCCCTCGCCACCGAGAACCTGCGCCGGGTATTTACCGCACAGCGGATCTCCTCCGAGCGTTTCGGCGGCTATGAACTGCGGGCGGATCGGGAACTCGCCTCCTCGGCCCTATTGATGACCTCGCTATGGGAGAGTATCGCCGACGAGCTTGACGATGACCTCCTCATCGCGGTCCCATGCCGTGACACCGTGCTCTTTATCGAGGCGGGTGCCCCGGACGCCGAGCGCGCGCTGCGCGAGGTGACACACCGGCTCTATGATGAGCAGGACCGGATGCGTAACAGCCGTCAACTCATGCGTTTCACCCGCGGCGAGGGCCGGGTGGAGGCGGTTGCGCGCTAGCGTGGGAGAACCGGGGTCACACGGCATCGAGCAGAGTGCCCCCGGTGTTCGAGCCGGAGCCGCGCGGCGGACAGGATGGACTATTTCTCCGCCAACCTCGACGACTATGCTGACCGTCCCGTTCCCTCGATCATCCCGCGCATTCGCTAGGGTCGAATAACCGACAGGGGAGGACGGGTATGCCCACGCAGAACTATCTGATCGATGGATCCGATCGGATGATTTTTCGAGCCGAAGACACGGTTCCCATGTTTTGGGTGGGGTTGCTTGACCCGCAGACCGTGCGCGATGTTCGAGTCGAATGGGAAGCCTATGATCGCCGTGATGCCGAGTTGGCGGCCCGCGGGATGTCGGCTGATGACCGGTTTGACCGGTTAGAAATTGAGTGGGAAGCCCGCCTGGACTTTGCGATCAGCCGGCAGCAATTTGAGCGTAGCGCACCTCGGCTACTGGATTTTGTGCGCCAGAACCTCCCCCGGCATCGGGCCCTGGCCCAGGACTTTGTGGACTACCTGGACACCAAGTACACGGGTGGTAACGAGGTGCTGCGCGTTTTTCTGGGGGAGGCGTCGGCGTTCTTTCCCGATACCGCAACTTTTTTTGACACCCTCGAGGCCTGGAGCGAATGTATTGCCCGGGAGGGGGCCGCGGACTTTGTGGATGATGTCATCGTGCAGGCAAATCACCACCTTCCCGATTCGGCGACCGGGTTCAACCAGGAGGAAGACCCCTCGGACTTTGCCGGGTTCTCCGAGACCTTTCGACGTGCATACGGGGGTGCGCGAGCGCCCCGCCCGATGCTGAGCTTTCCCACGGGTCTTATCGGTTTGCCGGCGCAGAAGACCGGGTGGCGGCGATGGGTGTGGCCGGTGGTGGCGATCGCGGTGTTGATCGGGGTCGTGACCGCGGTGATCGGGGTGAATAACGCCATCCGTCAGGATCGACGTGAGGTGTCCATGGCCCAGCTCGACCGCGATCTGATCCCCAATATCTCGGCCACCGTGGGAGAGACGCGGGTGGATCTCTTCACGTACATGGTGGACAACGAGATCAGCAGCGTCGCCTCGCCCACGGAGCTCCGCGTGGTGCGGGAAACCTCGATGAATCAGAAACGCACCCTGGAGGTGGTGATCCGGGGTGTCGATACGCCCGAAGTTGCCGAGCGCTTTTCCTGGGTGGATCTGGGCCTCGAGATGACCGCGGAAGAACCGGAGAACATGCACGAATTCACACGTGAGATCAGGTTCACCTTGGGCGATCGCGGCCTGGCCTACCGGTTTGAGCAAGACGGGGTGATCGGGGACATCCTGTTTTTCTCCGAGAAGCCGATGACCGCTACCGACCGATTCGAATTCAACGGCATCATCCGCTCGTTGAAGGTCGGGACGTCCTGACGTCCTGAATAAACGGTGCCCGGCACCACCTGTGGTGGTACCGGGCACCGTTTTCCATCCGCGTGAGCTGTGAGCTGCTAGCTGTTGGGCTTGTCCCAACCCAGCTGCTGGGCGGTCCAGACCAGGCCGTAGGGCATCATCGTGCGCGCCGCGGTCCAGTTGTGTTCGAGGCCCGGGTAGGTGCGCAGCGTGGTGGTGAGACCGTGCTCGCGCAGGTCGCGGTTGATGACCTCGGCCGCGCGCAGGGACTCCCCGTCATCCTGACCGATAAAGAAGGTCTGGTGGGTGCCGCGAGGCAGCTCACGCAGCAGGTGCGTGGGGGTGTTGATCCGCATGGCCTCGGGGTTACCCACGATGCCCTTGGAATACGGCTTGGCGTAGGGCAGCAGCGAGATGGCGGACCCAAATTCGTCCGGGTGGCGCAGCGCGAACACCAGCGAGGTGAACCCACCCGAGGACATCCCGGCAATGATGCGCTTATCGGCCTCGGGCTCTGTCCGCAGGGTCTTGTCCGCCCAGCCCACCACATCCTTGACCATGTAGTCCTCGATCTGCGGGCCGCCGGGGAAGTTTAGCGGCTCGGTGGTGCGGCGTTCGGGACCGGCGTTGAGATCGGGGGCAACCACGATGGCGTGCGGGAACTGCCCGGTCTTCATGAGCTCTTCGAGGGTCACATCGATCCGGCCGCCGGCAAACCAGTCGGCGGCGCTGCCGGGGGATCCGTGCATCGCGTAGATGACGGGGTAGCGGCGATCGTTGCCGGGCTTGTCATAGTCCGGCGGGAGGTACACCCAGGCACCGGAGCTGGGAACGTCCTTGGCGGTGGAGGGGATCGTCGCCAGGAACGAGTAGCCGGTTGTGGAGGTGGTGACCCGACGCTCGGAGGTGGGCAGCGTGGTGGTTCCGGATCCCTGGACGGGCTTCTTATTGGACACCACAACCGGGCGCTGCGGGGTATCGCTCAGCCAGCGCTGCACCGAGGACACCGAGGGCAGGTAGCCGACCCAGGTGTTGACACCCAGCGCCAGCGTGCCGACCAGGACGATCGTGATCGGGGTCCACCAGAGGAACCCACGACGTACCCGGCGGGTGCGACGCTCGGGGTCGCGGCGGGCGCGCCAGATCCACAGTCCGATCAGGACCACCGCGATCGCCAGCCCGATAATGCTCGGCCAGTAGGTAGCCAGCAGGTCGGTGCCGGCGGCACCGTTCTCGAGCGACGGGGGAATGTCGATGGGTTTGTCGGGATTCATGTGGGGCCTCCTGGTGCGCGATCTCGTTCCGGGGAACGGAACCGCCGCTGCCGGCGACAACCGGCAAAGTGCTGTGTATACGTCAGCCTTGATTTTAGGTCCCAGCGGGGGAGGGGGAATCGTCTTAGAGGCTGATATTTCCCGTCGATGGCGGATTCTTGCGGGCCGCTGTTTGAATTCGAGGGTGTTTATCAGGAATTCATCGGCTGTTCCTCGGCGAGCCGTGACGAATCGAGCCGGTCACGGTGGGGAAAACCCCGCCGTCATGTGGGGAAATCGGGGATGCATACCATCGGTCAACGTGACAAGCTGGAGGGGTGTCCGGTCCAGTGAACTCTCATCCCGATCCCTCCGACAGCGGCGACGCCTGGGTCTATGCGCCCGATGGCCGTCAATTCTGGGGAACCTACGGCGCCTCCGGCCTGCTGGCCTTCGACCGCGTCCGCGGAGTCCTCCTCCAGCACCGCGTCGAATGGAGCCACTTTGGCGGCACCTGGGCGCTGCCCGGGGGCGCGCGTCATCGCGGGGAAAGCGCCGTGGACGGGGCGTTCCGCGAGGCGGCCGAGGAAGCCGGGGTGCCCGACGGCGCCGTCCGTCCGCGCTTTAGTGCGGTGCTGGATCTGGGCTTCTGGTCCTATACCACCGTGGTTGGGGACGTGATCATTCCGTTCGAACCGGAGATCACCGACCCCGAGAGCCTCGAGCTGCGCTGGGTTCCACTGGACGAGGTGGACACCCTGCCGCTGCATCCCGGATTTGAACAGTCCTGGCCCGCGCTGCGCGCGGAGCTGGAACGTTCGGAGACGATCGTGGTGGACGCCGCCAACGTGATCGGTGCCCGCCCGGATGGCTGGTGGAATGATCGCGCCGGTGCCGCCGACCGCCTGCTGCTGGCGCTGGAACGCCTGGCCGAGGACGGGATTCCCGCCGACGCACTGGGCCTCGGTCACTCCCACTGGTGGCCGCGCTTCCGCGTGGTCCTGGAGGGTGCCGCCCGGGAGGCCGAAACCCGCGACGCCCAGGTCCCCGAGCTCACCGTGGTGCGCGCGCCCGGCGAGGGGGATGAAACGATTGTGCATGTGGTGAAGGAGCTCGCCCAGCGCACTCCGCCGCACACGGTCTGGACGATCACCAGCGATCGCGGCCTGCGAGAGCGGGTCGAGGCCAAGGGATCCCGCATCCTCGGATCCCGCTGGCTCTGGGACCGGATCGACGCACTCACGGACTAGCCTCAGCCGGTTTTCGGCCGGCCTATGAGAGGATCATCGCGGACAGTCTCGACCCCTGGGAGAGGATAATCTCGCATGTTTGGTAGCTATGTTGCGCTGGGTGATTCCTTTACCGAGGGCATGGGGGATGAGCTGCCGAACGGGCTGATTCGCGGCTGGGCAGACCTGGTTGCCCTGGGTCTTGGACAGGCTTCGGGTGCCCCGATTCGCTATGCGAACCTGGCGATCCGCGGCAAGAAGGTGAACGGCATCCTCACCGAACAGGTGGAGCCCACCGTGCGCATGCGCCCCGAGCTGGTGAGCCTGAACGGCGGCGGCAATGACATCATGCGGGTGCGGGTATCAATCGCGCGCACGGCGAAGCTGATGATCGACGCGGCCGAACGACTGCGTGATGCCGGATCCCACGTGCTGCTGGTGTGTCAGCCGAACCCCGGCCAGCATCTGCCGCTGGGGGCGCTGCTCTCGTCGCGGGGTCATGCGGTGGCGGCGGAGATTCGCTCGCGGGTGCCCGAGGGGGTGACCCTGATTGATAACTGGTCCGATCCGGCCCTCAGCGAGGGGCGCTACTGGGCCGACGATAACCTGCATCTGAACACCCTGGGTCACACCCGGGTCGCGGCCACGGTGCTCCAGGCGCTGAACGTCCCGGTCCCGGTGGAGTGGGCGGTGGATGAGGTGGCTCGCTGGCCCGATCGGGGTGCGCGCAGGCGCGACCGGGCCTACTATCTGGAATACGTGCTGCCCTGGGTGGTGCGCCGGGTGACCGGGCGGAGCGCCGGGGATGGCAAGAGCGCCAAGCTGCCGCTGCTGGAGACGGTGCAGATTCCCGGGCCCGAACGGCCCACTCGGCTGGCGCTGTCGTAGGGGTGCGGGACACAGGCACCGGGTGACCACCGGTAGGAGTTTGCCCGTTGGTGCGGCGTTCCGCGGGCGGCTGTGAGAGGATTTTTGAGACGGCTCGGAGGGCGTCGTGGAGGAGCGTTGATGTATTCCAGCTATGTCGCGGTGGGCGATAGTTTCAGCGAGGGCATGGGCGATACGCTGCCCGACGGCAGCGTGCGCGGTTGGACCGATCTGGTCGCCCTGGCGCTCGGTCGAAACGCCGGTTCTCCCATTCGCTATGCGAACCTGGCGATCCGCGGGAAGAAGCTGGAACCGATCATCGCCGAGCAGGTGGAACCGGCGCTCGCGCTGGGGGCCGAGCTGGTGACCTTCAACGGCGCGGGCAACGACATCATGCGTCCGCGCGTCTCGATCGACGCGGTGGCCGCCCGCCTCGTTGAGGCTGCCGAACGGTTGGGATCCGGTGGTGCCCGGGTCGTCGTGGTGAGCGGGGGAAACCCGAGTGGACATATCCCGATGGGCCGCCTGGTATCGGGCCGCGGAGACGAGCTGGCCGCCGCGGTGCTGCACCGGCTGCCCGCGGGCATGACCTACGTGGATAACTGGTCGGATGCGGTGCTCGCCCAGGGACGATTCTGGTCGGCAGATAACCTGCACCTGAACACGATCGGTCACATCCGCGTGGCCGCCAACGTGTTGACCACGCTGGGCGTCCCGGTGCCGGCCGAGTGGGCCGTGTCCGAGACAGCGGCGCTGCCGGATACCGGGGCGCGGGGGCGTGACCGGGCCTACTATCGCGAGCACGTGCTGCCGTGGATTGGACGCCGACTCACCGGTCGCAGCTCGGGGGATGGGCGTCCACCCAAGTTTGCGACCCTGGCGCCGGTGATCATTCCGGATCCCATCGTCCAGGCGTCGTAGTTTTCCATGTCTCGCACTGTGACGCGGGACATGGCAGCCGATCGACTCTCCCCGGTACGATCGGCGAGGAATCCCCAGATGAAACGAGGAACGAATGCTGGTTGAACCGGATATCGAGTGGGTACGCGGGTACCAGGGGGTTGCCACCGCGCCCGAGGATCTGGAGTCCTTCTGGACCCGGACGCTTGATCAGGCGGCGGCGCATCCGCTGAACGCCCGGTTTGTCCGCGTGGCCGAGCGGCTACGCCTGGTCGACGTCTATGACGTGACCTTCGCCGGTTTTGACGGTCAGGAGGTGCGGGCCTGGCTGCGAGTTCCCGCGGGAACCGACCTGGATGCCGCCGGAGACCTGGCGGCCGTGGTGACCTATGTCGGGTACGGCGGAGGTCGCGGTGAACCCGAGGACGACCTGCTCTGGGCCAGCTCGGGCTTCGCCCACCTGCACATGGACACCCGCGGACAGGGCTCGGCCTGGAGCCGCGGCGACACCGGCGACATCGCGACCCAGGGTCCGACCGTCCCGGGACACATGACCCGCGGCATCGACGACCCGGATAACTACTACTATCGCCGCCTGATCACCGACGCGGTGCGCGCGGTGGATGTGGCGCGAGGCGTGGCGGCAATCGACTCCTCACGGATCGCGGTGCAGGGTCACAGCCAGGGTGGTGGGCTCGCGCTTGCCGTGTCGGGGCTGCGGTCGGATGTGGCCGCGGTGATCGCCCAGGAGCCGTTCCTGTCCGACTTCCCGCGCTCGGTACGCGCGGCCACACAGAAGCCGTATCGGGAGATCGGCGAGTACCTGGCCATCCACCGCGGCGACGCGGCCGAGGTGTTCGGGGTGCTGTCCTACTTTGACGTCTCGAACCTGGTGGGCCGCGCAAGCGCCCCGGCGCTGGTAACGGTTTCGCTGATGGACCCGATCTGCCTGCCCTCGACCGTCTACGCGGCCTACAACCGCTATGCGGGCCAGAAGCGGATCATCGAGTGGGAGTTCAACTCGCATGAGGGCGGCCAGACGCTGACCTCGCGCGCGGCAATCGGCTTCCTGGACGAGGTGTTCGCGGGGGAGTAGCCGTTTGGTGATCTGACGGCGCGCGAACTCGTTTGCCGGGCTACCGGTGGTCGAGGTGAGTTCGCCTCTGCCCGCGACGTATTCGCCGCGGTATCGGTTATAAACGCAGTGTGCGGCCGGGTCCAGTGGGCCCGGCCGCACACTTTTGCAATCCGTGCACACGCCGATTCGCGGCCTCCCCGATCGGACTAGCATGGGGCAACGGTACCGCCTGCAGTGCGGATGCCGCCGGCCCGCGCGTGGCCGGCCGGGTTGTAACGGCGACGGGGAGTAACCGGTGGGTGCAGAGAGCATGGAGCGAATCGTGGTGCGGGATGGCGCGGAGCAGCGGTCCGCGGCGACCGGCGAGGCTACGACTGCCGGTGCTGTGGTCACCGAGTCGAACGGCGCCGAAGCCCGTGTGGGTGAGGTTCGAACCTCGGATGGTGCCGGGGCTGTGACTGCAAGTGAGGCGGGTTCCGTGGCCGAGCCCGGCCCCGGGCGTGATCCCGAGCGAATCGAGGCGAGCCTGGATGAGCTGGTCGAGCGCGCCCGTGCGCTGATCGTCCCGGGGGAGCGCCGCCTGCTGGGAATGGCCGGTGCGCCGGGGGCTGGAAAGTCGACCCTGGCCGCGCGCATCGTCGCCGAGCTGGGGGAGGAGGCGACGCTGGTCCCGATGGACGGCTATCACCTCTCCCGCGCCGTGCTCGCCAACCTCGGCCGCACCGATCGCAAGGGTGCCCCGGACACGTTTGATGCCGCGGGCTTCGTGGCCCTGCTGGGCCGCCTGCAGGAGGCACGGGAGACGGTGTACGTTCCGAGCTATGACCGCGACCTGCACGAGCCGGTGGCGGCGGCGCTCGCCGTATCTCCGGTCACGCCCCTGCTGATCGTGGAGGGTAACTACCTGCTGCTGGACGATCCCGAGTGGGCACCGGCACGCGAGTTCCTTGACGCCGCCTGGTACGTGGAGATCCCCACTGGCCTCCGCACCGAACGCCTGGTCGCCCGCCACGAAGCCCACGGCAAATCCCCCGAGCATGCCCGCGAATGGGTCTTCCGCAGCGACGAGGCCAACGCCCGCCTGATCGAGGCCTCCGCGGTCAACGCGGACCTGATCGTCACGCCGGTGCAGGACTAAACGGCTCCCCGCACGCCGCTCCGCCCCGGCGACACGCGCACCCCGTCACCCGTTTTCTCTTTCACCCCCGTTTCGCGCTACTATAAATGAGTTGCCGGAAACGACAACGGGCTGTGGCGCAGCTTGGTAGCGCACTTGACTGGGGGTCAAGGGGTCGCAGGTTCAAATCCTGTCAGCCCGACCATTGTGCTCTTATTAGAAACAAGAGCATGAGAAATCGAGAAATCTACGGGGATAACCCCGCCAGAAATGGCGGGGTTTTCTTTTTCTTCGACCCTTTGGTCCTTCTGCATTTGGCTCACGATCTGCTTGAGTGTCGAGCTGAAGAGTTCGTCGAATGGCGGCGCAAGTATCGCTCGAACCTGATGCTCGTCGTTCTCGTCCATGTACACCTCGATCCGCTCGAAGAGTAGCTGGTTGAACATGCGCCGGTGATGGTCTGGGGCTTGCCGGTATGCGTCGGCGCATTGCTGGGCGAGATCGATTGCCATGTCGACGTAGCGGGCGGCATCGCCGAGGTCTGCGGTGAGTGCGTCGAGTTCTTTCTTCACCCGCACGAGTTCCACATCGAGGCGTTTCTGTTCAGTGGCGAGCATGTCGAGCGGGATGGCATCGTTGTAGTGCGCCTCAAGAAGTTTCCGCTGCCGCCGCTCAATCTCGAGCTTCTGCGAGTTCAGCGCCTCCGCTTGAACCGCGGTGTCGTTCTTCAGAAGGCGCAGCTGCTCAGCGACGACTTCTCGCAGATTATCTGCGTACTTTGCCCGCAATGCGAGACGGTCGTACATCTCCTGGATGAGGTCTTCGGCCTTGTAGAAGTTGATCGATCTGAGCATGCAGTCGTTGCGTTTTGAATGACGCCCCAGGCAGGAGTAGTACGGGTACTCTTCCTCGGTGCGGGGCTTGGCGACCTGCACGATCATTCGCATTCCGCACTCCCCACAGTAGAGCGTTGACTTCAAATAGTGACCGTGGGTGATGGTGCGCTCGCCGTTGATTTTGCTCTTCAAGATTCCTCGCACCTTCTGGAAGGTCTCTTGATCGATCAGCGGCTCGTGGTTCCCGGGGTATTGCGCACCTTTATAGCTGACGATGCCGAGGTAGTACGGGTTCGTGAGGATCTGGTGCACCTGGCGCGTCTCGACCGGCTTCTCCGGGAGCTTCGTGGTTTTGGCCATCGTCAGGCCCCGCTTGATGAGTTCATCCGTGAGCGAGCGCACGCTCCAGTCACCGGTGGCGTAGGTTTTGAATGCCCAGGTCACGAGCGGCGCACGCTTCAGGTCGACCTCTACGGTGCGCACCTCGCGGCCGTCATCGATATGGCGCACGTTCAGGTAGCCGATCGGTGCGCGTCCGACGCTGCCACCCGACCGCACTTTCTCGGTCATCCCCTTCTTCACCTCGTTCGAGAGGTTCTTCGAATAGAACTCGGCAATCGAGGACATGATGCCGTGGAGCAGGATGCCGCCCGGGGTCTGATCGATGTTCTCGCTGGTGGAAACGAGGCGGATGCCGAGTTCATCGAAGCGAGCATTCAAGGTAACGTCGTCGGCGCGGTTTCGGGCGAGACGGTCTACCTTATGCACAATCACGTAGTCGATCGTTGCCTGTTCTTCTTCGAGGTATCGCAGCATCGCCTGGAGAGCAGGCCGGTTCGTGGAGGTACCAGAGACTCCGCGCTCAACAAATTCCTTGACGACCATCGCGCCCATCGAGGTGGCCTTCTTTTTATTCGCGTCACGTTGCGCCGGGATCGAGAACCCTTCTTCTCGCCCGCCGCGTTCAGCTTGTTCTCGAGTGGAGACGCGGAGGTAAGAGACTGCTCGTTTGGGTGCGAAGCTCTCGGTGAACGCGGCAACCGGGTCAGCCGCCGCGGGCGGCGCAGCGGCGGCTGGGCCTGGGTTGAATGTGGTCATACTCATGTCTCCATTGACGCTTCTTTCGGCAGGAGAGTCCAGTCCATTCTTCGGTGGAATCACGGGGTTTTCCACAGTCACCTCAATGCCATCAGGGGTGGGTTGGTTATTTGTAGAAGGCATAGACTCTACGCTTCCCGGTGTCGTCCTCGACAATGTCGAACCCTGCCTCCATCGTCTCGGCGAGGGCCTCATAGTCGGGGCTGATGTTGTCAAAGATCAAGTGCCGTTCTGCCGCGTACTCGTGCACTTCTTCGATGCGATCTTCCACTCCGGAGAGTTCATAGATCGCGTCTTCGAGTGACGGATAGGTGCCGATGAAGTGGCTGTGGAAGTCCACCATGACGTCGCCGGTGACCGCGCTCACATCCGGCAGCGACAGGTAGGCGCGCAGGGCAGCGTCTTGATCAATCTGGAGTTCTGCGAGCGTGGTCGTGAGATCTTCGATCGTTTCTCTGCCATAGATACCTGGCACATGCACCAGGTACTTCTGCTCATCGAGCTCGACCTCAGTTGGCACGAGGAGGTGCTCGAGCTTCGCATGGTCTTGCCGCATGTAGGTCGTAGTCTGCACATCTGGATACTTCTCACGGACCAGGTAGGAGCCGTAGGTGTCGACGAGCTCTTTCACCCACCCGGTCTCGGTGCCTTGGGCGAGGGCTAGGTATTCGTCGCGGAGCTGCTCGTATTCGCCCTCACCGGTGCGACCGTAGCCCGCCAGTGCGCTCATACGCCCAAAGGCGCGTCCAAGTACGTGAGCGATAGTGCGGGCGGTTTCACGCCCAATCTGGGTGTCGTTTTCGGCGGCATAGCTGAGGCCCGCGGCGATGCGGTCGCCCCACCTATTCACGGCGACGTCGAGCCTGCGCCAATCAGGGGTGACGCGCTCAGGGGCCGGGTACGCCGCGTGCTCCTCCATGGAGGATGTGGGTTCTCTCCTGGGTGCTGCCTCTGGCACAAGCCCTGCGTGAAGTCGTTGGTGTTCTTGAAGCTCTTGGGACTGTGGAAATGGTTGTTTCTCGTTCATGTTGGTTCCTCCTTTCGATGAGGTGAAAATGATTGGGTGCGGGGCGAACCGCAGGAGTGCTGGTGGTTCGCCCCGCGGGTTGTGCTAGCTCTCTTGCTGGTCACGAATGACGCCGAGATCGAACACGTGCACACAGTGTTCGACGTGGGCGAATGCGTATTTCAGTTCGAGAACTTGCCGGAGACGTTCCTCGTCCCAGTCCAGAGGCTCATCAATGTTGTACTCCGCCCCGGGAGCTTCGAGCGCTTGCGTCCACCCAAATTGCGACATGAGTCGCTGGGTGGCTTCCTCACAGTTCCCCCTTTCACCGAGTGCCCCGCCTCGAATGTGGTGACCACGTTCTTGGCTGACGTTCTCGCGAGACCGGGGAGCAGCAAGAAGGCCATGAAGGCTTGCTTGTAGCGATCGGTGATGCGCGCGTACGCTTCCGCCCAGCCGGGGCCTTGCATATACAGCTGCAGAACTTCTACGGCTGCGACGCTGATACGGGCAGTGTTTTCCCGCTCGTGTTCCAACTGATCCTTCATGAGGGGTTCCCTCCTTTCAATGCGAGTAGTTTTGTGTCCGGCACCTCAAGGTGCTGCTTGCGCAGTGCTTCAGAGCACCCCGGTCTAGAAAGGGCTACGCGGCAGTGGGTGGGCCGTCACGGATTAGCGCAGACAACTCGTTGGGGGTGATCACTGTGAAGAGATGCCTCGGGAGCTTCGGCTCTGTGTCGAGCGCGCGGAGTAGCTTGCTCTTGCGCTCCTGATGGGGCACGATCCACACCACTGCCGGGTACACGCCGTGAAGTTCTTGCTCGGTGCCGCTGCGGCGGTAGTGCTCGTAGTGCAAGCACTTGCGGATCACACGGGCAGGGTTCTCGGTGGCGCGGTCTACCTCGATGAAGTACCGGTCGACGTAGTCGCTGCTGGTGACAGTAACGGCGAGGTCGGGCTTGAGGATGGTTTTCGTTCCGTGGTTGCTGAGGAAGTGTCTCCAGCAGTCTGGTTCGAGCTGTACCTCGAGTTCGCGCTGATACTGGCGGGCAGCTTCATGGAGCACGACCCTGGTTTCGGTGATCGCGAGATGGTGCTGCAGAAACGTGGTCGAGTGATGATGCGGACGTATCCGCCGGGCAGTCCCGTTCAGATGGCGGATCCCTTTGGTCGAGAGCGTCCAGATAGAGACCGCGGAGCCGCCCTGCCAGCCGCCGATACGACGCTCGAGCCGCACTACATACTGTTGCCGGTGGAGTTCGCTCAGGTGGCGGCTCGTCTGCCGAATCGCCGACCGGCGGTTCCCATATAGATGCTGGGTGAGTCTGACGAGTTGGTGGCTCGTCGCGAAACGGTGGTCCTGGAGTAACTGCAACAGCTGCATGTGGATCGGTTGCAAGTCAGCACTCATTGGGTGCCCCCTGCAGCCGCCGTGCTGGCATCACAATCAGTGATGGAAGTCACCGCCACATTCCGGCCTACTTCGGCAAAGTTCCGCGGTACTTCTCGAACAATAATCGGAGCGGAATGTCTACCGGAACGTCTTGAGGTCAGACAGCGCATCATCGCTTCACCCTCCCTACCGGCACACTCGAATCGCCAGCAGATTCGACGGGTTCGGGGTCCGCGTCGAGGAGTTGCAGCAGTTCCTGCTCGGTGGTTTCCGATGGAACACCATAGCGTTCGTGTGACGCCGCGTAGGTGTCCGCGGGGTCTCGTCGTGCAGGGCTTGGCGGGAGGGTCGCGATGGACATCCAGCCGGTGTTTTCGCTCTGCTGCATGACGTTCGCGTAGGCGTGATACTTCGGTAACTGCATCAGGTCCTGTGCGTCAACGTCGGGCATATGTTTTGCGGTTGCGGTGGCGTCGAGACCGTTCATCCCGAAGTAGATCTTGCTCCGTGTATTCGCTTCCACCGCCTGCACCATCGCTGGTGACAGTTGCGACCGATACTGGTGCGCGAGGGCGAACCCCGCCCCGAGGGAGCGCGCTTGTGCGAGGGCGTCAGCAAGGTCACCTGGGAGACCTGCGATGAAGTCGTGAACCTCATCGATGTAGATATTCACCACATGGCGGCGCTCCTGAGGGAGAGCTTGCCGTGAGAGGAGCTTCGCCCAAAGCTGCCCAAGGAGCAGTGATCCAAGAAGCTTCGCGGCATCGTGGCCTTGGAGGCCACGGTTGAGGTTCACGATCACGATGCGCCGCTTCGTGAACAGATCCCCGATATCGAACCTGGGGTGCGTTTGCCCAAACACTGCCCGCAAGCCTGGTCTGAGAATTAGCTGCCGTACCTTGTTGAGTACCGGTGCGATTTCGACGGCTTGCGCTTCGGGTTTCTTCGCGTCGTACTGCCGCCAAAATGGATCCGTACCCAGCGGATCCACCTGCCGCTTGAGTAGTCGTTTTCGGAAGGTGGGGTTCGTGAGGAGCGGGTGCAACCAGAGCAGATTCGCATCCGGGGTTCTCGCCAGGGTTAAGAACGCGGCCGAGAGGACGTCTGCCGTGCGGATGCCCCAGTGTTCTTTGAACAGCGCCTCAAATGTTGAAAGCAGGGTGTCGGCGGTGACCGACGGGTCACGTCCGGCGGCGTCGAGCGGGTTGAACCCCACCGGAGTGGTACTGGTTGGATCGATCACTACGACGTCTGATAGGCGTGATGTGGGGACTCTAGCAAGAACATCGGTCGCGAGGTCGCCTTTGGGGTCGATGAGGAATACGCCTCTGCCTGCGCGCATGTCGGCTTCGATGAGGCCGAGCATCACGGTCGACTTCCCACTCCCGGTCGGCCCCATCAGATGCGTATGGAACGCGGAGTCACTGATCGGGATCGACACCGCCTCGTCTCTACCCGGGGCGGTAAGGGTACCGATGCGGCGCTCACTCGTCGTGAGTTCGCGCTTCGGATTGAGGGTGCGCGGGTGGACGGTGCCGAACATCGGCAGCGGGGGGTCGCCGATAGGCCACCCGGTGAGTGCTGCGAGTTCACCCACGCGGAGCTGGAGCGGCCACCGCCACGGTACCCGCGCATTGTTCAGGTGCGCGGGTTGCTCGTTTTCGAGCGCAAGCCGCGTGTTCGCTGTCTCGAGGCCTTTTACGACGCCACCGATCGATGAGATCAGCTGCCGGAGTCGCGCCGGTGGGCTCCCTGTCGCGCCCATGCGGAGCGTGAGTGCAAACCCATGCTCCTCCGCAGCTCGGGTAAGAACGCGTCCATTTTTGGGTGTGGGTTTTCCAAAGAGTAGTTCTGCCCAGCCGGGTGCTTCGACCGTCGTCCAGTGTGCGGGTGCGATTCTGCGACCCAGGAGCAACTGGACGACGATGCGTTCGTCACCTGCGAGAGTGGTGAGGGAACCGTAGAGTCCCCGAATCACCGCTGCCGCTTTCTCGCTACTCACGACGAGTCCCCTCCCGCTCTGCGTCAGCTTCGCTGCGATCTCAACGGGTGGACGTTTCCATCGCGGCTTCACCACCCTGACTGGAAGCGATGTGGCGAGTACCTGTTTGAGCGCGTCGATCCGGTGCGGCTCGACACCGATTAACCAGCGCAGATGATTCTCGTCGGCATGGAGCTCGAGAGCGATGACGCCGAGCTCTCGTGCAGTAGCAAACCGCTCCAGCACCGCCACGATCTGTGCCTGTGTGAGGGTCGTGTCGAAGTGGAGCTCACGCCACTCAGTACTGGATCTGTGCTGGTTACGACGGCGATTGTTTTCTCGTTTGTTAGTCATGGTTTCCACCTCCATTTCCGGTTTGTTGCCCCTTGTTATGGGGGAGTTGTTTCGTTTCGTCAAGATGCATCGCAAGGAGCAGCAGGATCCGTGCGAACTCCTGTTCGTTGAAGTCCTGCTTCCACACCGGTCTGATCCGATGCCGAGATTCGTGTTTTCGCTTGTAGGCGCGTTTAGGTCGTTTGCTCATAGCCGTCTCCTTTCGTGGTGTGGGGTGTTCAGCGGTCGTTCCAGCGTCTCTTCTGCCGGTACACCCACCGAAGTCCGGTCACGATGGCTGCGGCGACGGCGAGGAGTGCGAAGAGCCACCAGATCTGTTTCGCCAGCTCGACTGTCAGGATGAGGAGCACGACGCCGAAGAACAGCGAGGCTGTGAGGCTCAGAAAGCTCGCCCCGAATGGCTTCTGCCCGCCACCGCCCGACATGCTTTACACCTCGCATGACGTAGACTCCGACACGGCTTCTTCGGTGGGGTCGCCGGGAACCGGGTAGCCCCACTTCTTGAGCGAAATCAAAGACGGCTCAGCAGCATCGATTTCGTTCCCCCAGATATCCCAATCGCCACGAGTCGGCGCTTCACGGCGAGCGAAAAGTTCAAGCAAGGGGCCTTCGCCGACGACGCGTTCGATCATCGAATGGATTTCTTCTGGCTTGTGCGAATGATCCTGCAGCGGGTAAATACCCCAATTAGGTTGCGATCGGAACGCGAACTTCGTGCCCGTACCTTTCATGCCGAGTAGCAGCAGTTCACCGGCATTTCTGAACGTGTTTCCGAGGGTGAAGCGCGGTTTCGCCCAGAAGTAGTAGTTCGAGTATCGGTACCCCCAGCGTGTGAGTACCTGGATGCCGAGCGGCAAGGTCGCGGCGGTGACCCACAGAAAACAGAAACTCTGCTCGGCAGCGATCTCCTGGATTGCATCGCCCATGCCGAGAATGAGGTCGTCTTCGAGCAGCGTGTAGTGCTCCGACGCGCCGAGCTTTCCCTTCTGATGTAGCGACCATGGCGGATCGGCGAGGATCGCCCGATACGTGCCGGGTTTCGGCGTTCGGTCAGTGTTCAGTCGCTCGAGCTGCGGCGGGTTGGTGATGGGTGCGGTGTGGGTCATGGTGATGTCTCCTTTGATCAGAAAATGAGGTGGTGAATACAGGGGCGTGGCGCTCCGGGCTGTAATGGCCCTTATTGAGCACCATCCCGGCGGCACTGTGAAGAGGACGCAAGCGCACTTGCTCACACGATTTACCAGGCCCGTAACAGGGGTCGCCGGTGAGTATCGGGGAGGCGTGAGCTGATGCTGTAGAAATCACAACAGCCCGCGAAAACAAGGACAAAAGTCAGGGGCTATGAGGAGTGCCAGCGCGGATCGTCGCCCGGGTTGCTCCGCCCCGAAAACGAGTGAGCGAGTGTGTGAGCACGGCGGCGAGCATCCCCGGCGGGTCCGACGGCGACACCTGCGTCACCTCCACATTCGGCAACGCGAGCAGCGGTGCTGGCGGCGGGTTTCCGAGGACGACCGCGTGCACGGAGCCTGGGAATCTCGCGATCTCTTCATACGGCTGCGTGGGTTGCTGGTCGAAGAGTTCGAAGTCCGAGAAGATCACCGCCACCCTGTCAATGCCGGGGTGCTGCTCGGCGAGACGGTTCATCGCCATCATCGACGGGGTAAGACTGCTCGACCCCATCGCTTCGGCCGGTGGTTCTACCGCGGAAAGTAACTTGCCGACCGAGGGGCCATCGTTGAGTGGGAGTGGCCCGACTGGCGTGATCTTTGGGTGATCGAACCGGAACACCGCAACCTGCTGCAAGTCAGTGAGCGACGCGGCGGCGATGTGCCGGAGCGCACGCTTTGCTTCCTCATATCTGGCCCCTACCGGGTCGTTACCTGCGGCAAGTGATCCAGAGTCATCGAGATTAAGCAGCATCAGCACAGGGGTCTGCGGGTCACTGCCAGCGTTCCCCAGTTCGACGTAACGGAAAGCTTTGGCGTGCGAGCCGAGAGTTGAGATGAGCGCTGGGGCAAGCAGGCCGCTTGGAAGGAGCACCATGGTTACTTCGCTCCCTTCCGTGGCGCGCGTCCGACCGGGTCGTCGGGGCGTGGCCCGTGACCGGCTTGTGCGGGGTTATTTCGAAGGATTCGGTACTTCAACGCCCGCACATGCTCCACCGCAGCCACGCCACGAGCGGCAATTTCCGTGCTGATGCTGTCGCGTTCAGCAGCAGACTCTGCAGACGACTGCCACGACGCATCTGCCGCAAGTTTCAGATGCTGATTCTGGCGCGTTTCGTAGTCAGCTTTGGCAAGATCGATGAGGTCGGCAACTTCGTCGGCTCCGGCGTATGAGACGAGGAATGAGCCACCAGCGACCGCGAAAGCGATCCCTGCGAACAGCACCCCGATGAGCGGATCGTCGACCGTGGCACGCAGCGCACCGATGCCGACAGCGATCATGAGCGCCGTCACCAATGCCAGCAGTAGCACCCGCTTCAAGATTGACCCACCCCGATCACCCGTTGCGAAAAGATGCGCGAACGGCTGCACCTCTACCGGGAGTTCATCGCTCGGGGTCTCACGGAGGGCGCGGCGGCGCATATCCGAGTACTCGGTACCAACGAGCCCTGCCACAACGGTTGCCGCAGCAGCGCTCCCGGCAAGGGCGAGGGCGATGAAAGTGGGTTCGCCGAGCCAAATCGCCGCGGTTGCGAACCCGGCAAGATCGCCCACAAAGATCACCGCCTTCGCCGCCTGATACCAGCGCTTACTGCCGACCGCACGACGACGATGCGCTGCTAATACAGAGGCTGTGTGGAGGTAGCGTGTGCGGGCCTGCTCGAGGAGTTCACGACTACCTGTGACGACGTGCTCTAGTTCGCCGGTGTGCAGGGCGAGGCCCGCCTGTTTTACCGCAGGAGCACGAGTCTCTGTTTCTCGGGTGGCTTCCCAGAGTGCCACCTGCTCGAGCCCGAATTGCTCGTACTCGACTTCTACCCACAGCCCGGCGGTGTCCTTCGGACGCGGGGTGACGGACGCGGTGCATGCTGGGGTGAGCCGGAGCCGGTCAGCGGTCTCGTCGATGTCACCAGCGATCTGGAACGGATCGAACACTCGCGAAACCGGGTGGGACGCAGGACTAGTGGCATTGGTAGTCATGGTTAGCCCTTCCACTGGGTCGCGACTGTGCAGGAGGCAGCGTTGGTGCGCTCACATACCCGCTCCCAAAACACCGAGATCTGCTCCACAGTCGCGGACGGCAACGGGGTGGTGGTGCGCCCGATTCCAGCGAACGTGAGATGCACCCCAGACAAGTCAGGAACCTTAACCTGCTCAGCCAAGCCGAGAGCAGCTTCCCTGCTTAGGGCGGCAGCAGGATCAACACCGACATTCGTCACTCCATCCGTCGCAAGAATGACCTCATGCACCGCGTCAGGGCGCTGAGCCTGCGCCTCACCGACCAGACGCAGCACCCCGATGACATCGGTCGCAGACGACGAGGTATCTGCAGCAGCTGCTGCGAACTTGTCTCGTACTGTCGCGGCGGCGTCCTTTGCGAGCTGCTGCTGTTTGCGCTTCTTTGCATTCTCCGTGGGAGCCTCCACCGAGAACGATTGATCGAGGAGAGTGACCGTCTGACCGGAAGACTCGCCGAACGTTGATATGGCGAGCGTTCCCTCGCAGACGGCAGTACGGGTTGCGATACGAGAAGCCAGGTCTGCGTACTCGTCGCTCATGCTTGAGGAGGTGGCGTCGAGGTAGAGGGTGCTCACGAGAGGTGAATCAGGGCATCCTGCGGTGGGCGTTGTCCCGTTCTCGACGCTACAGCCCGCCAGAGATGGACACGCAAGCATGAGACCCGCGATACCGAGGTAACCGAGACGAGAGTGAGATCGTTTTGGAGTATGCATGGCTGGGCCTTTCGCTGAAATGAGGAATCCAGGTCGCTCCTCCGAGAGATGGGAGGACCGCCTGTATCCAGGCTCGTTCAGCGAGTAGATTTAGTCATGACATGAAAGTGACACCCACACAGGCAGAGGCCACTCAGAGCCTTGAAGCCCGCGTCGGTGCTGAGTTGCGTGGGTTGCGGAAACTACGCGGCGGCATCACCGTCGAAGCGATTTCGCACATGAATGTCATCTGCCAGCTACTCGGCGCGGGCGACCCCTACGTTGCTTACACGAAACTGCAACACGAGGTGCTTGCATCCAACCTGGACATTTCGATCAAAGCGGCTGCCGCATCGCTCGGCTTTAGTAGTAGCGGGCAATCGCACCTCGACCGACTCAACGAGTTCGCCGCCGAGGCGGGGCTGGAACAGCGTCAAGTGCGGCGGCATAGCGACAGGGGCATCGCCGTTCTCGCCACGCTTATCTCGAGCAACTGGGCAGTCGAAACCGTGCCACAACTCACCGCGATCATTGAATACGTTGCGGGTGCTGGATGGCGGATCCACCTGCGCACGCAACGCCTTCATGTTGTCGAGATGAGTGAACCTGAAGTAACGGTCATGGTCGGTTCCACACATGACGAGTATGAGATGAAATGGATCCATGGAGACCGGCGTAGCTGGCGCTACGGTCATACGAGCACTCCGTTGAACGTGCGCGAGACGTCAGAGGACGTTTCAGTCGTGGTTGTGTGGCGGGGTGAACTCTGGCCAAAATTCAATGTGCAATGGCTCACCCCATGCCCCTACATGGTGTCGGAAACGTTAGGGAATAAAGTGATGCTGCGCTTATTGGAAAACCGCTTACCCTGAAAACTTTGTCACCTAAACATGCAGCAGACCCAAGCGATGCGTGTTCCCCTTGCGCTTCGCGTGAGCGAGGGACGCGGTGGGCTTCCGGTTGGTGACCTTCTCACTGGAGACATGCTTGTGAGCACTGGCCTTGATCACCATCCACCAGAAATAGAGATAGGTGAAGATCAGGAGCACCATCGCTCTGAACAGGAACCAACCGACTGGCGAGAGATCTGGAACCAGACGCACTACGCGACGGCTCCGAAATCACCCCCTCGAATAGCGAGGATGCTAAAAGACTTGAAGATGGTGTGGTGGAAAGCCAGACGCATTACTGCTCTGGGATATACCATGAATTACATGCTGAGACAATACCGAAAGCGCCTCTCGTCAGGCATTTATCTCTCGCTTTGCGATATTCCTCTTCCTTCAAACTGAGGATTATGAGAGAATAGAAGGTAGATCGCAGCGTCCCGGTTGAGCCGTCCGGCTCCCGCCTGCGACCACCCTCGCGCTGTCTTGCAAGCGCGTCGCCTGGGTGGTGTCCGAGGTCGCCGGTACCCTAGAGACAGCCATGAACAGAACGTAATCGCGCCGTTGGCGCAAAGGAGCACCAGCACCCGATGAAACGAATAGCGGCACGATCACCCCGCCGCGACGGCCGCCAGGCCGCCGCGGCTTCGTTGCGGTCGCGTTGCTCTGCTCGGAGGGTGTGCTGATGGCCTCTCCGCTCACGGACTACCAGGCGAAGTACTACGCGCACGAGCTGCAGCGTAGCTACGCGAACGATCACGTCGGCAAGCTCGCCGGGCTCCTGTTCGACGCCCAGGTGGAGCCGAAGCCGCACCAGATCGACGCTGCCCTGTTCGCTCTGCAGACACCGTTCCTGCCGGGCGTGATCCTCGCTGATGAGGTTGGCCTCGGTAAGACGATCGAGGCGGGCATCGTCATCTCGCAGTACTGGGCCGAACGCCGCCGCCGCATCCTGATCGTCGCCCCGTCGAGCCTGCGGCAGCAGTGGCAGCAGGAGCTGTACGAGAAGTTCCTGATACCCTCGTCCATCCTTGATCCGAAGTCGAAGGACTCGCTGCTTGATGCTGCGGGCGGTCGTTCGGCGCAGGTGCTGATCTGCTCCTATGAGTTCGCGCTGCGGCACGAGACCTCACTGCTCAAGGCGTGGGATCTGGTGGTTGCGGACGAGGCGCACCGGCTGCGCAACTACTGGACAGGCAAGACAAAGGCTGCCGAGGCCGTCGCGCATATCGTTGGCGGTGCGCACAAGACCGTCCTGCTGACCGCCACGCCACTGCAGAACAAGCTCGAGGAACTGTACGGGCTGGTCTCGATCTTCGACTCGGGCTACTTCTACTCGCTCGATGCGTTCCGGGAGCGGTACGTCAAGAACCGCGACCTCGGTGGCGACGACGACCTGGTCGAGCGTGTCGCCACCGTCTCGAAGCGCACACTGCGCCGCGATGCCGACAAGTACATCCACTTCACGAAGCGCCTGCCGCTGACGGTTGAGTTCACCCCGTCGCCGGACGAAGCGCGGCTCTACGACCTGGTGAATGACTACCTGCAGCGCGACGAGCTGTTCGCCTTCGCCGGTAGTCAGCGTCACCTCTCCGCCCTGATCACCCGCAAGCGTCTCGGCTCGTCGACCTACGCGGTCGCGAGCACGCTGGAGAACATCGCCAACCGTCTCGCCGATGAGGTTGCCGCCGGGCAGCGCCGCGATGGGCGTGGTGGCCTCGTTGCAGCAGACTTCGCTGTCGACGACGAGATCACCAGCGAGGAACTGGAGGAGGCCGACGAGATCGACGGCATGGACACTGGTGCCCGTGCGTCGTCGTTGCCGCTGGACGAGTCGTTGCTGGAGGCGATGCGTGTCGAGGTTGCGGAGCTGCGCGAGTACGCGGCTCTGGCTCGTTCGATTACCGAGAACCAGAAGGCCGTCAAGCTCGCAGAAGCGCTCGACCTCGGCTTCGAGCGGCTCCGTGAACTGGGCGCTCCCGAGAAGGCCATCATCTTCACGGACTCGACGAAGACGCAGGAGTATATCGCGCGCTCACTGCGGGAGGCCGGTCGCGGCGAGGGCCTCGTTCTTTTCAACGGCTCGAACAACGGGCCGGAGCAGACCGCGATCTACCGGGCGTGGCTGGAGAAGAACAGAGACGGCGACCTGATCACCGGCATCGCCGCCGTGGATCGGCGCAAGGCGCTTGTGGACTACTTCCGCACCGAGGGCACGATCATGATCGCGACCGAGGCCGCAGCGGAGGGCATCAACCTGCAGTTCTGCTCGATGCTCGTCAACTACGACCTTCCCTGGAACCCGCAGCGGGTCGAGCAGCGCATCGGACGCGTGCACCGCTTCGGGCAGAAGCACAACGTCGTCGTCGTGAACTTCTCGAACAAGGGCAACATCGCCGAGCAGCGCATCCTTGAGCTGCTGACGAACAAGTTCCAACTGTTCTCCAGCGTCTTCGGCGCAAGCGACGAGGTGCTCGGCGCGATCGAGGACGGCCTTGATTTCGAGAAGACGATCAGCGACATCCTCACCCGCTGCAGAACCGCTGACGAGCTGGACTCTGCGTTCAGGGAGCTGGAAGCGCAGTACGCGGGTGAGATCTCGCGCGAGATGGCCAGCGCCAAGGCGAAGGTCTTCGACAACCTCGACCCCCACGTCCAGGATCGCCTCAAGGCCTACGACACGCAGTCCGGCGAGGTTCTCAACAAGTTCGAGCGCCTCCTGCTCGCGGTAACCCGGCACGAACTGGACCAGCATGCCACCTTCGAGGGCGACGGGCGCACCTTCGTGCTGAACGAGTCGCCCGTGCGGGGTGCGCCGACCGGACACTACTTCTTTAAGTCCCGGCCACTGGAGAACGCCCACCAGTACCGCTACGCGAGCCCCCTCGCCCAGCACGTCGTCGAGACCTCGAAGATCCACGACACCCCGGCACGCGAACTGACGTTCTCGCTCGGACAGTCGGAGCGCGTGAGCAGCGCGATTCGTGCGCTGGAGGGCACCAGCGGCGAACTCACCGTCAGCATCGCGACCTTCCGGATGAGGGCACGCGACGAGGACGTCTCCGAGTCCTACATGCTCGCCGGCGCACTGACCGATGACGGCCGGTGGCTCGATGAGGAGTACGTCGAAGACATCCTCGACCTCGCCTGCATCGACGTCGGAACAGGGCCGGTGGCGATCGACGAGAGCCGCTTCACGCCGCATCTCGATACTCGCCGGGCCGAGTTGGAGAAGGAAGTCCAGGGTCGCAACTCCCGTTATTACGACCAGCAGGAGGAACTCCTCTACCGCAACCAGCAGGATCGCAAGGCTGAGCACGAGGGTGCCATCCGCGACTACCGCGCCAAGGAGAAGGAAGCTCGCAGGCTTGCCAGGCAGGCCGACGACCCGATGGAGCAGCTGCGCCTCAAGAAGGAAGCCCGCAAGTGGGAGCAGCGTGCCGAGGAAGCCGACGAGGACTTCCGAGACACGCGCAAGAAACTCCGGGCTGAGGCTGATAAGTACCTCGAGCTGATCGAACAGTCACTCCAGGGAACCCAGGAGACCGAGCACCTATTCACGATTCGCTGGCGGATCACTACATAGACCACGGGTCATTCACAAACCCGACGCAAATTGTTAAAATCATGAAAGAGAATCACCCGAATGACTGACGAGATCCACGAAACACCATCCACTACACCGAACTTCCAGACCGAGCTGGCAGTGCAGCTTGCCGATCTGATTCCTGAGACAATCGCCGACGGCAAGGTGGATGTCGAGAAGCTCAAGGAACTACTCAACGGCGACGTTGCCGACAGCAGTGAGCGGTTCGGACTGTTCTGGCCCGGCAAGAAGCGCGCCCTGCGAGCAGCTCAGGAACCGACCACGGCGACACTGAAGCCTGACTTTGAGAACTCGAAGGACTGGGACACGACGGAGAACGTCTTCATCGAAGGCGACAACCTCGAAGTGCTCAAGATCTTGCAGAAGCACTACCACGCGAAGATCAAGCTGATCTACATCGACCCTCCGTACAACACCGGCAAGGACTTCGTCTACCCGGACAACTACAAGGAGGGCCTTGACACCTACCTTGAGTGGACGCGCCAGGTCAACGAGGAGGGCAAGAAGGTTTCGACCAATGCCGAGACTGAGGGTCGCTACCATTCCAACTGGCTCAACATGATGTACCCGCGCCTCAAGCTAGCGCGGAATCTGCTCACTGATGACGGCGTCATCTTCATCTCGATTGATGACAACGAGCAAGATAATCTTCGAAAGCTGTGCAACGAGATCTTCGGTGAAGCCAACTTCATCGCGCAGATTGTGTGGCAGAAGAAGCAGTCGCCTCAGAACGATGCAACGTACATGTCGGCTATGCACGACTACGTGCTGGTCTATGCGCGCCGGAGCAAGGCGGACAAGTCCGACCCCGAGGGCTTCGCAATGAACAAACTAGCCCGCACGGCTGCGCAAGAGGAGAAGTTCAAGAACGTCGATGACGATCCAAGAGGGCCTTGGATCTCTATCGATCTGACGTCAAACAAGAACGCATCAGAACGGCCCAACCTGTACTACCCGGTGATCAACCCTGCTACGGGGCGTGAGATTCTGCCGAACCGTGAAACAGTTTGGCGCTACGAGCGCTCTTCTATGCAAAGACTGATCGATGAGAACCGCATCTGGTTCGGGCGAAACGACGAGGGATTCCCGCGACAGAAGCGTTTCCGTAGTGAGATCGATGACGGCGTTACGCCCTCCACCTGGTGGACGCGAGACTTTGCGGGTGACAACCAGCAAGCGAGGCGTGGGATCCGAAAGCTGTTCCCGGACTTTGATGCGTTCTCGACTCCGAAACCGGTCTCGTTGGTGAAGCGCATCCTCGACCTTGCAACCAGCGCCGATGCCGACGATATCGTTCTCGACTTCTTCTCTGGCTCCGCAACAACTGCGCATGCAGTGCTTGAGAAGAATGCGGAAGATAGTGGCCGGCGGCGTTTCGTTATGGTGCAGTTGCCGGAGCCGACCGGTGATAATTCCGAGCCGGGGCGTGCTGGATATCCAACCATCTCGTCTGTGAGTCGTGAGCGGATTCGGCGTGTAGCGAATTCGCTCACGGAACTTGTCGGCCCTCCGACGGATCTTGGCTTCCGCGCGTACACGCTAGCCGACTCGAACTTCTCGAAGTGGCGGCTGTCGAGCGATGTCGAAGAGGATGCGCTGCAGCAGCACCTGCTCAGCCTTCGTGACAGCGCCACTGACGACGCCTCGGCCGACGATCTGCTCACTGAGATTCTGATCAAGCAGGGCTACTCGCTGAGTGAGGCTGTCTCGCCCGCCGAGATTGGTGGCCTCGATGTCCGTCTCGTGCGGGATCGCGACGGTGACATCGCCGTATTGGCGTACCTGAATGAGCACGTCAAGCCGACGCTCGAGCAACTCCGTGCACTCGTTGACGAGTCTCCGACGCGGATCATCGTGCTCGAGGATGCGTTCCAGGGCGACGACGAACTCAAGACCAACCTGGCCCAGCTCGCGAAGAGCAAGGGCATTGAGCTCTGGACGGCCTGAGTATGAAGAACAGCACAGCGAGCGGATCAGGATTTCAGTTCGACGCCAGTCAGCCATATCAGTTGGATGCGATTGCCTCGGTGGTCGACCTGTTCGACGGACAGCCGAAGGACGCCGAGAAGCTGGTCACGACCTTGCGTGGTGCGGCGGTACTGCCCGACTCAGATCAGGCCGCCCTCGACATCGACCTCACCCAGGAGGTCGGCGCAGTCGGCAACAGCCTGGTGCTCGACCGTGACCTAATCCTCGCAAACCTGCAGCGAGTGCAGGATCGGAATGGGCTTGAGGTTGCACCGTCACTCGCAGGCGACGCGCTCGACTTCGATATCGAGATGGAGACTGGTACGGGTAAGACCTACGTCTACCTGCGCACCATCTTCGATCTGGCTGTCCGCTACAACTTTACGAAGTTCGTGATCCTCGTGCCGAGCGTCGCGATCCGTGAGGGCGTCAGCACGAGCATCCGGCTCATGCGCCAGCACTTCGAGAACCTCTACAAGCCGCAGGGCGTCACCTTCGACGCCTCGATATACAGCGGCAAGAGCGCTGAGGAGGTGCAGTCGTTCGCAACGTCCACGAACGTACAGATTCTGATCATGACGATCGACTCGATCCGTGGCAACGCGAACACCCGCATCATTCATCAGACCCGAGACAAGCTGAACGGGCTGCGACCGATTGACTATCTGAAGGCGACCCACCCCGTCGTGATCATGGACGAGCCGCAGAACATGGAATCGCAGCTCTCGCAGTCGGCGGTTGGCGAACTCGACCCGGTGTTCACGTTGCGCTATAGCGCGACGCACAAGAAGCAGCGCAACGTCGTCTATCGGCTCGACCCGGTCGACGCCCACGATCTTGGTCTGGTGAAGCAGATCGTCGTGGCTGAGGTGGCCCAGCAGGGTGCGGACGCGACGCCGTATATCAAGCTGGTTGAGGTGCGGCGTGAGCCGTCGTGGTCGGCGCGGCTGGAGCTGTCCTGCCGTAAGGCCGATGGCTCGCTTGAGCGTCGGGTCGTGAGCGTGAAGCAGCATCAGGAGCTGTCGGATGCACGCCTGACGAACAACCCGATCTACGAGGGCTGGCGCATCAACGAGATGAGCATCGAGCCCGCCTACGTCGACCTCACCACCCACGGGTTCCTGTACGAAGGCGAGAGCATCGGCGCCTCGGCCGGCGCGATCTACAAGGAGATGATCCGCGAGACCATCCGCGAGCACCTGCGCAAGGAATCGATGCTGCGCACCAAGGGCATTAAGGTGCTCAGCCTCTTCTTCGTCGACAAGGTCGCCAGCTACCTGGGTGACGGCACGAACAACGACGACGCGAACGGTGACTTCGTGCAGTGGTTCGATGAGGTCTTCGTCGAGGAGCGTGCGACGTCCGCGCGCTACCAGGAGCTGCTGCCGCAGGCGCCGAGTGAACTGCGCAGGGCGTATTTCTCCCAGATCAAGCGCGGCAAAACGACGACCTTCCAGGACTCGTCCGGCACCACCAAGGCTGATGACGGCGCCTACGAACTGATCATGCAGCAGAAAGAACGCCTGCTCGACGAGAACGAGCCCGTGCGGTTCATCTTCAGCCACTCTGCCCTGCGCGAGGGCTGGGACAACCCGAACGTCTTCCAGATCTGCACCCTGCGTGAGATGGGTGCCGAGACTGAGCGCCGCCAGACCCTCGGACGTGGCCTCCGCCTCCCCGTCGCAAAGACGGACGACGGCTACACCCGTGTTGCTGACCGTGGCGTCGCGACGCTGACGGTCGTCGCGAACGAGTCGTACACGAAGTTCGCGGATGCGCTCCAACGCGAGTACAAGGACGCCGGGGTTGAGATCGGCCGGGTGCGCCGAGCTGAGTTCTCGAAGATCCCGCTGCAGGACGAGAACGGTGCGCTCACCGACGACCAGTTCGGCTACCAGCGATCCGTGTTGGTGTGGGAGCACCTCAAGGACAAGGGCTTCATCGACAAGGACGGCGCGGTCACCTCGAAGTTTCAGCCGAGCCAGCTCGGCTTCGACCTTGGCCTGCCCGTCGACTTCGTCTGGGCTGAGCCGATCATCATCGAGCTGGTCGAGCGCGCGAACATCGGCAAGTACGTCAAGCCGGTCAGCAAGCGTCAGCCGCGTGTGCTTAACAAGCAGCTCTACGCAAACCCGGAGTTCGAGGAGTTCTGGGAGGCGATCACCCAGAAGACCACCTACCGCGTCCGGGTCGGTCGTGACCGGCTGATCGAGAACGCTGTGCGTGCTATTCGTGAAGCACCAACGATCGATCCTCTCCGTATTGAGGTAACGAGAGCTGGAGTGAAAGTAACTCGCGGCGGAGCGAAGGGTCTAGAGATCTCAGCTCCGCGACGCGAGCTTCTGGCGGGCAGCTACGACCTGCCCGACATCATCACGGAACTCCAAGAGGCGACCTCCCTCACCCGCAAGACCATCGTCGACATCCTGATCGGCAGCGAGCGGCTGGGCGAGTTCATCGGTAACCCGAATGACTTCATTGCGATGACTAAGCGCGCCCTGCAGAGTGAGCTGGCAAAGATCGTGGTCGACGGCATCCAGTACGAGCGGATCGCGGGATCGGTCTACGAGCTTCGCGAGCTGCAGCGGGACGGCGAGGAGGAGAAGGAGCGCTTCCTTGACCAGATGTACAAGGTGCAGCACACTCAGAAGACCGACTTCGACTACGTCGTCTTCGACTCCGATGTCGAGCGCCAGTTCGCTGAGCTGCTCGACTCTCGCGAGGACATCAAGCTGTTCATGAAGCTGCCCGCCAAGTTCAAGATCGACACCCCGGTCGGGCCGTACAACCCGGACTGGGCGATCATCAAGCAGGAGGACGGCGAGGACCGGATCTACATGATCCGCGAGACGAAGAGCACGCTCGACGACTCGAAGCTCCGACCAACCGAACTCGCCAAGATCAAGTCCGCCAAGCGCCACTTCGAAGCCATCGGCATCGATGACTACGCACGAGCAGTTCCGGGAGCATGGAGGATCTAGTGGACGAGGAGGATGCAGGCGGAGAGTTCGAGTCCAAGATGGACGGGATCTTCATCAAGGTCATAGATGTCGTCGAGGACGGTCGCGTCTTCTTTGGTCGACTTCCCAACGGCGGCAATAGTCGGTTTTCTTTCCCGCAACCGGTGGGTCTGAACCGCGGGGACGTGATTTTTGTGAATGAAGACCAGCAGTGGTTTTCGGCACCGAGCGCGGCGTGGCCTGACGACAGCAGCGTCGGCATCATACGGAAGATCCTCGATGATAGAAGCAAGATCGTTGTTGAAACGAGCGGTGGTGGTATGCGCATCCTAAGTGGCCCGCAGACTGTCAAGGTCGAACCGGGAAACACGATTCAGTACACGGAAATCGACGGGATCGTGGACGTCGTCTCGAAAACTCCTATTCGTTATCGAGAGACGGGTGTGGACGAGGATCTTGCAGCGTATATTGTCAAACCAGGAGAGAAGCCCCTCACCTTCGACGCCCTCGGCGGATATGACGAAGTTAAGGAACGAGCGAAAGAGCTAATCGAGACGCAGCTCGGCCGAGCTGGTGAGCTAAAGGCAATTGGGGCAAAGCCTGTTAAGGGAGTTTTGTTTACGGGCGCACCCGGGACAGGGAAGACGCACCTGGCGCGAATCATCGCGGATGTATCAGGAGCAGTCTTCTATCAAGTAAGTGGCCCATCTGTTGTGAGCAAATGGGTTGGGGACAGCGAGGAAACGCTACGGCGTCTCTTCGAGGACGCCGCCAAGAAGGAGCGCGCCATCATCTTCTTCGACGAGATTGATAGTATCGCTGCGCGCCGGGGCTCGGATTCCAATGGCGAGTCCAAGCGAGTGGTTGCCCAGCTGTTGACATTGCTTGACGGCTTCAAGCCGGACAGCAACGTGATCGTTATCGCCGCAACCAACCGAGTCGAGGATATCGATGAGGCACTTCTGCGCCCGGGGCGCTTTGACTGGGAGATTGCTTTCGACCTCCCCACCGAGCGCGACCGTCTCGAGATCCTCAAGATGAAGGCCGGTGAGCTCCAGGTCGACGATTGGCTTCCGATCGAGGATCTCGCTCGTGCGACGGACGGCTGGTCAGGAGCGATGCTGACGGCAATCTGGACCGAAGCAGCACTTCTCGCGGCTGGTGACCGGCGTTCAAGGATTGCGGACGAGGATCTTGCGATCGCCTTTGAGCGGGTGCGCTCACGTCCTGTGCGGGCGAGAACGGAGAGTGCGAATGTCGCTTAAGAACTGGCTGCGGCATCCGAAGAAGTCATTCGAAGACTGGCGAGTACGTCGGAGGAGAAGAGATGACGCAGAGCAAATAAAGAAGAAGCTTCCGCTTCGAGAGTTCGTGTACCTGGATGCAGTGAGCCTTCATAGTCTTCTTGTGTCGCAAACAGATACGATCCCAGAAGCCATCACTCAGACAATATCTCGAGCTGATGAAGCGGAACTTATCGGCAACGCGAACGCTTCGGTGGGAAATGATCTTGTCGGCAAGGCGGAAGCCCAAACGAGTGCGCGCTACCAGACCAGCAACAGTGATAGCACACAGAGCTCCCGTAAGGCCGTAATTCAAACACTCTTCAAGCAGTTGAGAGAGCAGCCGCTTGAGTTCAAGCTATCGCCGCCTGAGCAAGTTAATGCCCTCAAGCAAGCGATGGACATTAAGGGCGCCTCGGAGAATGTAGCCACCGTGGGTTCGTCTTTCGTGCGTGGAGATCTGGTAGAGGTTGAAGTGGAACTCGCGGTCGATCCTGTGTTCAAACTCGGTGCGATGATGAACGAGTGGTCAGCGATGGCGGACGAGTACCCTGCCATGTTCTCCACCCACGGTACGCTCGGCTTTCTGCGGGACTCAGAGCCGATTATGAAGGTCCTTGATCGATTCCTCACGGGCCTCATTCCGATCAGAGCGACGGCAGTTAACTACGTCGTCGTCACCATAGATGACATTGAGTACGTCGTGCACAAGGAAGCAGTGGAAGCGCTCGAACTTGAACCTCAACCGCTGTTCGTTACGGGGGTCACAGAGCATCTGGGGTTCTGGAAGGACATCAGGCGAGTCCTGTTCTCTGATGCGCGCTTCACAATAATGTCCCGCGTCGCTAGAGATGGCCTGCACGACAAGTGGACTCCGGTCAAGCTTGCAGATCTCTTTAGTGAGGTCGCTCCAGACTTCGTCGACCAGATCAACGCAATACGAAGCCCGACTGCGGATAGCGGCGCTCCGGTGAATACCCAGGCTCAGAACCTCGCGCTCGTGAAAGCCTTGACGCATTACAGGCTCGCGATTGCGCCGAACGAAGCCTCTTGGAGCGGTGAGAACCAGCAGGAGTTTGTTGCACTTGCTACGCAGCTGTCTGCAGGAGCGACAGATGCGATTGCTCAGCGAGAAGCATTCGACCTTGTCCGAGAGCAGGTCGTAAGTCAGCTGGGGCTGGAAGCGCCCTCACCTGATGACGACCTCAAAGCTCGACAGCACGCTCGATCTGTGGCAAGCCTTGATCTGATACCAGGGGGTCAGACACCCCTAGCCTCCACAAGTGCTCCTTCGCTCGCCGCGACTGATGAAACCAGGAAACCTGGACGGATACTCGATACTGAGGTGATTGCAATCTACTGGTGAGCACGGCGTCCGCGGGCAAATACTGCGATGTTCTCGGGTGGTCTACCGGCGGCGACCGTGCGAATCGCGGGTCTTCACTCCGCGTTGTAGAAGCATCGTCCGGATAGTGACGGCGTCAAACCCGAGCTGCGCGCCAACGTCGGCGAGTGAGAGCCCTGAATCGTAGAGACGGGCGGTCATGTCGACTTGGCCCGGGCTCATGCCTTTCGGCCGCTTCGCTGTGCCCGTCCTGTCGAGCACCTGGCCGACCGTGACGCGATGAATGCCGTGCTTCGCTGCGGTCGCTTTCAGCGTCTGCCCTGCCTGGTACTCGGTCACAATGGCCCGCTCCGTCTCGGTAGGCAGGTGCTTCCCTTTGCGCGCCGATCTCGGAGGCTGTAGCACGCGTCCCGGCGCAGCACCTCTGATCTGCCCTCGTACCACGAACTTAATGATCCCGAGAGCGTGACCCGGAAGTATGAGGCACTCTCGAAAGGACACTTAGCTCTGAATGCGCCGGAACGGTGGACCGACGCGTTCTATACCACCCAGTTTGGGTGGCAACCGTTTAGTCGCCGTTTGCTTTACCAGTTGCGTTTAGGGCTCCGCCGCTGCCACTCCTGCCATTCGTCGTAGCTCAGATCGGGGCGCTCTCCCTGGGGCAGCCAGATACGCCGGAGGGGGTCGGATTCCTGGAGGTGCAGCTCTGACCAGCTGAGGTAGTCAGCGAGGGCTTCGGCATACTCGTGCTCGGAGCCTCGACGGTCGGCGGCTTCACGAAGGTCGGCGACAGCCTCAGCGAGCTCGCGATGGCGGATGAAGTCGGTGCGGAGTTGCTCGAGCGTCTCCGCCCAGCTGCTGTATCGAGCCGCTCGCTTCCGCAGTTCTTCGGCGAGGCGTTGCTCCTCGGCCCGCTGGATCTCCCATTGGCGGCGGCGTTCTGCGGCATCACGCGCATCGACGGACATCTGCTCAATCCTCACGATCGCGCGCAAGAGCTTATCTTCAATACGAGTCGCTACGGTGTCGTCAAGAGTCAGCGCGTCATGCGAGCTCGACCTGATTTCGAGGCGCATGCGTTCGGTCGGTACATAGTCGTGCTTGGGATAGCTCCGCCACTTGTAGCGTGCCTCGTCCGCGAGCTCCTTCTCAGTCGGTACATGATCGACGCGCTTCTGCTGCATCCGCAGGCGGATCGCCGCCGCGGAATCGCCTGCGTCGATCGAGAAGAGATCCGGCCCAGGCGAGACCCGTTTCTTGCGTCCGTTCCATGGATCGGTCTCGAAGGTTGACGGGTTCGCGATTACCTTCCACCCACGTCGGATCGACTCCTGCGCAAGCGCATGCAGGATGAGGAGTGCTCGTTGTCGTTGCTCGATTGGCACGTCGAGGCGTGCTTTGTGGTCGACGAGCTCCTTCACGGCTTTATGAGGGCGTCGGACCTGATCCGGCATCGGGATCTTCTCGTCCTTGATTACGCGTTCTGACTTCGCCGATACGTCTGGTTCAACAGCGGGTTTCTGCGGCGGAGCAGACGATGATGCGTCGGCCGGTTTCGGAGAGGAGGGAGGCAACGGAGGCGTGGGATCTGGCAGCTTGGGGGCCGGAGAATCAGGGTAGTGCCCGTGCTCGAGATAGAACTTCCCTGCCTCAGTGATCTCAACACTCCAATGTCCACGTCGCTTGTCCAGCTTGACGAGCCCACGGGTGTGAAGTGCAGGGGCGCTGGTCTTGAAAGTACCACTGGGTGGGTTATCAAGGTCAGCACCTTCGGCGACCCATTGGAGGACGCGTCGCTGAGCGTCGTTGATTCTGATGTCCATGCATCTAGTTTGTCCCGGGCAACTGACAATTGAGCGACGTAAGATCCCGCGGGGAGTCTCCGCACAGATCGAGAGTCTCATCGGGGCCCCGTTGCTAGAGTTTTTCGTCCGAGGACAGGTACTTCCGGATCGTCTTATGGTTCCGCCCTACCCGTCTCGCGATCGTCTTGAAACCAAACCCTTCTGCACGTAGTTCTTTCCAACGGAAGATCTCATCCTCAGTCGGCACAGCCACTCGCGACCGCACCCCAACTGCCAAGAGATGCTTCATGATCGTGCCGCGATTGTGCCCATACTTATCCGCCAGCTCAAATGCGGACATTCCAGCTTCGTAATCGGCAGTCATGAGGCGCAGCTTCTCATCAGTAATGCGAGCGAATGATCGTAGGGATTGTTGAGTTCTTGCGGGTTTTGGGGAGTTTCTCGCCTCAGCAAGTAGCCTCCACCCCTGTTGCAATTCTTCTGCATAGGAGGAGAACACCCCGACCAAAATGATTATGGTTATCATTTTCATTAAGAGTTTATAGAGGTCAAAGACGCTTTTAGGGCGTCTTTTTCATTGCATCGGTACATGCCAGGTGAATGTCGGCATTAGAAAGAAATCAGCCCACCCCTGTTGGCGTTTTCTTCAGGGAGGGTCATCGGTACAGGGTTTCTATGGGCACGCCACCCCTAATGGTATGTACCGATGGTGTTGCGTGAGTTGCAACAGTTGACGTGTCGGGGCTTACTGTCATAATCATAGGCAGTATGCAGAATAGAATCTCACTCCAGCATGTAATGCTCAGCTCTGGCGAAAAGCTCAGTGTGGCACACGGCGTCACGGCTATCGTCGGGCCGAACAACACCGGTAAGAGCTCCCTCCTCCGAGAAATACGGGATCTGATCTCCACCGAGAAATATCACTATGCCTCCCTCGCCCCCAAAGTCATCAGTGGACTCGAGCTTGCCTTTGAAGGAACAGCCGAAGACCTGTTCACTGAGTTTTCAGACACTTACAGCCTTCGTGAGCCAGGAACCTACAACTACGGACAGGTCAACAACCAGCACCTGCTAATAACTGGGGGCGTACATGTTGAATTGGCCGACATCGTTAACCACTGGGGTTCGCAGCAAGGCCTAGGAGGGCGCTTCGCCCAGTTGTACTTCAGATATTTGAATGCCGAGGAGCGTCTCGGACTGACCAATAGTGCGGGTTCCTTTGACACTTATAGAGAAATAGCAAGCTCCCCACTGCAGATTCTCTTTTCCAAACGGGAGATGGAAGCTCGCCTCAACTCGCTTTCCTTGGAGGCATTTAAGACTGGTGTTGTCGTCAATCGCTACGCCGGAAGCATGATCAATCTTCACGCGGGCGAGGTCTTGGAGTCAGAGGGTACGAGCCCTCAATCTGAACAATACCTAGCGGAGATTAACTCACTCCCGTTATTGCACGACCAAGGAGATGGGATGAGAGCTTTTGTCGGGATGGTGATGTCAATCATCACAAACCAGACACCACTTGTGCTCATCGATGAGCCTGAGGCTTTTCTTCACCCACCTCAAGCGCGAATGCTTGGTCGCTTCCTCGCGGACTTTGCCAACCAAGGGAACGGATCACAAGTCCTGATCGCCACTCATAGCGAAGATATAATCGCCGGGCTGACGTCAAAGTCCAGCAGCGATACAGATGTCTCTATCGCGAGGCTAACCCGCAATGGAAACACCAATCATGTTGCGCAACTATCAGCTGAAGTAGTCCATGAGCTCTACGAGGACCCGCTTATGAAGCATTACGACATGCTCAACGGGTTATTCGCTACGGGAGTTGTGTTGTGCGAGGCGGATTCAGACTGTACTTATTATCGAGCAACCGTCGAGTCGATGCCCGCTGACAGCCACGGCTTCGTTCAAGAAGCTCACTTCACGCATGCGAGCGGCAAGGCTCGGATAGCGCAAGCCATAGGTACATTTCGCAAGACGGCAGTGCCCGTAGCTGCCATTTTTGACATTGATATTTTGCAAAATGATCATGAGTTTAACAGGCTTATAGACACAATTGACGCGGATCCAGCTAGGGTCTCGCCCCTTCGAAATGTGATTCTTGACTGGGTAGCGAACAGGGTTACGAAGATCAAACGAACTACCATAAAAGCTGAGATTGACGCGATTCTTTCTAGTAAAACAACTAGTGAGATTAGCGCTGGCGACGTAAGGAAGATCCAAGAATTGGTGGGACAAAAGTCGGGATGGCGCGACCTCAAAACTGCAGGGAAGTCGATATTGTCCGGCGGTGTAGTAACTGCTTTTGGTGACCTTCTGGCGTACCTTGAAGGGTTCGGCGTGTTCATTCTCGAGTCAGGTGAGCTTGAACGCCTGCACCCAGAACTTCCTCAAACAAACAAGGCGGCCTGGTTGCGAGAAGTCATTCAGGACGGGCACTATAAAGATTCACCCGCGGCGTCGATGCTCGGCCGGATTTCTTCATTTCTCGAGGAAGCGCAAACGCAGGTGTCTGCCGCTATCGAAACATCCGCAAAAGTCGCCTAGCCTCCGGAATGGATGCCCTGTTTCGGGGCCGCTAGGCTTTGGAAGCAGACGGTTTATTGTCGCTTCGGGCATCAATCACGACAATCGACTCGTCATTCGATAGCCCAAGCTCGTTCAACGTGTGTACGACCTTAGTGTGATGCTCTGCGGTGTAGCAAATGATGGCTTTAACGGATCTCTTCACGCCGTTTGCTTTTTCATAGATTGCAACTTGGTTTTCGAGGTTTCGTTTCAGGGCGGAGTTGCTTGCAAGTTTAAACTCAATGAGTGATTTGTCTAGAGATCCCTTGCTCACTTTGAAGTCAACAGGGCCGCGCCCGTTGTTCACTTCCCTGTTCACATCAAACTCAGTCCGATACCAAATAAGCCCAAAGAAAATCTGGACTTCGCTCTCCCTGGAAAACGGCTGCCCGTTGCGGTTAATTAACCGGTATCCGTCATTATTCTCTATGTAGTCCTTAAACGCGTTTACACGCACCAAGGCCTCGTCATAACTGCCGAGCGGCATTTCATAGAGACTACTGCGTTGCTCGATGTCTGGAATTGCCTGCTTTACCTGGTCAACCAAAGCGGCATATACGTCTTGTCGCTTCTCGCTACTTATAGCCTCAGCATCTTCGCCAGAGTCTTCCTGGATGCGAATGTAGTGGTCGACCAGCTCTGGAAATTCCCAGATCGTGTCTTGAGCAGCATTTGCATAATCCTTAGCGGTTGGCTTTTGACCTAAGCGGGACCGAAAATACATGTTGATTTGACCGCGCATCTGCTCGTCACTGATAGCCTCCGGAAGCCGTGTGAAGTTCTTCACCATGTCACTATGGTTGATCCACGTCTCCTCGCTAGTGAGGAGGTCAAAAGGAGTTAGGAGTACGAAGTCGTCGCCGAGCTTCGGCAAGTAGTAACGCCTGGTCTTCCACACTTCCGTTACGTAGTCAAATTCGGCGCGTGTCACTGGAAAGTCGCCACAGTCTTCAGGCTTTAGATACTTCTTCGCGAAAGCCTGCGTGTATTCGAGCAGATAGCCCTTTATGAGGTTCGTAGTGAAGTCACTAATGTTGTCGCGGCCGACGCCTTGGCTAATAAGAGCTAGCTTCTCAAGGTGAGGGCTTCGTGTGATGGACTCGTCACCGAAGTTACTGAGAATTGATCCGAGGGCTTTATGCAGGGAGCGTGCAAATTTAGGACCCAAACCGCTTCCGCCATTACCCAAGACAGTAAACCCGAGCCAGTTCTGCTTGACTTCTTTGAATGCGTAAAGATTTTTGATAATAGCTGGGTCAAGGTCTGGATGCGCCTTGTCTCGGAGGAATACCAGGTAATTAACGATGCTCTCGTGCAATGCCTGATACTCGGGCTTTTCGCTATGAAATAGCAGGAATGGATCAATGAACACAGGCAAGTCAGAGACGACGCTCACATTGAACGCGCCGTACTCTTCAAGTACCTCAGGAGATACGCCGAACTGGTCTGAAAAATATAGTTCTATGTCAATATTTTACGACGATTGGAATGGATAGCAAAGCACAAACATTACTACCGCGCCAAAAATCCAGTTGATTGCCTCGGAACTCTTCTCCTATTGACAACCACAAGTGGCCACCTCATAGTCATATCTAGAATATGCCGCGGCTCACGAACAACGATTTCCTGATGCGCCACCGTTTCCTGAAGCGGCTTTGGGAAGATGAGCACCTGAAAAGTCTCTATGGGCTGTTAGCCCCAAACGAGCAGTGGGATGTGCATCAGTACTATCAAACGATCAACACCGGCAGTGATACTGAGATTATCGAGACTCGCACGACCGTCAACACTGGAGACGAGTCGCTTCCGCAGTGTGCGGGTCGTGCGTATGCGAAACTGTTCTATGCATTCCAACAGATCTCAGCAGCGATGGATATCTCCGTCAGTAATCCAGAGGAAGCTCTTCCGCGTATCGAAGAGGCTGGGATTGAATATCGCAGGCGGCTCACGCAACGAGCACGCAAGACCGGCCCGGGTTCAAAGAAGAACTCACGGCACTACATTCAGCCGATCATGAAGCCTAATTTTGATGTAGATCAGTACGTCAAGATAGTGCTCGGAGTTGCCGAGCACCTCATGAACGAAGAAAGAAAGAAGGAGGGTAAACCGCCACTCAATCTTCCGATCTACCGAAAACCCTAACCAAGTAGGTACTTCCGGATCGTCTTATGGTTCCGCCCTACCCGCCTCGCAATGGTCTTAAAGCCGAGCCCTTCCGCCCGCAGCTCTTTCCAGCGGAATATCTCCTCCTCAGTGGGCACGGCCACTCGTGACCGCACACCGGCTGCGGCAAAGTGCTTCATGATGGTGCCGCGGTTGTGCCCGTACTTATCCGCCAGCTCATATGCTGACACTCCAGCTTCGTAATCGGCAATCATAAGGCGCAGCCTCTCGTCGGTGATGCGAGTGAAGGATCGTGGAGATTGTTGAGTTCTTGCGGTTTTTGGAGAGTTTTTCGCCTCGGCGAGTAGCCTCCACCCCTGTTCTAATTCTTCTGCATAGGAGGAGAACACCCCGACCAAAATGATTATGGTTATCATTTTCAGTAAGAATTTATAGAGGTCAAAGACGCTTTCAGGGCGTCTTTTTCATTGCATCGGTACATGCCAAGTGAATGTCGGCATTACAAATAAATCAGCAGACCCCTGTTGGCGTTTTCGCCAAGAAGGGGCATCGGTACATGGTTTCGGGGAAAGCATCACCCCTGTTGGCACGTACCGGTGGTGTTGTAACTCCAACAACTAGATTGAACTAAAAGCCGTACAGATGCTTGCGAGCACTAAACGCATCTCGACCGCCTTCGAGCAAGTCTTCGGCATGCTGGCGAACCGAGGCTGTATCTAACGAGCCAATGCCGTCAGAAACCAGCCTTCCATTACTGCCATCGCCTTCAAGCGTAACCACAAGTTCTGCGTCGCCAAGCACCGGCACGTTGGCATTATGTGTACTTACAACTATTTGTCGTTTACCTTTGAGGGTGCGCAAATGGCGAACGACGCCATTATAAACAAAACGATTGTCCAGATCGTCTTCCGGCTGATCAATGATTAACGGGCTCGTAGAGGCGCCCAGAAGTAGCATAAGAAGAGCAGTTGCGCGTTGGCCCTTAGAAAGCTCGTCCATACTTTTCAAATTGAGGCCGGCACCTTTAGGGGCGATGTTTAGTTGGATGTCGACTGCGCGCCCGACCGAGACTTCTTCAAGTTCTCGGAAAAGAGGCTCTCCGTGACTAAGTAAATGCGTTAGTTGAGAATCAGAGATCCCGTAATCCTTGAGCCCCGTTTCTCCTTTACGAGCTGCACTCACGAATTCTGTAGTCGAGAAGTCTTCCCTGTCGATTGCTGCCATAATCTTTGTCCGAGGCGTCGAGAAGTAACTATCGATAATGGCCTTGACCTGAGAGCGATCAGGATTAGCAATCGGCTTCACCACGACAGCGCTTGCCGTCTTTGCGTTTGCCGCCTTGATTGCCGCAGTTAGCTCTTTCGTAACTTCGGAGTCAGTACCCGCCAAGTCTGCAAGAAGTTGGCTTCGTTCAAGCCGGAGACGCCCTTCACGCTCCCGAAGCGAAGCACGCTGCTCAGACCTCTTCGTCAATGCAGCGAGTTGAGTTTGCGTGGTCAAGTACTTATCTGGACTGTGCCCCTCCGCCACAAGGCCTCGGAACACCTCCGCGTTCTCTTCCTTCAGCGGTTCAACCTTGGCACTCCATGACTCCTTAGCTGCGCTGACAGCGAGTTGAGCTGCCTCCACGGAACTAACTATGGCAGACACCGAAGAACTAAGAGCCGTGCTCAACTCCTCGAGAGCTTTGCCGACAGGATCAATATCTTTTGCCCTTGAGCTCTTCGTGTTTACCGGAAGTTCCGATTGCAACTGGGTGATCAAAGCCTCCACTTCCAAGGCATCTATGGCCTTTTGTGTATTTTGAATCCGGTCTGCAGCTTCCGTAAACGAGCGAGCTTCTGACTCGAGATCGGTCTGCTGCTGCAGCTTACTTCCGATGTCAGTCTCCTTGAACCTTTTAGACTGCTCTTCTAGACGCGGTATGTCAGCAAGCGCATCCTCGAGCTCTTCTTTTTCTTTCTCGAGGAGAGTAAACAGTCGTCGGTTTTCCTTCAGTCTCTCGAGAATCTCTGGCCTCGGCGCATCCGCCTTTAACTCACCCGCAACACGGCTCACCATCTCTGCCATGAGGTTTTTGTCCTGCGCAAGCTCAGCCAGCTCGTGTTGTCCAAATATCTCCAAAGACCCAACGACGTCCCGGGGTCTCAGATTCGTAGTAGACCCACTTGCGTCTTTCACGATCGCAGCATCAGGAACCGTCCGCTCTATGGTGTAACTCGCTGGTTGTGGGGATATCACGTCTACAGTGAGAGAAATCGTGGTTGCCGTCCCAATCACTCCCTTCACGACAGCTTCATGATCATCGCGCGCGTTTGAGCCAATCGGATCAAGCTCAAGTACGTAACGCAGGCTCTCGATAGCAGTAGATTTGCCCGTTCCCCTTCCTCCGATGAGTGCAGTCAAATCTTCGGCGATTGGTATGGTCTGCCCATCAAGAAAGCCGCCTTTCCACGACAACTCTCTGAGTAGTACTCTCGATGAGCTCTTGGGGTCTTGGAGACTTACTCTCGTTTCTGCGGTTCTTAAAGCATGGGTTAGGCCAGCGAGGCTTGGCTCACACATCTTGAACCAGGAGCTCCCACCGGTAGAGGCTAGTCCACTCGGACCCATGACATCGTCAGCATAAATTGGCACAATTGCATGCTTACGTTTATAGGGTGATCGGTTGTCAATGATCGCTACCTGGTCTCCCATTTCCGGAGCACCAGGGACGATACCCATGGCATACACTTTGGAGTTCTTGATCATCGGCACGAGTGGAGCGCCCTTGATGCGACTAAGCAACCCTGAGTTTGCGATGTTCACGTGCGCCGGAATTACCAACGCCCCAAGATTTGTCATAATGTTGACGATCTCGCTATACGGCTTCTCCGCCACTGCATGAGGATCCCCAGGTATTACACCGCAAGCCCCTATCGCCAGGGTAATGTCCTCGAGCTTCTTTCCCTTTTCGAAGATCACCAATAGATGAATCCCCTCTGAGGTATTAGCTTCAAAGCCGGGCAGCACTGTAATGCCACGTGTGGTTGCGTCCGAAATCAATCCCTCTGCAGACGTTGCACACCAATGATCAGTGATCGCAAGGATCTCAATCCCTTGTGCTTCACACTCATCGAGTAGAGCTTCGTTATACCGAGCTTCGTCCGGATATGAAGACTTTGGCGATGGATTTCCCGCATATTCGTATGGATTGACCTGAAGCGCGGCTCGAAACCATCGAGCTGCGCTTCCGTGCAGGGGGGTTGTTGAAAGGGGTTGCGTCACGTCAGCGTTCTCCGATTGGGTTATTTCCCCTAATTGTGACAGCTTGGGGATCTTTTTCAAGTATCCAAAGCTAGATGTGAGTTCCAGGTCCTACTTGACGATCAGCACCGGCAGTGATGCCGACATTATCGAGACGCGCACCACAGTCAATACAGGGGACGAGTCGCTCCCGCAGTGCGCGGGTCGTGCGTATGCGAAGCTTTTCTCTGCATTCCGGCAGATTGCAGCAGCGATGGATATCTCTGTCAGTAATCCAGAGGAGGCTCTTCCGCGTATCGAAGAAGCCGGGGTCGAGTATCGTAGGCGGCTCACGCAACGAGCACGCAAGACCGGTCCGGGATCGAAGAAGAATTCACGGCACTACATTCAGCCGATTATGAAACCTGATTTTGATGTAGAGCAGTACGTCAAGATAGTACTCGGAATTGCCGAGCACCTCGTGAACGAAGAAAGGAAGAAGGGGGGTAAGCCTCCACTCAATCTTCCGATCTACCGAAAACCCTAACCAAGCAGGTGCTTCCGGATCGTCTTATGGTTCCGCCCTACCCGCCTCGCAATGGTCTTGAACCCAAGACCTTCCGCTCGTAGTTCTTTCCAGCGGAATATCTCCTCCTCAGTGGGCACGGCCACTCGTGACCGCACACCGGCTGCGGCAAAGTGCTTCATGATGGTGCCGCGGTTGTGCCCGTACTTATCCGCCAGCTCATATGCTGACACTCCAGCTTCGTAATCGGTAATCATAAGGCGCAGCCTCTCGTCGGTGATACGAGCAAAGGATCGTGGAGATTGTTGAGCTCTTGCGGTTTTTGGAGAGTTTTTCGCCTCGGCGAGTAGCCTCCACCCCTGTTGCAATTCTTCTGCATAGGAGGAGAACACCCCGACAGTTGTGCTTGTATTAGAAACATGAGCATGAGAAATCGGAATATTTGAGAGCTCTCCGCCAGAAATGGCGGGGAGCTTTTTACTTTCTCGAGATCTTCGCGCAGGCTGCGCTGCATGGGGGAGCCGTAGAGGTCGTTGAACGGCGGCGCGAGCACAGCGTGAAGCTGGTGCTCATCATCTCGGTCCTTGGAGACTTCGAGACGCTCGAAGAACACTTGGTTGAACGACCTGCGAATCTAATTGGGTGCCCGGCGGTAGGCATCGGCGCTTCGAATAGCGAGTTCGATCGCCTTATCGATGAGCTCGGCGGTTTGTTCGATGTCGGTGTTCAACGCGGTGAGCGACCGAGTGATCGAGTTCAGTTCGCTGTCGAGTTGCTGCTGTTCGTCGCGGAGGATCGTGAATGGGATGGCGTCGTTGTAGCGCGCTTTGAGGAGTTTGCGTTGCTTGCGTTCGATCTCGAGCTTCTTCGCGGCGAGGGCTTCGCGTTGCTCGTTGACGTCTTAGATTATGAGCTTCAGTTCGCCACGCAGGAGCTTTCGCAGCTCTTCGGCGTAGAGCGGTTTCAGTGCGAGCCGGTCGTAGAATGACGCCTTGAAAGTTGGAATAAACTTGGAAAACGGATTGGGAGGCAGCCAAAAGACTCGATGAAGACGACGTTGTCACCCTCTACCAGCAGCTGCTGTTTCTTACGAAGCGCGACGGATTCACACAACGTCGTCTCGCCCAAGCTGCCATCGTCGACGAGCTGCTTCGAGGCTCCTTGGAAGACAGCTTTGAGTGGCTTCGCCACCGGTTTACTTCGGCGATCTACACGCTGCCGCACGAGCAAGCCGAACTCCTGCTGGATATCTTCGCGCTCAGTGTCGACACACGACGCCTGCCCGCTCTAACCGACCGACGGCCACTCCGCGGACGCAAGATCGGTCGTGGGGTGGATACTGTGCGAACACAGACTGCTGCCGCGCTCAGAGCGTTGCACTCACGCCTCGTCGCTGGTCGTTACGCGCAAGCACCCTTCGTCTTGGACGTTCCGGAACGCATAGGGGCGTCATCTACGAAGAGACCAGTACTCTGATCGTCGTCGAAGACCGACGCTGGCGTGCAACCTGCGAGCTCTGTCAGTTCGCGAATACGGCTGGCGAACTGGACTACGTCACCAACGATCGTTCTTACCCTGACGTGGTTGCCCCCAGTAGCAAAGGTCGCTTCACCTTGAATAGCTGCGCCGTTGACGGCGCAGGCCGGAACGATCTTTTCTGGTACAGGAGCGCCGTCCGCAGTGCTCGCGAATCCATGCCGGACCGTGAACGCTTCGATCTGCAGTTCCGTATCCCCCGCCCGAAGACAGTGTCGAGCCGGAAACAATGACGCTCGCAAGCCGCGCGCTGCATCAACGCTCACCCCTGTTCAAACTTCGCGTGAAATTCATCGGCGAACTGCCGGAGAGCTTGTAGCGCTTCATCGGCGCAAGCCCCTTCGCGCGGCCACATGCTGCAGACGAGTACAACCGTGTTGATCCCGATGCGAGCGGCACGGGGCACTTACTCTTCGCGCCGTCCACGGCGGACTGTTCAACGGCTTTACATGGGCATGGAGCGAAGTGACGAAATCGTTACACTTCTCGAAAGCACCTGATTATGACATAATTACCGCAGATAGCAGACCCAGGTTGAGAGCTGTACCACTCCCGTCTGTGGTCGCATTGTCGATTTACCCTCGCGCCGTACCTGGGGATGTCGGTCGGCACCGATACGGTAAGAGCAGTACCCGAATTAGTTTAAGGAGCGCCGATCGGCGCCAAGGAGATACCGAAATATGGTGCGAGCAATGAAGCCAAAATCGCAAAAGTCATTGGAGCAGACACTTTGGGATGCGGCTGATAAGTTGCGAGGCAACCAGGAGCCAAGCGAGTACAAGCACGTTGTGCTCGGGCTCGTGTTCCTGAAGTACATCTCGGACCGCTTTGAGGAGCGCCGCGACTCGCTTGAAGCTGAGCTCCTTGCTGATGGCATCAAGTCAGAGCGCATCGAGTCCTTCCTTGAGGACCGGGACGAATACACCAGCAAGAGCGTCTTCTGGGTGCCTGAAAACGCTCGATGGGGATACGTGCAATCGCGGGCGAAGCTGATGACGGTCGGGCAAGACATCGACACGGCGATGGGCCTCATTGAGAAGGAGAACCCGTCTGTTCGAGGCGTACTCCCGCGTAATTACGGGCGTGATGGCCTGGACAGGCGACGCCTTGGCGAGCTTGTCGACCTGATTGGCAGCATCGGGTTCACGAGCGCTGATGACCACGGTGCTGACGACGTGCTTGGGCGTGTCTACGAGTACTTCCTTGGGCAGTTCGCCGGCAAGGAGACCGGCAAGGATGCCGGTGCCTTCTACACGCCACGAAGCGTCGTGAAGACGCTCGTTGAGATGCTTGAGCCGTACAAGGGCCGCGTCTATGACCCGGCCGCAGGCTCAGGCGGCATGTTCGTGCAGTCAGCTGAGTTTGTGAAAGCGCACGGTGGTATGCGCACTGACATCTCGGTCTACGGGCAGGAATACACGGACACGACGTGGAAGCTCGCGAAGATGAACCTTGCGCTGAGGGGCATCGAAGCTGATCTCGGCCCAAAGTCAGCCGACACCTTCACAGAAGATCTCCACCCAGACCTTCGAGCGGACTTCATCATCGCGAACCCGCCATTCAACGTGTCGGACTGGTGGGATGGGAAGCTCGCGGATGACCCGCGCTGGAAATATGGGACACCGCCGCAGGGCAACGCCAATTTCGGTTGGGTGCAGCATTTTGTCCACCATCTGAGCCCTTCGGGCACGGCGGGATTTGTTCTCGCAAATGGCGCACTGTCGTCGCGTGCCGCTGCTGAGGCTGAGATCCGTGAACGTCTTGTTCGCGAGGACTTGGTAGACTGCATCGTATCGTTGCCGGACCGGCTATTCTTCAACACTGCGATACCGGTCTCGCTCTGGTTCATTTCGAAGGGGCGACGCGGCAACGGACACCGTGCACGTTCGGGTGAGGTGCTCTTCATAGACGCACGACGTCTCGGCGAAATGGAAACGCGGCGGCTGCGGACGATTAGCGATGCCGACATTGCGAAGATTGCTGGCACTTATCACTCGTGGCGCTCTCACAAACCAGCGAAGGCTTACGTCGATGTTGACGGCTTCGCCCGCGTCGCAACTACCGAAGAGATCGCTGCTCAGGGATACGTCCTCGCCCCTAGCCGATATGTTGGCTTTGGCGATGAGGTCGTTGATCCCAATTCTGCAGAGGCCATCGCGAAGCGAACAACGCTTGCCTCTGAGGCTCGACAGATGCTTGATGCCTTCGATGCTGCTCGGACAGAAGCCGAATCCGCGTTTTCCGAACTTTCTGAAGCCTTCGAGATCGCTGATTGGCAGGAGGTGTGCGTCGGCGACGTGGCGAAGGTTATCGGCGGCGGCACGCCACCATCTCGCGAGGAGAGTAACTTCGGTGGCGACGTTCCATGGGTTACGCCGAAAGACATGACGAATCACCGCGGTCGTTTTATCAGCGGTGGGGCGAGATCTCTCACTAGCGACGGGCTCGCGAATTCGAGCGCAAAGCTTCTTCCAAAAGACGCGGTATTGGTGTCGAGCCGCGCACCGATCGGGCTTGTTGCGATTGCGTCTGGTCCGCTCTCTACCAATCAGGGTGTTCGATCTTTGATCTTCGACAAGAGTCAGGATCCGGTTTTCTGGTACTACCTCTTGCGGCAATCAACTTCGGAGCTCGATGCCCATGCCAACGGCAGTACGTTTCGAGAGATCAGCGGTGGCAGCCTTGCGAAGCTTAAGTTCACAGTGCCTTCGCTTGAATGGCAGCGCCGAATTGCTCAGACGTTAAGCCGAGTTGACAATCTCATCGAGCACAACCTCGGTCTCAACTCAGTGCTCGGCCAGTTGTCTGAAATGGGCTCCCACTATGCGGTCGGGCGGAGCGAATGAGAGCCGCCACCCTTTGTCTCGATGGAGGATGTCTTCGCATCGATGGTCACTCAGGCGAGCATCATCTTCGTCCGTTGGAGGCGTGGGGTTTCTTCGGTGAGGCGGACATGAACAAGATCGCAAAGGCGGGTTACGCAACCCCGCGGGGCGGCGCAAAGGGTGCGTACCAGAATCACGTCTACCGGAACAATCGAGTCATAGTCCCGTTCGAACATCTTGACCAGGTTGACCTCGGGCAGTTCGCTGACGGTTACATCGTGCGTCTCTTCCCTGACCAGTATTTCGAGTCTGCGGGAGTAGTCTCGCAGAGATTCGCGGAGCCGGGTGCGCAGGTGGTCGGTGAGGACGCGTTCGTGCTGTATCGCAGTCACCAATCGCTCGAAGCTTTCCCACCGCCCGCTGATTGGGAAGTTCGCTGGCTTTCCAGGGATGGCAAGCCGGTAAATCGACGTGGAGCCGGAGCTACGGACATTGGTGATTACGTCCTCCGTCTCTCAAGGGGAAGCGCGGCTCAACTGAAGCGCGTTGAAGGGCCGCCGCAAGGAATTTTCGCGCCCGAGTACGCACCTGCGCAGACCAACTTTGAATGTCAGGCGATGCTCGCTTGGCTGGTCGTACACGCCCGGTCAAGCCCCTACACCACTTCGCAGGCTATGCATTTGAAGTCGATTCTCGAGTATAGCGATCTGATCGGTGACCGTTTGGAGCGCGCGGGAGTAACGCGGAACGGTCTTTCGATATGTCCTCTGTGCCTCCGGGTGATCGACTACGACGAACTCCACAAGGCCGTAGAGTTCAGTCAAGTCGACGGGCTACTCAATGCGGCACTTCAAGTCGACGGAACCACTCGCTCAACGAAGGCAAACCTGTTCCATCTCGACCCCTTGGTCTATGAGCGGCTCAACCACAAGCCGACCTCAGTGGCATGGGGACATGCGACCTGCAACACGCTCCTAGGTCAGCGACACTGTTTCTCCCTCTCGGAGCTCCAAGAAGCGGGTCAGAAGGTTGGCTTCTTAGATGAGGACGACGAGCTCGTGACGTTTGGCTGGATGTCCAGCGACTTCAAGATGATCCGCTCGCCGCATGGCGCGGTATGGGTACAGCTGAGCGATGACATGTCCCGAGCCGAGCAAGACGCCGCCTTTGACGGAGCGGAAGACCGGTCGCTTGCCGCTCCAGCGGAAGAAGAGAGCCGCTCATGATAGACGCTTTCAACGAGAACACCGTCGAGTTGGCCGCTCTCGCGTACTTCGCCGAACTCGGTTATCACGCACTGCACGGCCCGAGCCTCGCGCCCGGCGAAGCTGATACTGAGCGGGAGTCGTATGAGGAAGTCTTTCTGTGGGGCCGACTTCGCTACGTGATTCGACTCCTGAACCCCGGTCTCGACAGCGATGCGGTCGCTGAGACCATCAAGCGCGTGCGCCGCGCCGAGTCACAGAGTGCTATCGACGAGAACTATCGGCTGCACAAGCTCGTCACTGAAGGCGTGCCCATCGAGCAGCGTGGCTCCGACGGCATCCTACGGACGCGCACGATCAACCTTATCGACTTCGAGCACCCCGAGAGCAACGACTGGGTAGCAGTTAACCAGTTCACGATTATCGAGAACGGCAAGAACCGCCGCCCGGACGTACTTGTGTTCGTCAACGGAATCCCGCTGGCGCTGTTGGAGCTCAAAAACCCAACTGCCGAGCATGCGACGCTCAAGTCCGCCTGGAATCAGGTGCAGACGTACAGAAAGGACATCCCGTCTGTGTTTCTAGCGAACGCAGTGACGGTTATCTCCGATGGCACGTCTGCTGCGATGAGCAGCTACAGCGGTGCGTTCGAGCACTACGCCCCATGGAAGACGATGGACGGCAGGTCGGTAATCACCGATCGGCCGGCCCTCGAGGTGCTCATCAAAGGTGTATTCGATAAAGCCCGCTTCCTCGATCTGCTCCGCAACTTCGTCGTGTTCAGCCGCGAGGCGGTGACGGACAAGGCGACGATGCAGAGGACGTCTGCTCTTATCAAGCGGGTCGCGAAGTACCACCAGTACTGGGCAGTCAACGCCGCGGTCGAGTCAACCATCCAGGCGTCGAGCCCGTCCGGCGACCGTCGGGGGGGTGTCGTCTGGCACACACAAGGCTCCGGCAAGAGCTTCGAGATGGTGTTCTACGCCGCCAAGGTGATGCGCGATGCGCGGATGTCTAACCCGACGCTCGTGTTTATCACCGACCGCAACGACCTGGACAACCAGCTCTACGAAGAAGTCTTCGCGCCGGCGCACATTCTGCCTGAATCGCCTGTCCAGGCTGAGACCCGCAAGGATCTGCGCACGAGGCTGACGCGGGCGTCAGGTGGCATTGTCTTCACGACGATCCAAAAGTTCGCACCAGGCGAGGACGGCGACGCGAACGCCGTACTGACTGACCGGCGCAACGTCATCGTGATCGCGGACGAGGCGCATCGCTCGCAGTACGGCTTCAGTGAGTACCTCGACCGTAGCGGACGGCTCAAGGCCGGGCTTGCGAAGCATATGCGAGATGCCTTACCAGGAGCTACCTATCTCGGCTTCACCGGAACGCCGATCGACTCGGCAGACAAATCGACGCGCTCAGTGTTCGGCGATTACGTCGACGTGTATGATCTGACGCGTGCTGTCGAAGACGGTGCAACCGTCCGGATCTTCTACGAATCCCGACTCGCCAAGGTCGATCTTTCAGCCGAGGACTACGCCGCACTCGATGAACTTGTCGAGGAGGTCGCGGAGCAGGTCGAGGAAGTTGCCGCCACCGCAGCGAAGTCGCGATGGTCACGACTCGAAGCGATTGTCGGTGCTGACGCTCGCCTTGACATGGTCGCTGCAGACATCGTCGAGCACTGGGAGAAGCGGCGCGAGTCCATCCTAGGTAAGGGCATGATCGTCACGATGAGCCGCCGCATTGCGGTGAAGCTCTACGAGAAGATCGTGGCGCTGCGGCCGGAGTGGCACTCCGACGATCCCGCCAGGGGCAAGATTAAGGTCGTTATGACGGGATCGGCGGTGGACCCCGCAGAGTTCCGGACGCACATTCATTCGAAGGATGTGCGCAAAGACCTCAAGGCTCGGGCGAAAGACTCCGACGATTCGCTTGAGTTGGTCATCGTGCGTGACATGTGGCTGACAGGCTTCGATGCACCGTCGATGCACACGATGTATGTGGATAAGACCATGCAAGGCGCCGGGCTCATGCAGGCCATCGCCCGCGTGAACCGGACGTTTCGGGACAAGCCAGGTGGCCTGATCGTCGATTACATCGGCATCTTCGACAACCTGCAGAGCGCGCTGAGCGAGTACTCGCCATCTGACCGCGATCAGGCGGGTGTTCCGATCGAGGACATGGTCAATATCATGCTTGAGAAGCACGACGTCGTGCGCGGGCTGCTTCACGGCGTGACCTACGACGCGTCACCATCGCTGTCGCCATCGCAGCGCCTGGCTGAGTACGCCAAGGTGCTCGACTTCGTGATGGCCGATCCCGATCGAACGAGCCGCCTTAACGACCAGGTGTTGGCGCTCGCGAAGGCATTTGCGCTGGCCGGCGCGCGTGACGAAGCCGCCGCCATCCGGGACGATGTCCGGTTGTTCACTGACGTACGCGCAGCGGTCCTCAAAATCCAGAGCCCCGATTCGGGCCGTGGTGGAAGCGGAAGTGTCGAGATTGACACCGCCCTCGGACAGCTCCTGAACGAAGCCGTATCGGCCAACCGGGTGATTGATGTCTACCAGCTGGCAGGCGTCGAGACCCCGGAGCTTTCCCTCCTGTCCGAGGAGTTCCTCGACTCGCTCGCGGAGAAAGAGAAGCCCAACCTTCAGATGGGGCTGCTTCGACGGTTGCTCAACGACCAGGTCCACACGGTGCAGCGGACGAACGTCGTGCAGGCACGTAAGTTCTCCGAGCAGCTCGAAGAGGCGATTAATCGATACACGAACCGATCGCTGACTACGGCAGAAATCATTGCGGAGCTCGTAAAGCTTGCGAAGACCATGCGTGATGAGGATACGCGGCACAAGTCACTCGGGCTACGAGAGGACGAGGCTGCCTTTTATGACGCTGTCCGGCTCAACTATGCTGCAGTGCTTGAGCTTGGTGACGACACACTCAAGAAGATCGCGCAAGAACTAGTGACTGCAGTGCGGGCATCGGCCACGATCGACTGGAATTTGAAGGACTCGGTCCGCGCTGCGATGCGCACGAAAGTGCGTCGTCTCCTTGCAAAATACGACTACCCACCGGACGCAGAGGCCAAAGCGGTAGAGCTGGTGCTTGAGCAGGCCGAGGTATTGGCGCGCGAGGCGGCTGCGTAGGCCATGAATCTCTGGCGGAGGAGCGGCTGGGCTTTGGGGGTTGCATGGATGGAGTACGAGCTGTCACCATCGACGACGCCAGCATTCTGGTGCTTGAAGAAGTCACTCAGGAGATCAAGGATACGCTCAACGCGACGCTTGTCGAGTACTGCTACGGGCGTGTGAATGCCGGTGAAGACTCCGACTACTACTCCCTCGATACGACGATCGACGAATTCTTCAAGCTCTACGACACCAAGTGCGACGAGACTCGTCTCGATATCGCAGGGGAGCTTATAGTTCACCTTCTTGTACCGCATGGGCAGGAGCGTCTTATATCGGCGGGCCTCTACCTCAACTAAGAATAAGGCGCGATCAAGAAGGGTTTCGACCTTACAATCCACGACGGCGTTGATGATGGTCTTTGATATGGCGGAATCAAGGCTGGATGTGTCAACGCCGCCCAAACCGCCGACAGTAAGGTGCACGACCTGATCGGAGTGGCAGAGCGAAGACTGCACGACATGTTCACATCGGATGTTCGAAAGAACCGGTGGGACGTAGCGCAGCTCGACGCAGATGCGATGCTTTGGAGTAAGCATGCAGAGACTGTCAAGACGCTCTTGCGAGCGGACTTCAAGGCTGTGAATGGCGGCGGTGCCGTAAATGCGCGGGCGCTTCTTTGCGGTGTGGTGATGCACCAGTTTGAACTGAGTGAGATTGATGCTGCAACAGGAAAAGCACTCATCGATCGAGTGAAAGGTCGCGGCCGATTTGCTGATCTTCGTATCTTGCTCATCCAGCAGGCGGATCTCGAAGACATAGTCGCCGTGCTGCGTGCTTCAGTAGGAGCATCAGTCTAATGGCGATTGATATCACTTACCGAAAATTGTGTAACCAGGCGATCCTGGAGGGTTCTGGTTTTCTCGAGCTGTACAAGCGTATATCTTTGGGTATGACGCTCTCGGGTGATGAGTACCAGGAACTACTTTCGTATGCCGTGAACTTTTTTCGTAAGGGTGACTCGACCGTCAAGCGACTTGGCTATCGAATCGCACTTCAGTACTCAATAGACACCGCAAATACGGGCCCCACCTCACCCCGGTCGACACGAGCATCATCCCCGAGAGCGAGTTTCATCGCGAGTACGTGGTGCCGCATCCATCCGGTCAGGGATGGATCTTAGCGATCGTGGGCACCGGCCTGGCGAGCCTCGTGCGCTCACGTCCCGAGGGAGATGGCCTCCGGAATGGTGAGCTGCGAGCGTTTGTGCCGACGAGCGATACCTGAATCGACGAGTACGTCCATGAACTGATACGTGTCGTGAGTGCCGGTGGCAAGCGGGTATACGCTGTGGACCCCCACACGAAGAGTGATGCTCATCGTGCGGAAAGGAACGTCGTCGCGTGGCCAGATGCGGCCAGGCGTTTCGGGGCGAGGGATACTCCGTTGCTGACTAACGGCCCGCTGGCCTGGTTCTCGACCGAGCGCTGATGACCCGCACAGCAGCTCCACTAGAGGGTGTGGGGTGGATCGCGGTACCCAGGTGTCGGTGGAAAACTGCCTGCTCACCTCCCATCGATCGACACGAGCGTGAGTTCATCTTGGGGCGACCACGGACGAAGCACTCGTTTCGTTTGTGTATCCAAATCTGCAAACGTGGGCGCAACACCACCCCTGTTTGACTCGCAGTTATGCGAATCCGTGACTCAGCTCGTACCGCGTTTTCCAGCGCTCGTGGCACCGAAACGGCGATGAGTACGCCACGCCTTCTCTGGCCCGACGTCGCCAAGGGCCTCCTCATCATCCTCGTGGTGTTTTGGCACACGGTGGTGAAAACCTACCTTCAGGTTGACTGGCGGCTGCCGGTGCCGATTCCCGGCGCGTGGGGGATGATTGCCGACATCACGTATCCGGTGCGGATGCCGCTGTTCTTTCTCATCTCGGGATGCTTCGCCGCGAGCGCGCTCGCGCGGCCGTGGGGCGCGGTGCTTCGGAACCGCGTGGTGCGATTCCTGTACCTCTACCTGCTGTGGACGCTGATCCACACCGCCGCGATGTGGGCGTTTCCCGACTTTCCCACGCTCGTTCCACGATCCGTCGCCGCGTTCATTGAGGCGATCACGATCAGCCCGACCAACACCTGGTATCTCTATGCGCTCGCGCTGTACTTTGTGGTGGCCAAGGGGCTTCGCGGCGTGCCCCGGTGGATTCCCCTGGGGCTGGCGGCCGGGCTGTCGATCGCGGTCGGGGCGGGGGTCATCGATATCGTGAGCAACCGCGGGTCACTGATCGCGAACCTGTTGTTTTTCCTCATCGGGGCGTACGCGTCGCGACACATGCTTAAGTTTGCCGCGCGGCCGCGTCCGATACTCGCCGGTGCGCTGGCTTTGCTCTACCTGGGTGCGTTTGCCCTGGTGCGCGCGACCGCAGCAGAACACGTGCCCGGGGTATTGCCGGTGCTTGCGCTGATCGGAGTGGGCATGGGACTCGCAATCGCACCGCTTCTGGCGCGGATTCCGAAGCTCGGCACCGGGCTCGCCGCGGTCGGTGCCCGCACCCTCCCGATCTACATGATTCACATTCCCGTCCTCGTACTGATCGACGCGCTCCTCGTCGGGCCGCTCTCCGACGCCGGGGGAGCCGTGCAGCTTGCGGCGGCGATCACGTTGCCCGCCATTGTCATCGCCGTCGTCATCGCCGCGAGCCTCTGGATCGCGCGCCTCATCGCGCGCGACGGGCTGCGCTGGCTCCTCGACCTCCCTAGCGCTCGCCATACTCGCCGCACCCTGCCCTGGCGTATTCCGCTCGCCGTCCTCTCACTCGTGGCCATCGGCATCGCGGCCTCCGCAGCCACGGCACTCCCCGTCACAAACGTTTCCCGCTCACCCCTCGCCGGCACACCCGGCGTCAACGATCCCCACCGGCCCGCGCACCGCACCGGCGAGGTGAGCATCGGTGCCGTCGGCGACATTCTGCTCTACGACGCGTCGCGCGGGATTCCGGCCGATCAGGCGGCCGGGTACTTCGATCACGTGCGCCCCTGGTTCACAGAGGACATCGTGACCGGTAACCTCGAACAGGCCCTCACGTCCGATAACGGCACCAACAAGTGCGCGCGGCTCAACGACTGCTTTGCCTTTCGCAGCGACCCCGCGGCCGCCTCGAGCCTGCGCGGATTCACCGACCTGAACCTCGCCAATAACCACAGCCGTGACTTCGGTCAGGGCGGCTATGACGCCACGCGGGCGGCGCTCGAGGGCGCGGGCATTCGCCCGGTGGGGGATCGAGACGAGATCAGCTGTACGCGGGTCGGTGAACTCACGGTCGCGATGATCGGGTTTGCACCCTACTCCACGTTCAACCGGGTGACGGACCTTCGGCACGTGCGCAAAATTGTCCGCACGGCGGCCGAGCGCGCCGACATCGTGATCGTCCAGGCGCACATGGGGGCCGAGGGTGCGGGCGCAGACGCGGTCAGGCCCGGCACCGAAACGATGTTTGGGGAGAACCGCGGAGACCCGATCGCCTTCGCCCATGCGGCGATCGACGCCGGAGCCGATCTCGTGCTCGGGCACGGCCCCCATATTCTGCGCGGCATGGAGTGGTATCGCGGCAAGCTCATCGCCTACAGCCTCGGAAACTTCGGCGGCGGGGGAGTCTTCGGAAAGGATCCCGCCACGCGATTTGGAGCCTACCTCTCGGTCACACTGAGCGCAGACGGCACGGTGAGTGCCGCGCGGGTGCGGTCGATCCGACTCACCCAGGCAGACGGCATTCCCCTGCCCGACCCCACCCACCGGGCCGCACACCTCATGAACCAGCGCGGCGTCCGCGACCTTCGGGAATCCGCCGCGATCATCAGCCCCGACGGCACGGTCGCCCCGGCCCGGGTTGAACCATGACGCTCGATATGACAGGGTGGGACACTCACCAACGGGGGACCCACATGAGCCATGAGCCACAACAGTCAGCAACCGCATCGGCAGAAAATCCGCTGCTCGACTCGAGAGATGGCCGAACGGCTCCACAGATCCGCGCCGCCAAGAAAGGTGCCCTCATTCAGGCACTCGTCGGTGCCGTACTCGGTGCGATCACCCTGCCGGTAATATTCTTCGTCCTACTCTGGGGCATCCTCGACGAACACGTCTGGATGCTGATCCTCGCGCCGACCATCCCCATCCTCGTGTTCTGGGGGCTCGACGCCCTCATGAACTAAACACGCCGGAGCTTCCTTCGCGGGCTCATCGCCGGAGCCTGCGTCCTCGTCGGCACTCCGCTCACCCTGCTGCCCGGCATCAGCGTGATCGGATTGCTCTACATCGGTGCGGTCGGCGGTTTCGTGGGTGTGCTGCTCTCACGAATCCGCGAGCTGATCCGCCGCCCAGCCACAACCCGCTAGGTCGCGGCCCCGCTCACCCCCGCGGAACTTCGCGGAACCTCACGGAACCTCACGGAACGTCCCCGAGCCTCGCCGGCACCCGCGAATCGCTCCTACACCCGCGGAATTACCACCACCGCAGCAATCACGGCATTCGTAATGATCGCCGCGAGCGTGCGGGTCACGGCCGATCCCGTGGCCGACGCACCCCAATCGCCGCGCTCCAATTCCTTGCCGCGCGTAAACACGGTGCCGCTCCACGGAATCTCGCGATAAAACTGGGGGAGTGTGCCGCTCGCCGAGAGCAGAGCGATGGCGGCACCGATACGCGGCGTCGGCGTCTCGCCCTCGATGAGGGCCGCCCGCACCTGCGCGATCAGCGTGGCCCGGCGTTCACTGCCGAGGCTGAGCTTTGTCGAGGGGAAGATGCCGAGCGTTTTTGTTTGTTCGCGGTTCAGATCGCCGCGCTCGATGAGGCGATCGAGCACCGGCCCCGCGAAACGTCGGCCCGATCGCCGCCAGGACGGTCTGCACACCCCGCGGCTTCGCCGTCACATACTCCAGCGCGGGCGCAAGAATCTCATCCGTAGACGACGCATCACCCACGGCCCGCAGCTTCGCACCGAGCGGGCCCTCCGTCACCATCTCGACCCGCTCGGTGAGGGCCAGATCGCCCAACACACCGCCACCCAGCACATAAAACAGGATGTTCTCCTCGGCGATCGTGCCGGATTCGGGCTGGAAGAGAAGCAGCAGCACGTCCTCCACGAGCAGGGGCTCACGCTCACTAGGGGCGTCAGAAGCGGAAACACCCTGTGTGTGATCAAGACGGTCTGTCATCGGAATCTCCTTCGGTAATCTGCATCGGCGATGGAACTGTGGATGGTGCCGCGGGCGTATTTTTCGGTGCCGTCGCGAGGGCGCTCGCGCGCACCAGCACATCCAGCTGCGCCTCGTTGTACACCTCGACAATGGTGTGCAAAAAGGTGTCTCTGGTCACGGCCTCACCCATCGGCATGCGCCCGGTGGGATCAGAAAGCCAGTCATAGGTGCCCAGAAGTTCGCTCAGCTGCGGCGAGAATGCCTCGGCGAGGCGCTGGCGGGTGGCCTCATCTGCTTCGGTGGGGAGGGCATCAAACTCGGCGTTGGCCGCCTCGGGCTCCGCCTCCACCATCGTCTTCAAATCGTCCATCGCCGCCTCGTCATAGAGCTGCGAATACACCAGCATGAGCGAGCGCGCCGGCGTTGACAACCGGTCGGCGAGGTGCTCAAAACCCGAGGGAACATCGGTGGCGGTACTGCCCTCCAAAATCGCGCGGATCTCCGCTCGTGCTCGCTGCAGGCGTTCGATACTCGCCGCGAGATCCGCGTCGATCGACAACAGCGCTGCCCGCGGCGATTCCCCAGATGACCCCACCGACTCCATCTGCGCCAGCGGCACACCCAGCTCCCGAAGCCGACGAATCTGCAGCAGCCGCACAAGATGCCTGGCATCGTACTGCTTATAACCGTTCGACAGGCGTCGCGGCTGCTCCAGCAAACCCGACCGGTGTTAGTGACGGACCGTGTTCACCGTCGTGCCGGCGAGCTCCGCAATCTCGCGTGTGCTCCAGGCCATCACCACTCCATCCGTGCGACGCGGGCAGGGAACTCCGGACGACGCCACTACCCCCATCTAAAACCATGTTCCAGGAACAGGGTCAAGGACTATCGGGAAACTCGGCCGAAATGTCGCATCGACTTGACCCTGTGGCGGGAACACGGCATTGACTGCCATCACAGCTACGCGACGGCAACCCGGCCGGTGCGCACCCGCCTCAGCCTCGGCCCCGATCTGTGACTGGTCGGGGTATCGGCGGAGAAGGAACATCATGAACAACCCCTACGAATGGCTACAGAGCTTCATCGACCAGGTACCCGCCCTCCTCCAACCAGTGATCGTGGCCGCCGCCGGCCTGATTCCCTACATTGAGGGGCCGGGGGCCGCCGCCCTCGGTGTCCTCGCCGGCATCAACCCCGTGGTTGCTGGAATCGCCGCGGCCCTCGGTAACGTCCTGTGCGTGATCGGCGTCGTCGCTCTCGGTGCCCGTATCCGAGCGCGCATCGTGGCCCGGCGCACGGCAAAAACAACGAGTGGACGCGAGGCCATCCAAGGCACGTCCGAGACAAGCGCTGGACATCCCGAAGCGCACCGGACCTCCCCAAACACCTCGGCCGGGGTCACCCTCGTCGAGACCGCGGCGAAGGGCAGTGATACCCGCACCGAGCCGCGGTCAAAGGGACGCGCACGTCTGTGTCGCTGGATGGTGTCGTTCGGGGTGCCGGGCGCGAGCATCTTCGCTCCGGCGGCCCTGCCCACCATGCTGACCGCAGCGTTCTTCGTCGCCTCGGGCGTTCCCAGTTCCTGGGTCATCCTCTGGCAGACCATCGCGATCATCCTCTGGACCACCGTGTTCACGGTGATCTCGGCCGGAGCGCTCGCGCTCCTCGGATGGTGAGGTGAAGATCGCGCGGGCCCCGGCGGGTCGCGGCCCCGACCTTTCCCGGTGACGGCCGATCAAGGTTCGGTCGGGCACCGTCGCCTTGAGCGGGCGTTAGCCCAGCGGCTCAATCTTTACAGGCTCGCCCCGATCGTAGGTGCGGCACATCTTGACTGAGCCGTAGCCTGTCGGAGCCTCGGGCGCGCACTAACCGACTGAAGGGCCCTCGAAATGGGTGCCCAGCGCGAGCATCAGCGACGAACACGAAGCCGGTACCTGACGCCCGACAACGATTGGATTTTCACTCGCTGAGATGGTGACCGGAGGCGCGGAAGCCCCTGGAGGCGCAGGCTTTCCCCGGTTTCCTCGGCCGAACGGCTAACCCGAGCAAGCGCTGCAATCCTTGCGATGGTGGCGCTTGCAACGAGTCACTGGCGGGTCTTGACGGTGAGAAAACACGCGTCAGGGACAGACGCGAACGCGCCCAAAATATCGATTCAGACATCGACGAGGCAATCGCGCGGGCGAGAAAACCCGGCAAGAATTTACAAAGTGTTCGTTTTCAGAATGACCCTAGCACCGCGGCTCACCGCATCACTACTATCGGGAGTACTCAGTGGCCGCGGCAATGATGACGAGACCACCGAATGTGTCGGGGGACTCTTTGCGGTGCCTGGGGGACGGCGGGAGGGGCCTGCCTGAGTTGTACATCCAAAGGAGAACGAATGCGTTATACCAGCGGCAACTACGAAGCGTTTGCCCGGCCACGCAAGCCCAAGGGGGTCGATTCCAAGCGCGCCTGGTTTGTGGGTTCGGGATTGGCGGCGCTTGCCGGGGCGGCATTTCTGATTCGTGACGGTCGGATGGAGGGTTCGAAGATCACGATCTTCGAACAGCAGGAACTCCCGGGTGGTGCCCTAGACGGTTTGGACGTTCCCGAGAAGGGCTTTGTCATCCGCGGGGGACGCGAGATGGAGAGCAACTTTGAGTGCCTGTGGGATCTGTTCCGATCGATCCCGTCGCTGGAGGTTGAGGACGCCAGTGTGCTGGATGAGTTCTTCTGGCTCAACCGCGACGACCCCAACTCCTCACTGCGACGCACCACCAAAAACCAGGGTGAGGATGGCGGCACCAACTTCAAGTTTGACCTGAGCAAAAAGGCACAGCAGGAGATCACCAACATCTTCACCTCGCTGCCCGAGGACCTTGAGGACAAGCGGATCGACGAGGTCTTCACCAGCGAGTTCCTGAACAGCAACTTCTGGCTGTACTGGCGCACCATGTTCGCCTTCGAGGAGTGGCACTCGGCGCTGGAAATGAAGCTGTATCTGCACCGCTTCATCCACCAGATCAAGGGCCTCCCGGATCTCTCGGCGCTGAAGTTCACCAAGTTCAACCAGTACGAATCACTCGTGCTGCCGCTGGTCACCTGGCTCACCGAGCAGGGGGTGACATTCCGCTACGGAACCGTCGTCACCGACGTCGACTTCTTCATCGACAAGCAGGGCCAGCGCAAGGAAGCGACCCGCATCCACATCGTGGAGCACGGTGAGGACAAGCAGGTGGACCTGACCACCGATGACCTGCTGTTCATGACCATCGGATCGCTCACCGAAAACTCCAGCGACGGTGACCACCACACCCCGGCACGCCTCAACACCGGTCCCGCACCCGCCTGGGACCTTTGGCGCAGGATCGCGGCCAAGGATGAGGCGTTTGGTAAGCCCGACGTGTTTGGCAATGACATCCCCAAAACCAAGTGGGAGTCGGCGACGGTCACCACCCTGGATGCCCGCATCCCCGAGTACATTCAGAAGATCTCCGAGCGTGACCCCTTCAGCGGCAAGGTCGTGACCGGCGGCATCGTCACGGTGACCGACTCGAGCTGGTTGATGTCCTGGACGGTCAACCGTCAGCCGCACTTCAAAAAGCAGCCCGCGGACCAGATCGTGGTGTGGGTGTACGGCCTGTTCCCCGAGGCGGTGGGGGACTACGTCAAGAAGCCGATGCAGGACTGCACCGGCGAGGAAATCACCCGGGAATGGCTGTTCCACATGGGGGTTCCGGTGGATCAGATCGACGAGCTGGCGGCCACCGGTGCGAAGACCGTCCCGGTGATGATGCCGTATGTGACCGCGTTCTTCATGCCGCGTAAGCACAGCGATCGTCCGGCCGTGGTGCCCGAGGGTGCAACGAACTTTGCCTTCATCGGTCAGTTCTCACAGTCGCAGGAACGTGACTGCATCTTCACCACCGAGTACTCGGTGCGCACCCCGATGGAGGCCGTGTACACCCTGCTGGATATCGAGCGTGGTGTGCCCGAGGTGTTCAACTCCACCTACGACGTGCGCGCGCTGTTCTATGCGGTGAACCGGCTGCGGGATGGGGAGCAGTTCGAGATCCCCGGCGGTCCGCTCGCCCGCAAGTTCGCCCGTCACCACATCGAAAACAACGTGGTGGGGCAGCTGCTCGAGCACTACGGGCTGGTGGACAAGAAGTAGGTTCTCGCGCCGCGCGGCCGGTATCCGGGAATCCCCGGGTGCCGGCCGTTAGCTCAGCGGGGCGATCGTGATGGGTGCGCCCAGATCGTAGAAGTGCTGGGTGTGAGTGCCCGAGGTCCCCAGGAAATCAACGGTGGCCTGGGTGCCCACCGGCACCCAGTCATCCCCAAACCACAGGATGAACTCGCTGACGGGCATCCCGTTCCAGCTAAACGCGCCGTCGCTGACGATCTTGTAGGACTCGATCGTGTCCCCACCCGGGGTGGTCACCTGGTCCCGGGCGGAGTCGACCGTCCAGGCGGGCTGGGCGGCGATCAGCTCGGCGGTCTGCTGGAGATCGGAGTAGAAGCGGTAGAGCTCGCCGGTGACGGCGACCAACTGCTCGGCCGGATCCTCGGAGTTGGGATCGCCCTTGACCGGCCCGGCGCCCGAATCCACCCACATCTCACCATCGACATACCGCATCGAAATCGGACCGGACGGGCCCTCCAGGTGGGCGGAGAAGCTGTAGCTGGGATCGTAGGTGAACTCCACCTCCCCAAACGTGTCCGCGGTCAGATGCATCCGGCCCGAACCATAGCTGGATAGTGCGGCCGAAACGCACTGCCCGAGGGCCCCGCCCTCAAGCTGAGCGCCGAGGTTCAGGTTCAGTCCGGCGCAGGATGTCGGCACGGTTCGGGCACTCGTGGTGGGTGATGCGCTCGCCTCCGCGACCTTCGGAGGAGCCGAGGCGGCGGGCTCGGCCGCCTTCTCGGCGGAGCATCCGGCCAGGAGCAGGGCCGCACACGCGGCGGTGGACGCGGCTACAAGGATTCGCTGGCGGGTCTTCACGGATATCTCCTCGGTGCGATACGTGCGATATGTGCGTTACGTGGGCTTTGCGCGACGTGCGCGATTTTTGCGCCCCAGGGGAGCGCATTCGCGCCCACACTATCGAGCACGCGGCGCAATATGCAAACACCTGTAATCCTGATGGCCGGTTTGACGGCCGTTAGGATCCGCCCATCGCCCGCTTTGTCTTTGCCGTCGCGACCGCGGTCCACGGATCCTCGGGCCAGGGATGCTTGGGATAGCGGCCGCGCATTTCCTTGCGGACGTCCTGGTAGGGGCCGTTCCAGAAGGAGGCGAGATCCCCGGTGATCGCCAGCGGTTTCTGGGCGGGGGAGAGCAGATGGAAGAGGATCGGGACGCGGCCGCCCACCAGGCGCGGGGTCTCGGCCAGGCCGAAGAGCTCCTGCAGCTTCACCGCGACTACCGGGAGCGGGGCGGTGTATGCGCCAATGCCCGCACTGGTGCCGGAGCCGGCCTCTGCCCTCGCGGCCCCAGATCCTGCACCGATGTACCCGACGTTAGCTGCTCCGCCACCGGCGTTCCCGGCTCCACCCTCCTCGACATCCGGGTAGCGGATTCGCACCCGGTTGCCCGAGGGCACCTCCAGATGCTCGGGCACAAGCGTGTCGAGCTGTGCGGCCTCTGGCCAGGGGAGGAGGCGGCGCAGCGCCTGGGTCAGGTCGATGCCGTGCAGGGAGGACTGGGCGGTGAGGCGTTCGAGATCGTGGCCGAGCCAGGCGTTGATGGTCGCAAGGAGTGCGGCGTCATCCATCGCCGGCCAGGGATCCCCGAGCTCGCGGTGCAGGAGTCCCAGTCGGGCACGCAGGGATGCCGCGCCCTCGCTCCAGCGCAGCCCGTGGAGTCCCGTCTCGCGCAGATGCGCGGCAAACGCGGGTGCGGTGTCGTCGGCGGTGGGGGCGACCGGGGTGGAGGACAACCGGATTGCGCCGAGGGTGCGCCGCTCCTCCACCCGAACCCGTCCGTCGGCAACCCGCGCCGCGCGTTCGGATGCACGCAGGGGAGCGCCGAGACGGAGTGCGTCGGCCTCGCCGAGGGCGGCGGCCAGGCGGATCACCGCACCGGTCCCATCCGCCACCCGTCCCTCGGCGCGCTGAACCTCGCGCACCGCGATCCACTCGCTGGACACCAGCTCGCTGCCCTCGGGCAGGGCCGCCCGGGTGCCGCTGGCCAGGAGGTAGCTGCGAGAGTGTTCGCCGGTGCGACGGGCGATCCACTCGGGCCGGGCGATCGCCGAGATGATGCCGGGGAGGTCGGCGGGGTGCGTGGCAGCGTTGGCGGGCGGGCTTGCGGGATGCGCGGCGACGTCGCCCGACACGTCCGCCGGATGTGTGGCCGTGTGAGCCGGCACATGTGCGGGTTGCGCGCGTGCACCGGAATCCGAGCGTCCGTCTTCGGCGATCCGCGCCAGCCGCCGTGCCTCCGCCCTCCAGCGCTGGGCACCCGGCGCACGGCCCGAGCGCAGGTCACGCAGCAGGCGGGACAGGTCCGCTCCGGGATCGCGGAAGTCACCCGAGAGCGCCGCCACCACCTCGGCCACGGCGTTCGGATCGCCGATTTCGGCGGTCCCCGACAGCAGCGCCCGCGCCTCGCGCACCCCCACCGGAAGCCGCGACACGCGGCGACCCAGGGCGGTAAGTCCGCCCTCCTCGGATACCAGCCCCAGCGCAAACAGTTCGCGCTGAGCCTGTTCCATCGAGGCGGCCGGGGGTGGTGTCAGCAGGCGTAGTCCGGTGCCTCCGGGGGTTCCCCAGGCGGCCAGCAGCAGGGCGGCATCCAGCAGATCGGCGGATTGGATCTCGGGAGCCGATGCGGGAGGCATCCGGGCAAACTCGGTCTCCGAGTAGGCGCGCACGGCCCGCCCCGGCCCCTGACGGGCGGCGCGACCGGCACGCTGTTCGACGCTCGCGCGCGACGCACTGACCGTCACCAGGCCCGACATATCCCGCCCACGGTCCCGGCGAACCTCACGGGTCAGGCCCGAGTCGATCACCAGGCGCACGCCGGGAACCGTCAGTGAACTCTCCGCCAGCGAGGTACTCACCACGATCCGCGCCGCCCCACCCGCGGACGCCCCGGACACCGCCAGGTCCTGCTCCGCGGGGGAGAGCCGGCCGTGGAGGGGGAGCACGTCGATGCCGGTCGGATTCAGATCACGAATGCCGCGCACCACCTCATCCACCTCGCGCGCTCCGGGAACAAACACCAGCGCATCGTGTCCGGCCTCGCGCTGCTCGGTCACGGCCACCGTGGCCAGGTGCCGCAGGAATTCGCGGGTCACCCCGCGCTCATCCAGGCGCGGATGGCTGCCGGGGCGATTTGTGATTGCTAGCGGATGCAGCGGCGAGGGCACATTGACCACCGGAGCATCCAGCAGAGCGGCGATTCCGGCGGCATCCAGGGTCGCGGACATCGCGATGACCGTGAGATCCTCGCGGAGTTCGCGGACCTCGGTGAGGAAGCCGAGCAGCAGGTCGCCATCAACCGAGCGCTCGTGTACCTCGTCGAGGATGACCGCGTCCACGCCCTCGAGTTCGGGATCCGACAGCAGCCGGCGCAGCAGCACCCCCGGGGTCAGCACCTCGATTCGGGTGTCGGGACCGACTCGGCGCTCGCCGCGGACGGTGAAGCCGACCGGGCCGCCCACTGCGGAGCCGTCGAGGGCCGCGAGTCGCCGGGCGGCCGCGCGCACGGCGACCCGGCGCGGCTGGCTGAGCAGGATGCGTCCGGAAGAAGCGCCGGGAACCGGGCCTCGCTCCGCGAGCAGATTCGCCACCAGCGGCGGCACAAAGGTGGTTTTTCCGGTGCCGGGCGGGGCGGTGATCACCGCGGTGCCGGTGGAAATCGCGCCCGCAAGCTCATCCCGCGCCATCGAAACCGGCAGGCCGGTGCCGATGCTGGCCAGATCAAAAAGGTGTGCGCTCACCTCCCCATCTTAGGGAGCGCAACATTTGAGGCCAATCCCGGCGGAAGACAGTCCTCGACTCCGTCAACAACTCCGTGGTTCCGAGCCCGACGATCGGTCGATACTCCCGGAGCACGCCATGGCGCATACGCAGCCGCGTATTTCACCAGACCAGGGGCCGTCAGGAACAGCCGAAAACCGGCGGATGCGGCTTATGTTCTCACCATCCTGCACCGAACGTCGGGGCAATAAGGAGAAGCTGAATAACGCGCAGGAGCCGAACGCCGGTGGCGTCGCGGCGATGTGCAACGTCAAGACTGTTATGGTTCCTGAATGTGCACCCGAGATGACTCCGTTCCCTCACGTACCGAAACCGCGCTCAAAACACTCGCGAAAGAACAATTTGAAATCGAGTTAGGTCCGGTGAAACTCACCCGCGCGCTTGCTCTTTATGCAGCAAAACGAAAGTTCGCCTGTGTATCTGTGTTTTCACTGTTCACTGGATTCCTCGGAATCGGAATAGCATTGATGACTATTGTCATTGGTGAGATATCGTTCTCGGCGGTAGAGCGGGTGGGATCACCAGGTGGTCAAATGATTCAGTTAAACCTTATGGTCCAGAATGCTCTTATCACCATGCTGACGATCATGGTGATCGTCCTCGGCCTGTCAATTTATGCGCTTCGTGTGAGTTTTCAGGCCGCCAAGATCGAAGCAATACTCGCCGTGTGAACCAACATCAGGTTCATGCCCCGAGTCTCATTCCGATGCCTGGTGAATTGCATTCAAACTGCATGTAATTCTCACTCCTCGGTAGGGGGCAGACCCCTCTGCGGGGTGATGCCGTTGAGATCACCCCCCTCCTACGCTTCACGGGTCGCCGCAAAATCGGCGGCGATGAAGAGGAGTCGGGAATGTTTGACTGGTTGAACGATGCGATCATGGCCACGGCGGGTTCACCCTGGATTTACCTCATCGTCCTATTCGGAGTGTTTGCCGACGCGTTCTTCCCACCGATTCCCTCGGAAACCATCGTGGTCGCCGCCGCGGCCCTGGGGTTTGCCACCGGCACACCCAACCCGTGGATCATCATGGTGCTGGCCGCGGTAGGGGCGATTGCCGGGGACAATGTCACCTACTGGATGGGGAGCAAAATCGGGCTCACCCGGTTCCGGTGGATGCGTGCCGAACGCTCGGTCAAGGCTTTCGACTGGGCACGCCACGGCCTGGAAAAGCGTGCGGGGGTTCTGGTGTTTACCGGGCGCTATATCCCGGTGGGCCGCGTCGCGGTCAACCTGGTCGCCGGAGCAACCGGGCTGCCGCGTCGCCGCTTCGTTCCACTGTCGATCCTCTCCGGTGTCTCCTGGGCCCTGTATTCGGTGGGTATCGGCGTGTGGGCCGGCGCCTGGTTCCATGACACCCCGCTGCTGGGTGTGGCCTTCGCCGTCGGATTCGCCCTTGTTGTGGGTCTGGTGATCGACCGCATCGGTGCTGCCCGAGCCAGCGCCTCCCGAATCCCACGGGTCCGTGCCACAATGAGAGAAGATCATGCGCGCATCCAGTCCCAGTGAACTCGCCGGCCGTCCCGCCACGGCTCGTATCTGGGTGATTCTTGGTGGTATCGCCGTGGTGCTTGCCGCGGTGTCCATCCCGGTGAATGCGGTTCTGTACGGGGTTCCGGTGATCGACGCGATCCTGCTCGGGCTGATTCAGGCGGGTCTAATCCCCTTGGCTGTGCGCAGCCCGAAGATTGCCGCCGCACTCTCGTTGATCCCCTTTGTCCTGCTGGCACTACTGGGGAACGGCTCGGTGGGAGCGCCGTGGCCGGTCGCGGTGACCTCGATCCTGGCCCAGATCGCGCTGATCATCACCCTGGCCTTCGCCTCCACCTGGCGCACGGCTGCGCTGACCTGGCTGGGTTCGGTCCTCGCGGTGATCGCCCTGATCGCGGCGACCCCGCAGCGTTACGACCGATTCACCGAGTCCCTGGCCTCCGCCATTCCCTTTGCCGCGATCTCCCTCGCGCTACTCACGATTGCTCTGCTGCTTGCCCAGCGTGCGCGCATCCGCGCCCAGTTGGAGCGTGAACGTCGGGTCACCGCATCCGAGCAGGTACGGCGTGAGCTGATGGAAGAGCGCAACAGGATTGCCCGTGAACTCCACGATGTAGTGGCACACGGCCTCTCGATGATCCAGGTGCAGGCATCCTCGGCCAAGTATCGACTGCCCGATCTCGCCCCCGAGGCGGCGGCGGAGTTTGACAGTATTGGGGCGACCTCGCGCGGGGCGCTCGCCGAGATGCGTCAGCTGTTGGGGGTACTGAGGAACGAGGATTCCGCCGCGGGACTGGGTCCTCAGCCGGGGCTGATGGACATCCCCGAACTGGTGAAGTCGATTCAAAAAACCGGCGTCGCGGTGGATCTGCGCTGGTCGGTGGATGATTCCGATGGCCTGCCCGCCTCGATCTCACTGACCGCCTACCGCCTGGTGCAGGAGGCCTTGAGCAACGCCGTTCGGCATGCGGCCGGGGCTTCGGCAACCGTGGTGGTGACCCGTGCATCGGGCGCGATTGACCTGATGATTGAAAATGAGGCACCGCGGGACTCCGATCCGGCCTCACCCGCCGCCACACCCCGCCCCGGCGGACACGGCCTGGTGGGCATGCGCGAGCGGGTACAGCTGGCCGGCGGACGCATCGACCTCGGTCCCACCGATTCCGGCGGCTTCCGCGTTGCCGCCCATCTTCCCATCCCCAACAGCACGGAGCGCGCATGAGCGACACCACCATTCTTATCGCCGACGACCAGGCCATGGTGCGGGCCGGTTTTGCCGCGATCCTCGATGCGCAGGATGGCCTGCGTGTGATCGGCCAGGCCTCCGACGGGGCCGAGGCGGTCAAGCTTGGACGCGCGCTGCGCCCCGACGTGGTGCTGATGGACGTGCGGATGCCCATCATGAACGGCATCGAGGCTACCAAGGAGCTGACCACCCCGTCCCACGGGGATCCCTATACGCCGCTGGTCATGGTGCTCACCACGTTTGATATTGACGAGTATGTACACGATGCGCTGCGGGCCGGTGCCAGCGGATTCCTCCTCAAGGATGCGACGCCGGAGGACCTGGTGCAGGCGGTGCGCATCGTCGCCTCGGGGGATGCCCTGATTGCCCCGCGGGTGATGAAACGCCTGATCGAGTCGTTCACCGCGGGCCCTGGTCCCGCCCCCGCTCGGCGCGCCGTTGAACTCAACGGTCTGACCGATCGCGAACGCGAGGTGCTGGTCCTGGTGGGAACGGGCCTGTCGAACACCGAGATCGCCTCGGCCCTGTTTATCTCCGAGCAGACGGTCAAGACCCACGTGAGCAAGATTTTCTCCAAGCTGCACCTGCGCGACCGGGTGCAGGCGGTGGTGCTCGCCTACGACACCGGTCTGGTGGAACCCGCGCGCTAGATGGCCCCGGCCATGCCGATGTGCCCTCGCACCCCTACCGGGGAGTGAGGGCACAATCGTTCCCGGGCGTGATGCCCGCCTCGAAACCGTCTTTCTATGCTCCTTCTGTGCCGCGGAGAGACCGCGGCGGGGAAGGGTAATAATGAGCACGCTCACCGACTTCGGGCGGAAACTACCGGGGGCACCAGGCCGGGGTATTGAGCCGCGCCGCCCGTCGGAGAGCGCGGCGGGCGGGATCCAGGCCCGGATCCACACCCGGACTGCGGCCCAGGCCTCGATCCGCACGCGGGACCGCAGCGTCGACCTGGTGCGCACGGTCCTGCTGATCGTGGTGGTGGGGCTGCACTCGATCATGGCCGGCGTGGGCATCGGACCGACGGGGATCGTGCTTGAAAACGCGCTGGATCATCAGGCCGGCTTCGCCCCGGCCTCCTGGGTGCTCCAGGTCATGCCGCTGTTTTTCATCCTCGGTGGCTTTTCCAGTTTCACCCAGTGGACCCGGATGCGAGAGCGTGGTCACTCACCCGCCGACTATGTGATCACCCGACTCCATCGGCTACTTCTGCCGGCACTCGCGGTGATCGGTACCGTTACCGCGGCCCTGCTGGTCATGACCATTCTCGGCGTTCCCGCCGACCTGATCGCAACCGCAGGATTCCGGATCAGTCAGCCGCTGTGGTTCCTCGGAGTGTATGTTCTGTGTTCGGCGCTGGTGCCGGTTCTGGTGGGTGCCCACGAGCGATTCCCGATCCTCAGTCTGGTGGTGCTCGGTTCCGCCGCGCTGGGGGTGGATATCCTGCGAGCAGGCATGGGAATTGTGGGCATTGGATTCATCAACCTGATGTTTGTGTGGCTTGCGGTGCAGCAGCTGGGATTCTGGTTGGCCGATGGGCGTGGTGAGTCCTGGAGCACTCGAACCCGCATCATCGTGGGTGCTTCGGCTCTGGCCGCGCTGTTTTTGCTGAGTGTGCCGGGGCCGTATTCCCCGGACATGTATGAGAACCTCAATCCGCCCACGATCTGCCTGATCCTGCTGGGCATCGCCCAGCTGATGCTCTTCACCCTGCTGCGAAACTGGCTGCGAGAGGTGGCCGACCGTCCGCGGATCAGTTCACTGGTCAACCGGTTGGGGGCTCGATCCATGACGATCTATCTCTGGCACATGCCGGTCATTATTCTGCTGGCCGCGGGACTGCTGATCCTGAATCTGACCGTCGCCGTGCCACTGCCCGACCCCCTGAGTGCCGGTTGGTGGCTGACCCGACCGGTTTGGCTGGTAGCCGTGGGACTCGCTGTGATCCCGATGGTCGCAAAACTCGGCCGGATCGAGGCGGCCAAGCGGCCGGCGATCCGTGAGGAGCGCACCCGCGCGCTCACCCTCCGAGTAGCGGCGGCAGTTCTGCTGGGGGCCGGATCCGTCCTGGTGATCCTGGTTACCGGATTCGCGGTGACCGGTGCGCTCCTCGCGGTGGGCATGCTGGTCGCGGCGCTTCAGTTAGTGGGCATGCTCGACGTCGCCCGGCTCGTGACGCGCCTCGCTCGCCTCGTGAATGTGCCCGCTCGGCTCGGGGCTCGCCTCTAGGCACAGGGTCGAGCCATCGGCCGCGACGGCTCCCTCCTTGTCGGCACCGGGGGTGAGCCTGACAAGACTGTGGGAGGTACCCGCGGTTCCGAGCGGGTACCGAGGCCTAGTCCGGTGCCGCGATCCCGGCGTCGCGCAGGCGCCGGATGTACTCAAGGTCAGCCCGTGCTCGGGGACCGTGCGAATCGGCGACCAGCACCACGTCCTCCGCCTCGTAGTGTGCCAACTCAGAGATGGACACCCAGAGCGCGGACCCACCTCGATCGATGCTCTCCCAGGCACCGTCCGCCGTCGCCTCGGCGCTGACGACCGCATGCAGGGCCGGGTTGCGTCGGATGAACCGGGAGGGGAATCCGCGCAGTGAGAAGCTGCCGGTGGCCTCGGTGATGTCCAGCATCCACTCGGGATCGGCGAATCTGGCGCGCCGAAATCCCTCATAGGCGGCATCGAGTTCCGGGTCACCCGCGCTCAGTTTGGTGTTTACAACGAGCCCCCGGATGCGCCCGCGCAGGACGACTCGGGTGAACTCGACCCCAAACACAAAGCCATCATCGCTCCCGCAGGTCAGGCCATCGATCACCACGTCCTCCAATACCGCACCGTTGATCGAGGACCTGCGCAATTCCACATCGCTGAGTGTCGCCCGCAGCAGGCGTGGCCGCCGGGAGGCATCGGTGCTCCGGTCGCTCCGGCAGTTTTCGAGGGTGAAGTGTGAGGCGGTGAGATCGCTCAGCACGGTGCCCTCCTCGATCCGTTGGTCTCGGATTATCAGGCGCGGCGGGTTCTTACGGGCGGCCGTGGCGAGCAGCCCACGGGCCGAGACCTCCGCCGCATGGGCGAGCTCGATCAGGGTGTGGACGCCGGGATCGGGCGCGATGCTCAGCTCACCGGGGGCGGGCAGGGTCGAGGCATCACCCGGCACGGGGATCTGGCTCCATGAGGGTTCGGCCGGTTCGATGTGCCAGGGGGAATCGGCGGGCAGTCCCGGTATCGCCAGCAGGTTGTGCGCCCGGCCTAGATCGGCGGGTGCGATGATCACCCCGTCCAGGGTTCGGAAGGCGGCGGCCACGCCGAAGGGGATGTCCATCGCCAAGAGTTCGCGCTGATCGCCGGCGGCCAGGATAACCAGCCGCTCGGGGCCAACATGAAAACTCTCTCCGGTAGCTCCGATGAAGAGTTCGGCATCGGAGTGCAACACGCGCCGAACCCCGCGGCGTGCGGCGGCCTCGGGGATCGATGGCTCGGGTGTGGACGCGCGTCGACGGCGGCGCAGCGCGGTGAGAGTGTCGAGGGACACCAGCGTTTCCATGACGCCCGTGCTGCCCACGGCAATCGTGCTCTCGTCGAGGCGTTCGAGCCTGAAGTTGTACTTGCCGATTTTCGCGGTGAGTTTACGAGTGACCTTGACGGCCAGCAGATCGATTTCATACAGGCCGAAATTGGTAATCACGAGCGCGCGTTCGGGGGAGAGGGCAAAACCCGCTGCGATTGGCGCACGCAAACCGGTGAGGATGCGCCACTCGCCGCTGCGCAGATCCAGTAACCCGGCCCGCGTGCTATCCCGACCCTCAACCCAGGAGGTCAGCAGGTGCGTATCGCCGAGCGGGATCGTGGCCGAGTGAACCCCCTGCTGCGCGTCACTGGGCACGGGAACGGGAAATTTCAGCGGGGCCGGGACGGCTTCTGGGGTCGTCATGCCCCGAGCCTAGCCCGTGACCACCGTCTCTGCCAGGGTGGGGGCGCGAATCGACAGGCCGCAGAATGGCCCATCATTCTCCACGGAGTTGCCGAGCCCCTTGACCTCAACCGCACTTGAGGTTTTACGGTGGGTGTTATCGGCCCGATCGGGTCGTCCCATCGAATTGAGGACAGTATGAACCCCGCCGCCACCCAACAAAAACAACCGACGCTTGCCGCGTTGCCTCCGCCGGACTGATCCGCTTCTCCCCCCCCCCGATCACCCCACCCGGAAGGATTCCCCATGCCCCTGTACACTCTCCCCGACCTCTCTTATGATTACGGCGCACTCGCCCCGCACATCTCGGGACGGATCATGGAACTGCACCACTCAAAGCACCATCAGGCCTATGTGACCGGCGCGAACACCGCGCTGGAACAGCTGGCCGAGGCCCGCGACAGCGGCAACCTCACCAACATCAACAAGCTGGAAAAAGACCTCGCCTTCAACCTCGGCGGCCACCTCAACCACAGCATCTTCTGGGAAAACCTCTCGCCGGACGGTGGCGGGGATCCCGAGGGTGGGCTGCGATCCTCGCTTGAGGAGCACTTTGGGTCGCTGGAGAAGTTCCGCGCGCACTTCACCGCGACCGCGCTGGGTGTCCAGGGTTCGGGATGGGCGGTGCTCGCCTGGGACCACCTGGGCGCGCGGCCGGTCATCTTCCAGCTCTTTGACCAGCAGGGTAACGCGCCCCTGGGGGTGACCCCGCTGCTGCAACTCGATGTCTGGGAGCACGCGTACTACCTCGACTATGTCAATGTGCGCGCCGACTATGTGAAGGCGTTCTGGAACATCGTCAACTGGGCCGATGTTGCGGCCCGCTTCGCCGCCGCGCAAAAATAGCGCGCTCGCACCGACGCCGCGACCCGCAATTCTGCGGGCCGCGGCGCCGTTTTGTACGGATGGGCTATTCGGCGACGATGCTCAGTGCCTCGATGAGCCCCGCCGCATCCGGGGAAAACACCTCGGCTACCAGCCGCTTGTCCTTGCCCTCCATTAGGTCAAAGAAGCGCTGGATGATGGGGGAGTGTGGTGATGAATTCATGGGTGTGTGCCCCTGTCTTAGATGGTTTTGATGGTGCCGCCATCAACGGTGATCTCCTGCGCCACGACCGAGGCCGCCGCATCCGACACCACAAACCCGATGACCTCGGCGATCTCCTCGGGCGGGGCGAAGCGGCCATCGGGCACGCCGCCCAGTGAGTCGAGGATGAGTTTCATCCCCGCCTCCTCGTCCACGCCGTGTGCCTCGGCGAGGCGGGCTGCCAGCGCAAAGGCTCCGGGGCTCTGGATCCCGCCGGGGGAGACGGCATTCACGCGAATGTGCTGCGCCGCCAGCTCATTGGCGAGACCCTTACTGTAGGCGCGCAGCGCCGCCTTGGCTGCCGCATATCCGAGAGTCCCGTCATAGAGCGGCATCTTGCCCTGGATCGAGGTGACGTGCACGATCGATCCCGCACCGCGCTCCTGCAGGAGCGGAATCAGTGCCCGGTCGAGGCGCACGGCGGCCAGCAGGTTCAGCGCCAGCTCCTCGTCCCAGTGGGCATCGGTCATCGAGGCATGGCCGCCGCCGGGGGTGGTGGAGCCGCCGGTGACGTGCACCAGAATATCTAGGCCACCGGACTCTCGGACGGCCTCGGCGATTCGAGCGGGGGAGTCGGGTGCGGTCACATCAAACTGGAGAAACGATTCGGCCGCGGTATGGTCGGGACGTGAGCGTCCGACGGTGATCACGCGGGCACCGGCATCGGCGAGGCGCTGCACGGTCGCGGCACCGAGGCCCTTGGTGCCGCCCACCACGAGTGCGTGGCGGCCGGCGAGGGAGAGCAGAGGGGGATACGAAGATGTCATATCCCCAGGCTCGGCATTCCCCTAGGGGGAAGGTCAAGCCCGGTTAGCGCCCGGTGCGGAAAATGGGCCAGCCGATTTCGGTCACCAGCTCCGGAGACTCATCGGTGGCCGCCCGTAGATAGCGTTCGCGCAGGGGCCCGGGCACTCCCAGCTCGTGCTCGGCCACATAGACCCCCAGTGCTGCATAGGTTTCGGCAATGGTCTCATCGGGCCCCTGGTGCACGGCAACGGCAAGCTCGACCGCGGGCAGCACCTCCAGACGAAGGCGTCCAGGATACTCATTCTCGGCGGCTCCCTCGCGCAGCGGAAGGAAGAGGACGGCCTCGCCGCGTCCGTCGAGGAAGAGCTCGGCGGCCCATTCGCCCCCGAGCGGCCCCGCGATGTCTGCCGGATCGATCGCCAGCAGCTCGTCTCGGGCGGCGGTGTACCAGTCGCCGAGATCGTCGCGGTTGATCCGCTCACGAATCACCAGGGCCGGCAGCGCGGCAATGCTGTGGTGCTCAATATGGGGCGGGGTTGAGCCCGGATCCACCAGCCCACGCAGCGAGGCCACCGCATGTTGGGTGACTCGAAGACGCTCCTCGAGCCGGTTCAGGTGCTCGGTGATGAGGGCGTTGCGGCCGGCCACATCCGCGGTTGCCAGAATCTCCCGGATGCTATCCAGCGGCAGATCCAGCGCGCGAAACTCACGGATTACCCGGGCGTCGGATACCTGCCCGGAGGCGTAGAGCCTGTAGCCGTTGTGCGGATCGATCTCGGCCGGTTCCAGGATGCCCACCCGGTGATAGAACCGCAGCGACTTGGCGCTCAGCCGGGTGGCCTGCGAGAAATCGCCGATTGTCATGAGGGAAGCCATAGGGTCATTCTCTCCCATCCGCGGGCGCGCTCCCAACGGACGAGGAGCGTTTGGAAACATTCCGGTAATCCGCGCCGATTACCCTCGTTTGGGGGTCGAGTGTGCGGGCCCAATCTCTGGTTTACCGTTGATCAATTTCTCCGGGATTGATTGAATCGGCAGTGAACCACGATGCGAAACGATGTCGGGTGCGTGGGTGCCCGTCGGGTCCGGTTCGTCTCGCCCAGACAGGAGTTCAACATGACCGCGGAAAAACTCAGGATCGCGCTGGCGCAGCGCCGGCCGTACCCGATTGATGGCGCCCTGGAGGGGTTTGCCCGCGAGGTGGCCGAGACGCTCGCCGCCCACCCCGGTACCGAGCTACTGGTCTACCCGGAGATGCACCTGTGCGGGACCGAACACCTCCCCGAGGAGGCGCGTCCCGCGGCCCTGCGCGCCGCCGCGGTCACGCTGGACGAAGAGTATGTCACCCGACTGGGAGCGATCGCCGCCGAGCACGGCATCTGGTTCTGCCCCGGCAGTATCGGCGAGATTGGTGCGGATGGGGAGTTCTATAACACCCAGCTGATCTTCGATCCCAGCGGCACCCTGCGCGCCAGCTATCGCAAAATGTTCCCCTGGCGTCCGTTCGAGCCGCACCGTCCGGGCGATAAATTCATCGTCGAGGGATTGACCCATGCGGGGACCGAGCACGGAACCGTGGGTCTGTCGATCTGCTACGACGCCTGGTTCCCCGAGCACGCCCGCCAGCTGGGCTGGCTGGGGGCCGAGCTGGTCCTCAACATCGTTAAGACCACCTCGCCCGATCGCGAGCAGGAGCTTGTGCTTGCCCGTGCCAATGCGATCGTCAACCAGTACGTGGTGGCGAGCCTGAACGCCGCCGAACCGGTGGGTCGCGGCCGCAGCATCGTGGTGGGCCCCGAAGGATTTGTGATCGCCGAGGGAGGCCTCGGTGAAGAGACCCTGACGTTCACGTTTGATCCGGCCGCGGTGGCCGCGGTTCGCGAGCACGGCACGATGGGCAGCAACCGGATGTGGGCACAGTTCCACGAGGGTGATCCCACCATCGAACTTCCCATGTATCGGGGTCGTATCGACCCGCTGCACTGGTCCCCCCAAACCCCCAACGCAAGCGCCCAGTAGACCGTTTACGGCCCCTGAACGATGCGGCACACCACTCGATTGAGGATCTCACTGTGTCAAATTCTTCCCCCGCTCCCACGCTTGCACGCACGCTGAAGCTGCCCTCGCTGGTCCTGTTTGGGCTGGCCTATCTGACCCCGCTGATCGTGCTGGGCATCTTCGGTGTGATCGCCTCGCAGACCGGCGGTGCCAGCGCCAGCGCCTATCTGATCGCGCTGATCGCGATGCTGTTCACCGCGAGTAGTTACGGCCGGATGGCCAAGGCGTATCCGGTGGCCGGATCGGCCTACACGTACGTGCGACGCACGATCGGCGGTCGAATCGGCTTCCTGGTGGGCTGGTCGGTCATCCTCGACTATATGTTCCTGCCGATGGTCATCTGGCTGATCGGCGGCTCCTACCTCCAGGCGCAGTTCCCCGGGGTGCCGATGCCGGTGTGGATCCTCGGATTCATCGTGATCACCAGCGTTCTCAACGTGATCGGGCTCAAGGTGGCCGACCGCGCCAACCTGATCCTGATGTCCTTCCAGATCCTAGTCATCGTGATCTTTGTGGCCCTCTCGATCGCCTCGGTGGTGAACACCAATGGTCCCTCGGGCCTGTTCAGCGCCGAGCCCTTTACCGGGATCAACGCCGGATTCGCGGGGATCGCCGGTGGTGCGGCGGTGGCCGCCTATTCCTTCCTCGGATTCGATGCGGTGACCACGCTGACCGAGGAAACCATCGAACCGCGCCGCACGGTTCCCAAGGCGATCATGCTGGTCGCCCTGATCGGCGGCGGCATCTTTGTGATCGTGGCCTACGTGGCCCAGCTGGTGCACCCGGGCGGAACCTTCACCGATTCGGACACCGCGGCCTTCCAGATTGCCACAAAGATCGGTGGCAACCTCTTCGGCGCGGTGTTCCTGGCCGCGCTGGTGGTGGCCCAGTTCACCTCGGGACTGGCCGCCCAGGCTTCGGGGAGCCGTCTGCTCTATGCGATGGGGCGTGACGGCGTACTGCCCAAGCGCATCTTCGGCGCGCTGAGCCCGCGCTTTCGCACCCCGATGCTGAGCATCCTGGTGATCGCGATCGTGGGTCTGATCGCGATGTTCATGGACGTGTCCACCTCGACCTCGTTTATCAACTTCGGGGCGTTTGTGGCGTTCATCATGGTGAACCTGTCGGTGATCGTGTACTGGTTCAAGCAGCGCCGCGAGGGAATCACCCACAATCCGCTGGTGTACGTGGTGCTGCCGATTATTGGCATGATCGTGATCGCCTACCTGCTGACCCAGCTGGACGTGCACGCGATCACCCTGGGCGCGATCTGGTTTGTGCTGGGAGTGATCGTGCTGGGGATCACCACGCGCGGCTTCCGTCGCCAGCCGCCGGAGCTCAGCGTCGACAACGTCTAGCCCACAAGCAACGGCGCCGCGTTACTCGGGAGGGAACGCGGCGCCGTTTTATGCGGGGTGACTACCACTGCGGGTGCACGGTGGCACGGAAGTAGCGGTCGTAGATCTCGTGGACGCGGGCATCCAGCTCGGGGGAGGTGCGGGGGAGATCGGCAGCCCCGGCGTTGGCCAGGGCCTGGCGGACGTTGCGGGCACCGGGGATGGCGGCGGTCACGCCCGGCTGGTCGATCAGCCAGCGCAGCGCCGCCTGCGGAACCGAAACCCCCTCGGGCAGGGCCGCGGCAAACTCCTGGGCGGCGGCCAGCCCGTCGGCAAAGTCCACGCCACTGAAGGTTTCGCCGCGGTCGAAGGCTTCGCCGTTGCGGTTGTAGGTGCGGTGGTCGTTTTCGGGGAACACCGTGTCCGCGGTGTACTTGCCCGAAAGCAGCCCGCTGGCCAGCGGTACCCGGGCAATGATCCCCACATCGTGGGCAAGAGCCGCGGGCAGAACCTCATCCAGGGGCTTGAGCCGGAACGGGTTGAGGATGATCTGAACCGAGGACAGCCCCGGACGTTCGATCGCGGTGAGGGCCTGCGCGCTCTCCTCGACGCTCACCCCGTAGGCGGCAATGGCCTGCTTCTCGACCAGCTCATCCAGCGCATCAAACACGCGCTGATCGGTGTAGACGGCGGAGGGCGGGCAGTGCAGCTGCACGAGATCCAGGGTGTCCACGCCGAGGTTGGTGCGCGAGCGGTCCACCCAGGCGGTGAAGTTCTCGCGCGAGTAGTTCTCGGGGAGCTGCTCCAGGCGGCGGCCGATCTTGGTGGCCACAAACACGTTCTGCTCGGGGTTGCGCTCGCGGAAGGTGCGGATGAAGCGCTCGCTGCGTCCGTCGCCGTACACATCGGCGGTGTCAAAGAAGGTGACGCCGGCGGCTACCGACTCCTCCAACACGGCCAGCGCATCGGCCTCGCTGACCTCGCCCCAGTCGGCACCCAGCTGCCAGGTTCCTAGCCCGATCGCCGAGACGGATCGTCCGGTTTTTCCTAGACTGCGCTGTTCCATGGGTGTGCTCCTTCTGCCGAACTCGGTGGCATCGCCGGAATCCCGGGGTGCAGGTCCAATGCTAGCGATTTTGTGTGCATCGAGCCTGTACTCACCGTGCTTTCGGTGCCTACTCTGCTTGGGAGCGGGCAGCCGATGAGGGGAACCGGCTTGCACTGTTAAACATCATTGATGTGAAACAAACCGTAATCAGCTAAATTTATCTGTAAGCGTTATGTTCCAACTGGAGGCGAGAACATGAGCATCATTAGAGCGAGTCAGACAGAAGCGGAGAATCTGAGCCGGAGCACTCTTTACCGTCGCTATCACGGTGGGGATCTTGAACGTGTTGGCCGCGGCCTGTACATTTCGGCGGATGCCAGGGTTGCCGATTGGGATCAGGCCGAGGCTGCCTTGCTGCGGCCCGAATCGACGATCAGTCTGATCTCGGCCCTGAACCATTTCGGGCTCACCGATCAGATCCCGGATGCACTCGATGTGGCGATTCCGCGGGGAACCCGTTCACCGGTTACGAGCGGCGCGATTCGTTGGCGTCAATTTGATCGAGAAACATTTTTCCTCGAACGATCGGAGATCACCATTGCGGGCACTGGCGAAAGCATTGGGATGTACAGTGCCGCGCGCACGATCGCAGACTGTTTTCGGATGCGAGCCTCCATCGGATACGAGGTTCCTCGGGACGCACTGAAAGAATGGCTGCGCCGCGGTGGCAAGCCTGCCGACCTGATGCGCATCGCGTCCATGCTTCCGCGGTCGAAAGCTCCGGTTCTTCAGGCTCTGGATATCCTGTCATGAGTTCGGAGCTGGTGTACCGAAGAGTCCAGGCTCTTGCCCGCTCGACGGGCGCGAAAAATAGTATGCGTGCCCCCACCCAGGAATACCTAATTCGGCATGCTCTTGAGTCGTTTGTCGACCGCCTGAACCGATCCCGGCATTCTGCGGAATTTGTGTTGAAGGGCGGAATCCTTCTGGGCGCCTATGGTGTGAGACGACCAACCCAGGACGTTGATTCCAATGCGATCGGGTCTGCCGTATCTCCTGAAAATCTGAGTGAGGTGGTTCGAGAGATTGCCGGGCTTGACATTGACGACGGAGTGGAATTTAACCTCGAAAGCCTCACCATTCGAGAAATCCGGGAGGACGCAGAATATCCGGGATTGCGGGTACGAGTCGGCGTCAGGATTGCGAGTTGGCGTGGAATCGTTTCCTGGGATGTGTCGACCGGGGACCCGATCGTTCCTCCGCCAAGAATGATCACGCTTGAGCGAATCTTCGGAGAACCAATTGTGATGTTGGGGTTTGCGGCCGAATCGACGGTGGCCGAAAATGGCATCACCATTCTTGAGCGAGGCCTGGCAAATACCCGCTGGCGCGACTATGTTGACATCGTCGCTCTTGGCCGTCGAGGCCTAGACGGCGATGCGCTGCTTCTGGCCGTGCGTGCGGTTGCGAAGTATCGACGGGTAAAGCTGGAACCGGTGTCGGAGACTCTTCGCGGATATGGCGCACTGCAGCAGGCTCGCTGGTCTGCATGGCGACGCAAGGAGGGCTTGGAATCGGATTGCGAACTCGACCTGGACGAGCAGGTCGCACGCGTGGCGCTCATCCTCGACCCGATCTTCGCACGAGGAGGTGAGGAGTAGATGATCGCGGGTTTGGAGGGCCGGTTGCTACGACTCCACGGTGATCTTTTCCACGTTGCCAGCGGCGTCAAAATGTACGGCGGTTCAGTAGCCGGCACGTGAGGCGTCCAGGGCTCCCAGCCGATAGACTCGCCCGGCTAGGTTCCGCATACGGGAAGGGCCCGCCAATGGACGCTGTTATGTCATGGACCACGGGTGTGGGAATTGTGGTGTTTGGAATCTTCTTTTGGCGTCTGCTGCGCACGGTGTACGTGGACGGACGACTGGATCAGGCAGCTATCAGCAGGGTCCGCTCCGCGAGCATTCTCCCGGCATTCAGCACGGTCGGGCTGCTGGTTCTCTGCGTTCTTTCGATGGAATGGTTTCCGAGCGCGATTTCGGCACTCGTGATCGCCATTATCGTGATCGCGCTGGGCGGAGGAATCTGGTCGATGGAGCGCGGAATCTTTGCCGTGCGCGCCTCCCGCAGCCCACGCTGAGACGAGCGCTAGTCGCGTTCCTCGGCCTGGAGGTGCGCCAGTTCGGCGGCGCTCACCGGGTACTGATGACCCTCATCATCGACCCACATATGGGTGCGTCCAGCCTCGGTTGAGAAAGGCCGTTCAAACAGAATGAGGAGCGCCCCGGTCTCCGGGTGCACTTTATGAGGAGTCACCATAGGGAGACACTAGACCCCCACAGCAGACACGGCAAGACCCAGATTTGCCGTCGAGACGAAAACGGTAACGATAGGGACAGCGGTTTCAGTGTTGGCGCTGAATTATGCTCCACTGTCGGGATTGAGAACCTTCAATCGTGGGTAGATGCTGAAGCGTTTGTCGGCCGTGATGAGCGGCAGTGATAACGAGAGGGAATGAGCGGCGATAAGGGCATCCTTTGCGCGCAGCCGCGTTGTATCTAACCCGGCAAACTTTCCGAATTCAATCGCGGCGTCCGTATCAAAGTTCACCCAGAACCGTGAAAGCTGATCAAGCAACGTGAGCATCGCCAGACGGATCGATGCTTCCTCGGCGCGGCCATTGTCTTGCAGCATGAGGCGACAACCGTGTTCAAGTTCGGACCGCACAATGGTGCTTGCCCGATAGTGGTCGATTCTGCCGAGGATGCGCGACGGCGCCGTAATGAATACGTTGGTGTCAAGGAGTGCGTCCGTCACTGTGAGCCCGCACCGTGTGGACCGCGAGACTCCTCTAATTCCTGCAGCTGCCGCGCAACGTGCTCTGCGGTGATTCGACGACTCAAAGACTGAAGCCGAGCGGCAATTTGAGGTTGAGGCTCAGTGCTAAGCGATGACATGAGTTCCGTCGCCGAAGCCGTTTCGGTTGGCTCAGTGAAAGCTGCACTTTGCTCTTCTGTGGACACTAGCTGATCCCCTCTCACTTGCTCGTCTCATGCGAATGTTTGCTCACGCTACCAGGGGTTTAGGCCTTTTACTGGGGATTCAAATGGCATATACATTGTTTTTCGTGCACGGGGACGCCGGTAACATGGGGCCTCATGAACGCGTATCGGCAGGACGAGTGGGAGGCGTTTCGGGAGCACGCCTCCACGGTGGTTTCGCCGTACCTGATGGGCACCGGGGTGGTCACCCCGGAGGACGGCCATTCGCGGCCGGTGTCTCCGCCGCACACCCATCCCGATGCGATGCTCGCCTGGTGCTATCGGGGGACAGTCTGGGTGTACCTGCAGGATGCGATGTGGCGTCTTGCGCCGGGGCAGGGCGTCTGGATTCCCGCGGGAACCCCGCACACCTCCCGCCACGATCGCGATTCGACCGGCTGCTACACCTACATTCCCGACCATGCCCTGGTGGCCCCGGTTGAGGAAACCTCCCGCGTGCTCGTGCCCCGGGCGGTCCAGGAGATGCTGCTGCATCTGGGGATTAACGACATGCCCGATGACCTGCGGATCCGCATCCAGGCCGTCCTGATCGAGATGGTGCAGCAGCCCGCCGCCGAGGTCGCCGAGGGCTGGGGTGAGGTGCCGCTTCCGGTGGATGAGCGGGTCCAGGGCCTCGCGCAGGCGGTGCTGTCCGATCCCGGCGATCCGCGGACGGCCGCGCAGCTGTGTGCGCTGCACGGCCTGCATGAGCGGATGGTGGCTCGGGTCTTTGCACACGACGTGGGGATGACCTTCGGGCAGTGGCGCACCGGAGTCCGGATGACCCTGGCTGCGCGCCTAATCGTGGATGGTACGCCCGTCGGAGTCGCCGCCCACCGCTGCGGATACGCGAGTACCAGCGCGTTTTCGGCGGCATTCAGGGACCGGTTCGGGATGACCCCGCGGCAGCACATCGCCCGGGTGGAGGCCGATTCGGCCCACCATCTCTACTGGCGGTAGGCCCCGTCGCTCCCGGTGATGCTGATGAGCCATGACGGCGGCATGCCTGCGCCTCACCCTGTGATGGTCGGCCTGGTTCCCGGTGAGCCCTCGCGACCTTCGTCGGTGCCAGAGGTTGTTCGGGGAGTGGGCCCGCGCGATTCCGCGGGTTTCCGACCGGGTGTCGGAGCTTCGGCGTGTTGCCCGATTTTCGCTGAATTGTCGAAATAAAGACATAAATCGTCGGTTTGCCGACACTGTGCGATGGGGATCCGTCCTAGCATCGACGTATTAGGTTAGCGTTACCTAATCAAGCGGCGTCGACGCTGCCACACTTCCCCCCAACACTCTCAAGGAGAACCATGCCGCACGCCCTCGCGCGCCCCAAGGCCCGCCGCGTAACCACGCTGGCCGCCGTCGCGCTGGCCGCCGTCCTCGCCCTGGCCGGATGTGCCAGCGCCGATGCCAAGCCGGGCGCATCCGACGCCCCCGCCGCCACCTCCGGTGTGGTCATCAAACACGCCCACGGCGAAACCAAGATCCCCCAGAAGCCCAAGCGCGTTGTGGCGCTGAGCTGGATGACTCCCGATATTGTTGCCGCGCTCGGCGTCAACCCCGTGGGTGTGGAAAAGGTGTGGGGCGCCGGCGACAGCGGGTTTACCCCGTGGTTCGAGGACTACACCAAGAAGGAATTTGGCAAGACCCCCGAGATCATCCCCGCCGGTGATGAGGGCCCCAACTATGAGGCGATCAAGGCACTCAAGCCCGATCTGATCCTGGGCCTGTACTCGGGTATCAGCGACATCGAATACAAGCGCCTGTCCGAGATCGCCCCGACCGTGCCCTATATCGATGGTCCGTGGAACCCGGGAACCTGGGAGAGCATGACCCGCGTGGTGGGTAAGGCCATGTGGGAGGACCAGAAGGCCGAGGAGCTGATCAAGGAAACCGAGACTCAGGTAACAACCCTGGCCGGGGAACACCCCGAGTTCAAGGGCAAGTCCTTCGTCTGGGGCTTGACCCTCAACGAGGGCGGCACCGACCTCGGCGTCTACCTCAAGTACGACGGCCGCGTGCGCATCACCGAGGCGCTGGGCTTCACCTCGACCTCGGCAATGGACACGTTCCTGAAGACCGCCGAGGGCGACAACTGGTACACCGGCGTCAGCCTGGAAAAGCTCTACGACGTGCCCGCCGACCTCTTCGTGGCCTGGGGCAGCAGCCACAACGACGGTGTCTACACGGTCGAGAACAAGATTGTTTCCCGCTGGGAGCCCATCGCCGAGAAGCACTACGTGATCTACAACGAGGACGCCGAGGCCGCCGCGATCAGCGCGCCCACCGTGCTCTCGCTGAAGTACATCCTCCCCAAGTACGTCGACGATCTCGCCGCCGCGCTTGAGGGCAAGCCCACCAACACGGGCAAGTGACCTCCGAAGTAACCACCGCCCGCCCGCTCCCGGAACCTCCGGGGGCGGGCGACCGCGCGCCCGGCACGGACGCTCCCCGGCGTACCGGGCTCAAGGTCATCGGGCTGTTTGTGGCCGCGGGACTCCTGGCGTGTGCGGTGATCGCCTCGCTGATGGTGGGAAACCGGGCGATCGATCCCGCAACCGTGCTGTCCGCGTTGACTGCCTACGATGAGGACAATCCGCTGCACCTCATGATCCAGCAGTTGCGTGTGCCTCGTACGATTCTGGCGATCTTCATCGGGGCCGCCCTGGCGGTGTGTGGTGCGCTAATCCAGGCGTTTACCCGCAATCCGCTGGCCGATCCCGGCATCCTCGGGGTGAACGCCGGGGCATCCTTCGCGGTGACCTTCGCCGTGGGCGTGCTGGGGTTTACCACTCCCGGAACCTACGTGCCCTTTGCCCTGGGCGGTGCGATGCTGCTCACCCTGATGGTGTACGCGCTGGGATCGTTTGGTCCCTCGGGGGCCACCCCGATGAAACTGACCCTCGCCGGGGTTGCCCTCGGCGCAGCCTTCACCGGATTCACCACCGCGATCGTGCTGCAAAACCGCAGCGCGCTGGATGTGACCCGCTTCTGGGGCGTCGGCTCGGTGGGCGGGCGCACGATGGACCAGCTCACCTGGGCGATCCCGCTGATCGTCGCCGGCCTGGTGCTGGGCATGATCTGTGCCCGCTCGCTCAACGCGCTGGCCCTCGGCGATGACCTGGCCCAGTCCCTCGGTGCTCGCGTCGCCACCACCCGGGCGCTGGTCATCATCGCGGTGACCCTGCTGGCCGGGACGGCCGTGGCCGCCGCCGGACCGATCGCCTTTGTGGGCATCATGATCCCGCATATGGTCCGCTGGTTTACCGGCCCGGATCAGCGCTGGGTGCTGTCCTATTCGATGCTGGTGGGCCCCATCTTCCTGATTCTTGCCGACATCCTGGGCCGCGTGGTGCTGCCCAACGGCGAGCTGCGGGTAGGCATCGTGACCGGCCTGCTGGGAGCGCCGGTGCTGATCGCACTGGTACGTCGTAAGCGGGTGAGCACACTGTGAGCGTCGACAATCTGTCCCGCGCCTCCGGACGTGAGCTGCCGCCGGTGGACTTTGGCCGGCGTCACTTCCGCATTGACACCAGACGCATCGCCACTCGGATCCCGGCGCGCTCGGTGGTCATCTCGCTGATCCTGCTGGCCGTCATCATCCTGGGTGGTCTCTACTCGATGACCATCGGTGCCTATGAGGTTTCCTTCGGCGAGGTCATGAACGCGCTGGTCAACCCCGCCGCCGATCCCGATGTTCGACAGGTTGTGTTCGAATGGCGGCTGCCGCGGGTCCTGTTTGCGGTGCTGTGCGGGGCGGCCCTGGCACTCTCCGGCGGCATCTTCCAGTCGCTGACTCGCAATCCGCTGGGGTCCCCGGACATCATCGGTTTTGGCATCGGTGCCCAGTTCGGCGTGACCCTGCTGATGCTCGTGTTCAACCTCAATACCTACGCGTTTAAGGCCGTGGGGGCGCTTGCCGGCGGTCTGTTCACGGCGCTGCTGGTCTACGTGCTGGCAAACAAGAACACGATGTCCTCGTTCCGACTCATCATCGTGGGCATCGGAGTTTCGGCGGGCCTGGGGTCGTTGACCTCCTGGATCCTGATCACCGTGAGCGTGGAAAAGGCCATGATGGCCGCGACCTGGGGTGCCGGATCGATTGCCTCGCTCGGCTTCGATCAGCTGGTTCCTGCGGCCATCGTGTTTGTGCTGGTGACCGTGATCGCGCTGCCGCTGAACCGCACCCTCCCGGTCCTGGAAATGGGGGATGATGCGGCCACCGCACTCGGTATCAACCCCGCTCGCACCCGGCTTTCGGCCATGATCATCGGGGTCGCGCTGGTGGCCCTGGTCACCGCGGCCGCCGGCCCCATCTCCTTCATCGCGCTGGCGGCTCCGCAGACCGCCCAGCGACTGATCCGCTCCAACACCCCGATGGGGACAATCCCGGTCATGCTGACCGGCGCCGCCCTGGTTGTGGTTTCGGATGCCGTGGCCCAGCTGCTGGAGGTTCCGGTGGGCGTGGTCACGGTCTCGGTGGGTGGACTCTATCTGGCCTGGCTGCTGGCCCGGCAATACTCGCGACGCGTGTGAAAGGAACACACATGACCACCTCCCTTCTCGCTCGGGACATCACGCTCGGTTATGGCAGTGACCCGATCATTTCGGATCTCTCCCTCCAGGTGCCCGACAACTCGTTCACGATCATCATCGGCCCCAATGCGTGCGGAAAGTCGACGCTGCTGCGCGGGTTCGCGCGGCTATTGAAGCCCACCACCGGTGCGGTGCTGTTGGATGGTTCCGAGCTGCGCTCGCTCAAGCCCAAGGAGGCGGCGCGCAAGCTGGGGCTGCTGCCGCAGTCCTCGATCGCACCGGACGGGATCACCGTGGCCGATCTGGTGGGCCGCGGGCGCTTCCCGCATCAGAACGCGATGCGCACCTGGAGCCGCGAAGACGAGCGGGCGGTGGCCGAGGCACTGGACGCCACCGGAACCACCGAACTCTCTCGCCGCCTGGTGGATGAGCTCTCCGGTGGACAGCGGCAGCGTGTGTGGGTCGCGATGGCGCTCGCCCAGCAAACCGGACACCTGCTGCTGGATGAGCCCACCACGTTCCTCGATATCGCGCATCAGATCGACCTGATGGAGCTCTTCGCCGAACTCCACCAGGGCGGGACCACCCTGGTCGCGGTGCTGCACGATCTCAACCACGCTGCGCGCTACGCAACCCACCTGGTGGCGATGCGCGACGGGGCGATTGTGGCGCAGGGGGATCCGCGCGAGATCATCACCGCCGAGCTCGTCGAGGCCGTGTATGACCTGCCGTGCAGCGTGATCACCGATCCGATCTCGGGCACCCCGCTGGTACTGCCGCTGGGTGGGCGCCGATCCTGGCAGCGCGCGCGGGCCGCGGAGGCGGGTGCGCAGTAACCTCGTTGCCCGCCGTCCGTGTGCTCCGGAGCCTCCGATTGCGGACCCGAGGAGCACACGGACGGCGGCCGGCTGTACGATTTGGGGAGTATGGATCTTGAGATTTCCCGTTCGCTCACCATTCCGGCCGCCGAGTTGGAGTGGAGCTTTTCGCGCTCCTCGGGCCCCGGCGGCCAGCACGTGAACACGTCGGATTCGCAGGCGCAGCTGCGCTGGAACGTGGCCGAATCGCGGGTACTGACCGAGCAGCAGCGCGAGCGACTGCTGGAGCGTTTGCCGGGAATCCTGGTGGACGGGGTCATCCAGATCACCGCCTCCGAGCAGCGTTCCCAGCTGCGCAATCGCGAGCGTGCGCTGGTCAAGCTTGGTGAGCGGGTGCGTACGGCTCTGCGTCCCGATGGTCCGCGCCGCCGCGCGACCAAGCCCACCCGCGGATCCCAGCAGCGTCGCCTGCAGGCGAAGGGGCAGCGCGCACAAACCAAACAGAACCGCCGCCGGCCCGCCGCCGACTAATTTCGAGAAGCCTTGACTTGCGGCCGGCAGGTGCGAGGGCTGTGCTTTCACAACAGATAACGTTCGAAAGCTAGAAGTGGGTTTCTCGCTGGGGTATCTTAAGAAAACCGGCGCTCAGCTTGTCCTTCCAGAATCTGGTGGAACAGCATGGAGTGCCGGTTTTCTGTGCTCGGAGCTAATTATGTGCTCGGAGCTAGAGGGCTGGATAGTGCAGTGTCGGTGGGTAGATCGCAAACCCGCTTCGCTCGATCGATCCGGACGTCCAGTGGATCGCCATTGCATGTTTGATTTCGGGCCAGAGAAACGACCGTTGCTCCGGCGCGATGCCGTCCAGCATGCAGCGCGTGGTTGTGAAGGTTAAATTTTGGTTTCTCTCGCAGGTTCCGGGCGAGCGCGTCCCGTGCCGCGCTCATCCCTCCCGATCGGAAATAGTGTTCGTGCTGAGTTTGCTGATCCGCGATGATCACGGCGCTTTCATTGCCAAATAGCTTCTCGATAGAGAGCGCAATGCGCTCATGGAGGAGCGCGTACGCGATGCCAAGTGGACTATCCGATCTCGCTTGCTTGAGCAGTGCAACCTTATCGACCACGATTGAGAAAATAATGGGTCGAAACTTTGAAAAAACGCGGCCCAGATCGTTTGAGAGTTTCAGCGTTTTTGATGTCGAATCTAGCCTCTGATAACCAGCCGGAGAATTTAGAGTGTGCCCACTGGCGACTGATCGGGCCGAGCGCATCAGGTACCTTCCCTTGATCTCGGTGTCCGACCAGGGAAGATGGATCCAGTCCGTCCCGAATGAGTGACTCTTGACGTTGATCAGCGCCCGGGCGAGCGGCCGACTAATTTGTGAGTTCTATCGCCTCGCGAGTCGTTTGTGCATATACTGGCGAGTTGCCCATCGATGGACGGTGGGTCCTTCCGCCGAGTATGGCGACCATGTGAAGGGATAACGGCATGGAAAAGATTTCGAAGACGCTGATGAGTTGGGCATCGATTTTGGAGCCCAAAACACGAGAGCAGGCGCTCACCGCGTCGAGTCTGCCGTTTATCTATCCACACATTGCGTTGATGCCCGATGCGCACCTCGGCATGGGGGCAACCGTGGGTAGCGTGCTGCCCACCCTGAACGCGATCATTCCCGCGGCGGTAGGCGTGGATATCGGCTGCGGCATGATCGCCGTGCGCACCCAGCACACCGCCGAATCCATCGCGCATCTGGATCGGGCGCTGCTGCGGGAGGCCATCGAGGCGGCCATTCCGCTGTCGGCCGGTCAGTACAACACCGAGGAAACCGAGACGGCGAGGGTGCGTAACGACGCCCTGGAGGAATCGGCCAGAGGTGCCGATTTTGATCCCGCCACCTACGCCCCCAACTGGCGGTTGCAGCTGGGATCGCTGGGTTCCGGCAACCACTTCATCGAGGTTTCGCTGGACGAGGAGGATCGCGTCTGGCTGTTCCTGCACTCGGGTTCGCGCGGGGTGGGGAACAAGATCGCGCGGCACCACATTCGGGTCGCCCAGGAGCTGGCTACCCTCTGGTGGATTTCGCTTCCCGATCCCGCCCTCGCCTACCTGCCCCAGGGCACCACGCAGTTCACCCGCTACATCAAGGAGCTGCACTGGGCTCAGGACTTCGCCCTGGCCAACCGTGAGGAAATGATGGACCGGGTCATCGCCCGGTTCGCCGAGTGGACGGGGGAGACCGTCACCGAGCACGAGCGGATCAACTGCCACCACAACTACACCGCCCGCGAGAAGCACTTCGGCAAGGAGGTGTGGGTGTCCCGCAAGGGGGCGATCAATGCCGCGGCCGGTGTGCTCGGGCTTGTGCCGGGATCGATGGGCACCCGCTCCTACGTGGTGGAGGGACTCGGGAACCCCGTCGCGCTCAAGTCCTCGCCGCACGGCGCGGGGCGCGAGTACTCGCGCAGCGCCGCCCGGAAGACCTTCACCCGGGAGCAGCTGCGGGAGGCAATGGCGGGGATCGAATACCGCGATACCGACGCCTTCATCGATGAGATTCCCGCCGCGTACAAGGATATTGATGTGGTGATGGAGGACTCGAAGGACCTGGTGAAGATCCTGCACACCCTGCGACAGATCATCAACGTCAAGGGGGATTAGACGATTTCCATGCTTCGGGGCGCTGAGAATGAGCGCCTCGAAGCATGGGACTCTCCTGTGCATACCGGGCAGCGTATACCCGAGCCCCTAGACTGGGGTCAGCAATCGGCAACCGCCCTTCGCTTCATTGCAGCCACGGTAATCTTCGGAGCGCTGCTAGCCAGAAGAACGGTGCCGATGATGGAATCGACGTACGCCGAACCCGCAACCTCCACCCTCGGACCGGTGCGCCGCACCACGGCCCGGACCAGCGATTTTCCGCCGATCGCCCACGCTTATAAGCAGGTTTCGGCCGAGGTTCGTGCCGCCGGCCTGCTCAAGCGTGCGCCGCGTTTTTACGCGCTCGTGGGTGCGGGATTAGCCGTGGCCTTCGCCGGGGCGATTGCCGGATCGATTCTGCTGGGGCACAGCTGGTTCCAGCTGCTCATCGCCGCCGCCTTCGGCATCCTGTTTACCCAGGTCGCCTTCCTGGCACATGAGGCCGCACACCGTCAGATTCTCGCCTCGGGTCCGGCGAATGACCGCCTGGCTCGGGTGCTCACCTCGGTGGTGGGCATGAGCTATTCCTGGTGGGATTCCAAGCACAGCCGTCACCACGCCAACCCGAATAAGGTGGGCAAGGACCCGGACATCGAGCTGGACACCATCTCGTTTATTGAGGAGGACGCGGTAACCGCAACGGGTCTGCGCCGCTTCATCACCCAGCGTCAGGGCTGGCTGTTCTTCCCGCTGCTCACGCTGGAGGGCCTGAACCTGCACTTCCTGGGCTTCAAGCACCTGGCCAGCCCGGGTAAGGTCCGCGGCCGCTGGATCGAGATCGGCATGATCTCCGCCCGCTTTGCCCTGGTCCTGACCCCGCTGTTCCTCTTCCTGCCGCTCGGCATGGCCTTCGCCTTCTTCGGCGTGATGATGGCCGTGTTCGGTGTGTATATGGGAGCCTCCTTCGCCCCCAACCACAAGGGCATGCCGATCATCGATCCGTCGGCCCGTCTCGACTTCTTCTCCAAGCAGGTCCGCACCTCGCGCAACATTCACGGTGGACCGTGGGTCGCGTGGTTCATGGGCGGCCTGAACTATCAGATCGAGCACCACCTGTTCCCGAGCATGGCGCGCCCGCACCTGGCGGCCACCCGCAAGATTGTGCGCGAGCACTGCAAGAGCCTGGATGTGCCCTACACCGAAACCTCGGTGCTGCGCTCCTATGCGATCGTGATCGCCTACCTCAACCGGGTGGGCCTCGCCGCCCGCGACCCGTTCGACTGCCCGGCCGCCGCGCAGATGCGCCGCGGAGGTGGACAGCTCGGGGTGTAACACCCGTTACCGCATGTGACGGGCGTGGGTTGTGCCCGCGAGATCATGAGCCTACGCTCACACCATGATCACTCTCACGTCCTCCGCCTCGCACGTTCGCCGTGCTCCGGCGCGGATCGGGCGGTAACGATGTCTCCGCTGACGGGGCTGGCCTTCCTGGCCGGCCTCGTTGTGCTTTCCCTGGTGATCGGGCTGGTGCTGCGTGCCCGGAACGGTCGGGTCACCCATCCCGCCGCGGATGATCGCCTGGACCCGGGCCTGTTTGGTGTGGATGCCCTCGGATCCACGGCCACGGTGGTCCAGTTCAGTACCGAGGTGTGCGCGCGCTGCCCGGGTACCAAACGGCTTCTGACCGCCCTCGCCGATGAGCGCGAGGGTGTCGATTTTGTGCACGTGGATGTGACCCACGATCCCGCCCTCGCCAGTCGGTTCAACCTGCTGCAGACCCCGACCGTGTTGGTCCTTGACGGTGCCGGTCGCACCTCGGCCCGGTTGTCGGGAGTGATCGCACGGGAGAGCGTGATCGCCGAGCTTGATGTGGTGGGGGAGGGAACCCGTGCGCGGGGGTGAGCCGTTGCTGTCGGCCCGATTTGATGCGCTGGCCGATGTGCGGATCCGAACCGAACCATCCACTCGGAATGCCCGAGAGGTTGTGTCCGCCGGTGGTGCCTTGTCGGCGCTCGCCGCGGCAGCCGAAACAATTCCTGCACCTGCACCTGCACCCGCTCCCCAACCCGATCCTGGAGAAGCCCATGTCCGCAGCTGAAAGCCCCGTTCGCCCCGGTCCGCCGCCCGGAACCGTCGACCCGCGTGCACCGCGTGTGGGTGCGGCCATCACGTCGGTGCTGCTGATTATCGGGGTGTTCCTCGCGCTGATCGGGACCTCGGCCGGCGGCAACTTCGGCGGGCTCTCGCTCGGGCAGCGGGTCGCCAATCCCGGATTCCTCGTCCAGTTGCTAGTCGCGGTGCTGTTTGCCTGGTCGCTGATCGCCCCGGCCAGCCAGCCGCTGACCGTGATCTTCCGCCGCCTGGTACGTCCGCGCCTGTCGCCACCCACCGAGTGGGAGGATGCCCGGCCGCCGCGATTCGCCCAGGCCGTGGGCCTCACCGTCGTGGGCATCGGACTGGTGCTGCACCTGATCGGGGTGCCCTGGGCGCTGGTGATCGCCGGGTCCGCCGCGTTCATCGCCGCCTTCCTCAACGCGACAATCGGCTTCTGCCTGGGCTGCGAGATCTACCTGCTGCTGGTGCGGGCGGGGCTGATCGGACGCGGGGAGCGCGCGGCGGCCTAGCCCGACGAACTTTTGGGGATTGCTGGTCGTCCCGACTAGAGTGAACATTGTTCAGGAGAACGCCGTTCAGGTCGGGAGGTTGTGGTGAGTCAAGCCCGTGGTGAGTGCCCGGGGGCCCCGCCGCTGTCCGAGGGGAGCGAGGTTTCGTGAGTCCGCGGATCGTCCCATTTCGTGGGGATACGGATGCGGTGCTGCGCCGCCTCGAGGAGGTCCTTGAGGCCGGTGACATCCCCCTGATCGGAGATACCCGTTGGCCCGCCGCACAGTGGGACGCCGTGCGCGCTCTGGCCGAGGAATCGACACCGGCGGCGGGCGCGACATGGGCGGCCGCCACCTCCGGAACCAGCGGTACCCCGCGCATTCTGCTGCGATCGGAGGAGTCCTGGGCGGCGTCATACCCCACGGTTTCCGAGTTGCTCGGAGATGCTGCAACGATCGTTCTGCCCGCGCCCCCGGCATCCTCGCTCACACTGTTTTCGCTCGCCCATGCACGCTCGGGGCTGGGGCCGCGACCGGTTTTTGACGCCGAGTCGATCCGGGAAGCCGAGGCCTTCCACGGAACCCCGCAGGGCCTGCGGCAGGCGCTGGATGCCGATGCAATCCCATCGGTCCGCACGGCGCTCATCGGCGGCTCGCACCTGGATCCGCGACTGCGGGCCCGCGCCGAGGAGCGCGGCATTCGGGTGTTCACGTACTACGGTGCCGCCGAACTCTCGTTTGTGGCGCTCGACCGAGGCGACGGGTTGCGTGCCTTTCCCGGGGTCGAGCTGGAGGTGCGCGCGGGTGTCCTCTGGGTGCGCTCGACCTTCACTGCGCTGGGGTATCTGGGCGCAGACGGCCCGCTGCGGCGCGACGGGGACTGGGTCACCGTTGGAGACCTGGCCGAACGTGACCACGACGTGCTGCGCCTTCGTGGACGCGCGGACGGTGCCATCCAGACGGCCTCGGCCACGGTGATTCCCGAGGAGGTGGAGGCCGGGCTTCGGCGCATCCCGGGGGTTCGTGACGCGGTGGTTTTTGGCTATCCGGCCGGCAGCATCGGATCGCTGGTCGCGGCGATGATCGAGACCGAGAGTGCACCCGGTGAGCCGGGGGAGGCGCTCACGCTCGACCTCCTGCGTGAAGCGGCATCCGATCGGCTTGCCCCCACCCAGCGCCCTCGGCTCTGGTTTGCCGGGAGCCTGCCCCGAACCGCGGCGGGCAAACCCGCCCGCGCCGAGATTGTGCGGCGAGTTCTCGCCGGAGAGGTGGATCGTGTCCCACACTGAACCCGTCATCATCGCCGCCCGGCGCACCCCGATCGGGACCCGCGGACGTGCCCTCTCTCACCTTCGGGTGGAGGAGTTGGCGGCACCGGTGATTGTCGCGGCGCTGGAAGACGCGCGCGCCGCGGTGTCCGCCGCCTCGTTATCAGCGACCTCGGTGTCCGCCGCCTCGTTGTCCCAGACCTCGTTGTCCCCGGCTTTGACGTTGCCGGCCGGGGCGTCTATCCGGTCCGCATCCGATCGCGAGGTGGCCGGGGGTGCCGAGGCACCGCACCGTGTGCGGCCCGAAAAGCTGCACATCGCCGACGTGATCCTCGGGAACTGTATGGGTCCCGGCGGCAATCCGGCGCGGGTCGCCGCACTGGCCGCGGGCCTCGGCGTCCACACCCCCGGCGAGACCGTGGACCGTCAGTGTGGCAGCGGATTGGCGGCGATCCTCGACGCGGTGACCGCCATTCGCGCGGGCGATCCGCGTCCCCGCATTGCCGGAGGTGTTGAAAGCGCCTCGACCGCCCCCGTACGCTCGATGGACGGGATCGCCTATGACCGTGCCCCGTTTGCACCCGCGGGATTCCCCGACCCCGATATGGTCCGCGCGGCCGAAAATCTGGCCGCCGCGGACGGGATTTCCCGTGCCCGGCAGGATGCCCACGCCGCCCGGAGCCACGCCCGTGCCCTGGCCGCCCGGGATGCGGGTCGCTTCCGAGACGAGCTGGTGGGTTTGGGTGGACTCGAAGCCGATGACGCCATCGGTGGCGCGGCGGCTATCCTGGGCCGCCTCCCCGCCCTGTTCCCCGGGGGCAGCCTGACCGCCGGCACCTCCACCCGCATCGGCGACGGTGCCGCCGCGACCGTGGTGGTGCCGAGGGCGCTGGCCGGGGGAGCGCCGGGTCTGATTTTGCGGGGGCACGCGGTGGTGGGCTGTGATCCGGCGCTCCCAGGCATCGGCGCGGCTCCGGCGATCCTCGCGGCCCTGGAGCGCGCCGAAGTTTCGCTCGCGAGCATCGCCGGCATCGAGATTGTCGAGGCGTTTGCCGCCCAATCCCTCGCCGTGCTTGATCGGATCGGTGTGGATGAGGACGACCCCCGGGTCTGCGCCGACGGTGGCGCGCTCGCCCTGGGACATCCCTGGGGTGCCAGCGGTGCCGTCAGCATCGTGCGGCTGTTCAGCCGTCTGGTGCGCGGGGGAGCGCCGGCCGGCACGCTGGGGATCGCCGCCGCATCGATCGGCGGCGGAATGGGCGTGGCCGCGGTTGTGGAGGTGGTTCGATGAGCGTGCATGTGTACGGTCCCACCGTGGATGAGCACACCCGCTGCATCCACTACGCTACCGAACTGGATGTGATCGCTATCCGCTTTATCTGCTGCGATCGCTACTATCCCTGTCACCTGTGCCACCAGGAAACCGCCGATCACCCCGCCACGCCCTGGCCCGCGGATGCCCGCGACCAGCCCGCGGTCCTGTGCGGGATGTGCGGGGCCGAACTCAGCGTCACCGAATACATGGCCGCGGATGCCTGCCCGCGCTGTGCGGCACCGTTCAACCCCGGGTGTGCGCTGCACTATCCACTGTATTTCGCCTCGTAGGGTGGGGGCGGAGCGTACCCGGGTCGATCGGCACGCCGACGCAAATGCCACCGTGTGCCAAAAATGATACTGTGTGGTCATGGTACCGGCGTCTTCCAGCTCCCGAGAGGTTGGCCTGCGTGATCGCAAGAAGGCCGAAACTCGGCGCGCCCTCTCCGAGGCTGCCCAGCTGTCCTTTGCCGCGGGTGGCCCCACCCTGGAGCGCATGTGCGCCGATGTGGGGGTGTCAAAACGCACCTTTTTCCGCTACTTCTCGGGGCGTGAAGACGCGGCGATGATGCCGCTGCAGGACCAGTGGAACGCGTTTAGGGTGATTCTGGATGAGCGTCTACACGACGTGAGATCCGGGGTCTCGGTGTTCGCGGTGGTTCAGGAGGCTTTTGCCGAGGCGACGCGAGTGTGCGCCGAGCGAGATCCCGACTGGATCATCACTATGCGACGGGCCCTGGTCCTGGAGACCGAACACGCATCGATCGTCGCGCACAATCTCGGTTTTAGCGCGACCCTCACCCCCGCGATAGCCGCGGCAATCGCCGCCCACGCGGGGGCACCCACGCTTCGAGCACGCCTGCTCTTCGAGGTGTTCGTGGTGGCAGTGCGGGCGGCTCAACACTCGTGGTTGAATGCTCCGCGCGGTTCCGAGAACGTGGAGGTGCTCCTCGATCAGCTGGACCGCGCCGTGGCGACGCTGGCACCGAGTCTTGGCCTGCGGGTGCGCGTCGCGCGCTAGAAGCGCGCCGAGATTCCGCCGTCGGCGTGCAGGAGTTGGCCCGAGATCCAGCGTCCCGCCGGGGACACCAGAAACGTGACATAGGCACCGATATCGGCCGGGGTTCCCAGTCGACCCTGCGGGGTGAGTCGGGTCAGTTCGGCGCGGGTGTCATCATCCATCCAACCGGTATCGATCGGGCCCGGATTGAGGACGTTGGCCGAGATGCCGCGCGGACCCAGTTCTCGGGCAGCCGAGATGACCACGCGATCCAGGATTCCCTTTGACGCGCCGTAGGGGAGATTGCCGGTCACGTGATCGCTGGTCAGCGCGATGATTGCCCCACCCGTTTCCGGTGCCTGCCGGGCGAAGGCGGTGAGGAGGAGGAAGCTGGCGCGGGCATTGACCGCGACATGGAGGTCAAAACTCTCCGCACTGGTGTCGAAGAGTCCGGATTCCACATCGTGTGCGTGGCTGAGGATCAGCGCCTCGATCGGGCCGTGATCTCGCACCACCGCATCGATCAGGGCCTCGGGCCCGCCCGGCACGGTGAGGTCGGCGGGATAGTCGGTACCGTGCAGGTCGCTGGTGGCAACCGTCCAGCCGGCGGTGCGGAGCGCGGCGGCGATACCAGCGGCGATGCTGTTGTCGCGGGCGGCCCCGGTGATCAGAGCGAGGGACATGCCGCGAGTCTAGCGGCCCGCGGTGAGCTCGGCCAGCAGCGCCTCGACCCGGGCGCGGATCTCGTCGCGGATGTCGCGGACGGTCTCGATGCCCTGCCCGGCGGGATCGGTGAGTTCCCAATCCTCATAGCGCTTGCCGGGGAAAATGGGGCAGGTGTCGCCGCAGCCCATCGTGATCACCACGTCCGCCTGCCGGACGGCATCGGTGGTGAGGATCTTGGGGGAGTAGGCGGCGATATCGATGCCCACCTCGGCCATCGCCTCGACCGCAATCGGGTTCAGAGCATCCCGGGGTTCGGACCCGGCCGAACGCACATCCACGCGGCCCCGGGCCAGATGCTCCAGGAAACCGGCGGCCATCTGGGAACGGCCGGCGTTGTGTACACAAACAAACAGGACGGTGGCGATGGGGGACATGAGACTCCTCGGGTGGATATTGATGGGGATCAATGTATAGGATGACTATACATTGATGTCCATCAATATGAAATGGAGACCTCGTGTCGCACACCCCATCCCTCACCCTGGCGCTCACCGATATCTCCGGACGCGCCGAAACCTGTGAGCCCGGGGGCGCGGCGGCCACGCTCGATCGTGCCGAGGCCGAAAAGTTCGCCGCCCGACTCCGGGTGATCGCCGATCCCACCCGCCTGCGACTCATCTCTCTGGTGTCCGCGCAGACGAACCGTGAGGCGTGCGTCTGCGATCTGACCGAGCCGCTGGGCCTCACCCAGGGCACCGTCTCCCACCATCTGAAGATCCTGGTGGAGGCTGGCATCTTCACCCGCGAACAGCGCGGAACCTGGGCCTACTTTGGTCTGGTGCCCGGGGCGCTGGCCGCGTTGGGCACCGAGGTCCAGGCGCTTTAGGGTCCGTTCGGCCCCTCGCCGCCAGCCCTCGTAATCGGGCCGGACACGGCTCACTCGACTCAAAACTATTGCGCCGCGCCGAGCATGGGGCCCCAGCAGGGCGCATAATCAATTCATCCCCGCAGGCCAAGGAGCCCCCACGTGACCGTTGTTGCCATCGCCATCTTTGTGATCACCCTGGTGCTGGTGATCTGGCAACCCCGCGGACTCGGCATCGGCTGGAGCGCGCTGGGTGGTGCCGCACTGGCGCTGCTCACCACCGTGGTGAGCCTGAGTGATATCCCCACGGTCTGGGACATCGTGGGCAACGCGACGTTCGCGTTTGTGGGGATCGTGCTGATCTCGCTCATCCTGGACGAGTCCGGGCTCTTCGAGTGGGCGGCCCTGCACGTGACCCGCTGGGGACGCGGCAACGGACGCGCGCTGTTTGTCCTGGTGATCCTGCTCGGGGCGGTGATCTCGGCGCTGTTTGCCAACGACGGGGCAGCGCTGATCCTCACCCCGATCGTGATCCAGATCCTGCTCGCCCTGAAATTCTCGGCCCGCGCGTCGCTGGGCTTTGTGCTCGCCTGCGGGTTTATCGCCGACGCCGGCAGCCTGCCCCTGGTCATCTCCAACCTGGTCAACATCGTCAGCGCCGACTACTTTGGGGTGGACTTTGCCCGCTATGCACTGGTCATGGTTCCGGTGGGAATCGTGACCGTGGCGGCGAGCCTCGGCGTCCTCTACCTGGCGTTTAGACGCTCGATTCCCCGACGCTACGATCCGGCCTCCGCGCCCGACCCACGCTCGGCGATTCGCGATCCGCTGACCTTCACCGCCGGTTTTGTGGTGCTCGGGGTGCTGCTGGTGGGCTACTTTGTGGCCGACCCGCTGCACATCCCGCTCTCCATTGTGACCGCCGTGGGCGCGCTTGCGCTGATCCTGGTGGCCGCCAGGCAGCCCGCATTCCTCTTCAGCCGGGCGAAGTCCCTCGAGGCGGGCGAGGGGGCGGGCACGGCCCCCGATGGGAGCGTGCGGCTGCGGCGCATCTCGGTCACCAAGGTGGTGCGCGAGGCACCCTGGCAGATCGTGATCTTCTCGGTGGGGATGTACCTGGTGGTGTACGGGCTGCGTAATCAGGGCCTGACCGATCACCTGGCCGGAGTGTTTGCCGAGCTCGGTAACCACGGCGTGTGGATCACTGCCCTGGGTGTCGGGGTGATCGTCGCGATCCTCGCCTCGATCATGAACAACCTGCCCACCGTCCTGATCGCGGCCCTGGCCATCGGTGCCGCCGGGGCGACCGGGCTGACCCACGAGGCCATGATCTACGCCAACGTGATCGGCTCGGACCTCGGCCCCAAGATCACCCCGATCGGCAGCCTGGCCACCCTGCTGTGGCTGCACGTGCTGGATCGCCGCGGCATCCACATCGGCTGGGGACGCTACTTCAAGACCGGCATCGTCCTGACCCTGCCGGTGCTGGTGATCTCGCTGGCGAGCCTGGCCGGCTGGCTGCTGATCATCGGATAGCGCGCCCGCGCGCGGCTACTTCTCACGTCGGGGCAGTCCCGGCGGGTTGAGTGCCGAGGTGGGCAGGATCTCCTCGGCCACGCCCCAGGGTTCCAGGGCTCGGGCGAGCGTCCCAGTGTCGATCAGGGTTTGCAACACGGTGTGTACCGGCTGTGCCAGCCCATTGCCGCGCGCCGTGGCCGCGCCCACATCGGAGATATCCGGCCAGCCCGCCTCCACCGTGCCCACCACCCGGACCTCCTGATCGGCTGTGGCACGGAAGATCGCGCTGGGGTTCGGGCCCAGGATGCCATCCACCCGGCCGGATTTCAGTGCCAGGAGCGAGGCGGCCTCGTCATCAAAATACTGCAGGGTGAGGGGCTTGAGCCCGGCCGCCCGGTTGGCCTGGTCCCAGTTCAGTAGGATCTGCTCCTGATTGGTGCCCGACCCCACCACCAGGGTGAGCCCGGCCACATCCTTAGCCTCGGCGATGCGGGTGATCCGCGAGTCCGCGGCAACCGTGAAGGCGTGCAGCCCGCGACGATAGGTTGCAAAGTCAAACAGGTCCTTGCGCTCCTCGGTGACCCCCACATTGGAAATCACCAGGTCGTACTTGCCCGACTCGACCCCGAGGGGCCAGTCGGCCCAGCTCACCACCACCAGGTTGAGCGTGAGGCCCAGGCCGTCGGCGATGAGCTGCGCGGTATCCGGTTCGCTCCCCACGGTGGCCCCGTTTTCGGAGACATAGCCCAGCGGTGGGGTAAACGGACTGATGGCGACCGTGAGTTTTCCGGCGGTGGCCGGGGTGAAACCGCTGGCCGAGAGCTCGGCAACCGCCTCGGGAATGGCCGGGGTGCGCACGCGCTCGCGCTGCTGGTCGGGGTCGCTGTACACCCGTTCCTCGGTCGCGTCCGTCTGTTGGGGGCGCAGCGGACCGGCCACCAGTCCCCAGGTGATCCCGGCCGCCAGCAGCGCCACCACCGCTGCACCGATCACAATTCCACGCGTGTTTGCCATGAGTGTTTCCCTCCCCGATTCCCGGGGTGCGGGTGCGCGCCCGGGTGCGGATCACGGTACGCGCGTCGCCGGGTCCGGGGAGGCCGCGAGGTGATCGTGCGTCACATCCAGACATCGGGGGTCATCTGCGTCCAATCTGGCACGGTGCCCCGGAGGTAGATTTTGCGAGTGTGCGCCGGGCGACTCTAGGCCAGTACGGCGCTCACGCCGTCGGCAAGAACCGTGTGTTCCTGCTCCAGGGTCGGACGATTCTCCCCGGCGATCCGCCCGATTGCTAGCCCATCGGTGATCGCGATGAGGAATCGGGTATGACGGTCAACATCCGTCTCCGGGAGCGCCCCTTCTCCCGCCAGGATCATCAGCCAGCCGCGTATGCGGCTGCGTGCATGATCGGCGTAAAAGCCCCACACCTCGTCGGCACCCGCGGCGGCACCCGGGCCGAGGAATGCCGCAACAACCGTGCGCAGGGAGTCCGCGTTGATCTCCGGAGGGACAAACTGCATGAGGCACTCGGTCAATCGGGTGTGGGCATCAACCGAAGAATCCTGGATACGGAGGTCGATAATGGTGTCGTCAAAGAAGGTAGCCAGCACCGCATGGTGGAGGTCCTTCTGCGCGGGGAAGTAGTGACGCAGCGTGCTGGCACCCACGCCCGCTCGGGCGGCCACCGCACGCACGCTGATTCCTTGCGGATCCTGCTCGAGGAGCTGGGCGCGGGCCGCACTCACGATATCGCTGCGACGATCTGCGCTCACGTGGGCCTCCGGGGTTCTGGAAGGGGGCGGGGACGATGATGGGCATAGCCCCCGTGCTTATCCCTAGTTTATGAGCTGGGTTACCCCGAAGCTGGCAATGGTGCCGGTGAGTGCGCCCCAGAGGACAATCGAGATGACCTGCCACAGGATGACCCTGCGCCGGCTCGCACCCAGGCCAATCATGACCGGACCCGAAATCTGGGTGGGGTGGACCAGGAATGAGACGCCGGGGACGCCGAAACGGTCAAACATTCTTGCAACTTTTGCGCGGCGCGGCGACGGCGCATCCGGGTTGTCATGCTTGCCGAATCGTGTACGAAGGGCTCCGGCTCCGAAGATCAGTGCCAATACCGCGATGAGGTTGCCGGCGATCGCGGCCCCGGCGGCCACCACCGGATTCAGTCCGGCAAAGACGCCGATGACGGTGCCGAGGTAGGACTCGACAAACGGGATCATTCCGATCAGCACAACCCCGAGCATCTGCAACCACTCGGGAAGGCCGCTGACAAAGTTTTGCAGGTTTTCGATCATGGGGTCCTCCGAGTCGGATGAAATGGGAATTAGCACACCGTGCTAGTACAGCGTACCAGTACGGTGTGCTAATTCTCCACACCCAGCCGCTAGCGCTGGCTGGCCACAAACGCCACCATCTCGCGCACCCGCTCCAGGTTCAGGCCCATCTTCCAGGACACCAGCTTGATGATCGGCACCTGCTCCACCATCCGCAGCAGTTCGGGGGCACCGCCGGCGGCAAACGCCTCCATTCGGTCCCGAACGCTCTGCAGCAGCGGGCCACCCACCGGGTGCGCAAACCACTCACCCACGGTGGAGTGCTCGCTGAGCTCGGGCACCCAGCCGTCTCCGGGTACCGCAATGGTCTCGCTCAGGTGGATGCGCCGGGAGGAGGAGCCGACCTGCACGGTGTAGGCCCCGGCATCCACGCGCCAGCGGTGCTGGCCGGCATCCCAGGTGGCGAAGTCGCGGGCGTTCAGGTGCAGGGTTACCCGCTCGCTTTCCCCGGGGGCCAGGTGCACCTTGGCGAATCCGCGCAGCTCCTGGGCAGGGCGGGTCGGAGTGTTCTCGGTGGTGCCCACATAGAGCTGAATCACCTCGGATCCGGCGCGCTCGCCGACGTTGGTGACGGTGGCCGACACCAACCAGGTGTGGGGATCGGTGCCCGGCACCACGGCGAGATCGTCATAGTCGAAGCGGGTGTAGCCCAGGCCGAAGCCGAACTCATAGGCGACCGGCACATCCAGCGTGTTGTAGTGGCGGTAGCCCACGTAGACGCCCTCGCCGTACCCTACGTGTCCGTCGCGTCCGGGGAAGTGCAGGAACGACGGGGTGTCCGAGAGGCGTAGCGGGATGGTCTCGGTCAGGCGTCCACCGGGGGAGGCTAGGCCAAACAGGACCTCGGCGGTGGCCAGGCCGCCGCCCTGACCCAGCAGCCAGGTTTCCAGGATCGCCTCCACCGAGGATGCCCACTCCGCCACCTCGACCGTGGCCCCGTTGGAGAGCACCACGACGATCGGGATGTTCAGGGTGGTCAGGCGTTCAAGCAGCGCGAGCTGTCCGGCGGGCAGCGCCAGGGTGTCGCGGTCAAAGCCCTCGGATTCGAAGCCGTCGGGCAGGCCCAGGAACAGCAGGATCCGGTTGGCACCGGTCGCCGCGGCCACGGCCTCCTCGGTCATGGCCGCGGCGGTTTCCGGGTTATCGGTGAGCGAGAATCCGGGTGCAAAGGCGACGTTTTTGGCGCCGATCAGCGCGGTAATCTCCTCGAGGGCACCGGATAGGCGGGTGGGAACCACGCGGCTGGATCCGCCACCCTGATAGCGCGGGGTGCGGGCGAACTCGCCGATCACCGCGATCCGCGCGTCGGCGGCGGGATCCAGCGGCAGGAGGTCACCCTCGTTGCGCAGCAGGACCATCGCCTCGGCCGCGGCATCGGCGGCCAGGCGGTGGTGGGCATCCACATCCACCGGATCGGTCGCGAGTGCCGGGTCGGTGGTGCGCGCGGCCAGCAGACGCAGGCGCTCCGCCACGGTGTCCAGCACGGCCCCATCAAGGGTGCCGTTGTTGACCGCGTCCACAATTTCGGCATCCGTGTCCGACGGCGGCATCTCCAGATCGAGGCCCGCGGCAACCGAGGCGACCCGGTCATTCACCGCGCCCCAGTCGGACATGAGCACGCCGTCAAAGCCCCACTCGCCGCGCAGCAGGTCCGTGAGCAGCGCCGGGTCCTCGCTGGCGAAGGTGCCGTTGATGCGGTTATAGGCCGACATCAGCGCCCAGGGCTGCGCCTCGGTCACCACGTGCTCAAACGCCGGGAGGTAGATTTCGCGCAGGGTGCGCTCATCCACGTCGGCGCTCACCCGCATGCGGTCGGTCTCCTGGTTGTTGACCGCGAAGTGCTTGGGGGTTGCGGCCACGCCCCGGGACTGGATGCCGCGCACCAGGGCGGCGGCGATCCGTCCGGTGATGTGCGGGTCCTCGGACACGTACTCAAAGTTGCGCCCGCCCAGCGGGGAACGCTTAATGTTCATGCCCGGACCCAGCAGCACGTGCACCCCCTGCTCGCGTGCCTCGCGGCCCAGCGCCTCGCCGATGCGGTGGGCGAGGTCCACGTTCCAGGAGGACCCGAGGCCTACGGCGGGCGGGAAGCAGGTGGCCGGGACGCTGTCGCCGATGCCGAGGTTGTCGCCGCCCTCCTGCTGGCGACGTAGGCCGTGCGGCCCGTCGGTCAGGATCAGTCGTGGGATATCTCCGGCGGCGGTGGAGTACCAGGTGGCGCTGCCCGAGGTGAGCGAGGCCTTTTCTTCGAGGGTCAGCTCGGCGGGGGAGTCGGGGGAAGGGGATGTCATCGAATCGGTGTCCTTTCGGGGTGGCCCGCGGTAACGCCGGGGCGATACTCGGGAAAACTGGGAGCCGGTCGCGGGGTGATCCCCAGGGTGCGCAGAAAGACCACGAGTGAATCGTAGGTCGTGACGCGGTCCGGCGCGAGCATCCACTGCAGCTGCAGGCCGTCGGCGAGGGCGACAAACTGGCGTGCGGCATCCAGTGGGGAGATATCCACCGGGGGCGGCGACTCGGCAAAGAGCTCGGCGAAGGCGCGTCCGGCCACCGTGCACAGCAGCTCGTAGCGATCGGCGAAGAAAACGTGCGCCGGATGCTCGGGGTCGGTGGCCTCGCTGGACACCTTCACAAACAGCGAGACGATGCCCGGGCGATAGACGTTGTCATGGATCACATGCAGCGCCCATTCGAGTACCTCGAGTCCGTGGGCGCCCGCGCGCAGCTCGGCGATATCCGAGCTGTCTCGGCGACGCAGCACCTCGAGTAGCAGCTCGTCCTTGCTGCCGAAATGGTGCAGTAGACCCACGTGGCTGATGTGGGCGTTGGCCGCGATCTCGCGGATCGAGACGCCCTTGAAGCCCGATTCGGCAAACAGCTCAAACGCCGAGTCGATGATGCGGGTGCGGGTCTGTCCGCCCTTGCGAGTCGGTGGCGTGGGGGTCACTGGGTCCTCATCTCCTCGCTGAAATCCGGTGTGTGGCGGCGCGAATGCCCCGCTGAAAATAAAAAGTACCACATGGTAGAAAAATGTGTATAGGATGACGTACACCCCAACTGGGGACCCCCCAAACCGATCCCGATTTCGATCAGTGATCTAAGCAACGAGGTTTAGAACTATGAAACTTGGAAAGTGGAGTGGCTTTGCCGCACTCACCCTCGCCACGGGTGTTTTGCTGTCCGGATGTGCGGGCGCAGCCCAATCTCCGGCGGCATCCGACACCCTCAACATCGCCACGCTGACGGTTCCGCAGAGCCTGGACCCGATCAACGCCACCGGCAGCAACGTGCCGTTCTTCCAGGCCGTCTATGACACCCTGATCCGTCGCCAGGCCAACGGCGATTTCACCCCGATGCTCGCCACCAAGTGGGAGTACAACGCCGACAACACCCAGCTCACGCTCACCCTGCGCGACGACGTGAAGTTCCACGACGGCACACCCTTCAACGCCGAAGCGGTCAAGGCCAACATCGACCGATTCCGAGCCAGCACCGGAGCTGACTCCAAGGGTCTCAAAAACGTTTCCGAGGTCACCGTCGTAGACCCCACCCACGTCACCATCGCGCTGAGCGCGCCGGATCCCAGCCTGCTGTTCCGCCTGAGCGACTCGGCCGGACTGATGGCCAACCCTGCCGCCTTTGCCAACCCCGATTCGCTGAAGACCACCCCCGATGGCACCGGTCCCTACGACCTGGACAAGAGCAAGACCGTCATCGGCACCAAGTGGGTCTACGACCGCGACGCCAAGTACTGGGGCGACAAGCTGCCCTATCAGACGCTGACCCTGAGTGTCTTCGACAACGAAAACGCGATCGTCAACGGTCTGAAGACCGGCCAGATCGACACCGCCCTGCTGCAAAGCGCCGACCAGCGCGCCGCGGCCAAGCAGGACGCACAGTTGAAGATCCAGGACTCCAACGTCGACGTGCAGAGCATCATCCTGTTTGACCGTGCCGGCGCGATGGTCCCCGCCCTCGGTGACGCCCGCGTGCGCCAGGCGCTGAACTATGCCATCGACCGCGACATCATGCTCAAGCAGATCCGTCAGGGCCTCGGCGTCACCACCAGCCAGATGTTTGGCACCGACACCCTGGGCTATGACAAGTCGCTGGACAACTACTACACCCACGACCCCAAGAAGGCCAAGGAGCTCCTGGCCGAGGCCGGCTACGCCAACGGGTTCGACCTGACCCTGCCGCGGATGGCGGCCATCGTGGACGATGCGCTCGCCGCCTCGCTCAAGGCTGACTTCGCCGCGGTGGGGGTCAAACTCACCTGGCAGGACGTGGATCAGGCCACCGCGCTCAAGCAGATCTTCACCGATAAGGGCTTCCCCGGCCTCGTGCTGAGCCTCGGCCAGCCGGCAAATGACTGGCTGATGATCTCCAGCCAGCTGCAGCCGGGCTCGTTCAACATCTTCGGGTACACCGATCCCGAGGCCACCGCGCTGATCACCAAGATCCAGCACGAGTCCGTGGCCGATTCGAAGGCCGATGCCCAGGCGCTCAACAAGCACATCGTCGAGCAGGGCTGGTTCATCCCCTTCTACCGCCAGACCTACGCCCTGGTCACCGATGGCAGTGTCAACGTGACCCAGCAGTCGGGTATGGCCGTGCCGTCGATCTACAACTACACCCCGGCCAAGTAACAGGTAAGGCTCGTCCCCACGACCATGATTTCCTTTCTCATTCGACGACTCCTGGCGAGCATCGTCCTGCTGTTTGTCATCTCGGCAATAGCATTCCTTCTGCTCTCGGCCCCGCACACCGATGTGGGACGCGTCCTGCTCGGTCAGGCGGCGGAGCAGAGCCTCGTTGACGCAAAAAACGCGGAGCTCGGCCTCAACCAGCCGGTACTGGTGCAGTACCTCACCTGGTTGGGCAACGCGCTCCGGGGTGACCTGGGCACGTCCTGGTTCACCAGCGAGAATGTGCTCAGCGCGATCGGCAACCGGATCCCGGTCACCCTCTCCCTGATGGTGGGTGTGACCCTGATCACCGCGGTTGTCTCGTTTGCGCTGGGGATCTGGGCCGGTGTGCGCCGCGGCGCCGCCGACCGGTTTGTCCAGATCATCGGGGTCGTGGGGTACGCGCTGCCCGGCTTCCTGGTCACCCTGATCATGGTGCTGGTGTTTGCGGTTCAGCTGCGCTGGTTCCCGGCGATCGGCTACGTGGACTTCTTCACCTCCCCGGCGGGCTGGCTCTCGACCGTGACACTGCCGATTCTGGCCCTCTCGGTGGGCTCGATTGCCGGGGTCTCCCAGCAGGTGCGGGCCTCGGTCATCGAGGTCATGCGTAAGGACTACGTGCGCACGCTGCGCTCGCGGGGGCTGAGCCCGCGCCGGATCATCTTCCGGCACGTGCTGCGAAACGCCTCGGCCCCCGCCCTCACGGTGCTCGGCATGCAGTTCGTGGGCATGCTGGGCGGCGCGGTCATCGTCGAGCAGATCTTCGGTCTGCCGGGTATTGGCAGCATGACCGTCTCCTATACAACCCGGGGTGATATCCCCATCATCATGGGCCTGGTGATGTTCACGGTGATCGGCGTGGTGGTTATTAACCTCCTCGTGGACGTCGTGGTGAGCTGGCTCAACCCGAAAGCGAGACTCGCATGAGTGATCCCATTCCGGACTCGACCGCCGCGATTGCGTTGGCCCCCACGGCTCGCCCGGTCACCGCGTTCCGCCGCTTCCTGAGCAAGCCCCTGGCCGTGGCCGCGGCGATTGTGCTGGCCATCGTGGTGCTGGTGGCGATCTTCGCGCCGCTGCTGGCTCCGTTTGATCCCGGTGCCTCCTCGCTCAAGGATGCCTTCGGCCCCGCCGACGGAACCCACCTGCTGGGCTTCGACTCGGCCGGACGCGACGTCTTCAGCCGCCTGATCTGGGGTGCCCAGAACACCATGAGCGGTGCGGGGATTGCGCTGATCGTGGCGCTGGTCCTGGGCATCCCGACCGGTCTGATCGCCGGATACTACGGGCGCTGGTTCGATTCGGCCTCGAGCTGGATCGTGAACCTGGTGATGTCCCTCCCGGCGATGGTGGTGCTGCTGGCCTCGCGGGCGATCCTCGGGCCGACCGTCTGGGTCCTGATGATCGTGATGGGTGTCCTGGTGGCTCCGAGCTTCTTCCGCCTGGTGCGCGGCATCGTGGGCAACGTCCGCAACGAGCTGTATGTGGACGCCGCCCGGGTATCGGGTCTGCGGGACTGGCGCATCATCGGTCGCCACGTGTTCATCGTGGTGCGTGCGCCGATCATCATTCAGGTGGCCCTGGTCGCCGGCGTGGCCATCGGCCTGCAGGCGGGTCTGGAGTTCCTGGGCATCACCAGCGGCGACACTCCGACCTGGGGTGCGATGCTCAACGAGGCATTCCAGAACATTCAGCGCGCGCCGCTGCTGCTGCTCTGGCCCGGCCTGGCCCTGGGACTGACCAGCGCCTCGCTGGTACTGCTGGCCAGTGGACTCTCCGACGTGCTGGGCGAGCGCGGTGCCCCCGCCGCCCGCCGTCGCACCCGCAAGAACGCAGCCCCCGCGGTCGTGGTTCCCAGCACCTCGGTGCCGGCCCCCGCAAGTCGCGGCGCGCTGCTCTCGATCCGCGACCTGGCCGTGAGCTACGAGCTGGCCGACGGGAGCGACCGTGAGGTGGTGCATGGCATCAACCTCGACATCGAGCCCGGGGAAATCCTCGGCCTGGTGGGGGAGTCCGGTTCGGGAAAGAGCCAGACGGCGTTCTCGATCCTGGGCATCCTGCCCGAGGGTGGATCGGTCTCCCGCGGCAGCGTGACCATTCAGGGCACCGAGGTCATCGGCCTGGCCGAGAAGAAGCACCGCGAGCTGCGCGGCACCGTGGTGGCCTATGTGCCGCAGGAGCCGATGAGTAACCTCGATCCGTCCTTCACGATCGGCGATCAGCTCGCCGAACCGCTGCGCGTGCGCCTGGGACTCTCCAAGCAGGCGGCCAAGGCGCGCGTGCTGGAGCTGCTGCAGATGGTGGAGATCGCCGATCCCGCCCGCACCTTCGCCGCCTACCCGCACGAGATCTCCGGTGGCATGGCGCAGCGGGTGCTGATCGCCGGGGCCATGTCCTGCGACCCCGACCTGCTGGTGGCCGATGAGCCCACCACCGCGCTGGATGTGACCGTGCAGGCCGAGGTGCTCAGCCTGCTGCGTCGCCTGCGCGCGGACCGCGGCATCGGCGTGCTGATCGTGACCCACAACCTCGGCGTGGTTGCCGACCTCTGCGATCGCGTGGCGGTCATGCAGCAGGGTCGGATCGTCGAGCAGGGCACCACCGAGCAGATCCTGGTCACCCCCGAACACCCCTATACCCGCCAGCTGCTGGGGGCCGCACTCGACGGTGTCGATGCGCGTCCCGAATGGCAGCCCCGATCCACGGAGGTCTCCGCATGACCCGGGAAAACTCGCTCCTTGAGGTCAACAACGTGCGCGTCGCGTTTGGCAGCAAGGGGTTCCGGAAGTCCCCCAACGAGGTGCTGCACGGCGTCTCCCTCGACGTCCGTGAGGGCGAGACGATGGGGCTGGTGGGGGAGTCGGGCTCCGGCAAAACCACCATCGGTCGGGCGATCCTCGGACTGGCCCCGGTCTCCGGGGGCGAGATCCTGTTCCAGGGGAAGCGGATCGACAACCTCTCGGCCCGACACCGCCGCTCGCTCAGCCGCGACATCCAGGTGGTGTTCCAGGATCCCTACACCTCGCTGAACCCGGCGATCTCGATCGGTGACACCCTCTCCGAGCCGCTGCTTGCCCAGGGCTACACCTCGCGCGATGCCAAGCGCCGGGTGGGCCAGCTCCTGGATCGGGTGTCCCTGCCCGCGGATGCGCTTGAGCGCCTGCCTCGGGAGTTCTCCGGCGGGCAGCGCCAGCGGGTCGCGATCGCCCGGGCGCTGGCGATCAGCCCCAAGCTGATCGTGTGTGATGAGGCCGTGTCGGCGCTCGACCTCACGACTCAGCGCACGGTGTTGGAACTGCTGCTGGAGATCCAGGAGCAGACCGGGGTGTCCTACCTCTTTATCTCGCACGACCTGGCGGTGGTGCGCTATATGAGCCACCGCATCTCGGTGATCTACCGCGGCGACATCGTCGAGACCGGCACCGCGCGGGAGGTCACCGACAACCCGCAGAACCCGTACACCCGCAAGCTCCTGCTCTCGGCCCCGATCGCGCAGCCCGCCGAGCAGGCCGCGCGCCGGGCCGCCTATGAGCGCGAGTTTGCGTCCACTCCGCGATAATCCAGACGGTAAGGAAGCTCTCCCCTGATGACACACACAACCCCCTCACCCATGGTTCCGCTGCCCGCCTCGGTGCACCTGGGCGACCCGATTGCGCTGGGTGTGACCCTGCGGATCGAGGTTGCGCCCGGGCTCGACGCGGTCCTGGACACGTTTGCCACGCTGGCCCGGCGCACCCGCGGGGTGGAGGTCGAGCCCGTTGCCGTGGGGATCGACGCCCGAATCCGGGTCGAGCTGGGCCTCGACCCGGAGACGACCGGGATCGCCCCGGCCGCGGGTTTTGACCCGCGGCCGGTCCCCGCCGACGAACGCTTCACCATCGACACCCACGAGGGCCTGGTCCTGCTGCGTTCGGCCTCGCCCGAGGGAGCGTTCCGCGGCCTGGTCACCATTCTGCAGGCGCTGGACACCTCGGGTCCCGGGCTCGTGCTGCCCGCGCTCACGATCGTGGACGGCCCCGCCTTTGCCTGGCGGGGGCTCTCTTTCGACACCGTGCGGCACCTCTACCCGACCGCCGAGATCGAGGCGGTGATCGACCTGCTGGCCTATCACCGCATCAGCGTTCTGCACCTGCATCTGAGCGACACCCAGGGCTGGCGACTGGAATCCACGGCCTATCCGCGGGTCGCCTCGGTCTCGACCGCGGGGGAGCGTGAGCACTGGACTCGGGAGGAATTCCGGGCGCTGATCACCTTCGCCGCCGCGCGGTTTATCACGATCATCCCCGAGCTGGACCTGCCCGGGCACACGGCCGCGGCGATCGCCGCCTATCCCGAGCTGGATACACCCGGCACCTTCGATCACCCGCAGGTGAAGTTCCTCTCGCCCGAGAACCCGGAGGCCGTGACGTTTGCAACCACGGTCCTGAGCGAGCTGGCCGAGATCAGCCCCGGCCCCTACCTCCACATCGGCGGGGACGAGGCATTCGGCATGCCGGATGAGCAGTACGCGGACTTTGTCCGCCTGCTGCACGCCCACGTTCGGAGCCTCGGCAAACGCGTCATCGGCTGGCAGGAGGCGGCGCGGGCCGAGGTCTTTGAGCCGAGCGACGTGCTGCAATTCTGGATCGCCGAGAAGGACGCCTTCGACGCCGATGCCATGCGCGCCAGCGTCCCCGAGGAGTACCTGCCGCTGGTCGAGCTGGCCGCGAAAACCTTCGCCCACGCTCCCGGGGATATCGGCCTGGCGACCGGCCGGCAGACCCCGATCCTGGTGTCCTCCTCCTCGCCGCTGTATCTGGACCGTCGACATGCCGAGGGACGCGTGGATGCCGATGGCACCCCGCTCGCCGAGGCACCGGGCGAGCCCGGGTTCCCGCACTATGCGGCCGAACCGACCTCGGGTCTGAACGACTGGGATCCCGCCGCCCACGCCCGCACTGCGCTGAACGATGCCCGGGTGGTGGGGGTCGAGGCGGCGATCTGGGCCGAGACGATCGAGTCGATTGACGACCTGGCCTTCCTGCTGCTGCCGCGCCTTCCTCTGGTCGCCGAGCGGATGTGGCGGGCCGAGTCCCGCGAGTGGGCCGACACCGCCGCGCGCCTGCGCGCACAGACCCCGGTGTGGGACGCTCTCGGATTCGGTGGCTACTATCGCTCGGCCGAGGTCTTCGGCACCGCCGAGGTCTCGGCATGAGCACCCCGGCCGCCGCGCGCCTGGCCGCGACCCCCGAGCAGATCGCGCTGGCGATCGATATTGGCGGCACCACCATCAAGGGCGCCGCGCTCACGCGATCCGGTGAGGTGTGTGCCGAGTTCACGGTCCCCACTCGGGAGCAGCAGCGCGGCCCGCTGGACGGCGTCCGCCTGGTCCTCACCGAGCTGCAACGACGCCTGGGAGAACACGGGCGCGAGGCACACCGGGTGGGCCTCGCCTCGCCGGGGCTGATCGACACCCCCACCGGCACCGTCGGCTATTCGGCGAACCTCGGCTGGCGCGACCTCGCCCTCACCGACATCATTGCCGCGGAGTTCGACCTGCCCGCGGTCCTCCTGCACGATGCCCGCGCGGGTGCGGTGGCCGAGCGTTCGGCGCTGGCGGCGGCCGGGGAATCCGATGCCTCGCTGGCCTTCGTGCCGATCGGTACCGGAATCGCCGCCGCGCTCGTGGACGGCGGCCGGTTTGTGGCCGGCGGGGCCGGCGGCGCGGGGGAGTTTGGGCACATCGTGGTGGTGCCCGGCGGCGAGGCCTGCCCGTGTGGGCTCGCCGGATGCGTGGAAATCTACGCGTCGGCCGCCAACATCGTCCGCCGCTATCGAGAGCGCGGCGGCGTGGCCTCCGGGGCCGATCAGGTGGCCGCGCGGATCCCCACCGATCCCCGGGCCGCCGAGGTGTGGAGCGACGCGGTGGATGCGCTGGCACGTGGACTCGCCGCGCTGACCGCGATCCTCGATCCCGCCCGCATCGTCATCGGCGGCGGGCTGGGCCTGGCCGGGGATACCCTGCTGATCCCGCTGCGCGCGCGCACCCGCACCCTGCTGCCGTGGCGGCCGGTCCCGCCGATTGGAGCGTCGGCCACCGGGGCACGAGCCGGTCTGGTTGGGGCGGGCGTGGCCGCCTGGGGCGAGGAGGGTCCCGATGCGGGGTTTGTCGCCGCGGCGATCCGGCACCTGGAGGCCGCCTCGCGAGCGCACGGAGAGCACGACCAGCGAGCCAGCTAGCGCGTTGTGGTCTCCACCGGCAGCCCGATCGCGCCCAGATAGGTGAGGATCGAGCGCTCCAGATTCACCGTCTCGGGGGCATACTCCCACTGAATCTGCAGGCCGTCGGAGAGGGCCACCATGTGCTGGGCCGCCTGATCGGCGGGAACCAGGGGCGAGGTCATGCCCAGGCGTGCATAGGTGCGGGAAATCGAGTCGCTGATCAGGTCCTGGGCGGTCTGATAGCGCGCCACGAAGTGTTCATGGGCAGGATGGCCGGGATCGGTGGCCTCGCTGGAAATCTTCACATACAGCGGGATCATATGCGGCTGGGTGGTAATGCGGTGCAGGTGATCCAGGTACCAGCGCAGATCAATCAGCGGATCCTCGGAGCTCTTCTGCGCCTCGTGCAGCACCGTGAGCTGCTCGCGCAGGCTGTGCTCATCGGTGATGTCTCGGGACACCATGATCCGCATCAGGATCTCGTCCTTATTGGCAAAGTGGTGCAGCAGTCCCACATGGGTGATCTCGGCGCGGGCGGCAATCTCCCGTAGGGACACCGCGTTGAACCCCGACTCGGCAAACAGCTCGAGGGCCGCATCGAGAATGCGCTGCTGGGTACGAGCCCCCTTGGAGCCCTTTTTGGGGATTCGGGCACGCGATTGTGCCATCGTCAGAACGGCCGGGGCGGTGCCGGGATCGGGGCGTTCCGAGTTGCTCATGACCCCCAAGCTTACGGGCTTTCGGTCGCCGCGAGTGTCTATTCCACGCGTGTGTTTGAGGGGAACGGGGGACGAGCATCGGGGGACCCCCACACGCACAACCGGCCGAGTTCTCGCGCGGAGAACTCGGCCGGTTGTCGTGACGGGTGACGCGGTGCCTACTCCGCTGCCCGGCGGCGTCGCGCACCCAGCAGGAGGGTGGTTCCCACGGCCGCCAGCAGGCCCATCGACAGGGCCAGCGCGCCGAAATCGCCACCGGTGGTGGGCAGACCGGCGGTGCCGCGGGCGATGGCGGGGGTGCCGCTCGGGGTGGAGCCAACCGGGGGAGCGCCGGCATCGGTCGGGGTGACGGTGCTTCCCGGTGTTTCGGCGGGAGCGGTCGGGGTGGGCGACTCATTGCTCGCCCGCGGTGCCACGGTGACCTTCAGCGTGGTATCCAGCGGGTAGAGGCCAACGGGTTCGGGGAAGGGCAGCTCTTCTCCGTCGGGCGCTCCGGGGAATGCTCCGTCGGGGAGTGCGAGGTAGATGGTGACCGGGACCGTGTACACACCCGGAGTGGTCGCGGTTCCGCTCAGGCGGAAGGAGATCGGCGCCTCCTCGGCCTCATCGGCCGCGAGCTCGGTGTCCAGGGCCAGCATCGGAACGGGGAGGACTTCCTCTCCCTCCTCCGGCCAGGTCACCTCGGGCTCGGTCTCCTCCTCGGCGGAGGGCTTGTCCCCCAGAATTGTGGTGAGTGTCAGGCCGGCGGGCAGCCCCGTGGCGCGGGTGGTGGCGTCGAATCCGGGGATCATGAAGTACCCCATGTCGAGCAGTTCCTGGCCGATCGTGGTGGTGAGTTCGGTGTCCACGGGAGTGCCCTCAATCACCGACGCGTCCCGGAAATCCACCGGGGCACCGGGAGCCACGTGGGTCTCGCCAAAGTGCGCATCGATGTTTGCCAGCAGCGGGCGGGTGAATGCCAGCGCGGCATCCAGTGCGCTGGGGATTCTGACCGGATAGTCAACCACCAGGGCGGTCACCTCAAACAGACTCGCTCCCGTGGTGGTGGCCGAGAAGGCGCCGGAATCGGAATCCGTCGTCAGGGTCGGAGCCGAGCCGTCGGACTTTACCGAGACCCCGGAGATTGCGGCCGGTGGTTCGGAGGGATCCACGTTGTGGGCGAGCAGGGTGTGGGAGGTGGACTCGACCACCGAGGTGTGTCGGGCGGCGAATGCACCGTCAACGGTCGCGGTGAGGGTATCGGCCTTCTCGCCCGCGATCGAATAGGTCCAGCGCGCGTAGTTGCCCTCGATGGTCAGGGTCAGGGCCACCGTGTAGGCCTCGGTAAAGGCATCGCCCGTGTTCCCCGTGAGCGTGATGACGCTCTTCCCGCCGGAGCGGGGGTTCACCGAGCGTGTGTCCGCGGAAAAGTTCCAGGAGCTTCCGCCCTGGCTGAGCGTCAGGGCACCAATCTCGCTAAAGGCGGGGAAGCTCCAGCCCACCAGGCCGGGATCGGCGCGGAACCCGAACCCACTGCGGAGGGTGCCGGTCGTGGTGTTGGCCGGGCCCCAGATGGTTGAGGATGTGTTGATGGTGTGCAGGGCCTGTACCTCGGCCTGGGCCGGTTGAAGGGCCGAGGCACCCAGCAGGGATCCGCCCACCAGGGCGAGGCTGATCCCGGCCGCGCCGAGGCGACGGGAGGCAGAATTATGACGCAGGATTGAGGCTCTCACGGGGTCCAATCGGATGTGCGCATGGTTTTCGCCTGGCCGAGTGCCCGCGGCGATGCGGCTTTAGCTAGGAATCGTAACGGAATAGTGGGCCGTGGGTGGCGGTTCAGCGCATTCCTGTTGCTTTTGTGCCGAGGACTGGGGGTATCCAGGCGTGTGTACCGCCAGGCTCGGCATGCCGACGTCGTGGTTGTCTTGTCCTCGTCCCTGTCGGCCTCCCGGAGTAGGCTGAAGGAAGCGTCGGGCGCGGGGCCCGCGCCTGGCGAGGGGACACTCATGACCGCAGCGGAATCCTTCACACACACCCCCGGAGACGCCGATGGTCGGGGCGGGCTGCGTGCCCGCTACCCGCGCGTGCGGATCGTGATCGGCGCGGAGGAGACCCGATGAGTGGGCGCGAGTCGCTGAACATCGAGGTGCGCGGCGGCCGCGTGCACAACCTCAAAAACGTGGACGTGGACGTGCCGCTGGGCGAAATGGTCGCGATCGCCGGGGTTTCGGGTTCGGGGAAGTCCTCGCTGGCGATGGGCATCCTCTACGCCGAGGGATCGCGCCGCTACGTGGAGGCCCTATCCACCTATACCCGCCGGCGCATGTCACATGCGACCCGGGCGGCGGTGGATTCGGTCCGCCACATCCCCGCGGCCCTGGCGCTGCGCCAGCGTCCCGGCGTGCCCGGGGTGCGCTCCACCTTCGGGACCTCGACCGAGCTACTGAACGTGCTCCGGGTGATGTTCTCGCGTCTCGCCTCGCACTCCTGCCCCAACGGCCACCGCCACGTCCCCACAATCGACGTGGCCGCCGACCTGCCGCTCACCTGCGCGACCTGCTCGGCCGTGTTCCGCGCCCCCGGGGCCGAATCCCTCGCGTTCAACTCCGACGGTGCCTGCCCCACCTGTTCGGGCACCGGCATCGTCCGCGACGTGGATGATGCCTCCCTGGTTCCCGACCCCTCCAAAACCATCGCCGAGGGTGCGGTGACCCCGTGGGGGATGGCCGGCCTGTCGGTCATGCCGCAGGTGGTGGCCGAGTTTGGGGTGCGGATCGACGTGCCCTACTCCGAGCTGAGTGAGCGGGAACGCCAGATCGTGCTGGATGGTCCCGACGAGAAGCGGCACATCACCGTCGCCTCAAAAAACGGCAAGGTGTTCTCGATGGACTTCACCTTCCGCAGCGCCCGGCGGGCTGTCCGCGAGGCCCTGAATAATGCGACCAGCGAGAAGGGGCTGGCCCGGGTGAACCGCTACATCACCGCGGGAACCTGCCGCGACTGCCACGGTACCCGGCTCAGCGTGGCCGCCCGGGATCCACGAATCGAGGGGATGAACCTCGCCGAGGCAACCGCGCTCTCCCTGGACCAGATCACCGAGTGGGCACCCGCCGTGGAGGAGGCCCTGCCACCCGAGATGCGGGCGATGGCGCGGCTGCTCGCCGATCAGCTGACCGATATGGGCCGTCGTCTGCGTGAACTGGGTCTCGGCTACCTGACCCTGGACCGTGCCGGATCCACCCTCTCCACCGGGGAGCGCCAGCGCGTGCAGCTGGCCCGCGCGGTCCGCAACCAGACCACCGGTGTGCTCTACGTGCTGGACGAACCCTCGATCGGGCTGCATCCAGCCAACCTCGACGGGCTGATCGGTGTGATCCGGGACCTGCTGGCCGAGGGGAACTCGGTGGTCCTGGTGGACCACGACGTGCAGGTCCTGCGCGAGGCCGACCGGATTATCGAGATCGGCCCGGGCTCGGGGGTGGATGGTGGCACCGTGGTCGCCAACGACACCCTCGCCGAAATCGTAAACAACCCCGACTCGGTGATCGGCGGTTTCATCGCCGGAACCGAACCGGTGGTGGTGCGCCCGCGCCTGGGAACCGAGGACGTGTTTGCGCACGGAGGCATCGAGATCGAAACCGCTCCGCTGCACACCGTACACGCGCTCCGGGCGCGGTTCCCCCGGGGTCGGCTGACCGCGGTCACCGGGATGTCGGGTTCGGGCAAAACCACCCTGGTCCTGGAAAGCCTGGTTCCCGCGCTCGCCGCCGAGGGAAGGATTCCGGCACACGTGACCCGCATCGAGGCCGACGGCATCAGCCGTGCCGACGTGGTGGATGCGACCCCGATCGGCACCAATATCCGCTCCACCGTGGCCACCTACAGCGGGGTTCTCGACGTGCTGCGGCGCGAGTTTGGCGGACTGCCCGCGGCATCCTCGCGCGGGCTCGGGGCCGCCGACTTCTCCTATAACACCGGCTCGCTGCGCTGCCCGCGCTGCGAGGGGACCGGACAGATCGTGCTGGACGTGCAGTTCCTTCCCGACGTGGATATCGACTGCCCCGACTGCGCGGGTACCCGCTTCGCGCCGCTGGCCCAGGAGATTCGCCGCACCGGTCCCGACGGCACCGAGTATTCCCTGCCGGATCTGCTGGCCCTCACCGTCACCCAGGCCGTGGACGCGCTCGCCGACCTGCCCCGGGTGCGCAAGAAGCTCGCCACCCTGGTTGACCTGGGCCTCGGCTACCTGACCCTGGGGGAGGATACCCCGGCCCTTTCCGGAGGCGAGGCGCAGCGCCTCAAGCTCGCGTCCGAGCTGGGCCGCGATCAGCACAGCGCGGTGTTTGTGCTGGATGAGCCGAGCGTGGGCCTGCATCCGCGCGATATTCGGGTGCTGCTGCGGGTGCTGGACGGGCTGCTGGAGCGCGGGGCCACGGTCATCGTGATCGAGCACGACCTCGACATGATCGCCAACGCCGACTATGTGATCGACCTGGGTCCCGGTGGCGGAAGCGATGGGGGACGCATCGTCGCTATCGGAACTCCGGAGGAGGTGGCGGCCCGACCCGAGAGTGTCACCGGCGCGCACCTGCGGGATTACCTCGCGCATTCCGTCTAAACTTTTTTCTCGATTGTCGGAATACCCTCTGGGGGTATATCGTTGGCTCAGATGTGATACCCAGGAGGGGTATCCCTCGAGAGGAGAAAATCATGGCAACCACCGAGTACCGCGTCACCGGAATGACCTGCGGACACTGTGAGTCTTCGGTTCGCGAAGAGGTCGAGCAGATCGCCGGCGTCGAGGACATCCGCGTGAGTGCACAGACCGGCGAACTGGTCATCACCTCCGCCGCCGAACTCGACGATGCCGCCGTGCTGGCAGCCGTCACCGAGGCGGGCTACTCCGCCGTCCGGGCCTAGGCCCCACCCCGCCTCACGCCGTTGCATCCCGGTCCCTCCCGCGGGAGGGACCGGAAAAAGGAAGAGAAGATGAGTACCTCAACACCCGTGGCCGGTGGCCCCCACGTCGAACTGGAAATCGGCGGGATGACCTGCGCATCCTGTGCGATGCGGATCGAGAAAAAACTCAATAAACTCGACGGCATCGAGGCCACGGTGAACTACGCCACCGAGAAGGCCCGGGTCGCGATCCCCGAGGGATACGATCCCGCCCTGCTGATCGCCGAGGTCGAGAAGGCTGGCTATGCGGCCACCCTGCCCGCGCCGGTGAAGCCCAAAGATCTCGCGGACCCGGATGCCGAGGACGCCGATCCCGAACTGATTGCGCTGCGTCAGCGCCTGATCGGGGCGATCGTGTTGAGCGTCCCGGTCATCCTGATGGCGATGATCCCCGCCCTCCAGTTCACCTACTGGCAGTGGGCCTCGCTCGCGCTCGCCGCCCCGGTGATCATCTGGGGTGCGTGGCCCTTCCACCGTGCCGCCTGGGTGAACCTCAAGCACGGCGCGGCCACGATGGACACCCTGATTTCGATGGGCACCGGTGCCGCCCTGCTGTGGTCGATCTATGCGCTGTTCTGGGGCACCGCGGGCATGCCCGGGATGACCCACCCGTTCGAATTCACCATCGGCCCCTCCGATGGGGCCTCCAATATTTACCTCGAGGTGGGTGCCGGGGTCACGATGTTCATCCTGGCCGGGCGCTACTTCGAGAAGCGCTCCAAGCGTCAGGCTGGTGCCGCACTGCGCGCGCTGATGGAACTCGGTGCCAAGGAGGTGTCGGTGCTGCGCGGCGGCGTCGAAACCAAGATCGACGTGGCCGAGCTGCGCGTCGGGGATGAATTCATCGTGCGTCCGGGGGAGAAGATCGCCACCGACGGCGTGGTGACCTCGGGTACCTCGGCGGTGGATGCGTCGATGCTCACCGGCGAATCCGTGCCGGTGGAGGTTGAACCCGGTGACGCCGTGACCGGCGCGACCGTCAACGCCGGTGGACGCCTGGTTGTGCGCGCCACCCGGATCGGCTCGGACACCCAGCTTGCGCAGATGGCCAAGCTGGTGGAGGAGGCGCAGACCGGCAAGGCCGAGGTGCAGCGCCTGGCGGATAAAATCTCCGGGGTGTTTGTGCCGATCGTGATCGTGATTGCCCTGGTCACCCTGGCCGGCTGGCTGATCGCCGGATTCCCCGCGGCCGCCGCGTTCACCGCCGCGGTGGCCGTGCTGGTGATTGCCTGCCCGTGTGCGCTGGGCCTGGCGACCCCGACCGCGCTGCTGGTGGGAACCGGACGCGGCGCGCAGATGGGCATCCTGATCAAGGGACCGGAGATTCTGGAATCCACCCGCCGGGTCGACACCGTGGTGCTGGATAAGACCGGCACCGTGACCACGGGGAAGATGACCCTGGCTCAGGCGATCACCGAGCCCGGAACCGAGCGCGGCGAGCTGCTGCGCCTGGCCGGTGCGTTGGAGGATGCCTCCGAGCATCCGATCGCGCAGGCCATCGCCGCCGGTGCGACGGCCGAGAACATCGAGCTGCCCGCGGCCCGGGGATTCACCAATATCGAGGGCAAGGGCGTGCAGGGTGTGGTGGACGGTCACGCGGTTCTGGTGGGACGCGAGTCCCTGCTGGCCGAGTGGTCCATCACGCTGAGTGCTCGGGTTTCCGCCGCCAAGGCCGAGGCCGAGGAGGCCGGAAAGACCGTGGTGGCGGTGGCCTGGGATGGGGAGGCCCGCGGCATCCTGGTGGTCGCCGATGCGGTCAAGCCCACCAGCCGCGAGGCGATCACCGCACTCAAGGCGCTCGGGCTGACCCCGATTCTGCTGACCGGAGACAACACCGCGGTGGCCCGGCGGATCGCCGCCGAGGTGGGCATCGAGACGGTGATCGCCGAGGTTCTGCCCGCAGATAAGGTGGCCGAGGTAATCCGGTTGCAGGAGTCCGGCCGGGTGGTCGCGATGGTGGGGGACGGCGTGAACGATGCGCCGGCGCTCGCCCAGGCCGACCTGGGTTTGGCGATGGGCACGGGCACCGATGTGGCCATCGAGGCGTCGGATATCACGCTGGTGCGCGGGGATCTGCGTGGCGTGGTGGATGCGATCCGGCTCTCCCGCAAAACCCTGGGCACCATCAAAACCAACCTGTTCTGGGCCTTCGCCTATAACGTGGCGGCGATTCCGGTCGCGGCGCTGGGCATGCTCAACCCGATGCTGGCCGGAGCCGCGATGGCCCTGTCGAGCGTGTTTGTGGTGGGTAACAGCCTCAGACTGCGCGGATTCCGCAGCATCGTCAAAAACTAGTCTCCCGTGTGGGCCCGGAGTATCGGGCCCACGTCGCCGCTGAGGTGCGGTGCCCGATATCCTGGATGCAGCAGTCCCGGCCCCGGCCGATCGATCAAAGGAGCCATCATGGCGACCATCGCAGCACACGGCACCGACACCGGCGCCGACACTATCGGTACCGAATCCGAGGGTCACTCGGGCGATTTCTGTGCCACCGAGGGGCACCACCACGGCTACATCAGCGATAAGACCGGCTACCAGAAGCGGATGCGCCGGATCGAGGGTCAGGCGCGTGGGATCTCCAAGATGATCGACGACGAGAAGTACTGCATCGACATTCTCACCCAGATCAGCGCCCTCACCAGCGCGCTGGAATCGGTGGCGATCGGCCTGGTGGACGACCACCTCAAGCACTGCGTGATGGACGCCGCCCGTCTCGGCAACGCCGAGGAGGCCGCCGCCAAGCTCAAGGAAGCCACCGACGCGATCGCGCGCCTGGTCCGCTCCTAGACCGCCCACCCACCCGCACACCGAGGGCCGCACGGATTCCCGTGCGGCCCTCGGTTTTAAGGTCGCGCTGCAGGCTCGGCCAGAGAATATTGGTGTCGAGCAGCGCGGTGAACATGTGTGGGCCCGAGTTTAGGGTAGCTCGATATCTTGCCGACGGCGTTCCGATACAACCCGACGCGCCTTCTTCAACTCGGCGAGGACTTCGTTGAGGGGAGCATCGTCATCGACGTCAGTTGAGAGTCTGGCCAGGGTTGCATACTGCTCCTCGCGGCGGCGCTTGCGATACTCCAGCACGTTAGTCAGTGTGACTCGGCGGTGTGTGCCGACGCGCTCGAACGGGATCCTTCCCTCGTCGAGCAGCTTGATGACCGTGGGACGGCTCACTCCCAGAAGATCAGCCGTCTGCTGTGTGGTGAGGGTTTTACCTCGGGGAGAAACGGTGACCGAGAGTCCGCGTCGCATCGCATCGACCACCTGCACAAGCACGTGATAGATCTCTGCGGGGAGTTCAACCTGATCATCAGTGGCATTGCCGGACAACACATACCTGGGGGCGGTGCGACCGGACTGGATTTCCGAATGCGTGACGAAGAAATCGTGCACTCGTGCGATACCGGGTTCGTCGGAAACATCGTAGGTTTCCGAGACGAGGGGTGTGTTGGTGGACATGTCCTACCTCCTTACAAGTGCAAGAAACGTAACACACTTCGAATATTTTGTTTAGGTTTTCTCCTGACTCCCGGGTTGCGCTCAGCTCTGTGGGCCAAAGCTGGCCACGAAGTCGATGGCACCGCCCAGGGCGGTGGCGAGGGGGTCGATACTGTGTTGCGCCTGTGCCAGGAGCATGCCGCCCTGGAACGCGGCGAGCAGGATCGTGGCGAGGGTGGCCGGCTGTGCGTCGGGGCGAAGGTCGCCGCGCTCGCGCATCGTGGTCAGGCCGGATTCGAAGACGGCGTGCCAGCGGTCAAACCCGTCGGTGACGTCCGTGGTGAGGTTTAGATCGGACTTGAGGACGTCGCCGGCGAGGGATCCGAACCGGCAGCCGCCCTCCCAGGAGTTCGGGCGCTCGGTGTAAAAGGCCGCCCAGGATCGCAGGGCGGCGATACTGTCGAGGTCGCCGCGGGCGGTGGTGTGGATGAGGTCGATGACCTGATCTCCGCGCCGAGCGAGAACCGCACGTACCAGGCTCTCCTTGTCGGGGAAGTAGAGCGAGAGTTGGGAGCCGCTGACCTTCGCCGACGCGCGAATCTCGGGGTTGGTGGCTCCCTGGACCCCGTGCGCGAGCATCAGGTCGGCCGCGGCGTCCACGATCCGGTCGCGGGTTGCGCGGCCCTTGGCGGTGGCGGGCAGGAGCTCTTCGGCTGGGGTCATGCGGTCAGCTTATCAGGGAATGGGCTTGACAGCCCATTATTAAGCGCCAAGAATGGGCTAGCGAGCCCATTCTGGTTTCGCGTCGAAAGGACCCCCATGAACACCTCCGCCCCCACGCCCACCACGTCCGCCGCGCTAGACGACCTCACGGCGCGGATCCGCGGCGCTCGGCTCATCGCCAACCCTTGGGCGGGGGATCCCGCGCGCGGCATTCCCGGCGAGCGGCTTGCCCGTCTCCTTCGCACCTGGTCCGAGGACTTCGATTGGCCCGCCCACGAGCGTCGCATCCACGCCTACCCCTGGGAAACAGTGGGGGACGGGGAGCGCGTGCTGCGGGTGATTCATCGGCACTCGGCCACGCCGGATGCCCCGACCGTGGTGCTCCTGCACGGCTGGCCGGACTCGGTGCTGAGATTCGAGCGGGTGCTGCCTTTGCTTGGGGACGTCAATGTGGTCATTCCGGCCCTGCCCGGATTCCCGTTCGCCCCGCCGCTGGAAGGCGCTCCGGTTTCGACCGCCGATATTGCCGGGATGGTGGCCGAGGCAATGCGAGCGCTCGGCTATTCGCGCTTTGTGATCTCGGCCGGGGACGTGGGTGGCACGGTGGCCGAGCTGCTGGCGGCGGCCCATCCCGAGCGCGTCTCGGCGCTGCACCTGACGAACCTGGCGGCGGCCAGGGTTGGGATGATTGACCCGACCACCGCGACTCCCGAGGAGCTGGCGTTTGCCGCCGCCGCGGGTGGTTGGCGGCAGGCGCACGGCGGGTTTGTGGCCGAGCAGGCGACCCGTCCCGGCACGGTGACCACGATGCTGGGCGATTCTCCGGCGGCTCTGCTGGCCTGGATGGGAGAGAAGCTGATCGACTGGGCCGGACCCACCGACACCCTCGGCGACGATGACCTGCTGACCTGGATCAGTGCCGCCTGGTTCACCGAGACCGCGGGCACCGCGCTCTCGACCTATACCGTTCCCGTGGCGCTGCCCGTGCGGATCGAGACTCCGACGATCTACTCGGCCTTCGCCGAGGACTTCATGCCCGCCCCGCGCGCGTTTGTGGAGCGATTTGTGAACCTGGCGGCGTTTATCGAGCACCCCACGGGTGGACACTTCGCCGCCTGGGAGGCACCCGCGGCATACGTGGAGGATCTGCGTCGGGCGCTCACCCTGGGGTAGCCGGGCAGTGCGGGTCGGCGGCGGGTCCAATGGTGCAGTGCCGTGGCCGAACCTTGCCGCTGGACCTCGTGGCCGTGTTTTCTCGCCCGGTCGCGCCGACTCGACTAACCGATTCGGCTCGCCCGCACCACCACGTCCCGCCGGTGGGTCGGCGCATCGGCGTGTACCGAGGCGAGTTCGACCTCCTCGGCGGCGACGATGCGCCACTCATTCGCGGGAAGCAGCGCGATAATCCCCTCGATAGTCGCGGTGGCCTCGACCGGATGGGCGTTGGCGTCCGGGTGATTACCGTGGTGTCCGGTGGCATGGCCGGCGATGAAGAGGGTGCCACCCGGGGCAACCCACTCGGCGATTCGGCGGTAGAAATCCAGCTGCGGCATCGCCGGGTGGGCAAAGTGGGTGCTCACCAGGTCGAACCCGGCTTCCGGGACCCAGGTGCCCAGGTCGGCCTCGATCCAGGTGGTCCGGTCCGCGACTCCCGCCGCGCGTGCCCGGTCGGCGGCCACCGCCAGGGCACCGGCCGAGATATCGGCCCCGGTGACCCGCCATCCGTGCTCGGCCAGCCAGAGCGCCTCGGCACCGGTGCCGCAGCCCGCTTCCAGGGCGGTGCCCGGCGCGAGATCGCTCAGAAAGGTCTCGGGGTGCGGGTGGGGCGGGGTTCGGTGGCTGCCGCGCAGGATCGACTCATCCCAGTGCTGCTCCCAGTAGGCGCGGTCGAAGGTGTGGTGTGAGGATGTGGTCATGGGAGGCCTTTCGATGGGGATACCCCAGTCTGCGCCGCGCCCGCGGAAATCTACAATCTCTTTTGCCAAATGGAAAACGGCCCCTTCTCGCGGGAAGGGGCCGTCGGCCGAAAATCAGAGGGACCAGGTGGCGGTTCCCTCACCCAGCGCGATCCGGGCGAAGCGCTCGCCCATGATCTGGTGGGACTCGGCGCCCGGGTGCAGGGCGTCGGGCAGCGGGTGGGTTTCGGTGTCCGCCTCGCCGTAGAGCTCCTGGCCATCCAGATAGAACAGGTTCGGATCGGTGGCGCGGCGCTCGGTGATGATGCGCTCAAGCTCGGCGCGAATCACGCGCAGGGTCAGCTTGCCGGCCTTGACCTCATCGGGGTTGCCGGTGGCGATAAAGCGCAGCTGACCCTTGACCAGTGCCTCCAGATCAAACATGCCGGGGCCCGGGGTGTCCTCGTGGATGCCGCAGTAGATCGGGGAGATCACCAGCAGCGGGGTGTCCGGGTGCCCCTCCCGGATTGTGTCGAGGAAGCCGTGCACGGCCGGGCCGAATGCGCGCACCCGCATCAGATCGAGATTGGTGAGGTTGATCCCGAGCTTGAGGCTGATCAGGTCGGCGGGGGTATCCCGAATTTTGCGGGCGGTGAAGGGATCCAGCAGGGCGCTGCCGCCAAAGCCCAGGTTCACCAGCTCCAGATCCGCGCCGCGGGCGGCCACCACGGGCCAGATGCCGGTGGGTCGCACCGCGTTGGAGCCGTGGCTGATCGAGGATCCGTGGTGCACCCACACCGGGCGTGCATCCGCGGCGATCGGGGTGACCGGGGCGTCGGTGCGCAGTGCGGCAATCGCGATCTGCTCGTTGTGCGGCAGCCAGATCTCCACGAGTTTCGACACGCCAGACAGCCCCTCGAAGCGCAGCGTGGCGACCGGACCCACCTCGATGGTGGGCACGCCGGTGGCCATATCGATCGTGGTGGTCTGCCCGCCCGAGGTGACCATCTGGGTGATCCGCTCGCCGTCGATCGTGAGCTCCACGATCCCGTCCGGGCGTGCGGGCACGCCACCGTAGGTGGTGCGCGAGCGGAACAGGTCCAGCTCGATCACGGTCGCGGCGCTGAAAAATGCCAGCCGCACACCCGAGGGTTGCGCCTCAACCATGCTCAGCTGCGGATCGGTGTTCTGCGCGCGAGCCCAGGCGGGCAGGCGGTGCGGCAGCAGTCCATGTTCGGTGGATTCGAGCTCGGCGGCCCCGCGGATGAGGGTGTCGTTCAGTGGCACGGGGGTGGGGGTGGTGGTCATGACGCGATCCTTTCCGAATCGGGGGAGGTGGGCCAGTGGGTGAGGAGGGCATCGAGGGCGTCGATGATCGCGATCCAGCTGTCGGAGGCGGGCGGCGCGCTGTGCGCGAAACCGCCGGCGGCTTCGAGGGTGATGAATCCGCGTACGGTGCTGCCGATCAGGCGCACCGCGTGTGGATGGGTCTCGGGGGAGAGGGCGTAGCCCGCCAGCACGGCCTCGGTGAGGTGGACGTGGCGCCGGCCGTCGCTTGCGGCGGCGGCGTCCGGGCTCAGCGGAACAAGTGTCGCGGCGAAGCGGCCGGGGTGGGCGTGTGCATAGTCGCGGTAGGTGTGGGCGAGTCCGGCAAGCGCGTCGCGTCCGGCCTTGCCCGCGGTGGCGATGGCCAGGCGGTCGGCCATTTCGGTGAGCGCGAGCAGCGCGATTCCCTCGCCCAGGGCCGCGGTGTTTGCCACGTGGGAATAGAGGCTCGCGGTCTTGACGTCGAAGCGTCGCGCCACCTCGGCCAGGGTGACCCGATCGATGCCCACCTCGTCGGCGAGCTCCGCACCCACGCCGATCAGGCGCTCGGGGGTAATGCCGGCGCGTGCCATGATGCCTCCTTAAATGACAAACCTACACGTATTAGGAAAAATCCTAACACGCGTAGGTTTGGAGTCAAGAACTACTTTTTGGAGTTCTGACGCGGGATCCACACCTGCTTGATAATCAGCAGGATCGAGGCGGTCACCGGAATCGCCACCAGTGCGCCCAGCAGGCCCAGCAGCGTGCCACCGATCAGGGCGCCGATGACCACGAGGGATCCGGGGATCGAAATGGCCCGGCTCATCACCCGCGGAGTCAGCACGTAGGCCTCGACCTGCACGTAGGCGATGTAGATCAGCGCAAACAGCAGCGCCGAGAGCGGGCTGGTGAACAGCGCGAGCACGCTCGCCACTGCCCAGAACAGGACCGAACCGACCAGCGGGATCAGCGTGATGCAGAACGCCACCACGCTCATCAGCAGCGGGAACGGCAGGCCGAGGATCGCGTAGAGCACACCCGAGAAGACCGCGTTGAAGAAGGCCAGCACCACCATGCCACCCAGGTAGCCACCGATCGAATCGGTGATCTGGTCGGTCAGGTCCGAGATGCGGGCGCGGTTGCGGGCCGGAGCCAGCTCGTACATGGCCGACTTGATCTGCGGCAGCGAGGCCACGAAGTACAGGGTCAGCACCAGGACGATCAGCACACCGGACAGGCCGGAGAAGATCGTGGCACCCACCTGGAACGCGCCGCCACCGATGGCCGCGATGTTGCCCGGGTCGGACAGGAACTTCTGAATGTCACCGATCAGCGATTCGAAGCCCTCACCAAACATCCCCTCCAGGCGGTGGAAGAGGTCGCTGTGCATGAAGTCCTTGATCATCGAGGGGACCGACTGCACAAACTGGGTGACCTGATCCACCACGGTCGGGATCACCAGCCACATCATGCCCACGATGATCGCCAGCAGACCAACGATGGTGATCACGATCGACCAGGTGCGGCTGAGCCCGCGCCCGGAGAGCCAGCGCACCACCGGGTCGATGCCGAGCGCGATAAACAGCGCAAAGACGATGTAGATGATCACCGTGGAGATGTTGGTGATCGCGGCACCCAGGCTGAAGGCGGCCAGGCCGCCCAGGGTGAGGAGGAAGCCGGCAACAAACGGGTTGTCGAGTCGGGTCCAGAAGCGACGTGAGGGCGGCACGTTGACCGGGGCCGAGGCGGCGTCGGGATCGCGCGGGGTTTCTGCTGACACCTCGACGTCCGCGGTGGCGGTCTCGGCGGTGCTGTCCGGGGTGGATTTCTCGGGCATGGTTTCCTCTGAGTTTTCGGGTGTGTGAGTTAGGGCTTGAGCCAGGCCAGCGCCGCGGCGCTCAGGGCGGCGATACCCAGCGGCAGGGTTGGGGTGATCGCCGGGGCAAACAGCGGGGAGTGGTTGGAGGGCAGCGCGGATACCCGGGCGACCAGGTCCTGCTGGCTGGTCACGTTGGCAAAGGGCGCGGGATCGGCCCCGCCGAGCAGCCAGTACATGCACGGCACTCCGGCGGCCTCGGCGAGCATGCCCACGTCCTCGCTGCCGGTCACCAGGCCCGGGTCGATGACCTGCACGCCGGGAATGGCGGCGGTCAAGGCCGCGTGTACGCGCGCGGTCGCGGCCTCGTCGTTGACCACCGCGGGGTAGGAGTGGGCGTGCACAATGGTGGGTTCGCGATCGGCGCCGGAGGTTAGGGCCTCGCCGCGGACGATACGCTCGATGGCCGCGATCACCCGGGCGCGCACCGCGGGGTCCACGCTGCGCAGGCTGATCTTGAGCTCGGCGCTGTCGGGGATGATGTTGGGGGCCGAGCCCGCATGCACCGAGCCGATGGTCAGCACGGCGGTTTCGGTTCCGGCAACCTCGCGGGACACGATGGTCTGCAGGCGCAGGATGACCGAGGCTGCCAGCACGATCGGGTCCACGGTGGTCTCGGGCCGGGAGCCGTGCCCGCCGCGTCCGAACAGGGTGATCACAAAGGAGTCGGAGGCGGCAAAGGCCGCACCGGATCGCAGCCCAAACGCACCGGCGGGGAACGGGGCCACGTGCTGACCGAGCACCACATCGGGGGTTCCGAAGCGCTCAAACAGGCCGTCCTCGATCATGGTGCGGGCACCCGATCCCTGCTCCTCGGCGGGCTGGAAGACCAGCATCAGGCGTCCGGTCCAGGTGGGATCCGCTGCCAGAGCCGAGGCGGCACCGAGCAGGGCGGTGGTGTGCATGTCGTGGCCGCATGCGTGCATCAGCGGGACCTCGACACCCTCGGCGTTGATGGTCGAGTCGGTGCTCGCATAGGGGAGTCCGGTTTCCTCACGCACGGGCAATGCGTCCATGTCCGCGCGCAGCAGCACGGTGGCACCGGGACCGCGATCAAGGATGCCCACCACGCCGGTGATGCCCACGCCCTCGGTGACCTCGTACCCGGCGGAGCGCAGGTGCTCGGCGACGATTCCCGCGGTGCGCACCTCCTGGAACCCCAGCTCCGGATGGGTGTGCAGATCGCGGTAAACGGCCTCAAAATCGGTGCTGGTGTGCGGCGACATTCGAACTCCTGGCTCGGTGAATACTAATTGATATCCACCGTAGTGCCGGGCTCGGGGAAAACCGAGGAGTACCGCGCCGTGGCCGAGGTTTCAGACCGGCGGTCACCTTCGTGCAATGTCTAGGGCTTCAACCAGGCCTCGGCCGCGCTCACCAGGGCGCGAATCCCCAGCGGCAGCGTGGCCTCGATCTTCGGGGCGAACTTCGAGGAGTGGTTGGAGGGCTGCTGCGCCACCCGGGACATGATCTCGGCCGAGCTCGACAGCCCGGCGAACAGCTGCGGATCCGCCCCGCCCAGCACCCAGTACATGCACGGGGCGCCGGCGGCCGTGGCGAGGATTCCGATGTCCTCACTGCCGGTCACCACGCCGGGATCCACCAGCACCAGATCGGGCAGATCGGCGGTGAAGGCCGCGCGCACCCGCTCGGTGGACGCAGGGTCGTTACTCACCAGCGGGAACGCGTGCAGGGTTTCGATCTCGGGTTCGCGCTCGGCCCCGGCGGTCTGGGCCTCGCCGCGCACAATGCGGGTGATCGCCGAGAGGATGGTGGCCCGGACCTCGTGGTCGAAGGTACGGATGTTGATCAGCAGTTCGGCGGTCTCGGGGATGATGTTGGGGGCCGAGCCCGCGTGCACCGCGCCCACGGTGAGGACCGCGGTCTCGGTGCCGGCAATCTCCCGGGACACGATGGTCTGCAGGCGCAGGATGACCGCGGCCGCCAGCACAATCGGGTCCACGGTGGTTTCGGGGCGAGAGCCGTGCCCACCGCGCCCAAACAGGGTCACCCGCAGTGCATCCGAGGCGGCGAAGGCCGGTCCCGAACGCAGCCCCACCGTGCCCGCGGGCAGCGGTGCCACGTGCTGGCCGAGCACCACATCGGGGGTTCCGAATCGCTCAAACAGGTGATCGTCCACCATGGCCTGGGCCCCCGCGCCCTGTTCCTCGGCCGGCTGGAACACCAGGAGCAGGCGCCCGGTCCAGCTGGGATCGGCGGCGAGCTCGGCGGCGGCACCGAGCAGGGCAGTGATGTGGACGTCGTGCCCGCACGCGTGCATGACCGGCACCTCGATGCCCGCGTCGTTTGTGGCGGTTGCCACCGAGGCATAGTCCAGGCCGGTGTCCTCGCGTACCGGGAGCGAATCCATGTCCGCGCGCAGAAGCACGGTGGTGCCGACGCCCCGATCCAGCACCCCGACCACACCGGTCTGGCCCACACTCTCGGTCACCTGATAGCCGAGGCCGCGTAGTCTCGCGGCAACGATGCCGGCGGTACGGGTCTCGGCGAAACTCAGTTCGGGATGCGCGTGCAAATCACGATAGATATCAAAAAGTTCGGAAATATCCTGTTTTGTCATGACCGTCGCTCCCCAAAGCTCGATAGTGTTCTCTTATTACCGTAGCGCTGGCTCCGTGGGGACGGGGAGGGGGAAGCTCATGACGCACGTTGTTTTCAAGAATTTTGCGCTGACGCGTCGCGCCATTTTAGGCGCGCTGATTCTGGTGGGATCGGCCGCGGTGCTGCTGGCCGCCCTCTACGGGTTCATCGGACCACACACCGCGCAGGCCGGATATTTGGCGATCATGTTCCTGCTTTCTCCGTCTCGAGCATTGCTACCCAAATGGCGGGCGATGGCGGCGCTGTGGGCCGTGATCGTGGCAATGCTGGGCTTTACGCTGGGTTCCCTGGGTACCTTCCCGGTACTGGTGGCCCTGGTGGGGGTGTGCCTGGTGCAGGGAATGTTCCGGATCGGTGACATCTCCTCGATGACCCGCTCACCGGTCAACCTGATCGTTTTCGCCTCGCTATCCAACACCGACGTCCAGTTCTGGCAGGTGCTGTTGGGTTCGAGTCTGGGGGCCGCCTTCATGCTCGCGTTTGCGACACTGATGCCGACCAAACACGACTCGCTGCCCACCCCCTCGCCGGTCAGGGAGCGGCTGGGCTACGGGGTAATGCTTGCGGTGGGGTCGCTGGGCATCGTGGCTATCGGCGAGGCCGTGGATTTCCCCTACGTCAGCTGGACGCTGCTGTCCTACTGCATGATTCTCGCGGTCGGCGTTGATAACCGCACCAGTCGCGCCCGAGACCGCGTGGTGGGTACCGCGATCGGTGCCGTTTTTGCCACGCTGGTGTCGCTGCTGCCGGGACCGATACCGATCCTCGTGGCGCTGGTGTGCACGCTGCTGTGTGTGGCCTATATTCTCTCGGGCAACTATCCGATGTTTGTGACCCTGCTCACCCCGGTGGTGCTGCTCACCACCTCCTCCGACCAGCCCGCCCATCTGGTGGGCCTCGGCCGGATCGAATCCGTGGCCATCGCCGCCGTGTTGGCCATCGTGGTCAACGTGATAGCCCATACAATCCTGCATGACCGCCATGCGCGGATTGTGCCGCGCCCCCAAGCCTCATCCATCAACCCCTAAGGAAAACCATGACTCAGGAACCCTCCCTTTCCCGCACCCTCACCAACGGTGTGCGCACGGCCCTCGGCATCGCCGGAATCATCGCAATCATCTTCGGTATCTTGATCCTGGTGGCACCGCTGAAGACCGCCTCGGTCATCACCGCGTTCATCGCGATCTATGCGGTTGTGGCCGGCGTGATCTATGCGGCCCTGGGAATCTTTGCCAAGAGCGCCTCGACCTGGGGACGGATCGGCAACGTGCTGCTCGGTGTGCTGTTTGTTGTGGCCGGTATCGTGGCCTTCACCGATCTGGGCAACGTCACCACCGTGCTGGCGATCTTCACCGCGATCTTCATCGGTGTGAGCTGGATCTTCGAGGGTGTGCTGGCCTTCGCGAGCCTGCGCGGTGCCTCCAATAAGGTGTGGGGCGTGGTCTTCGCCGTGCTGAGCATCATCGCCGGTATCCTCGTGATCACCGCGCCGTTCGCCTTCGCCGCCCTGCTGTGGCTGATCCTGGGTGTTGCCCTGGTGGTGCTGGGTATCCTGCAGATCGTGCGTGCGTTCAGCTACCGGGGACCCGCAAACGGTGCCACCCTCCGCGTGGACGAAGCTCGCATCTAGTTTTTGTGCCAACGCCCCCATCCGGTTGTTTCGGATGGGGGCGTTTTCTGTAGGGCTAGTCGGCGGGGAGGGCGCGCAGCAGCGGCGTGGTCGAATCGGCCCGGCGCACATCCACCGAGCGGATGCCCTCAAGCGGCGTGGTGGTGGTGACCTCGACCCGTGCCGGGCTGCCCGGCGCCGCGACCCAGGTGGAGACCGCGCGTTCCCGTCCGGCGTTGTCGGTGAGCACCAGCGAGTAGTCCACCGGTTCGGCCCCGGGATAGGGGGCGGCGGGGGAGGAGTAGGAGCAGTCCATCGTGACCCGGGTTCCGCCGGGGATGTCACGCAGGGTGACCACCGCGTCGATCGGTGCCAGTTCGGGACCGACCTGGGCGAGGGTGAGGCGCTCGGTCTTGGGTTCCAGCATATGCAGGGTGAGGGGAATCGCGGCCCCGACAACCAGCACGGCGGCGGCCGCGGCGATGGCCCAGCCGCGGGCGCGACGGCTCAGGCGGCGGCGCCGAGGGTGGGGGAGGTGCGCGGCGGTGTTGTCCGGCGTGAGTCTCGGGGTTTCGGGCACGGGCCGCTCGTCTCCGGGAAATTCTTGTTCGCTGGGCGGGGTGATTCGCGAGAGCAGCCCGGGTAGCGAGGCCAGCTCGGACATGTGCAGGCGACACCGCTCACACTCGGCCAGATGCTCCTCGTAGGCGCGACGATCAGCGGGGCCCAGCGCTCCCAGCACGTAGGCGGCATCCCACTCGTCAAAGCGGGTGTGGATATCGGTCACCGGGTGACCCCCTTTTCCTGAAGGGCGAGCTTGAGTGCGCGCAACCCGTAGTGCAGCCGTGACTTCACCGTGCCCTCGGGAATACCCAGATCCGCCGAAAGCTCCACCGTGCTGCGCCCGCCAAAGTAGGCACCGGTGACCACTGCCCGGTGCTCACCGCTCAGGGCTGCCAGGGCTTCGGCCACCAGGATTGAATCAAATAGCGCGTCGGTGTGATCATCGGAGCGTCCCTCGGGCATCTCATCGACCCCAATTTCGTGGCGGCGACGGGCGCTGCGCGCCTCGTCCACAACCAGGTTGCGCGCCACCGTGTAGAGCCAGGAGCGTGCGCTTTCGGGATCATCGGACATGATTCGCGGATTGCGCCAGGCGCGCAGCAGGGTCTCCTGGACGATGTCATCGGCCCCGGCAAAATCGCCGGTGAGGCGCACCACAAAACGCCAGATCACCGCGCCATGCTGCTCATGCAGCTCACGCAGAACCCGCGCCTCATGCTCGGTGGACATCACGCCCTCGTTTCCTTGCTCACTCCCGGTACACGATATTCCAGCCCCGATGGTTCAAAGCTGAGTTTTTTCTGTAGAAAACCCGATTGGCTGAACCGGGCCGCCGCCTACCTCGTGTGACCGTTGTCTCGAACCACCACGGAAGGTAACACCATGGATATGCTTCGCACCCCCGGCACCGTACGCACCAGCGCGTTGATCGGCATCGGAGTCGCCGCAATTGCCGCACTCTCCGGCTGCGCAACCGGCGATCTGACAAAGAGCGGATCGGATGCGGGTTCCTCCACAAACCCCAGCGCGCCCGCGGCCCAGTCTCAGGCCGACCCGGGTGCATCGCCCGCGGCCACCGCGCTCAAGGACGGCACCTATTCCGCCGATGGTACCTACACCTCTCCGGGTGGCCAGGAATCGATTGGTGTCACGGTCACGCTCAAGGGTGGTGTGGTGAGCGATGTCAAGGTGGTCCCCAAGGGGGAGAACCCGACCGCGAAGCAGTTTGAAACCCAGTTTGCCTCGGGCATCGCCGGTCAGGTGGTGGGCAAAAACATCTCCGACCTCAACGTGGGCACCGTTTCGGGCTCCTCGCTGACCGGCGCGGGCTTCAACGACGCCATCAACAACATCATCTCCCAGGCGAAGTAGTGGGTTCAGCGCCCGCCTCCTGGCGGTTCGAGGCGATCGGAACCGGCTGGCAGATCAGCACGGGAAACGAGGTTTCCCCGGCTGATCGAACGGCCGTGTCCGCGCTGATCGACGCCTATGACGCGGTGTATTCGCGGTTTCGCGTGGACTCGTCGGTGCGTGATTTCGCACGCACCGGCGGCAGCGTGGACCTGGGGCCGCACTGGCCGGAACTCTGGGACACGTATGTGAACCTGGAGGACCTTACCGCCGGTGCGGTCACCCCGCTGGTGGGGCGGGCGCTGGAAACCCTGGGGTATGACCCCGCCTACTCGCTGATTCCTTCGGGGGTCCCGAGCCCGGTTCCGGCGCTCGGCGACACCCTGCACAGCACGGGAACGATCCTCAGCGCAACCGAACCGGTGCTCCTAGACGTGGGCGCCGTGGGTAAGGGGCAGCTGGTGGACCTGGTTACCGGGCTGCTGATGGCTCGCGGCTACCCGGCCCTCACCGTTGACGCCGGGGGCGACATTCGCCACGCCGGGCAGGCCGGGCTGCGGGTTGCGCTGGAACACCCTTTCGATCGCACCCGGGCGATCGGTGTGATCGAGCTGGATGCGTCCGGGCCGCGATGCGCGATTGCCGGATCGGCGACCAACCGTCGCGCGTGGGGCGAGGGGCTGCACCACGTGTTGGATGGACGCACCGGAAAACCGGTGGACTCGATCGTGGCCACCTGGGCGATCGGGGAGTCGGCGCTGATCGCCGATGCCGCCGCTACCGCCCTGTTTTTTGCCGGACCCGAAGCCGTGGCCACGCGGCTGGAGATCGACTGGGTTCGGATGTTTAGCAATGGACGCGTGGAGTATTCCCGCACGCTTCCCGGAGAGGTTTTTACCGCATGATTACCCGATTGGACCGCCTTCTTGGTCGCGTGACGATGTATCGCCTGGTACTGCTGGTGTTGCTGGCACTCTGGGTAATCGCGGCGGTACTCTCACTGAGCGGTGTGCTCTCCTTCCCGATCCTGGGGCTCGTGCTGAGCCTCGTGGTCGCGGTGGTGGTTGGCTGGGTGTCCAATCGAATCTTTGCGCTGATCTGGCGGGTCTCCCCACACGGGGAATCCTCGCTGGTGACCGCGCTGATCCTGGTATTCCTCTTTTTCCCGCTGCCCACGATGCGGAGCCAGGGGATGCTCGCGCTCGCCGTGGTTGCGGCGAATCTGAGCAAGTATCTGCTGGCCTGGCGGGGACGCCACCTCTTCAATCCGGTGGCTGCCGGGGCGATGGTGGTCGCCGCCACCGGCATCGGCGGTGCCGTCTGGTGGATCGCGACTCCGGCACTGTTTGTCCCGCTGGTCCTCGGCGCGGCCCTGGTGCTGCACCGGGCGCGAGCCTGGGACATCGCGCTGCCGGTGATCGTAATCGGGGTGGTGGGCACGCTGCTCAAGCTGGTGTCCACCGGGGCTGATCCGATCGGCGCGGGGTGGACAGCCCTGGCCTCCTATCCCTACCTCTTCCTCGGGGCCTTCATGATGAGTGAGCCGCTGACGGCCCCGCCGCGACGTCGCTGGCGGATGCTGGTCAGCGCCATTGTCGGCCTGATTTCGTTGATCCCGCTGAACCTGGGTGCGCTGGCGATGTCGCCGGAACTCGCCCTGCTGGTGGGAAACGCGGTCGCGTTCGGGTTTGGTCCGCGCTCGCGTGTGCGGCTGACGCTGGAGGCCCGCGAGGAACATGCGGGTGGAATCGCCGACCTGTCCTTCGTCCCCGAGCGTCCGCTGCGACTGCGTCCCGGCCAGTATCTGGAACTCTCCATCCCACACCGGGGTGCCGATGGGCGCGGCCTGCGCCGGGTGTTTAGCGTGGCCTCGGCACCGGGGGCCTCCTCGGTGCGCATCATTACGCGGGTCGAGGAGCGGGCCAGCTCCTTTAAGCAGGCACTGCTCTCCCTGGAACCCGGGACCCACGTGGCCGTGAGTGCCGTGGGTGGTGACTTTACCGTGCGCGGCGGAGCGGATGAACTGTGGCTGGCCAACGGTGTGGGCCTGACCCCGTTCCTCGCCGCGGCCGATGCGCGCACGGCTCGTCCGGCGTCGGGACCCACCCTGATCTGGGCCCTGCGCGCGGGTGAGGATCCGGTCTGGGCGGAGCCCGTGCTGCGACGCGGAGGCGTGCGGGTGTTGATTGTCGGGCCGGAGTCTCTGGCTCGGCAGGGCGCGCTGCCCGAGGGGTGGTTGTACGCGGGCACGCGGGTGGATGAGCATGCGCTGGAGATCGCGCGGCCCGCCGGGCGTCCAACCCACGCCTATGTGGCCGGTTCCCCGGCATTTGTCGCGTCGGCATCGCGCGCGGCTCGCTCACACGGCGTGCACCGCGTCCGCACCGATCGGTTCATCGGCTACTAGCGGGGCCCTGTATTCGGGCGGGATCGCGATGGCGCGGCCGTGGTGACGCCGGGGGCAGCGTGGTTTCGCCGCGCTTGCGAGTCCCGATTCCGCCTAGCGGGTGGGCCGTGTGCTGACCCGTGCTCGGGCCGCGTGTCGGGAGACACGCGCCCGATTTCCGCAGCCCGCGGCGGTGCACCAGCGGCGCTTGGCATTCGTTGCGATGAACATCTGTGAGCAGTCCTCGGCGGGGCAGTGTCGCAGACGCCCGGCGGCCGCCGCCTCGCTCAGGTCGAGGGCCGACTGGATCAGCGTCGCGCGGGTGGCTTCCGCGGCCGTGCGTGCGGTTGTGGTGTATTCGACGTGCAGGTGCCCGTCACGCACGCTCAGGTAGCTCTGCACCGGGGCGGCGTGCAGGATCGTGTTGGCGGCGGTAAGGACCGAGGACTCGGGGGCGGTTCCGGCATCGAGTGCGCGCACCAGGGCATCAATCAGCGTGCGGAGGTTTCGGGTGTCCTCGGCATCCAGGGCGGTGATCGAGGGGTCGCGTTCGGATTGGAAGCGCCAAAACTCGGCGAGGGCACCGGGCGCGGCAAGCTGATCCACCGCGGGGGTGTGCGCGGTTTTGAGGGTGTTGATCAGATCGATCGCCAGCGGTTCGCCGAGCAGCGTGAAGGTCATGGCCCCAGTCTAGAACTAATGGATTAACTAGGCAAGAATGCATTAGTATCCCACTATGACTGCACACCGTATCCCCATGATCACCTTCGCCATCGGCTTTGGCCTTGCCGGGCTTGCCCAGACCTGGAGCGCCGCCGACGCGGTATGGGGGCTGAGCCCGATGATCGGCGACATCCTCTGGGGGATTGCCGCGCTTGCCTGGGTCTGGCTCCTCATCGCGCACACCATTCGCGGGCTCTCCGCCGCCGAGCCGCTGATCGGTCAGCTGCGCAACCCGGCCCAGGGTCCGGTTGCCGCCCTCGCGCCCGCACTGGGCATGTTCCTGGGTGCGCGACTGTATCCGATGGTTCCCTGGGCGGGGACGACGCTGGTGCTGGTCTCAATCGCGATCGGTGCGGTGTTTGCCGGTTGGATCCTGGGACGCTGGGCGCGCGGCAACATTGAGATCGACCTGGTGCACGGGGGCTATCTCCTGCCCACGGTAGCGGCCGGGTATATCGCCGCGGGATCGGCCGCCAAGATCGGCTGGATCGGGCTTGGCTGGGGTGCCTTCGGGGTGGCCACGCTGTTCTGGGTCCTGGTCTTCACGCTGATTCTGGCTCGCCTTGCCCTGCGACCGGCACTGCCCGCGCCCCTGGTTCCCTCGCTGGCAATCCTGATGGCACCGCCCGCGGTGGGTGGCGGAGCGTGGATCGCGCTGACCGGCACCCATGTGGGGATCGGGATCGAGGTTTTGCTGGGCCTGACCGCAATCCTGGTGCTCCTGCAGCTGGGACTGATGCCCCTGTATCGACGCACCCCGTTCACGCTCGGTGCCTGGTCCTATACCTTCCCGCTGGGTGCGGTCGCGGCGTTTGTGATTAGTGCCACGGCGAGCCCCATCTGGGCAGGCATCGGCGTGCTGGTGGTGACCGCGGTGATCCTCACGGTGGCCACCCTTTCGGTCCGGGCCGTGCTGATCGCGCGCGCGAGCCTTCCGGTGGCGGCCGCCGCCTAGGTGGCATCGCGTGAGCCAATCACGGTGAGTATTTGCCGAGTTTCCGGCGCGCGCGGTGCGGGTCACCGTACCGTGGTGCGGAGACGAAGGGACTCCGATGACCAGACGACCGGTGGTGCGAGGCGCGATGGTGTTTGATCCCGCCCGGCGCACGGAGATCGAGGGGATTCTGCGTCGACTGCGGCGGCCCACTCTGTTACTGGTGCCGGATGTGGACGCGCAGGGGCGTTCGGATCCGGTGGGCGCGATGGCGCAGGCGTGGAGCGCCCTGACCGAGGATGAGGCCCGCAGCGTGTTTGTGATTCGGGATATCGCTCGGCCGCTGCCGGGTGGTGTCGCCCGCGCGGTATCCGCGCTGCGCCGGGTGCCTCCCGGATCGGGCATTGCCCTGCACACCGCGGCGGATTCGCCGCATAACGCCTATCGTGTCCGGCTGGCCGCGCTCACCGGGCACGGCCTGGTTGAACTCCAGTCGCAGGAGCGAGCGCCGACCCTGTTTCTGCTGTTTGACGGCGTGGATGCGGCTCGGATCGCGCGGATCCTCGGCGGTCGAGGCGGCGGTTATGTCGAGGCCGAGCGCATCATGGCCGATACCCTGCACGCACTGGGGATCCGGGTATTTGCCGTGGTGCCGCACCCGATGGATCGGCGTGAACCCACCGGGCAGGAGAGGGCAAGGCGGGCAGAGGGGCCAGTGGGGCCGGAAGAGCCAGAGTTGTCAGAGGAGCCGGGGCTGTCAGAGGAACCAAGACTGTCAGAGGAGCCAGCGGAACCAGCGCGGTCAGCGGTGCCCGCAGGTTCGGAGGGAGCCGGGGCAGGGTTTGCGCGTGCCACCCTGGCCGCGGTGGCGGCGGATCGACCCGACTGGGCCGTACTCTCCGCGGGCACAATCGAGGGCATCGGTCGCGGCTGGATTCCGGTATATCGCGATGGGCGCACACAGCTGGAGCGCTTTGTGGGTACCCCCGAGGGAAACCGCGTTCGCCAGAATGCACACTGGAGTCGCGCGGCCGAGCTGCTGGGTGATGCGGAGCTGCCGGGGCTGACCGCGCATCGACCGGGGGTCAGTGCCGACCATGAGGCGTTTGTGGCCGGGGTTCTGCTGGGCTGGGGTGTGGAGCGGGTGCCGCGGGCGGGGCTCGCGCTGCGTGAGGATCGTCTCCGGGCGCTCACCCGAGCCTGGGCTCAGGCCGCGGCCCGCGCGGAGTCGGCGGCCCGCATCGAGGAGCTCGCGGCCAGGATCCGCGCGGGGATCGCCGCCATGACCGACGCATACTGAGACCACCCCGGTCCTGGTTGGTGGAGCTAGGCGCCGTCCCAGGTCAGGGTTCCGGCGAGGAGTTTGCGGAGGGCCCGGGCCGATTCATGGCCCATCGCCGACTCGAATGATTCCTGTACGGCGATCCAGGCGGGCATCGCCCCCTCCAGGGTGGTGCGTCCGGCCTCGGTGATGCGCACGTCTCGCGCACGCCGGTCGGAGGCCTCGGTGACCTCGATCAGTCCCGCGCGTACCAGGGGCTTGACGTTGGCGCTCAGCGTGCTGCGATCCATGCCCAGGGTGGCGGCGAGGGTGCTAATGCGTGACTCTCCCTCCAGCGCGAGGGCGCGCAGCACGCTGAACTGGGTGGTGCGGATCCCGGTTCCGGCGAGGGCGCGATCATAGACCGCGTTGAGGTGTCGATCCACACGGCGTACCAGATAGCTATTGCACGTCCCGCCGCTGGAAATCTCCGGTGTCACATTTGTACCCGAGTTTGCGTCCATGCGGGGAGCCTAACAGAATTAGGGGGATATCAATCTAATTGTGAACGAAACGGAAGAGAACCCCCATGAGCGACATCGGCACCACCGAACGCGTCCGCCTTTCGATCTACCGGCACTTCGCCCGGACCGGACTCACCAGCACGCCGGACTCGGTGGCCGAACGTTTGAACATCAGTCCCGAGGAGGCCGATGCGGCCTTCAACGCACTGATCGTGGACCGCCACATCGCCGTGTCAGCGGAGGGTGAGATCGTGCTGGCGCACCCATTCGCCACCCGAAACTTCGGGTTCTCGGTGATGGGGGAGCGGGTGCTGTGGTGGGGTGGCTGTGCCTGGGACTCGTTTGCAATTCCGCACCTGGTGCCCGAGGAGCCCGCGGTCCTGGTGTCCACCACCTGTCCGAACTGCGCTGCCGCCCATGCCTGGACGGTCACCCGCGATGCGGCCCCCGAGGGGGACCAGGTTGTCCACTTTTTAATGCCGATGGGACGGGTCTGGGACGATGTGATCCATGCCTGCGCTAACCAGCGCATCTTCTGTTCCGTCTCCTGCGTCGAGGACTGGGCGCGCAGGAGTGGTCACGAGGTTGGGGCGATTTTTGACCTGCGAACCCTGTGGAACCTGTCGTCTCAGTGGTACGCCGGTCGCCTCGATGCCGGGTATGTCCGCCGGGAGCCCCTGGTTGCCGCCGAGTACTTCGCGAGCGTTGGACTGACCGGCCCGTTCTGGGGTACTCCCGCACTCACAGCGAACCCCTAGTCCATTCACTCGACTCTCGTTCCCCTCGGCCGTAGCGTTGCCGCACAGGGGGAAACGATGAAATCGCAGAAAAGTACCACAACCACGGCCTGGCCCGCGCATGAGACGGTGGTGCGCCCGTGGCGGCAGCGCCAGCGCGGGGGCACACGGGCAGACCGGGTGTTCTCCGAGGTGATCGCGCACGTGCCGCCGCTCATTGCCGAGCGCACGGTGATTCCGGCACCCGAAACCGTGCTCGCCGGCGAGCGAGCGTTGGTGGCCGCGGCACGCTCGGATGCGCGCAGCCGTGGTCGGTCCGCGGCCCTGGGGCGTTTCATGGTGCGCTGTGAATCGGTGGCATCATCCAAGATCGAACGGATTGCCCCGAGTACCGAGTCGCTGGCTCGAGCAATGGCGGGGCAAAACGCAAGCACCGAGGCGCTCAGTGTGGTGGCAGCTATGGAGGCGATTCACACGCTGCTGTTGCGTGCCGGACGCTCGGGACGGATCGCGCTCGCCGACATCATCGACGCCCATGCGGCCCTGATGCGAAGGGATGCCGACCTAGGGGATCGGGCCTGGGCGGGCAGATTTCGTGCCGAGCAGAACTGGTTGGGTGGGAGTGACTTCAGCCCGCGCGATGCGGTCTATGTTCCCCCGCCGCCCGATCGTGTCCCCGAGCTCATGGATGACCTCATCCGTTTTGTTAACCGGGATGATGTGCCCGTGCTTGCCCAGGTGGCAATCGCGCACGCACAGTTTGAGTCGATCCACCCCTTCACCGACGGAAACGGCCGCATCGGACGCGCCCTGATCGGGGCTCTCCTGCAGCGCCGCGGGGTGACGCTTCACGCAACCCTGCCCGTGGCCAGCGGTTTGGGAGCACTGCGCTCCGGGTATTTTGACGCGCTGACCGCGTATCGGCGGGGCGAGACGGATCCGCTGACGCACATCATCGTGGCGGCGATCACCGTCGCCGCGGATGAAGCCGGAGAGACCTTTAGCCGGCTCGCCGCGCTCCCTGCGCGCTGGCGCGGGGTGATTGATGCGCGACCAGATACCCCCGGTGGGCGGATCTGCGACTACGTGTGCGATCAGACGACCCTGACGTTGCCCGATCTTGAGGCTCTTACCGGCGTGGGTGCGGACACGCGTGACGCGGTGGTTGAGGCCCTGGAGCGGGCGGGAATCCTGCGCGAGGTGGGTGGGCGCCGCGGTGAGCGCATCTGGGTTGTTGCCGACGTCATCGATGAACTCAACGATTTGGAGGCTCGGATCTACGCCGCGCTGTCCGCCAGCGGGACGGCGTACCCGCGCTAGGAGGCGATGACGTGTTCGTGGACGCGCAGGCGCAGGGTCGCCAGGTCGATCCGCGGAGTGTCCACGTGCAGCTCGCGGGCGGTGTCAAGGAACGTGCCCAGCATCGCCTCCACCTCCGAGTGCACCCCGGCGCGCATACTGCGATACACCGAGGTTGTCATTGGGGAGGCGGGGTCGGTGGCCGTGGCGATCAGGCTCGCAAGAGCATCATCGGATACCGGGTGTCCGGCGGCCGCGCTGACGGCGGCGGCTTCGTCGACCACCGCGCGGGCAAATGCCGCCCCATCTCGCGTGCCGGAAACCGCGCCAATCGGCGCGCCCATGAGCACGGTGATCGAGGTGAGAGAGACGATAAACACCCACTTATCCCACATGTCCTGCACGATATCTTCGCGGGTCCGCACGGTGATCCCCGGGACGTCCAGGAGCTCATGGATGGGGGTGACGATGTTCTCATCCGCCGTCAGTGAGCCAAAATCAATCGCCGCGCCCGGGGTAACCTGCACGATGGTTCCCGCCTCATCCAGTGACGTCGACACCTTGGCCACCCCGCCAAACACGTGTGCGTCGGGGAAGCGCTTCCGCAGAATATCGAGGTGTCGGGTGCCGTTGAGGAAGGGGATGATCGCGGTATCCGGCCCCACTGCCGGGGCGAGATCCTCGAGGGCGGCGTCCAGGGCGTCGGCGCGCACGCCGAGCAGGATGAGGTCGTAGGGAGTGGAGGGGTCAAGGGAGTCTTGCGTGAGAACGGTGGGGTGGGAAACCAGGTCTCCGTCCAAGGCCGAGACGCGCAGCCCGTGCTGGCGTACCCGTTCCGCGCGTTCCGCGCGCAGCAAGAAGTCGACGCTCCGTCCGGCCTGGAGCAGCCGTGTGCCAAAGTAGCCGCCGGTGGCACCGGCACCCACGATCAGGATGCGTGCGGGGGAGTTGGTCATGGTGTTCTCCAATCGCTCGGGTGCGGTGCGTGATACGCACGGGATGGCACATCCGTCTTGCCTAGCGAAAGCCTAGGGCTCGATTCTGTGAGTGCCCCGTCGAGACTCGCGGGTTAGCGCGCCCGGGCGGCGGCATCCACGGTGTCGACAAGCGTCTCGACCAGGGCGTCGAGGTGCGGGCGGTTCACCGCGAAGCGCTTGATGCCCTGCAGGCTCAGGGTAATCATCTCGGTCAGGCGCGTGGGGGAGTTTCGATCGGGGAGGAGCCCCTCGAGATAGCGCTCAAACCGCGCATTGCTCGTGGTGACGGCGGTGAATTTTGGATTAAACAGGTCGGCCGCCTCGGGGTTTTCCTGGATCAGATCGTAGCCCGAACCGACCCAGCTCAGGCATGCGTGCAGGAGGCGGTCCCGCGGGGTGGTGATCGTCGCGAGTTCGGAGTCGAGGCGGGCAAACAGTTCGTCGGCCAGGGTTTCGATGACCGCGCTAAAGAGTGCGTCCTTATCGGCAAACTCCGCGTAGAGGGTGGGGCGGGAGATTCCGTTGTGTCGGGCCACATCGGCGAGGGTTGTCCGGGTGTATCCGTAGCGAGAAAACAGCGCGGTTGCGTCGCGCAGGATCTGCGTGCGGCGCGGTTCTTTCGGGTCCATGTCTCCAGGGTATCCAGTCGGCGGGGAATTTTTTACCCATTCGACGCTTTACATATTTACGTTAAGTGTAAAGTTGACAACACATCAACGAAAGGGTGGTCAGCATGACCAGCAACAAAACGTGGTTCATTACCGGTGCCGGACGCGGGTTCGGCCGGATCTGGGCCCAGGCGGCGCTCGAGCGTGGCGATCGTGTCGCCCTGACCCTGCGCAATCCCGCCCAGGCGGCCGATCTGGTGGAGCGCTTCCCCGATACCGCCCTGGCCCTGCAATTGGATGTCACCGACCGTGCGGCCGTATTCGCCGCGGTCAAGGCCGCGCACGATCACTTCGGTCGCCTCGACGTCATCGTTAACAATGCGGGTTTCGGTCAGATGGGCGCCATCGAAGAGGTGGATGAGGCCAGCACCCGAGCTAACTTTGAGACCAACGTCTTTGGAACCCTCTCGGTCATTCAGGCGGCGCTCCCGCTGCTGCGCGCTCAGGGATCCGGTCACATCATCAACCTCTCCAGCGTCGCCGGCATTGTCGCGGTGCCCACCGCCGGAATCTACGAGGGTGCCAAGTTTGCGGTTGAGGGCATCTCCGAGGCGCTGGCCGCCGAGGTTGCCCAGTTTGGAATCCGCGTGAGCATCGTGGAGCCCAGCGGCTACGCCACCGAGTTCCTGAGCGCCAACTCGATCGGGTCGGCCCCGACCATGAGTGAGTATGACGCGCTGCGCGAGGAACTCGCGGCGTCCCTCGGCGAGGGTGATCTGGGCGATCCGGCGGCCAGTGCCGACGCGATTCTGGCGCTGGTGGATGCCGAGGAACCGCCGCTGCGCCTCATGCTGGGCAACCTGCTGCCGTTTGTGAAGGACGTGTATGCCCAGCGCATTGCCACCTGGGAGGCGTGGGACCACGTGGCCCTCGCCGCTCACAGAAACACCGGATCGGGGGAGTAGCCATGCGCCTTCAGGGCTCAACGGTTTTTGTTGCCGGTGCCACCTCGGGTCTCGGCCTGGCCACCGCTCGGTATTTTGCCGAGCGCGGAGCGAATGTCGTGGTGGGTGGGCGTCGCGGGGATACCGCCCGCGAGATCGCCGCCGGGCTGCCCAGTGCCATCGGAGTCGAGCTGGACATTGCCGACCTGGCCTCGGTAGAGGCCGCGGTGGCGCTGACCCTGGAAACCTATGGGTCGATCGACGCCAACGTCAACACCGCCGGAGTAAACAACACCGTGCCGCTGGTGGATGCCGACGGTCGGGCCACCATCCGCCAGGACAACTATCGTTCGCTGCTGACCCAGATGATCGATACCAACCTGCTGGGTACCTTTACCGTGATGTCCGTGGTGGCCGAGGCGATGCTGGCAAACACCCCGAACGCCGAGGGTGAGCGTGGTGTGATCGTGAACACCTCCTCCGCCGCGGGTGTGGAGGGATCGGCCACGATGACCGGCTATGCGGGAACCAAGGCCGGCATCATCGGTCTGACCCTGCCCGCCGCGCGCGATCTCGCCGGTCGGGGAATCCGCGTCAACACGGTCATCGCCGGCGGGTTTGATACCCCGATGCTCGGCGTGAGTGGGGAGGTGCTGGCCGCGATTTCCCAGGGCATCCCCAATCCGCAGCGTGTGGGTCGTCCGGATGAGTTTGCCGCGCTGGCCGCTCACATCGTGGAGAACACCTACCTCAACGGTGAGTCCATTCGCCTCGACGGTGGCCTGCGACTGAGCTAGGTCCCACCGCCTACGCACCCCGTTTCCGCCGCGCGGAGGCGGGGTGCGTGTGTTCCGGGCTGCCGCTACTCGCGGCCGAATCGGGGTGTGTGCGTACCGGGGTTGTCGCTACTCGTGGAAGGTGAGCACACCGGCCAGATCGAGGTCGGATCCCGACCCGCTCACACCCGCCTGGGCGAGGAGGACCGCGCCGAGTGCCGTGCTCCAAAACGTGCGCACCTCGATACCAACCGGGCGCTCGATGCTCCAGCCGTTACGGCGAAGGAGGCGTTCCAGGTAGCGCTCGGAGCGGCGAAACAGCAGGTCGAGGTGGGTGTCCACGGTGGGTGCCAGCTCGGGTTTGGCGATGCCGGCGGCCAGGGCGCGGGAGACCGCGGGGAGCGCGGGGAGTGCCAGGGTGGTGCGGGCGATTTTGCGACGGATTGCCGCCGCGTCTCCGGCCGAGTCGCCAACCCGCGAGAGCCGTTCGGAGTCGTGCAGCAGGGCGTAAAACGCCGCGTGGACAAGCAGTGAATCCTTGGATCCGAAGTGGTACGTGACCTGGTTGGGGAAGACGCCCGCACCGGCGGCGATCTCGGCCACGCTGATATCCCCGCCGCCGCGTTCGAGGCAGAGCACGGCGGTCGCCTCGATCAATCGGTGCCGGGTCGAGACTGCACGGGTGCCGGCCTGGGAGTTCTTCTGCTGTGTACTCACGACTCAATTGTATGTGATACAAATTAACACTGAATTGTATGACGTACAAAAGTTGAGAGAGGTGCCCTCATGCGCGAATTAGATGTTGTGGTTGTGACCGGTCTGGGAGCGATCACCCCGCTGGGTACCGGCGTGGCCGAAACCTGGGAGGCGCTGCTGGCCGGGAAGTCCGGTATTCGTGCGGCCGATCACATCGTGGAGGGGCTTGTGGCGGGTACCCTGGCGACCGATCCGGCCGCGCGTCTGACACCGGTGCAGGCGAAGCGTCTGGATCGTTCTCAGCAGTCGGCCGCGGTGGCCGCCGCCGAGGCCTGGGCGGATGCGGGACTGGTGGACCCGGACCCCGAACGGTTGGCCGTGGCGATCGGGACCGGAATCGGCGGGGTCGAGTCCCTGCTGCACGAACACGACGTGCTGGCCGCGTCGGGGGTGCGCCGGGTATCTCCGCGCACGGTCCCGATGCTGATGCCCAATGCGGCGGCCGCCGTGGTGAGTATCGAATACGGGGCGCAGGCGGGTGTCTACACCCCGGTGTCCGCATGTTCCTCGGGTGCGGAGGCGATCGCGCTGGGTGCCCGACTGATCCGTGCGGGGGAGGCTGATGTGGTGATCGTGGGTGGAACCGAGGCCGCGATCACCCCGATCACCGTTGCCGGGTTCACCCAGGCGCGCGCCCTGGCGAAGCCCACCGGAGACGCTGCGGATGCCTCGCGTCCGTTTGCTACCGACCGCAACGGGTTTGTGATTGGCGAGGGCGCGGCGGTCCTGATCCTGGAGAGCGCGGCGCACGCTGCGGCACGTGGTGCGCGGGTGTACGCGGTTCTTGCGGGGGCGGGGATCGCCTCGGATGCTCACCATATGACCGCCCCGGCCCCGGATGGTCGCGGTCAGATCCAGGCGATGCGCCGAGCCCTCGGACAGGCAGACCTGGATCCGGCGGCCATCACCCACGTCAACGCCCACGCCACGGGCACCCCGGTGGGCGATGTCGCCGAGGCGCGTGCGATCGCCTCGGTGTTCGGCTCGGACATGGCGGTGACCGCCCCGAAGGGCGCAATCGGGCACCTGTTTGGTGGTGCCGGGGCGATCGAAGCCCTGCTGAGTGTTCTCGCGATCCGCGACGGAGTGATCCCGCCCACCCGTAACCTCACCCCCGAAACCGTGGACCCGGACATCGGCCTCGACGTTGTCACCACACGCCGCGACCTGCCCCAGCCCGCCGTCCTCAGCAACTCCTTCGGCTTCGGCGGCCAAAACGTCTCACTGATATTCACGCGGCCCTAGAGGTCGAGTATTTTCCCCTTCAGGAACTCCGGAATATTAGCTAATCTGGAATTGATCGTTTTATCTAATATTGGGGATGCGTGATGGAGAAACTGACTGCTCGAGCGCTGACCGCGCTGTATGCGGCCGGCTACACCACGCATGCAATCTCTCCGGTGACTGTCGCGCTGGTGTATGACAATCGGGTTCACGCAGCGCGAGTCCATCGAGTTGTCGGAACACCGTCTCCCGCCCGGATTGAGCGTGATCGAGCCGGGGCAGAAGATGCCGTGTTGCTCTATGTGGTGCCGAGGATCACCCCGAATGCGCGCGTCCTTGCGGCCCGTGAACCTCGAGTCATTCTGGTGGGTGAGCGAGACGGTGTGGTCCTGAGTCCCGATCTTGAAGTCGTGTCAAGTATCGGCCCCGATGCCGTTCGGGGGCGCGGTCGACCACCGTGGGGCAGGTGGGCCGTGATGCGGGTACTCCTGATGACCCGGGTTCCTCAGAGCCAGCGTGAGATTGCCCGCCACACGGGGATTTCTCAGGGGGCCGTGTCGAATGCGTTGCGTGCGCTGGGTGATGACGTGGTGCGCGGTGGTGGCGGATGGCAGGCCACGCATCCGCCGTCCCTGTGGGATCGTTTCGTTACGGAGTACCCGGGTCCGGGTGGGACGCGCACCTCCTGGTTTTCGCTTGACCCGGTGGGTGAGCAAGCGCGTCGACTTCTCGATGCCACCACGGGCGGCTCCCGGGCTGCACTGGTTTCCGGGGATGTGGGTGCGGACGCCGTGGCACCGTGGCACATTCCCACGCACGGCGTCGTTTATGGGCGGTCTGCCGTGAACCTGATTGACCTCGGGTTTTCCCCGGCATCCCCGGAAGAGGCATCGCTGACATTTGTTTTGCCCGAGGATCCGACCATCTGGCTGACCGCGGCGCTGTTCGATCATGGGCCGGTGGCAGACCCGATGGTTTTGGCCGCCGAGCTTCGGCGAGGACGGGGATCGGACCTGGCCGAAGCGCTGGGTCACCTGCGATCGGTTACTCTGAACAACACTGACGTGGGGCGCTGATGCTCTCCGCCGCCGTGCAGGATGTGTGCACGTCTGCGGCGGATGATGCATCGTATCGTGCCCTCCATGACGCGGCGCTCGCGTTAGACGGCCTCTCTGCGTCCCGTGTGATCGGCGGGCATATGGTGCGTCTGTTGCATTTGGCGTTCCCCACCGACAGCGGAATTGCCCGCCGTACCGTTGACGCCGATGTGGCAGTGAGTACCGAGATCGCTGCCGGTAACGAGGTGCATCGGCGGCTCTTAACCTTGGGCTACCAGGCTGTGGCGGGAAATCGTTACGTTTGCGGTGACCGTGTCATCGACCTGCTTGTGCCCTCACAGCGCGGCCACTTTGCCACCGAATTCCTAGGAGAAAGAGCCTTTGACGCGGTGCCTGGATTGCTACTTGATCCCGCAGTTGTGCACGTCATGCTGACCGTCCGCGTCCTCATGCGTGACGGAACCACCGAGACTACCGTGGTGAGGGTGCCCACGGTGGAGCAAGCCGTTTTCCTCAAAGCGAATGCCCTGGTTTTGCGAAGCGAGCTCAAAGATATCCAGGACCTGTTCACGCTGCTGAACATTGCAAACGTATACGCCGATGATGAAATCGGTGGGTGGAGGCTCAGTATCCCCGGTGTCCTCGGTCGTCGCGGAGACGTGCAGCAAATCCTCTACGGCCTGGTCGGATCCGCTGGATGGCGCAGACGTCTTGAGGGGGCTGGCATCCCCGGCGCACTGTTCGAAGCGCTCATCAGGTCTCGAGTCGCTGCACCCTCACCGTCGAGCGCCGCAACGATACCCGAAGAAGACTAGCCCAGCCGAGCATCTAATTGCGTAGACCCGAACTGGGGGTGCGCCGTCATGGCTGAACCAGTCGCGTCTCATGAGGCGGCCACATTCATTCGTATAGGCTCGGGGAAATTCAACAAATTGGGAGTAATTGTGGCGCGACGGCGCGGATTTTTCGCGGAAATTCAGCATCAAAACAAACTGGCAGAGCAGCGGCAGCGAGCCGCTCAGCGCGAGCGAGACGCTCGCGCGCGGCGGGCCGAACAAGCTCAGAAAGCCATCGTGCGAGAGGCCGAGCGTGCTGAAAAGGCCGCCGCGGCCGCCGTGCGGGCCACCGAGGCCGAACGTAAGCGCCTTCAGCGGGAGGCCGTGGCTGCACGCACGGCTGCGATGAACGGCGAAGCGGAGTCGCGCAACGCCACGCTGGTCGAGTACTACCAAGAGTTGGATGGGTTGCTGCAGGCAACGCTGGACATTGACGATTATGTCGATTTGGAACGTTTCAGAGTGCGTGCTGAACATCCTCCATTTGCGTATCCGCAGCTCAAACTCCCAATCCTGCGGCCCGAGCCCATCGAAGAGCCCCCTGCGCCAGTGCGGGCTGAGGCAGAGAAACCGACGGGGCTGTTTGGGCGGAAAAAGAAGTGGGAGGAGGCAAACGCGGCTGCCGACTCACGGTTTGAGGAAGAACTGTCAGCCTGGAAACGAAGTATTGCTCAGATTCCAGATCGTCAAAAAGAGCGCGATGCTGAGCACTCGAAGCTTGAACGCGAGCGGCTCCTAGCGCTGGGGAAAGAGACCGCGCGCTACGAACAGGAGTGTCGAGCGCGCGATGAAGCCGTAGCCTCAAAAAATGCTGCACTTGACGAGTTGATTACGGGGCTGAGCTACGGGACGGTAGATGCCGTTCAGGAGTATGTCGGGATTGTTCTTGCAAGCTCCGTGTATCCGGAATCATTTCCGGTGTCTCACGAAGCCGAATTTGTTCCCGAAACGGCCGAGCTGAAGCTGACCGTGCTCATTCCGGCCCCAACCGAGGTGCTGTCGGTCAAGCACTACCGATACGTGAAAGCTAACGATGAGATCACCGCAACGGCGCTCTCCCAGAAAGACACGAAGGAGCGCTACCTCTCCCTCGTTCAGTCTGTAACGCTGCGGACACTTCACGAGGTATTTGAAGCGGACCGTCGAGGTCTCATTCGGAGCATTTCGCTGGAGCTAGGTGCCAATGCAGTCAACCCCGCTACGGGGCGACCTCAGACAGTGTTATTTGCCGCAGTAGCGGCAGAGCGAGCAGTCTTTGAAGAAATCGATCTCAGCGAGATCGTGCCCGCGGCGACGCTGGATCACCTCGGTGCCGTCGTATCAAAGAATCCCAATGGACTGGTGGAAATTAGTTCCGGAGGGGTGAGGCGAGGCTAATGGGGTCCACCCCGGTTTTTAATCCTCCGCCCGGGTGGCCCGCACCTCCGGCCGGTTGGACTCCGCCCGCCGGATGGACGCCGGAACCCCACTGGCCCGCACCTCCCGCAGGATGGCAGCTCTGGATTTCTCGCTCGGAAGAGCAGCAGGACACCAGCCCGGAACTTGAAATGGATGCTCCGGCCGAAGCCAGCCGTCAAGATCCGACTAAGAGCGATGCCTATGTGTCTCGCCTGGAAGCCGAGATTGCGATGCTGCGCTCACAGCTTGTGCCCGGTCTGGGGGGTGAAGCCATGGTTGAACTTGATGATGCGCGAGTGCTTCAAGATGCCGGAATCTACCGGTACCACCATCCCCTAGAGTCTGCGGCCGCCTACCAGGAGCGACTGCGAGATATCGAGACCCGGATTGCCGAACTTGTGCGCGGGGGAGCCGCGATTGAGCGCTCGGAGCTCTTCACGTTTAACAACTCGCTAGTACAGGGGAAGAAGCTTTCGAATGACCTGGCGAAGCTGATGCTCCGTGCATACAACGCCGAGGCGGACAACGCGATTCGATCGCTGAAAGCGGGCAATGCGCATACGGCGAAGCGGCGGCTGGAAAGCTCCAGAACTGCAATCGCACGTCTCGGTTCGCTGATGGAGATGAAAATCAGTGAGCCCTTCCACGAGTTGCGGCTAGAGGAAATCGAGTTGACCTCAGACTGGCTTATTAAAAAGCAGGTCGAACGTGAAGAGGCGCGCGAAGAGCGTGCGCGTCTTCGCGAGGAACGTCGAGTCCAGAAGGAACTGGAAGACGAGCGAGCGCGGCTCGATAAGGAGCGCTCACACCTCGTTAATGCGCTTAGCGTCCTGCGTGCTCAGGGAGAAGACGACCCCGAACTCGAAGCCCGTCTTGCCACGGTGGATCAGGCAATCGAGCAAAACGACTTCCGGGCGGCAAATATTCGCGCGGGATATATCTATGTGATTTCCAATGTCGGTGCGTTTGGTGAGGGCGTTGTAAAGATTGGTTTGACTCGTCGTCTTGACCCGTTGGACCGTATTGCCGAGCTGAGCGGAGCATCGGTACCATTCCGTTTTGACGTGCATGCTCTTTTCTTCTCCGAGAACGCTGTGACTCTAGAAAATGATCTGCATAAGCACTTCGCTCATCGTGCACTCAACCAGGCCAATAGCCGCAAGGAGTTTTTTTTCGCGCGACCGGCTGAAGTTCGAGAGGTTCTGTTGGGAAAGGTGGGTAACATTCTTGAATTCGTCGAGGATGTGGACGCCACCGAATACCAGCAATCCGTGAAAGCATGGCCGGAACCCAGACGCCACTGATCGTAGAATTGCCCCGGTTCCGCAGCGGCGGAATCGGGGCAATTCGCTTGGCAACCCGTGCTACTTGATCTTCTTCAGCGCTGCCTCGATCGAGTCGATGATGCCCAGCGAGTCGGAGTAGGAACCCGAGAGGAAGTCCGGGGTGCCGATGCTCAGTCCCGCCTTGACTGCCGGCAGCTCCTGGTAGCCCGGGAGGGCAAACAGCTTGGCGATGTTATTGGCCGGGGTGCCGTCGTTGTTTTCGTAGTACACGATCGCATCGGCGTCACTCAGTAGGTCGGTGCGCTCATACGACACCGACTGATTCTGGCCGGCCGGGGTCCCCGCGGTGGCCGAGGCGAATTTTGCGCCGAGGGCGCTCAGCACGGTGCCCACCTGGGTTTTGTCCGAGTAGATCCAGTAGTTGCCGTCGTCAAAGCCACCCTGGATGATGTCCCACGTGGTTTTTGCCAGCTGGTCCGCATACTTCTTGGCGACCTCGGCAATGCGGTCGTCGTAGCGCTTTTTGAGCTCGGTCAGCTTGGGCTCGGCGTTGATGTAGTCGGCGGTGTAGGCGGGATAGGTGGCCCAGGTGCTTTTCTCGTCAAAGGGCGCAAACACGGTCGGGGCGATCGCCTCAAGCTTGGGATACACATCGCGCAGGTAGGGCACGTCCACGCCAATAATCAGGTCGGGCTTGAGCGCGGCGATCTTTTCCAGGTTGACCTTGCCGCCCTGAACCACCTTCTCGATCGGCTCCCAGCGCTTGAGGTAGCGCTGGGGAACATACTCGGCGCCGGTGTCTTCCACGCCCACCGGGGTCACGCCAAAGTCCAGCAGCGATTCGGTGCTGAACGAGTGGATCGAGACGATCCGTTTCGGATGTGCGGGAATCTTCACCGAGCCATTGGCGGTACTCACCGTGCGGGTGGCGGCGGATGCCGAGGCGTCCTCGCCGCCGGGGGCGCTGGTGCTGCAGGCGGCGAGAGCGAGGGCGAGAGCCGCAGCGCCGAGCGCGAGCAGCGTTTTTTGGAATCGGAACTGTGTGTTCATGGGTCCTTCGATCAGGGGTAGGGGGATAAAAATCTTGGGATCAGCGGCGACGGCCCTCGGTCACCAGCAGCCACAGGAAGTAGCCGCCGCCGAGAATCACGGTCACCAGTCCGACCGGGACCGGGTCGGGGAGGGCGTGCTGGGCGATCGCATCGGCGCTGAGGAGGAGAACCGCGCCGGTCAGGGCGGAGGGTAGAAACGCGATGCCGGCGGCACCGGCGAGGCGACGGGCAATCTGCGGGGCCGCCAGGGCCACAAACGCGATCGGACCGGAAAAGGAGGTCACCAGGGCGCTCAACCCGACACCAATGATGATCGCCAGCAGCCGCGTGCGTTCCACCGCGACACCGAGCTGAGCACCCGCATCATCGCCGAGTTCCAGTAGGCCGAGTGCCGGAGTGATTAGGACTGCCGCGAGAAACAGCACCAGCAGCGGGATGATCGCGATGCTCAGCTGATCCATCCCGGATTTATCCAGCGATCCCGCGCCCCAGAAGCCGGCGTTCACTGCCTGCTGGGTATCGGCGTGCAGGATCAGCCAGGTATTCACCGAGGTCAGCATCGCGGTGACGCCGATGCCCACCACGATCAGCCGAAATCCCACCATCCCGTTGCGATACGCCAGTACGTACACGGCGGCGGCGGTTAGCAGCCCGCCGATGACCGCGCCCGCGGCGGTGGTGACCCCACCGGGGAGATTCAGGACCAGCATCACGATCAGCGCGCCGGTATAGGCACCGGTATCGAACCCGATGATGTCCGGGCTGCCCAGCGGATTGCGGGTGAGGGATTGGAAGATCGCGCCGGCAAGTCCCAGCGCCGTCCCGAAGAGCAGTGCGGTGAGAACGCGGGGGAGGCGCCACTCCAGCACGATCGTGGATTCGATCCCGTGTACGTGCCCAAACAGTGCGCCGGCGACCTGTCCGATGCTCAGGACGTAGTCTCCGGTGGCCAGCGAATAAACGCCCACCGCGATGGCGGCCAGCAGGAGCCCGGCGATCGCGATCAGCGTGCGTCGCGGGACCCGCATCGAGAGTCCTCGGGTGCGCCAGACCACGTGCACGGGTGGGCGCGGTGCCCCGATCCGGCTCACAGTGCGGCCATTCGGGCGCGCCGTGCCAGCAGAATGAGGGCGGGCGCCCCCACAAACGCGGTCACCAGGCCGACCGGCAGCTCGGCCGGCTGCATGAGAACGCGTCCGGCGACATCTGCGGTGAGGAGGAGGCAGGGGCCGAGCACCACCGAGTACGCGAGAATCCAGCCCTGGGCGGGCCCCACGATGGCCCGGGCGACGTGCGGAATCATGAGCCCCACAAAGGCGATGGGTCCCACCAGTGCGGTTGCGGAGCCCGCCAGCAGGGTGACAGCGAGGATGGCCAGGGTACGGGTCAGGGTTGCCCGTGTGCCGAGCGCGGTGGCCACATCGTCTCCGAGGGCGAGGGCGTTGAGCCCACGGGATGCGATGATCGCCAGCACGATACCCACCAGGATGACCGGTCCCACGACCGCCGCCGCCGAGAGCGGCTGGGCGAGCAGACTGCCCGAACCCCAGCCGGCCATCTTCTGGAATGTGGAGGGATGGTTCAGCTGGATTGACGAGGAGATGCCGCCGAGGACCGCGGCCACGCCCACCCCCGCGAGGGTCATCCGCAGCGCGGTGGCACCCTCGCGGGTGCTGGCGCCGATCATCCACACCACCACGGTCGCGATTATCGCGCCGATTAGGGCGAGCCAGAGGTACTCTCCGATCGCGCTCATTCCGAAATAGGCGACACCGACCGTCACGGCCAGCGCGGCCCCGGCATTCACCCCGAGAATGCCCGGGTCCGCCAGAGGGTTGCGGGTGAAGGCCTGGATCACGCCGCCGGCGACTCCGAGGGCAGCCCCGGCCAGCAGACCGAGCACGGTGCGCGGAACACGCAGCCCGGTGATGATCGCGCCGTCATCGAAACGGTCCGGATCGATCAGCGCCGGCACAATATGGGAGAGGGGGACCGGTTTGGCGCCCACCGCGATACTCGCCGCGCACAGCAGCACCAGCACGCAGGCGATCAGGATCAGCCAGCCGAGACGTCGGCCCAGGCGGCCGCGGGTACGCGCGGTCGGCGCGGATGCGGGGGTCGCCGAACGAGCGGGAGAGTCGAACAACACAAACAGCTTTCTGCGTGGTGAGGATGCCGAAGCACACGAAGTGGCTAAGGCTAGCCTTGCCTTGCTGATTCAACGATATTTCCCCGCTCTCACCGTGACAAGAGTGTCGAGAGCCAATGTGTGTTGTTGATCCGCCGCGAGCTGGCGGATCCGCGATATTCCACCGAGCGGATGCCGCGTCCGAGGGGCCCCGAGGGTGCAAAACGCCCCTGCCCGGTGCGGATAACCGACCGAGCAGGGGCGAAGTAATCTACGGCTTGACCAGGACCTTGAGCGCTCGGCGCTCGTCCATCGCCACGTAACCCGAAGGAACGTCCTCAATCGAGACGGTCATGTCAAAGACGCGACCCGGGTTGACGGTGCCATCCAACACCAGGGGCAGCAACGTATTGATGTACTTGCGGACCGGCGCGACACCACCGGTCAGCGTGACGTTGGGCCGGAACAGCACGCGGCCCGCGGGTGCCTCGACGTACTGGGGCACCCCCACGCGGCTGATCGCGCCGCCGGGACGGACCACCCCGAGCGCCTGCTCGTACGCGGGCAGGAATCCCACGGCCTCCAGCACGCGGTGCGCGCCGTGACCGCCGGAAAGCTCGCGCACCTGGGCGATGCCCTCCTCGCCGCGCGCGGACACCACGTCGGTGGCTCCGAACTCGCGGCCCAGGTTGGTGCGGGCCTCGTGGCGTCCCATCAGGATGATCTTCTCGGCGCCCAGCTGCTTGGCCGAGAGGACCGCGAGCAGTCCGACCGCGCCATCACCGATGACCACAACGGTCTCGCCCGGGCGCACGCCCGCGGTGATGGCCGCGTGGTAGCCGGTGCCGTACACATCGGACAGGGTGAGCAGCGAGGGCAGAAGTTCGGAGTCCTCGGTGATGCCGGGAACCGGGATCAGGGTGCCATCGGCCTGGGGGACCCGGGTGGCCTCGCCCTGGCCACCACCCACGTTCTCATCACCCCAGTCACCGCCGTGCAGGCACGAGGTGAACAGGCCCTCGCGGCAGAATTCGCAGGTGCCGTCCGACCAGACAAACGGGGCGATGACGAAGTCGCCGCGGGATACCGTGCGCACGGCCGAACCGGTGTCCTCAACCACGCCGATGAATTCGTGGCCGATCGCGCGCGGGTCACTCCCCGCGGGCTTGTTATGGAACGGGTGCAGGTCCGAACCGCAGATGCAGGCGCGGACGATACGGACAATCGCGTCGGTGGGTTCGAGGATGACGGGGTCGGGAACGGTTTCGATTCGGACATCGCCGGCTCCGTGAATAATCGTTGCGCGCAAGATTGCTCCTTTTTTATCGCGGTCTCCTCGCGGGAGGCACGTCTTCCATTAGACCGCGAACCCGAGCAAACACGAAGTTTGTCCTCAATGTCCGCAACCGGATGTGCCCCAATTTGGGCGAGATTTTCCCGGAACCCCGGGGGAGAACCGGGTCGGATAACACCGCCCAGCTATACCGCAAATCGGGATTTTTATAGTGTCGCCCGCAGGGTCGTGACGCGAAACTCGTCGCCCCATCCAGCAATGATGCTCGAGAGAAGAGGGATCGTCCATGTCGTTACGACGCAGAAGGAAGTTCGCAGCCCTGGTGGCCGGACTGGCCGCGGCCGCACTGATCATGACCGGGTGCGCCGACGGCGGCGGAAAGGAAGGGGCCGAACGCCCGCTTCGCGTGTGGTCGGGTGCGACCTCCCCGATTGCCAACAATTTCAACCCGTTTGCGCCGGGCACGGCCGCCCACTTTACCTACGGGGTGATCTACGAACCCCTGTTTTTCTTCAACCAGCTCGCCGATGAAAAACCCACCGGACTGATCGGGGACTCGTATGAGTTCAGCGCCGACGGGACCGTTCTCACGGTGGCCATCAAGCCCAATCAGAAGTGGTCCGACGGAACCCCGCTCACCGCGCAGGACGTTGCGTTCTCGTTTGGATATGGCTCGAATAAGGCGGACGATCTGGTGTCCGCGGTGGCCACCGATGACGTCACCGTGGCCCTCACCTATACGGTCCCGAAGTTCACCGCGGCGTCTCAGATTCTCGGGGCAACCTGGATCATCCCCGAGCGGATCTGGTCGAGCATCACCGACTTCGCCACCGAGACGAATCAGAAACCGATCGGGTCGGGACCCTATGTGCTGAAGAACGCGACCGATGCGTCGTATACCGTCGAGGCCAACCCGAACTTCCGTGACGGGGCACCCGCGGTCAAGACCGTGCAGAATATCGCGATCGATTCCAACCAGTCCTCCGAGGACCTGTTGAAGACGGGCAAGATCGACTGGGCCGGGCAGTTCATCGCTAACCCCGATTCGATCACCTCGGGCGGGACCATCTCCACCCTCAACCAGCAGCAGGATCCGACGGTCCTGCTGACCTGCTCCTCGACCGCGCTGGGATGTACCGGACCGCAAACCGATCCGGCCGTACGCCAGGCCATCAACGTAGCCATCGACCGCGGGGCCATCGGCTCCAAGGCATTTGCCGGTCAGTCGGGCGTGGTGTCGCCCTCGTTTGCCCTGCTGCCGCGAGACAAGAAGTGGGTGACGGACCCGAAGCTTGAAGCCAGCCCGCAGAAGGCCAACGCGGCCGAGGCCGGAACCATTCTGGAGGCCGCCGGCTATGTCCGGGGTGCCGATGGGTTGTTTGCCAAGGACGGGAAGACGATCGAGATCGAGCTGTTCTCCCCGGATGGCTGGACCGACTATAACGACGCGGCCAAGCTGATCAGTGAGCAGGCGGCCTCCGCGGGAATTCGGATCAAGAATCGCACGGTGTCCCTCGCCGAGTATTGGACCCCGACCACCAACGGAAACTTCCAGATGGCACTGTACGGTGCCCCGCAGTCGCTGGTTGCCGACCCGTATTCGAACTACGAGCGCTTCTTCGCCACCGCCTCCACGGCACCGGTCGGTCAGCCGCCGGCCACGGGCCTGAACCTCGCGCGTTACAGCAACCCCATCGTGGACGCCGCGGTGGCGGAGGCCGGGGCCACCGAGGATGAGGGGGTCAAGAAGGCCGCGTATGCCCGAATCCAGACCGAGATTGCGCGTGACCTGCCCTATATTCCGGTGGTTCTGAACGCGAGCATGTCTTTTTTCAACACCCGGGATTTCAGCGGCTGGCCCGGGGAATCCAACCTCTACGCGGCTCCGTTGCCCTATCTGGCCACGGCCTCGGGTGTGGTGCTCTCGCACCTGAGCCCGGCGAAGTAGCGGGTGGCCCCGCACCGCGTGTGCGGGGCCACCCTGTAACACGGTGAACACATGGGGACGGATTGGAAACATAATCGTGACCAGAAATAAACAAGAAAGTGCTTTACTAGAAACCTCTTTTCCTATAATCTCCTGAGAACAGACAGCAAGGATGCTGTCGAGCAACACCTTTCACCATCCAGCTCTAACGCTCATGAGAAGAGGTTTTACTATGGCCACGAGTCGACGCAAACGACTAGGCATGATGTTCGCCGCCGGTGCGGCAGCACTCGCACTCACCCTGACCGGGTGCGCCAGCAACGGAGAGGGCGGATCCGGCGGATCCGACCGACCACTGCGGGTCTGGTCGGGATCGATGACCCCCATCAACAACAACTTCAACCCGTTCTCCGTGGACACCGCCGCCCACTTCACGTTCGGCCCGATTTACGAGCCCCTGTTTTTCTTCAACCAGCTCTCCGCAGACCCGGCCACCGGCCTGATCGGCGACAAGTACGAGTACAGCGAAGATGGCACCGTCCTGACGATCAAGATCAAAGCCGATCAGAAGTGGTCCGATGGAACAGCCCTCACCGCCAAGGACGTCGCCTTCACCTTCGGCTACGGTCCCAACAAGGACCCCGAGATGGTTTCGGTAGAAGCCACCGATGACACCACCGTTGTCCTCACCTACTCGGTCCCCAAGTTCACCGCCGCCTCGCTGATCCTGGGTTCCACCTGGATCATTCCGGAGCACATTTGGAAGGACATCAAGGACTACACCACCGAGACCAACCCCAAGCCCGTGGGCTCGGGACCCTACGTGCTGAAGTCCTTCAGCGACGCGGCCTACACGGTCGAAGCAAACCCCGAGTACCGTGACGGTGCCCCGGCGGTCAAGACCGTGCAGGTTATCGGTATCGACTCCAACCAGTCCTCCGAGGACCTGCTGAAGACCGGCAAGATCGACTGGGTGGGTCAGTTCATCGCCAACCCCGACGCGATCACCAAGGACGGTCGCATCTCGACCCTCAACCAGCAGCAGGACCCCACCACGATGCTCACCTGCTCGTCGGTGGAGCTGGGCTGCACCGGTGCACAGACCGATCCGGCCGTGCGCCAGGCGATCAACCTGGCCATCGACCGCACCGCGATCGGTGACAAGGCGTTCGCCGGACTCTCCGGTATCGCCTCGCCCTCGTTCGCGCTGCTGCCGCGCGATGAGAAGTGGCTCTCCAACCCGGACCTCGCCAAGAGCCCGCAGGAGCCCAACATCGCCGAGGCCGACGGTATTCTCGAGGCCGCCGGTTACACCAAGGGATCCGACGGATTCTACGGGAAGGACGGCAAGGCCTTCGAGATCGACCTGTTCTCCCCGGATGGCTGGACCGACTACAACGACGCGGCCAAGCTGATCAGCGAGCAGGCAGCCAAGGCCGGCATCCGCATCAACAACCGCACCGTCTCCGAGGCCGAATACTGGACCCCGCTGGCCAACGGTAACTTCCAGATGGCACTCTACGGCGTGACCCAGTCGCTGGTGGCGGACCCGTACTCGACCTACGACCGTTACTTCTCGACCCCGGCCACCGCCAAGGTGGGGGAGCAGCCGGTTAAGGGTGTCAACTACGCCCGCTACAGCAACCCGATCGTGGATGCCGAGGTGAAGGTGGCCGCCGCCACCGAGGACGAGGCCATTAAGAAGGAGGCCTACGCCAAGATCCAGACCGAGATCGCCCGCGATCTGCCCTATATCCCCGTGGTGCTGAACGCCAGCCAGGCGTTCTTCAACACCAAGGACTACACCGGATGGCCGAGTGAGAAGGACCTGTACGCGGCACCGCTGCCCTACCTGTCCACCGCCTCGGCTATCGTTCTCACTCACCTGAAGCCCGCGAAGTAGGAATGGGTCCCATGGCCATCACCACACAAGTAAAGGGGGGTTGAACGTGGTTTTTTATGTTCGACGAATCCTGTTCTACGTCATCACGCTCTGGGCTGCGGTTTCGCTCAATTTCCTTCTGCCACGGTTGTTGCCGGGTGACCCGGCCGCGATCATGCTGGGGAAGCTCCGGCGTGCAAACGGAGGCAGGCCCCTCTCCGAGGAAACCATTCGAGGGATCACCTCGATGCTCGGTGCTGAAAAGGGGATGAGCTTCTGGGACCAGTACATCGCGTACTGGGGTCGGATTCTGCAGGGAGATTTGGGGATCTCCTCGACGCGGTATCCGGCCCCGGTAATCGAGCTGATCGGGGCGGCGCTGCCCTGGACCGTTATTCTGGTCGGCGTCGCCACCGTGCTCTCCTTTGTGCTCGGCATTGTGGCCGGTGCCTGGGTGGGCTGGAAGCGTGGAACCTGGGTGGACCACCTGGTTCCGGCCACCACCTTCCTGCAGTCCATCCCGTATTTCTGGCTGGCACTCGTGCTGGTCGCCGTCCTCTCCGTCCAGTTGGGTGTCTTGCCCATCATCGGCGGATATGACGTCTTTGACTTCCCCGGCGGGCCCGAATGGAGCTGGGCCTTCTTCGGCAGCACCGTGGTCCATGCGATCCTGCCCGCCATCACAATCGTGATTTCCTCGGTGGGTGGCTGGCTGCTGGGCATGCGCAACATGATGGTGCAGACCATGTCCGAGGACTATGTGGTCACCGCCGAGGCCAAGGGCCTTACCCCGAGCCGGATCCGCACCCGCTACGCCGCCCGTAACGCGGTGATCCCGAGCCTGGCCGGCTTCGGAATCGCCCTGGGCTTCGTGGTCGCCGGATCCATCGTGACCGAGCAGGTGTTCAGCTACCCGGGTATCGGCAAGCTGATGATCCAGTCGGTTCAGGGCCTGGACTATTCGCTGATGCAGGGCGTGTTCCTGGTGATCACCCTGGCGGTGCTCGCGGCGAACTTCCTGATGGAAATGATTTACGGATTTATTGACCCGAGAGTGAGACACCGTGGCTGACAACACGACGCCCGAGGTCCCGGTTCGTACCGGACCCACCCCCACCTCCACCCTCGCGACGATTCGGATCGCCAAGAACGACCGCAAGCGTCGGCCGCTGCCGCGGATCTCCGGCAAGCTGCTGACCGGCATCATCATCGTGGTGGTCATCGCACTGTTCGGAATCCTGGCACCGTTCTTTGTGCAGGACCCGCGCTTCTCCGGTAACGACGCGTTGCTGCCACCGGGGGATGGACACATCCTCGGTACCACCAAGCTCGGCTACGACGTCTTCGCCCAGCTCGCCTGGGGTACCCGCGGCTCGCTGTTTGTGGGTGTGGTTGCCGGGGCGCTGGCGCTGCTGCTGGCCATCCTGTTTGGTGTGCTGGCCGGATACTTCGGCGGGGTGGTGGATGAGATCCTGACCCTGCTCACCAACATCATGCTGGTGATCCCCGGTCTGCCGCTGGTCATGGTCATCGCCGCCTACGTGCAGAACACCGAGGGGCTGGGGCCGTTTGCCCGAAGCTCGTTCCTGGTGGCCATCGTGCTGGGCATCACCGGCTGGGCGGGATCCGCAGTGGTCCTGCGGGCGACCGCCAAGTCGCTGCGGATGCGTGACTATGTCGCCGCCTCCCGGGTGGCCGGCGAGCGTCCGCTGCGGGTCATCTTTGTGGAGATCCTGCCGAACCTGGTCCCGCTGCTGGCGGCCCAGCTGATCTTCGGTGTGATCTTCGCGATCCTCGGCGAGGCCGGCCTGTCCTACCTGGGACTGGGCCCGACCGGATCGATCACCCTGGGCACCATGCTCAACGACGCCCAGACCGGTCAGGCCGTGGGTAGCCAGGCCTGGTGGTGGTTCATTCCGCCGGGGGCGCTGATCGCCCTGCTGGGTACCGGACTGTCCCTGATTAACTTCGCGATCGATGAGATCGTCAACCCCAAGCTGCGCCTCGCACCGCAGGCCGCGCGCAACCAGCGCAAGGCCAACCGCGAGGGTCGTAGCGTCAGCGAAAACGGAGCGATCGCATGAGTGCCACCCCGGTCCTCACCGCCCACGGCGTGAGCATTACCTATGAGGTTGACCCGCCCGTGCAGGCCGTCAAGGATGTGTCCCTGACCCTGCACCGCGGGGAAATCCTTGGGCTTGCCGGAGAATCCGGCTGCGGAAAGACCACGTTCGCCTACGGGCTGAACCGCCTGCTCAAGGCACCCGCGGTCATGACCGGCGGTGACGTGGAATTCCACGACGTGGACGGCACCGACATCAACGTGGTGGGTCTCTCCGGTGAGGGGCTGCGCCGCTTCCGCTGGGACAAGGTCTCGATGGTGTTCCAGGGTTCGATGAACTCCCTGAACCCGGTGATGACCGTTCAGGCGCAGCTGGAGGATGTGTTCATCACCCACCGTCCGGGTATGCGCAAGGCTCAGCGTCGCGAGCGCTCGGCGGAACTGCTCGAGCTGGTCGGGGTGGACCCGAACCGCCTCGGGGCGTTCCCGCACGAGCTCTCCGGCGGTATGCGGCAGCGCATCATGATCGCCATGGCCCTGGCGCTCAACCCGCAGGTCATGATCATGGACGAGCCCACCACCGCACTGGATGTGGTGGTGCAGCGCGGAATCATCCGCGAGATCATGCGGCTGCGCGAGCGGCTGGGCTTCGCGGTGATCTTCATCACCCATGACCTGCCGCTGCTGATTGAGATCAGCGACCGGATCGCGATCATGCGGGACGGGGCGATCGTGGAACTCGACGACGCCGAGAAGATCTATCACGACCCGCAGCACGAGTACACCCAGAAGCTGCTGGCCAGCTTCCCCAGCCTGCGTGGCGAGCGGGGCGACTTTGTTCGCCTCGGCCACGGGGAAACACCCGTTTCAGCTCCCACCCCGTCCGGAGGTATCGCATGAGTCACGCCAAGCCCCACGGTCCCTCGACCCTGGAAGTCAGAAACCTTAAGCGCGACTACACGCTGCGCTCGGGCTTCAAGCGCAACGTGCTGCACGCGGTCTCGGACGTGTCCTTCACCCTCGAACCCGGACGTACCATTGCCCTGGTAGGGGAGAGCGGATCGGGCAAGTCCACGGTCGCGCGAATCATCTCGCGGTTGGAAAACGCCACCGGGGGACAGGTTCTGCTCGACGGAACTCCCGCCCCCACGCGGGGCCGCGCCCTGGAGCGCTACCGCTCGAAGGTGCAGATGGTCTTCCAAGACCCGTTTGCCTCGCTCAATCCGTTCCACACGATCCTGCATCATGTGGAGCGTCCGCTGCGCATTCATCACCCGCACCTCTCCTCCAAGCAGATCAAGGAGCGGGCGTATGAGCTGTTGGAGCGGGTGCAGCTGACCCCGGCCTCGCGCTATGCCGACCGCCGTCCGCATGAGCTGTCCGGTGGACAGCGTCAGCGGGTGGCCATCGCCCGGGCCCTGGCCCCGGGGGCGACCTACATCGTGGCGGATGAGCCGGTGTCGATGCTCGACGTTTCGATCCGACTGGGCGTGCTGAACCTGCTGGCCGAATTGCAGCGCAGCGAGGGGCTGGGTGTGCTCTACATCACCCACGACCTGGCCACCGCCCGACACTTCTCCGACGAGATCATGGTCATGTATCGCGGCAAGATTGTGGAGCGTGGCGAGCCAGACTCCGTCATTTTGAACCCCCAGCACGAATACACGCGTACCCTGCTAGAAGCCGCGGCCGATCCCGATCGACTCGGGCAGCTGCGAGCCGAGGTCCGTGCGGAGGGGATAACGACATGACACAGACACACATCGATCCGGGAACATCCACCTGGCTGCGGGTGCAGAACGACCGCACCGCGCTGCACCTGCTGCTGACCCACGGTCCGCTCACGCGGGCGCAGCTGGGGGAGCTGTCGGGGATGTCCAAGCCCACCGCGGGGCAGATGCTGGCGCGCCTGGAGGGCGCCGAGCTGATCGCCCCGGTCGGGGAAGTCTCGGGGAGCCGCGGCCCGACCGCCGTGTCCTACGGGGTGCGGGCGGATCGGATTACCGGGGTTGCGGTGAGCATGCACGCGGGCTTCCTGGAGGCCGTGCTGGTGGATGCCATCGGCACCGAGCATCCCATCGCCAAGATTCCCCTGGCCGGGCGGAAACGCTCGCCCGAGGGGGACATTCGCGCGGCGATCGACGCGGCCTGTGCGGCCGCCGAGGTCTCGGTGGATGCCGTGGCCGCGGTCGCGGTCGGGGTACAGGCGGCGGTGTGGCGCGAACGCGACCGACTCTCGCTGAGCGACACCCTGCCGGGCTGGCCCGCGACCGGTTCGCGGGAGCGGATCGAGACGGCGCTGGGCATCGACATCACCCTGGAAAACGATGTGAACTTGGCCACGATGGCCGAACGCGCCGCCGGTGCCGCACAGGACGCGAGTAGTTTCGCGCTGCTGTGGCTCGGCGAGGGCCTCGGTGTCGGGGTCGACCTGGGCGGTGTGCTGCACCGCGGCGCGGCCGGCGGGGCGGGCGAGATCGGCTACCTGGCGGCGATTCGCCCGGACACCGGAGAACCCGCCGACACCACCGACCTGCTGGGTGGCCCCGCGGTCCTGGAACTGCTGGGCCTGCCACGCACCGGCGACTATGCCGAGGCCGTGCGCGGACTGGGCGACGACCCGGCGGCCCTGGAAGCCCTGGCCGATCGCGTGGCCCTCGCCCTGGACCCGGTGCTCGCGGTCCTGGACCCGGCGCTCGTGGTCCTCGGCGGACCCACCGGCGTGGCCGGCGGAGACGTGTTTGCCACCCGGGTAGCACGGGGCATCACGAGTGATGCCCACCCCGAACTCGCCGTACGCACGAGCCTCACCGGACCCTCGGCGGTGCTCTGGGGTGCACGGCAACTCCTTGTAGACCAGATCCGCCAGCGCCTCGAGGCGCGGATCCTGGTTGGTTAGATCTTCACCCTCTTTATTTAGACGAACGGAAACCTCATGAAACTCGCCATTGTTGGCGGTGGGTCGACCTACACCCCCGAACTGATCGACGGATTCTCCCGGCTGCGCGACGTCCTGCCGCTCACCGAAATCGCACTGGTAGACACCGATCCGCGCCGCCTGGAGCTGGTCTCCGGTGTTTCACGCCGGATGCTGGCCCGCGCCGGACACCCGGCAAAGCTGCTGGCCACCACCGACCTGATTGCCGGTGTCGAGGGTGCCGATGCTGTGCTGATCCAGCTGCGGGTCGGTGGGCAGGATGCCCGCGAATCCGATGAGACCTGGCCCCACGAGGTGGGCTGCATCGGTCAGGAGACCACCGGTCCCGGCGGCCTGGCCAAGGCGCTGCGCACGGTTCCGCTGGTGCTGAGCATCGCCGACACCGTGAAGAAGTACGCCAAGCCCGACGCCTGGATCGTCGACTTCACCAACCCCGTGGGCATCGTCACCCGGGCCCTGCTGCAGGCCGGCCACCGCGCCGTGGGTCTGTGCAACGTGGCCATCGGATTCCAGCGCCGCTTCGCCAACACCCTGGGAGTGGAGCCGGACAAGGTTGAGCTCGGCCACGTCGGCCTCAACCACCTGACCTGGGAGCGTAGCATCCGCGTGGACGGTCAGGACCGTCTGCCGGGACTGCTCCAGAACACCGTCGGGGAGCTCGCGGACGAGGTGGAGCTCCCCGCCGCCCTCCTCAGCCAGCTCGGCGTGGTGCCCTCCTACTACCTGCGTTACTACTACGCGCACGATGAGGTGCTGCACGAGCAGCTGCACAACGAGTCGCGTGCGGCCGCGGTGCGGGCCATCGAAAACGAGCTGCTGGGCATCTACGCCGACGAGAGCGTGGACACCAAGCCGGCGATCCTGGAAAAGCGCGGTGGCGCGTTCTACTCCGAGGCCGCGGTGCAGGTCCTCGCGCTGATGCGCGGCGACCAGGACATCTCGCGTGTGGTCAACCTGCGCAACGATGGCAGCCTGCCCTTCCTGCCCGACGACCACGTGATCGAGGTGCCGGCCAAGTACATCGACGGCAAGTTTGTGGCCGAGCCCATCGACGCGCTGCCGGATGACATTTCGGGTCTGATTTCGGCGGTGGCCGGCTATGAGCGCCTGGCGCTGGACGCGGCGATCAACGGTGGCCGCGACCGCGTGCTGCGGGCGATGCGCGCCCACCCGCTGGTGCTCCAGCACGATCGTGCCGAGAAGCTTACCGACCGGCTGATGGCCGCCAACGCCTCGTTCCTGGAGTGGGCGTGAGTCGCCTCTCGGCCGACCCCTCGGCCCGATATGTGGTCGCCGTAGACGGCGGCGGCTCGAAGACGGATGCGGTCCTGCTGAACCTGAAGGGCGAGCTGATTGCGCACGCCCGTCGGGGTGGGTCCAGTCCGCAGGTTGAGGGATTGGCCGCGTCCGTTCGGACCGTGGACTCGGTGATGACGGCGGTCCTGGAAGGGATCGACCCGTCCGCGCTCGTGCAGACGAGCCTGTACCTGTCGGGGCTGGATCTGCCCCAGGAGATCGCCGATTATCGCGAGGCGGTCAAGGATAAGGCCTGGGCCGGATCCAACCTGCTGCTGGATAACGACCTGTTTGCGCTGCTGCGCGCGGGCAGCGACGCCCCCAACGCGGTGGCAATCGTGGTGGGTACCGGCATGAACGCGATCGGGCTGCGGGCCGACGGCGAAAGCTACCGGTTCACCGCGCTCGGCGGAATCTCGGGCGACTGGGGTGGCGGCGGAAGCCTCGGCAGCGACGTGCTCTGGCACGCCGCCCGGGCCGAGGACGGTCGCGGCCCCAAAACGCTCCTGGTGGATGCGCTGCTGGCGGCCACCGGGGCGGGCAGCGTGCGCGAGGTGACCGAGGATATCCACTTCGGGCGTCGACCGTACTCGATGCTGTCGAGCCTGTCGCCGCTGATGATGTCCACCGCCGCCGCCGGCGACCCGGTCGCCATCTCGGTGGTGGAGCGTCAGGCCGATGAGATCGTGGCTTATGCTCGGGCCTGCATCAACGACCTCGACCTGGCGGACGAGGCCGTGCAGGTGGTGATCGGCGGCGGCGTGGCTCGTTCGCGTGATCCGCTGCTGCTGGCCCGCACGCGTGCGGGCCTGGCCGAAACCGCGGCCCGCGCCGAGCTGGTGATCGTGGATGCGCCGCCGGTCCTCGGCGCGGGCCTGCTGGCCCTGGCCGACGCCGGTGCCGACACCGCGGTGCTGGCACACGCGCGGTCACAGCTGGGGGCGGTCAAGCCCTAGGTTCACGCCTAAACTGGGTGCGGACGCACACGTCGTGCGTCCGCACCCCGAGGAGCACCCGCATGAGCCTGGTTCGGCTGAACGACGTCCACGTCCGCTATGAAAACGCACAGATCCTGCGGGAGGCGTTCCTCAAGCTGGACGCCGGGGACCGGATCGGTCTGATCGGTCGGAACGGCTCGGGCAAAACCACGCTGCTGAAGCTCATCCTGGAGCAGGTGCATCCCGACGCGGGGACCGTGACCCTGGATCCCGACATCAAGATCGGCTACTTCTCGCAGTTTTCCGAGCTGGATGGGACCGCGACGATCACCGAGGTGCTGGATGGCCTGTTTGGCCACGTGCACGCGGTGGAGGCCGAACTGGCCGGGATCGACGCGTCCATCGCCGCGGATCCGATGGGCGATCTGGACGCCCTGATCGAGCGTCAGGCCGAACTCTTCGCCGAGATGGAACGCATCGACGGCTGGGACTACACCCGCAAGATCGAGCGTGCGCTGAGCGTGCTGGGCTTCTCTGAGATCCACCGCGGCATCCCGATCGATTCGCTCTCCGGTGGTTGGCGCAACCGCGCGGCCCTGGCAAAGATCCTGCTCGAAGAGCCCGATGTCCTGCTGCTGGATGAGCCCACCAACTTCCTCGATGTGGCCGGTGTGGAGTGGCTGGAAACCTGGTTCCGCACTTTCCGCGGGGCGGCGATCATCGTCTCCCACGACCGCACGTTCCTCGACGCGGTGGCGACCCGCATCATCGAGGTTGAGAACTATCACGTGCACGAGTATGCGGGAAACTTTGCCGAGTACGTGGTGCAGAAGCAGTTCCGGTTGAAGACCCTGGAACAGCAGTATCAGCATGAGGCCGAGCTGCTGGCGTTCGAGGCCGAGGGGATCGTCGACCGTCGCGAGGCTGCCAAGGCCGGCGGCAAGGGGCTGGGAAAGCAGCTCGCGGGGATCAAGAAGTCCCGCGCTCCGCGCCCGGTCGATGAGATTCTCACCGACATTTACGGTGGACTGCACGTCAAGGATGTGCTGTGCCGGGTCGCCGACCTGAGCAAGTCCTACGGTGAGCGCACCCTGTTCCAGGATGTGGAGTTCGAGATTCGTCGCGGGCACCGAATCGTGGTGATCGGGGCCAACGGAAGCGGAAAATCCACCCTGCTGAAGGTGCTCACCGGTGAGGAGAAAGCCGACCGCGGCGAGGCAGCCTGGGCCGGGGGCGTGCGCACCATCTCCTATAACCGGGTGCTGGAGGAGCTGGACCCCGAGGACACCGTGGCCCACGCGGTCGGCGCGATGCCCGGCAGCCTGGCGCTGCGCGCAACCCGCAAGTCGGTGGGCCGCTTCCTCACCATGTTCCAATTCTCCGAGGCCGACCAGAAGAAGCGCATCCGCGAACTCTCCGGTGGTCAGCGTGCCCGCGTGGCGATGGCGCAGTGCCTACTCTCGGGAGCCTCGGTGCTGCTGCTGGATGAGCCCACCAACCACCTGGACCTGGCCAGTACCCAGGTCATGGAGCGGGCGCTGATCCATTTCCCGGGTGCCGTGGTCGTGGTTAGCCACGACCGTTTCTTCACCGATAAGGTGGCCACCCGCATGCTGGTGTTCGGCGTCGATGGGGCCGCACCGGGAACGGTCGAGGTGCGTTCGGCGTAGACGCTCCAGTTGCGTGTCTAGCTGCTGTGTCCGGGCAGCGGGGGAAGTTGCCCGGACGCAAACTGGGTGAGCACGAGGGGATAGCGATTCGGGTTCATCCGGTCCTCCTCGGCGAGCAGGAGGGTCTGCCGTTCAAGTCGGTGCGAGTAGTCTCCCAGCGTCGGAATCGTCACAATCTGGGTGAGCCCCGAATCCCACGCCAAACCGAGGGCCGACACCGCGAGGCGTTCGGGCGTGCTCTCCAGGGGGACCATGAGCCCCGTGACAACCTCAGAATGTCGATCGTCTAGCCACTGCGAAAAGCGTGGTGTCAAACTCGCTTTCCACGGGCGCTGGGGACCGAAAGTCGGACTGCGCGCGGTTGAGACGGCGTTTACAGCGTCGTTCCACCAGTGTGGCCAGCGGTCCTCCCATTGGGCGGAGAACCGGTGAGTTCCTTCGGAACGAGGCGGCGTCACCAGGCAGCGCGGAGAAATGCCGTCGAGATGAAGCTGCCATGCTTCTCGGATCCACAGCAATTCCAAGAGCTGAATCGGGAGCGATTCCACCCGAATGAGCATGTCGGGTGGCCAGCAATTCGCAGGGGAACTGTTGAAGACGTTCATAGCCAGGACTCGCTAATCAAAGCCGAAGCCAGGGCTGTTGCTGTAGCACACAGACCCGTCGATTAGCGTGATGAGGGCGGTGGGGCTAAACGGCGGCACTACTGCTCTCCCCGGTCCGATCGCGGTGGTGACCCCATAGACATACCAAATCGAGGCTCCAGATCCCTGTGCGTAGTTTTTCTCACCCGACGTAATGAAGCCCTGGGCAGAAACGCGCCACTGATGAAATTGGACCGGAAGCCGCACCGAGTATCCGGTGCGAAAACTGACTTTGTTCTCTTGCCCCTTGCTCCCGTTTAGCCACGCCGTGCCACAATTACCCGTGGCCGTATCACGGGGTTCGAGACCATATTTTGAAGCTTTTTGGACAAGGGACCTTGCTTGTGTCGATTTGGGAATCGAGCGTTGCTTACCGTCTTCGGCCGTTTCAATCGTGAATCCATTTTCGGCCGCAACGGCTACGTTATAGCCCCCAAAAACAAGCGGCGATCCAGGGCCCCAATCTACGGGGTTTTCCCCGGAACCGTTTGAATTTGCGTTGGCCGCTGGCCCCGCGGAGAGTGGCGCGGCAATGAGCAAAATGGTTACGAACTGGAGGCTAAGTAGGCGTTTTATTGAGTTTTTTCGCATGGGTTGGTCCTTCGTGTTGTGGCGAGATGGTTCGATATTTCCCCTGGCCGCTGTATTCGTGCAACGACGAAAGCCAAAATTCAACTTTTAGTCAGTATTGGAAGCAAAATGGGCAGACAATCCGTGGATCGTGAAGTCGCGCCTATTTCGCTGGCGGAAATCTAGGACGTTGCACGCCACGCGGTGCGCTTCCCGTGAATGTGCGCCGCCCCCTTGACCTCACACGTGTGATTGATAGCGTGGGGGGAACAGGAGGTGATCCAGACGGATCAACCCTGCGGCCCATCCGGGGCCTTGGAGTTGTTCCGTTTCTTATGAACACACATCCCACCAGCCCGCGCCGCGATAATCCCGATACCGGATCCGGCCCGGCAGAATCGAATAACCGCCACAACCCGCACGGCGGCGGACCCGACGGTCGGCCCGCCGAGCCCAATGAGCACGAACTCGCCGATGCCTTTGAAGAGGATGGACAGGAGCCAAGTCGCCGCCTGGGGGAACCCGAGCGCGATGATGACGACCTGACCTCGCTGGACGCACCGGACTAGACGCCGGCTGCCATCCGCATCCACACGGGCGCGATGAACCCCGTGTTTATCGCGCCCATTTGCAACCGCACCGAACCGGAGGACCCGGCACGGCCGGGCCCTCCCCGAGAAGGGAGCACCACCATGCCGAACATCGATCCCCGCGTGAAGTACCGCACCGACGCGTTTCCCACCCACGACACCACCCAACCCGGCCTCACCCACGAGATCGAACCCACCCCCGATCACGGCGAACTCACCTACCGTGGACACGGCCGACTCGCCGGACTCACCGCGCTGATCACCGGGGGAGACTCGGGAATTGGCCGTGCGGTCGCCATCGCCTACTCCCGAGAGGGAGCAAATATCGCCATTTCCTATCTTCCCGAGGAACGCGCGGACGCCGAGGAAACCGCCGAACTGGTGCGCGCCACCGGGGTCAACGTGATCCTGCTCCCCGGAGATCTGCGCGAGGAGAGCTACTGCGCCTGGATCGTGGGGGAGACCATCCGCGAGCTCGGGTCCCTCGACATCGTGGTCAGCAACGCCGGCTATCAAAAGCATCGTCCGGGGGTCGAGAACCTCGAACGTGAGGAACTGGTCCGGGTGTGGGAAACCAACCTGTTGGCGGGGCTGCTGGTAACTCGTGCCGCGGTCCCCAGACTCCAACCGGGGGCAAGCATCATCTTTACCGCGTCCATTCAAGGGTATGACCCCTCGCCTTCGCTGATGGACTATGCGGCCACCAAGGCGGGCCTGGTCTCGCTCACGGCCTCCCTGGCCGAGGAGCTCGGGCCGCAGGGAATTCGGGTCAACGCGGTTGCACCGGGACCGATCTGGACCCCGCTGATCCCCGCCACCGGATGGGGAGACGGAATCGCCGATTTCGGCCAGGATACGCCGCTAGGTCGGGCCGGACAGCCCGCCGAGGTCGCCGGCGCCTACGTGTATCTCGCCTCCGAGGACGCGTCGTATACGTCGGGGGCGGTGCTCGCGGTAACCGGCGGAAAACACCTCTAACTGCGCACCGCCTCGAATCAAGTATTTAGAACTTCAGGTACCAAGGGTGTGGCTCATGCTTCAGCCGCACCCTTGGCTACTGATTAACGAACAGAAACTGGTTCACTAGTGAAGACTGGCCTTGCCCTTCAGCATCATGTCGTAGTGTGCAAGGTGTGACGTTGCTTCAAATACGCGTCTGAAAGCTTTTAGGTAGGTATCTTGGGTGATTTCGGAGGGCGAATAGAAAACATCTTCTAAGATCGCATGAGAGCCTTCGTTAATCCAGCTAAAAAGTGATCTGAATACGTAAACTTCTTCGGCGCTCATTACAGTTTCAAATTCCTTATCCCAGATCCCTCCGCCCATAACGCGAAAATAGGTCTCAAGAATTCTCCGCAATATGTTCTCTAGGCCGATATTGCTAGTGGGTTCACCGTCGATTGTTTTTTTGACTTCGCCCCATAAGCGACGATATTCGGAGGTGATTGGATTTGATACATGCTTGGAGATTGAATTCGCCGTATCGGCATTTTTCCGAATTGTGTAATACGACCGGTTTTGCCCTTTATCGCCATCACGCAGGTAAGTGACTTCTTTATGGAAGTAAACGTTGTGAGTCAGCACGATTACTTGCCCGACACGGGCGGTGGGCGATTCACTTCGCTTTATCAATGTTCGAATTAGGCTACTAACGACGAATAGCACATCGGCGTCGAGACTGGAGATTGGATCATCAATTACTGCGACTAGCTGCGACGTATCCTGCTCGTTGCCGGCTTTACCTTCCAACCAATGGTAGAAGTATAGAAACGCAATGAAAGTTCGTTCGCCTTCGCTCAAAGAATGCTCATCCAACACTTCACCGTCACGGTCTAACATGTACCCGTCGGCGAGCTTGTCGGACTCAACGATCCGAAACGACGTGAATCCTGTCCGAGTCAGAATGCTGTTAATCTGTGCAATTACGGGCAGCGACGATTCGACTGATCGATGCAGCTGCTTTTTTTCCTCTTCGAGTTTCAGTAATGTGGCTTGGTGCACCCCAATTTTTTGCTCGAGTTTGGTCTGCGTCGAGTCACGTTTTGCCTTGCTTTTCTGAAACTCTTTGAAAAGTTCACCTAACAATTTAACGCCGAGATATCGTTGGCAACGTTCCATTAGTTCGGGTCTTTCCGTGTTTCGACCCGCTACTAAATCGTTATGGTTCTTGATTTTAGTATTTGAAGACTTGAGCAAAAAGTTGACATCGTCTATGGCTTTTTGCTCGTCAACAATGTCGATTTTAAGCTCAGGGTTAAGCTTCTTTAGCTCGAGATTCTTAATGTTTGTCACTAGAACCTGTTCTAGATTCCGCCGGGCCACCTGCAAGCTATCGATTTCGATGAAGCCGGAAGCATCTTGCTGAGCTAGATCTAAAATCGCCAGGACTGAATTCTTCCATTCAGCGAAGTCTGTCTGCAGCTCTGTGATTTGATTGACTTGCGATTCATACTGATCATCAAACATCGCGGCCAATTCCGACGCGAAAGCCGACGGTAGCTTTTGCTGGCAGAATGGACAGGTGCCATCGGAGTGGTCGATGTATGCGCGGCCGCTGGCGACCCAAGAGCTGCTCGATAGTTTCTCAATCAGTCTTCGAAGTGGAGCTGATTGACTGCCAATGATAGGTTCTGCCAGAAGGCTGAAACCAGCTTTTGAACCGAAATCAAAGTATTGAACAACGGGGATCTCATCAACAGAAGCTGACGTCTTTTCAAATACTGCGCTGGCATCGTGAAGGAGGTCTTCTAACTCTGGAACTATAGTGCTCCCAGTTTCAATAAGTAAGAGCTTGTCCACTAGCGCTTTCTTAGACTTACCGATATTTCCGGAGCCTATTCCTGTAAACGCATGGTTCAGAATCGGATTTTGATCTATGAGGTTTTTGTACGCACTCCAAGTTGCTGTTTGTAGGGCTGAAACCGCATCGGCTTCAGCCATTTCGTTCTTTTCTAGGGTCTTTTCAAGGGCGGTCTTCGCATCCAATGTGCGATCCTGCTCGCCCTTTGGCTTCACAATCTCTTCAAGTCTTTTCGCTGCCTCGACATTTTTTTCACCGAGCACAAATACTCCAGGAATTGATGAAGATTCTGCAAGTATTTTCGATACAAAGTCGTGGTTGTAAACGCGAAATCCCATTGGTAAACCCAACCAGCTAGGCAAGATCGTTGTATCTGATTCCCCAGCTAACGCGCGACTTATCGAGGTTTTTCCAGAACCATTTGGCCCGAAAATGAAACTTGATCGTTCGAGCGAAGGTATCGTGACGGGCTCACTGCCGAAACAAGGTGCGTCAACGATGACTAGCTGTTGGAGCATAGCGGTTAAAGGTCCTTTTCTGAAGGCGGTTTTTGATACCTCAGGAATTCCCAAGGTCGAGGGAAGCCTACAGTTCGTGAACAGCTCAGCGAGGCAATCGAGAAAGGAGCGAAAAGTAGGCCAGAGAAGGGACCGCTCTGTTCCGCGGCGCACCGCCAGAAAACAATTAGAGCTGTGCCGTCAACTGGGGGCAGAAAGAATCGTCGGCGAGTCGCCTGTGCTTCAAGCGTCATTCGACTTTTGTTTAAACCGGCTCGAATCTAAAAATGGGCCAATGGCCGTGTCCTATCACAATTAGTAATTAGGTCGGGTATTGATTTGGTCTTAACTAACTTGAAATACAAACGTTGACGCTTCGTCGAGACGCGTCGCCCACCCGGTTTCGTGTGTGCGCCAATCTGTTGTAATACTGAACGGATGGACTTTTTTAATGAGATAGCTCGACTGGGTTCCGACGAGCTGTGGTCCTGGATCGTGGTGCCGGTACTGATCGGCCTTGGCGTGTACTTCACGGCCCGCACCGGCATCGTCCAGGTGCGCTGGATTCCCGAGATGTTCCGCACGCTCAAGGACAAAACCCCCACCAATGAGGACGGCACCCCGCAGTCCACCTCGGCGTTCCAGGCCTTCACCATCTCCGCCGCATCACGCGTGGGTGTGGGGACCATCGCCGGGGTGGGGACCGCGATCGCGATCGGCGGCCCCGGTGCCGTGTTCTGGATGTGGGCGATGGCCCTGCTGGGCGGCGCGGCGAGCTTTGTGGAGTCCACCCTCGGTCAGCTGTACAAGGTGCGCGATCACGTCGGATTCCGCGGAGGCCCCGCGTACTACATGATGTACGGGCTGCGCTCGCGCGGGCTGGGCATCGTGTTTGCGGTCATCATGATCGCCACCTTCCCCTTCGCCTTCTCCTCGCTGCAGGCCAACACCATCAGCGCCACCGTGACCAACAGCCTGCACGTGGACCTGCCCTGGCTGCCCGCCGCGATCGGTATTGTGGTGGCGATCCTCGCCTCCCTGGTGATCTTCGGCGGGGTTCGTCGCATCGCGACCGTATCCCAGTCGGTGGTTCCGCTGATGGCGCTGCTCTACCTGCTGGTAGGTCTGGTTGTGGTCGCGCTGAACATCACCCATCTGCCCGAGGTCTTCGGGATGATCTTCAGCCAGGCATTCGGGTTCACCTCGTTTGCCGGGGGTGGGCTGGGCGTGATCATCATGACCGGCATCAAGCGCGGCATGTTCTCCAACGAGGCGGGACTGGGATCCGCCCCCAACGCCGGTGCCACCGCCGCGGTCACCCATCCGGTCAAGCAGGGCCTGGTGCAGACCCTGGGTGTGTACTTTGACACCTTCCTGGTGTGCACGGTGACCGCGTTTATTATCCTGGTGGCCAACCCCAACCTGGAGGGTGCAAAGCCCGGAATCGCGCTCACCCAGCAGGCGATGGTGGACAACCTCGGCTCCTGGTCAAACATCTTGCTCACGGTGATCATCTTCCTGCTCGCGTTCACCTCGATCCTCGGCAACTACTACTACGGCGAGGCCAACATCGAGTTCATTACCTCGAGTGCGCGGGTGCTGCTGTCCTACCGGGTACTGGTCATCGTGGCCGTATTTGTGGGATCGATCGCCTCGGCGGATCTGATCTGGAACCTTGCAGACGGCATCATGGGCATCATGGCGCTGATCAACCTGGTCTCCATCGCCCTGCTCTCGGGGGTGGCCTTCAAGTTGATGAAGGACTACGCCGACCAGCGCCGGGCTGGCCTGGATCCGGTCTTCACCCGGGATCGGCTGCCGGAGATTCGCGGCATCTCCTGCTGGCAGGACGAGGCCAGCGTGACCGGCACGATCACGCTGCCAAAGACCCCCGTGCGCGACTAGGTCTGACGCCCGCCAAAATACCCCGGACGGTTTGGTCCGGGGTATTTTTGTGGAATCTACACGCGGGCGTAGCTGAGGATGCCGGGCAGTTCGCCATCCTCGCCGAGGTCGTCGCCGCGGGCAAATGCGCCCCAGACTCGGCGGACCCGGCGGGCAGCCGTTTCAACTTCGGACCAAGTGGCACCGGTGAGGAGGGTCGCGGTGGACCAGGTCTGCTCGTCTCCGAACAGCAGCGGCAGGTCGATCGTGTGCGCGGCACCCAGCGGATTGCCCGGGGCGCTCCAGGCGATTACATAGTGGTGAGCCCGGCCCCCGGCGGCCACGTGGCGCCGCGCGAACGAACGCGACTCCGCACCGTATACCCGGCGGGTCAGAGCGGACGTGGCCGCCTTTCCCAGCAGCGGACCCACCACCGGGGTCGCCACGACACGGGCGAGTGTGGGCAGCGCCGAGATGAACAGCCGGGTTTCCTCGGCCGTATTGCCGACCAGGATATCGATTTTTGGGGCCGTGCGATCCCAGGCCGCCTCGATATCTTCCTCCGCCGGCAATGGATCCAGACCGTACTGACATCCGAACGCCATCGCGCCCTTCAAACCAAACCCTCGGCCGACCTCGACCACCCCGGGCTGAGCGGCGATGAGCGTGTCCAGCGGTGTCTCGGGGGTCAACTCCAGGGTGGCCTCAAAGAGGGCACGAGTCATCTCCTGGCGGTGATGCCGGATCCCGAACGGGGCGCTCTGCAGGATGGCTCGGGAAAACAGCTCGGGGGCCTCGGGCAGGGTCATCACATGCGCGATCGCATCGGCTCCGGCGGACTGCCCAAACGCGGTGATCCGATCGGTGTCCCCACCGAAGGCCGCGATATTGCGGCTGACCCAGCGCAGTGCGGTGATGATATCCAGTAGACCCAGGTTTGCCGGGCGAGCGGGATCCCCGTCGGGGTCGCCGAGGAATCCGAGGATGCCCAATCGATAGGTCACGGTGACCACGATCACACGCTGCTCGGCCACCAGCGGGCGCGGATCCATGACCGGGATATCCCCGCAGCCGGTGAGGTAGGAGCCGCCGTGGATCCACACCATGACCGGGACGTACTCGCCGGGGAGTAGGTCCAGCGGCGCGGTGATCGAGAGGCGCTGGCAGTCCTCGTCCTGAATGAGTGGATCGGCACCCGCGCCCAGGACTTCGGTCAGGCCCGGCGCGGGAGACTGGGGGCTGGCCGGGGCGGGCGTCTCGGCGAGAAAGGGCTCGGTGTGGTCCGCCGCCGCAACCGGGGCGGCAAACCGGGCGGCCGTGGCGTAGCGGATTCCCCGGGCGCGGATCACATCGATGTCGACAATCGCGGTGATCGGGCCGCAGGGCGGGGTGAAATCGAGAATCAACGGTGCCTCCGGAATTGTGGTGCCGGTCGGGTAACACCTACACCCTATGACCCCGATCCGTCCGGTCGGTGAAGGCGCGCAGCACGAGTACGGCCGAGGGGGCGGGCATCTCCCTAGCCCAGGAGACCGCTCTCCTGTGCTCGGACGGCGGCCTCGGTCCGCGAGCTCGCTTGTAGCTTGCGCAGGATCGCCGACACATGAACACTCGCCGTCTTGGTGCTGATATAGAGCCGCTCACCAATCTGCCGGTTATTCAGCCCCTCGGCCACCAGCTCAAGCACCTGCATTTCACGGGCCGTCAGCCGATCCTCATCGGGGGCGTGACGGATGCGACCGGGCCCGGCCAGGGCAAGTCCGCCCCGGTGGGCGCTCTCCAGAGCAGCGCTCTCCAGCAGCGTGGCTCCCAGATCGCAGGCATGCCGAATCGCCGCGGTCAGCGCCTCGGTGGCCTCGGCTCGCTCGCCCCGTTCCAGGAGGGTCTGGCCATATCGCATCGCCGTATACGCACGGTAGCGCGCCGGGGCCACCAGGGACTCGGCCGCCGCCACCGCGAGACGCCACGCCTCGGGATCCTCACCGGTACCCGAGGGCCCGCTAAGCTCGGCCTCGAAGATCGCCGTCCAAAATGACGCGGTCGGCCAGGCAGCACAGCGGGCAATGAGCTCGCGCCAGTGCTCCTCATGCGCATCCAGTTCGGCCAGGCTCAGGCCCTCGGGCAGCACCGTCTCGGGAGTGGGGGAGAGCCCCTCCGCCGCTCGCAAATATTCGGTCCGCACGTTGGCGAGCACGCGCGCCGAGACCGCCAGGAGGGTGAGATCATAGGCCGGAACCACCCGCCGATTCGGTTCGCGCAGCGGTGCCGTGGCATCCCAGGCGGCCCGAAGATCGCATACCGCCAACGCCACCTGGCCGGTTATCTCGGCCACCGCAAACCGGGTTTGCACCTCCGAATCACCCAGCACCTCCATCTGCGGGCGCCAGCGCTGTAGCAGGGTCCAGGCCCGCTGTGGATCACCTCGCCAGAGAACCGAGCGCACCTGCGAGAACCGGAGATACACGGCGTAGGCGAGTGCCGGGTGCAGCGCCAGGGTATCCTCGATCAGCGCATCCGCCTCGTCCCAGCGTCCCAGTGAGAGCAGCGGCTCAACCGCATTTGATGCCAGAATCAGCCCGATGCTGCGCTCCATGCCGATCGCCTGAGCCTGGGCGATGCCCGCGCGGGCAATCAGCACCGAATCCCGGTAGGCACCGGTGAGGGTGTGCGCATCCGAGATGAATGTCTGGTGGCGGATCAGAATCTCGGGATCCGCCTGCGCCAACTCCTCCGCCTGCGCAAACAGGTCGGTGGCCGCGTCGAGGTCACCCTCTAGGAATCGAGACATGCCCGCGTAGTCGCGGGCCAGGGACATGGCAAACATCGGTCCGGCACTTGGATTCTTCTGCTGCACGTCCGAGGCCACCGCATAGGCCTGCTCGGCGAGGGCGAAGGTTCCCTCCAGATCCGCCTCGATCATGCATCGGCCGGCCAGATCATTCAGCAAAAACGCCCGGAGCACCGGGCTGGCATCACCGGGGATCAGGCTCAGCGCCTCCTCCAGCGCCTCGCGAGAGCCCGGACGGGCCAGCCGGGTCAGATACAGCGAGCGATAGCGCAGCAGCTTGGCACGCAGGACCGGGGAGATGATCTCCGGACCGGCGAGGGCCTGGTCCACCAGTACGGCCGAACGCTCCAGATTGCCCGCATCATGCAGCGCGCACGCGGTGAAATACATCAGCTCCAGTCGGGAAACCCGGGCGACCTGCTCGGGGTCTGGAACCTGATCCCAGATGTCGAGCATGCGCTCACCAAACTGCGCGACCGAGGCGTAACCAAACGCATCGTAGGCGGCATCCTTGGCCCGCTGGGTTGCCGGGAAGGCACGCTCATAGTTGCGCGCGGCCATCCAGTGATTGGAGACCTCCGCCCAGGGTGAGGATTCGAGATTCAGGGTTTCGATGGCCTCGGCGAATCCGGCGTGAAACCGCGTGCGCTCGCCGGGGAGAAGATCGGCGGCGATTGCCTCCCGAACCAGCGCGTGCCGGAACGTATAAAAACGCTCGTCGGCCACCAGGACGTTGGCCTGAACGGCCGCGCGAGCGGAAGCATCCAGCGTCTCGGCATCTCCGGGATACACGGCGCTGACCAGCCGGTGATCCACCCGCACGCCACCCACCGCCAGCACCCGCAGCAGGGTTTGGGTTGAGGAATCCAGCGCGTCATAGCGTCCCAGGAGGAGAGAACGCAGCGAATCCGGGAGCTCGGCACCGCCGGAATCGGCGATCCCGATCAGTTCCTCAACAAAAAAGGGCACACCCTCCGAACGCTCATAAACCCGGGCCACATCCGCCGGGTCGGGCCGTGTGCCCAGGATGGCGACCACCTGCTCACCCACCTCGTGTGCCGAGAGCCGGGTGAGGTCGTGGCGGTGGACGCGTCGGGTGCGATCCAGCTCGCCGAGGAAGGCGCGCAGCGGGTGACCACGCGACACATCGTCACTGCGATATGTCAGCACCAGCAGGATGCGCTCGCGGGTGAGGGAACGCACCAGAAAACCCAGCAGTTGCAGGGTGGCACCATCGGCCCAGTGGAGGTCTTCGATCGCTAGGACCACCGGGCGTTCCCGGGAGAGGGTTTCCAGGATCAGCGCGACCGTCTCATGCAGGCGACCCGCACCGCGTGCATCAAACGCGAAGCTGGGCACGCTGTTGGTGGCGGCCGGTCCGAGGGCTGGAAGCAGCGTGGCCAGCGCGTCAATCCCGGCCCCGGCGGCCTCGCGGAGAGCGTCGGGCCCACACTGGGTTTGCAGGGATTTGAGTACCGCGGTGATCGGTGAGTATGCGGCGGGGACCGAGCCCTGATCGGTGGCTTGCCCGGTGAGTACGAGGGCTTCTGGATGAACCTGGGCGAGGAACTCGGACAGCAGTCGGGTCTTGCCAATTCCGGCCTCGCCACCCAGGATCAGGGTGCGTGGGATGCCGGTGGCGGCATCGGCAAAGACCTCGCGCAGGAGCGCGAGGTCTTTATCGCGGCCGATCAGGCGGGCACTGGTGGTGGGCAGGTTCACATCACTATCGTGCCACGATCCGGATTCTCGGGGGCGGGTTTCATCCACATCCATACGGTCAGTGCTCGGCACGGTTCTGCCGAGTACCCACTCGCGAGGGACGACCCTCACGATAGGCCTGGATCTCCTCCCGTAGAACGCGTGCGCGTTCCAGGCGCACGGTGAGTGCACGCTCTTCAAAGCGCCGAGTCGCCGAGGGGGTCGGACCCCACACATCGAACATGATGATTCCTCCTTGGATGATCACCGGGAGACGATCTTCCGGCGATGACTCAAGCATGTTCTCTGAGGTGGTGCCGCTACCTCGGGCAGGTGCCCTATCTTTCTTGGGGCACCCACCACTCGGGACCGTCCGAGATAAGGCGGTAGCTAGAGCGCGAGGAATCCGTTGAGGCGGCGGCGTGGCCGCGGTGGGGATTGGAGCGAGAGGAATCCGTTGAGGCGGCGGCGTGGCTGTGGTGGGGATTGGAGCGAGAGGAATCCTTTGAGGCGGCGGCGTGGCTGTGGTGGGGGTTAGAGCGAGAGGAATCCTTTGAGGCGGCGGGGGATCGAGGGGGCCGAATTTTCCGGCAGCGCGTCCACCGGCCACCAACGTAGGTCCTCGGATTCGTCGCTGAGCGCCAGGGTGGCAGCGGGATCCACGGTGACCGCAACCCCGATGTCCAGGTGCGAGCGGCACACCCCGAACCGGGAGGAGAGCTCATGGTGGTCGAGGTCATAGCCGATGACCGGGGTATCGGGATCCGGGGTGGTGCCGGTTTCCTCGGTGAGCTCGCGCAGCGCGGCGGCCTGGAGTGAGGCGTCGCCGTCGTCGAGGTGGCCGCCGGGCTGCACCCAGAACTGTCCCTTGGTGTGGAACACCAGCAGGGTCTGGGTGCGGTCGGGGCTGAAGACGAAACAGGACCCGGTGATGTGGCTGGGGCCGTCCTCCCGCAGCAGCGGTGCCGGGTCCAGGGCGAGATACGCGGCGAAATCGGCGTGGGCTGCGGCATCCGAGGTGCGCGCGGTGCTCGGATCGGCGAGGATCGCCAGGGCCGAGGCGTGCAGGGCGGGGCGGGTAGTGGTCATGGGATCCTCGGTTCTGAAAGCGGGACGGTGCGAGCAGGGAAGGGGTGAGCAGGGATGAGGGTGCGGGCGTGGGAACGGTAAACCCGCCGCGGCCCGTCGCCTGGCGGGTTCACTCGGTACTCGCAAGGGCACGTTCCGGGACCACATGGACAATATCGAGCGAGCTGCCTTCCAGCGTATAGCGCAGCCAGCCCGGCCGCTGGTCCCCGAGCGCCGCGGTCATATCCGACCGTTCGGGAATCGCCCCGGTGAGGCTGGGGGCGGTGATCCCGCGGATATCGGATACCCGCCAGTCCAGGTGGCGGTGGGTGTGGCCGGCGCACACGGCGACCGGTCGATGCGGGGCAAGGAGCGCCTCCAACCGGGCCGAGGCGGCCGAGGGAATCGCCATCCAACTGTCGGATTCGCCGTCGGTTTCGGGGCGTGCATCCAGGGACTCGTGGCTGAACACCAGCAGCGAACGCCCGGCCACCGCGGGCAGTGCTTCCCGCTCCAGCCACTCCCACTGTCGCTGTTCGGCGGGCAGGCCCGACCCAAGAATCTGCGCGTTGATGCCCAGTAACACCCAGCCATCGAGCTCGCGCAGCCAAAAAGACGGTCCCCACTGGGCTTCCCAGGTGAGTACTCGCGCCTCGGACACCAGGGTTCCGTGCCAGTCGGCGGGCAGTCCCGCGCGGTGCGCGTGATCGCCCACATCGTGGTTGCCCGGAACCACCAGTACCGGGGCGTCGAGGGTGGTGATGCGCGCGTGGGCCAGGGCACGGTCGGTGGGATCATCCGGGTCATCCACCACCAGATCACCGGTGATGATCACCAGGTCGGGACGCTCGCGTGCGACCGACGCATGCAGGTGGGCCCAGGCGGTTTCGGCCGCGTGGGCGCGCTGGTCGCCGCCGGAGTGGCCGAGGTGCGGATCGGAAACGTGAAACAGGGTACGGGAGGTCATGAATTCTTTTCGAAACGGGGGAGCGGGGTGGCCTCATCGAAGCCCAGGAGCGTACGCAGGGCGCGGGCGACACCGTGATCGGTGTTGGTGGCGGTGGCGCGATCGGCCGCCTGCCGGACCTCGTCCGAGGCGTTCCCCATCGCGATGCCCAGGCCCGCCGCACGCAACAAGGGCAGGTCGTTGTGTTCGTCGCCGAAGGCCACGACCCGGGCGAGGGAGTGACCGAGGGATTCGGCCCAGACGGTGGCAGCATCGGCCTTGGTGACCCGGGCCGGGGAGATCTCCACCACGCCGCCGAGCGAGTCGGTCACCGCATAGGTGTCGCCAATTTCTCGGCGGATTGCCGCGATCAGATCCCGCGGAACTCCCTCGCCCGGAGCCAGGACCAGCTGGTGGGCGGAGGTGATGGGTAGATCGCTCAGCCGGTCGGGGTGCGGGTCACGCAGCACCCCTCCGCGTGCGGTGAGATCCAGCAGACGCCGGTCGCTCCCAAACGCGGTGCCCGACTCCCAGCCAAATCCGGCATCTGGATACAGCGCCCGCAGATGGGTGATCAGTACCGCGAGTTCCTCCGGTGCCAGCGCATCCTCGTGCAGAACGTGGGTTCCGTCGGAGGAGAAAATCGCCGCCCCATTGGACACGATGACCGCGTCAAAAAGCGCCAGGGCCTCGGGATCGATGACCGCCTGGATCATCCGAAACGGCCGGGCCGAGGCGATCGCCAGGGACATGCCGTGCTCGCGGGCGAGAACCAGTGCGGCGATGGTCTCCGGGGAGACCGTTTTCTGGTTGGTGAGCAGGGTGCCATCCAGGTCGCTGACCAGCAGCGGGAACGGGGGTTTACTAGGCTGCACGGCGCACCCCGCTCGCGGTGTCGAACCGGTGGATATTGGCGGCGCGGGCCACCACCGCCACGCGCTCCTGGAGCGGCAGGGCGGCATCCACCCGGGCACGCCAGAGGGTGTCCCCGGCGCGCAGGTGCAGGATTCGGTCGGTACCCAGTAGCTCGGCAAACTCGACCCGTCCCTCGATGCGCAGGTCCCCGGATTCGGCGGTCACCCGGTCGGCGGGGAGGAAGTGCTCGGGGCGCACCCCGAGTGTGATGCCCGCCCCGGCACCGGTTTCCGATGCGGGTGCCGGGGCGAGGTTCATGTTGCCCAGGAACGCGGCCACATAGGTGGTTTCCGGCACTCGGAAAACCTCCTCGGGGGTTCCCTGCTGTTCGATGCGACCGCCGCGCATCACAACCACGCGGTCGGACATGGTCATGGCCTCGGTTTGATCGTGGGTGACGTAGAGCATGGTTGAGCCTATCCGGCGCTGCATGGAGACCAGCTCGGCTCGCATCTCGATTCGCAGCTGTGCATCCAGGTTGGACAGGGGTTCATCCATCAGCAGGATTTCGGGGTCGCGGGCCAGCGCACGGGCGATTCCCACGCGCTGGCGCTGGCCTCCGGAGAGCTGGGCGGGCAGGCGATCCATCACGTGATCGATGTGCAGCAGCTTCGCCGCGGCCAGTGCTCGGGTGTGCCGGTCCGGGGTGGACAACCCGGACATCTTGAGCGGGAACTCGATGTTCTTGGCCACGGTTTTCGCCGGGTAGAGCCCGTAGTTCTGGAACACCATCGCAACACCGCGGCGGGAGGGATGCACCGTGGTGACGTCGCGCTCGCCGATGTGTATGCTGCCTCCGGTGGCGCTTTCCAGGCCCGCGACGATGCGCAGCAGGGTGGTCTTGCCGCAGCCAGACTCCCCGAGGATCGTGGTGATCTGACCGGCCGGGGCCGTGAGCGACACCTCATTCAGGATGCGGGTGGAGGCGCGCTTTGCCCCCTCGAAGGTCTTCTCGACCGCGCGGATGTGAACCGGGGCGCTCACTAGCGGGCCGCCAGAATCTGCTCGGTCTGGGTCTGCAGGTCCTTGGCCGCGGCCTTCCCATCCTGATCGCCGCGCAGCACCTTGAGCTGGGTGTCGGTGTAAAGCTTGGAGTACTCGGCGTTCGCGGTGCCGGGCAGCGAGATCCACGGCACGGTCTTCTGATCGCGCACGGCGGCCCAGCCGGGGTTGGCCGCATAGACCGGGGCGAGCTGCTTGGGGTCGGTGATGGTGCTGGTCAGCAGCGGGATGGTTGCGGTCTTGGTCACGGTCTCGGTGACCGACTCGGGGGTCAGCAGGCTCCGCAGCGCGGTGCAGACGGCCTTCTGGCGGGAGGGATCCTTGGTGGTGATCACGAAGCCGTTGGTCGAGGTGGTAGCCACGGCCTTGCCGCCGTCGGCCGCGGGGACCGGGGCGATGCGGATGTCGGCGTTGCCGTTGGCCTTGAGCGCCGGGTAGCCCGAGGCCGAGGTGACGATCATGCCCAGCTTGCCCGAGGCGAAGGCCTCGTTGGCGTCGGCAAAGAAGTTGGTGTAGACGGGTGAGCTGCCATCCTTGGCCATGGCCGCGAAGGTGTCAAACACACTGGCCGCGGCCGGGGTGTCCACGGTGAGCTTCTTGGAGGCCGGGGTGTAGACCTGGGACCCGAGCGAGGCGAGGTAGGACTGGAAGTTGAAGTCGTTGCCGAAGTAGGCGGTGCCACCGGCCGCGCCGGTGGCCGCGATGGCCTTCGCCGCGGCGTGGAACTCGGCCAGCGTGGTGGGCGGGGTGTTGGGGTCCAGGTCCGCCTGGGTGAACAGCTTGGCGTTGTAGAACAGCGCGTTGGGGGTTACATACCAGGGCACCTGATAGACGTGCTTATTGACGGTGATTCCCGAAATCAGGTCTTTATTGAGTCCGGATTCGGCGGCGAGGCAGGCGTCGGCGGGCTGGGCCACCCCGGCGTCGATCAGGGTCTGGTAGGTCGCGTTGGTGACCCGCACGGCGTCGGGGCCGTGGCCGGCGGCGATATCCACCAGCGCCTTCTGCGCGGTGTCCACATCGGAGTCGGCGGTGAGGTTCAGGGTGACCTTGGCGGTGCTGGCGGAGGCGTTGTAGCGGTCGAAGATCCCGCGCAGCAGATCGCCGTTCTGGGCCGACTGGCCCGAGACGATCGTCACATCGGCCACCGGGGTGGCCCCGGCCGAGGCATCCGGGGTCGCGGCGGCCGAGCAGCCCGCGAGCAGGGTGATCCCGGCGAGGTAGGCCGCCAGGGCGAGGGAGCGGGAGGGGGAGAAGCGAGACATTTTATTCCTTAGGGAGGGCACAGCAGGGGGTGGGGAGGGCGGCTGCGTTAGCCGGCCTGGCCGGCGAGGGCCAGACCGCGAATGAACTGTCGTTGAGCAAAGAGGAAGGCAATCAGGAGCGGGAGGACCGAGAGGGTGGCCATCGCCATCTGGGGGCCGTAGGCGGTGACCGCATCGGAGTTGATGAACTGCACCACCCCGAACGGGATCGTGGCGGAGGAGGAGTCGGAGAGGACAAAGGAGGGCCAGAAGTAGGCGTTCCAGGCCGAGGTGATGGTGAAGACCCCGAGCGAGAGCAGGGCTGGGCGGCTCGCGGGAATCACGATCTGGATCAGCGTGGCCAGGGTGCCCGCACCATCCAGGGTCGCCGCATCAAACATCGATCCGGGCAGGGCCAGGAAGAACTGGCGCAGCAGGAAGATCGCGAAGGCCGAGCCCACAAAGGGGAGGATCAGCGCGGGCAGGGTGTTGATCAGGCCGACCTGGCGGAAGATTAGGTAGATCGGGATCGCCAACACCTGGAACGGGATCAGGATCAGCAGCCCTAGCAGCCACACGGTGATGTTGCGCCCGCGATAGCGCAGCCGGGCCATCGCGAAGGCCGCGGGCACACACACCAGCAGCTGGAGTGCGAAGGTGGCCAGGCACGCGATCAGCGAGTTGAGATAGTAGGTGCCCAGCGGCACCTGCTGGGCGACCGTCTGGAAGTTCTCCAGTGTCGGATGGGCGAGGTAGCGTCCGGCGAGAATATCGGCGGTCGGGGTAAAGGCCGAGGCGAGCATCAGGATAATCGGGGCGAGCATGTAGACGCCGCCGAGGGCGAGCAGCAGGTGGCGGACAATCTGGCCAAGAACCCTCATCGGGACCCTCCATTTTCCAAGCGGCGAGCATAGCCGGTGCGCTGGATCGCGGTCACCGCGACCGAGAGCACCAGCAGGGCGAGGGAGAGGACCGCGGCGCGGCCGATATCGAAGTAGTGCACACCCCGGTTCCAGATCGCGAAGGTCAGGGTTTCGGTCGAACCGAGCGGTCCGCCCTGGGTCATCGCGGCGATGACGTCATAGGCCTGCAGGGCCGAGCCCGCGGTCATGATGAACACAAAGATCGTGGTGGGTCCCAGCGCCGGCCAGGTCACGTGCCAGAAGCGATTCCAGCCGCCCGCGCCGTCGAGTGAGGCGCTGTCGTACTGGTCCTGCGGCAGGGTACCGAGGGCGGCCAGGTAGAGGATCGCGACCAGACCAATCTGGTGCCAGTTGCCCACCACGGTGATCGCGGCGAGTGCCAGGTTGGGATCGGAGAGCCAGTCGTGAATACCGAGGATCGGGGCAATCACCGTGTCTACGACCCCGGTGTCGGCGCGGAACATCCAGCGCCAGACCGAGGACATCGCCACCAGCGTGGTGGCCACCGGCAGGAAGTAGAGGCTGCGCCAGAACCCCTGTCCGCGGCGCAGGCCGTGAATCAGCAGCGCCACCAGCAGGCCACCGATCATCGAGGGACCGATGGTGAAGATCGCGTACAGCAGGGTGTTGCGCAGGGCCCGGGAGAACTCGGGGTGCGGGATCTCGGTGGCAAAGTTCGCTCCGCCGACAAACGAGGACGTCCCGGTCACCAGGTTGAGGTTGAAAAAGGCCAGCACCAGCACGATGACCAGCGGGGCGGCTACAAACAGGACCAGGCAGATCGTGGCCGGGGCCAGCAGCAGGTGCGGGGTGAGCCGGGCGGTGCGGGTGCTCACAGCAGGTCCCGTTCGATCCGGTCGCCGATGAGTTCAAGTCGGGCCCGATACCCGGCCGGATCGGTGTTGGTCAGCGCGATCAGCAGCGCGTCGATCGTGGCCAGATACGCCAGTCGGCTGCCCCAGGCGTCCATGCCCGAGCGGGCGGTGGTGCCACCCACCACGAGGGCGATGTCGGCGAGCTCGGCCAGCGGGGTGCGGGCGAACGAGGTGATTGCGATCACGCTGGCCCCGGCGGCCTTGGCCTCCCGGGCGACCTCGACCACGTGCGGATAGGTGCCGCCGTGCAGGATCGCCACACACACGTCCCCGGGACCGAGCTGTTGGGCGCGGATCCACTGGATCTGCGCGTCGGTGGGGGCGTCGGCGGGGTGGCCGAGGTGGGTCAGCCGGAAGGCGAGGTCCTCGGCGACCGGGCTGGTGAGGGCGGCCCCCACGGCGATCGTGTGCCGGGCACCGGAGAGTGCCCGAATGGCGCCGGCGAACGCCTCGGGATCCACCGAGTCGGCGATCGATCCCACCGCGTGCTGGGCGAGGGCCGCGACCCCGCGCAGGGTTTCGGCGGGGCTGTCGGTGGGGGACAGGGCGGGAACCGTGTCGAGGGAGGGCTCGGCCACCGCCAACGCAATCGCGAGTTCCTGATAGCCGCCAAAGCCGACATTGCGGGCGAAGCGGATGACCGTGGTCGCCGAGGTGTCGGCCCGGCTGCCCAGCTGGGAGGCGGTGGAGCCGATGACGGCCCGGGGATCGGCGAGGACCACCTCGGCGACGCGGCGTTCACTGGCGACCAGGGTGCCGAGTGCGGCGCGGATCAGGGCCACCGCGCGGGCACCGGGGGCGGTGCCGAGGTCGGGGCTCGGATCGGGGGAGGAAGTGTTCATGATGCCACGCTAAGCACGGATTCTTAACGACGTATTGCCGTAACCTAACCAATCGTTAACGTGTTACGGCATAACAAACTTCGTTTCCGAGCCACCCAAATACATAACAAACATTGGCTCATCTCACTTTCAGCTACCCCGTGAGAGCATGGCGCTATGTCGACGTCGCGCCCGGAAAATCCCGCCCACGCCCGCATTACCCGGGTCGCCTCCGGAATCCACTTCGTGGAGGGCCCCGCCTCCAACTGGGTGGTGCTCACCGATGGGGACACCGTCACGCTGGTGGACACCGGTTATCCGGCCGACCTGGCCGCGGTGGAACAGTCGCTGGAGACCTGTGCTCCCGGTGCGCGTCTCACCACGGTGCTGATCACCCACGGCCACTCCGACCACATCGGAACCCTGCCCGAGCTGACCAAAAAGTATGCTCCGAGGGTGCTGGCTGCGGCCGAGGAGATTCCCAATATTCGGCGCGAGGAGCTGCACCAGATCGGGATCGGCGACATCCTGCCGCGCCTGGCCAAACCGCGCTATGCCCGCTGGACCCTGCATGCGATCCGGGCCGGCGGGCTCGCCCCGATCGAGGTGCGCGAGGTCGAGCCGGTCGAGCCCGGCGTCGCCCTGACCCTGAGCGGACACACGGTGATTCCCCGGCTCACCCCCGGACACACGCCCGGCCACCTGGTGTTTGCGCTGCCCGATGCGAACGCACTGATTACCGGCGACGCGTTGATCACCGCGCACCCCACCGTCTCAACCAGGGGCCCCCAGGCTCTCGGTGACATTTGGCACTGGGACGCCCCGGCCGCCCGCCGGGTGTTTGCCGAGCTGGCCGAGGAAACCTGTGATCGGCTGATCATCCTGCCGGGGCACGGACCCTCGCACTTCCCCGCATAGCGGGCTACTCGTTCGGCACCCGCGCGGGAGAGTCGGGCCGGAAGCGCACGATGGCGATCAATCCTCCGCCGGTGCGAGCCCGAAGGTCTAGGGTCGCGTCGCAGCGCTCGGCGATGGCCGCGACGATGGAGAGGCCGAGGCCCCGGCCGGGATCCTCGGAGCCGCGGGCGCGCCCGGCAACCCGGAAGAAGGGTTCGCGCAGCGTGGCAATCGCCGCCGGGTCCAGCCGGGCACCGGTGTTTTCAACCCGCAGCGTCGGGACGCCGGGGGAGTCCTCGCACACGCTCACCCAGACCTCACCGGCCGAGACGTTATGACGCAGGGCGTTGTGGACGAGGTTGACGGCCAGCAGATGGATAAAACGCGAGTCCTCCACGATGCTGGTGGGCATCAGGTTTCGATTCACCTCGATGCCCCGGGACTCGGCCTCGGGGGCGGCCTCGGTGAGCACCTGGGCCAGCGCCCGGTCGAGGCGGACCTCCGCACGGTCCTCGGTGCCCGACTCCACCTCGGACAGATCCATCAGCGCATCCACGGTGCTGATGCTGCGCTCATTCATCAGGCGCAGACGCTCAAGCAGCACGGTGTTGCTCGCACGTTCTGTGGATTCGCGCGGGGACGCGCCGGGTAGGGGTGCGCGCTGCTGAGCTCCTGGCGTCGATTCGCGAGGGCCGGCATCAGGCACGGCTTCGCGCGCGGCTGCGTCCGGCACGCCGCCCGCCGCCCCGAGCGCCACATCCAGCATCGCCCGGGTGGTGGCCAGCGGGGTACGCAACTCATGCGAGGCGTTGGCAGCAAAGCGCCGCTGGGCCCCGAAGGATGCCTCCAGCTCGCCCATCATCTTGTCGAAGGAGTCGGCCAGCTCGGTGATTTCATCTTCGGGACCGGTGAAGGCCAGTCGGTGATCCAGCTTGCCGTCGGCGGCGAGGGTCGTGGCGCGCCCGATCTCCCGCAGCGGACGCAGCATCCGTCCGGCCAGGTACCAGCCGAGCCAGGCCCCGGCGATGATCAGCAGCACAACGATCACGATGGCGGCGATCAGAAACAGCCGCTGGAGATCCGCGCGGGAGGACACCAGAAGCCCGGGAACCCCCAGACTGTTGGCGGCCACCCCCGAATCTAGCTGGGTCGCCGCCGGGAGCTGGGTTTCCGACGGAAGCGGGTGCACCGGCGCAACCCCGGTGATCGTGGGCGCCGAGGGCACCCCCTCCTCCACCGCAAATGAATAGCTGGGGAGCAGCCCCAGCACCACGTAGAGCACACTCAGCATCAGGATCCCCGAGGCCGTGAGCACCGCCGAATAGGTGAGGGCCAGGCGGGTGCGGATGGTCAGGCGAAAGCGTCGGCCCGAGACCGGTCTAGTGGGGAGTCTCACGGCCGGGTTCTCCCGTCTCGATGGCGTAGCCCACACCGGGAACGGTGCGGATCAGCCAGGGCTCGCCGAGCTTTCGACGCAGCGTGCTGATGGTGACCTTAACCGAGTTGGTAAAGGGGTTCGCGTTTTCATCCCAGGCACGCTCAAGCAGGGTTTCGGCGCTGATCACCGTGCCGGGATCGCGCATCAGCACCTCCAGGACCGCAAACTCCTTGCGGGCCAGGCGGATGAAACGGCCGCCGCGGGTCGCCTCGAAGCGGATCGGGTCCAGGCACAGATCCCCGGCGTTGAGCACCGGCGGGCGGGCCGAAAAGCGGCGCCGGGACAGGGCTCGTACGCGGGCGATCAGCTCGGGAAACTCGAATGGTTTGGGAAGGTAGTCGTCGGCACCGATGGCCAGCCCATCCACCCGATCAGCCAGGGCGCGGGCGGCGGTGAGCATCAGGATTGCGGGGCGTTCGGGACGCTGGTTGAGCCGTCGGCACACCTCATCGCCGTGAATAACCGGGATATCGCGATCCAGCAGCACCACCTCGTACTCGGTGATGTCGATGGCAAACAGGGCGGCCTCGCCGTCGCTGACCACGTCCACGGCGATCGCGTTGGCCTCCAGGCCCGCGCTGATCGCCTCGGCCAGGAACGGCTCGTCCTCCACCACTAAAACCCGCATCGCTCTCCTCGACTATCTCACTACATCTCATCATGATCGCGGTTAGTAAATGGTAAACGGTTCGCCTTACGCCCTCATGACCCCGACCTCGATGAGATGGCTTCTGCCCCGCAGAGTGCGGGAACCCGTCGAAAGGACACCCCATGTCGATCACACTCCTTCCCTCCCTGCGTCGCACCGGGTGGGCCGCGCTGGGTGCCGGCGCGCTCATCCTGCTGAGCGCCTGCACCGCCGGTGGCGCGCAGCCCGGCGATGCGAATCCCGGCGAGGCACAGCCCAGCCACAACGCCGAGATCAAGAGCGGAACCTTCGAACAGGAGATGGCCAAGTGGCAGGCGGATCTGTCGGCCTGCATGAAGTCCAAGGGCGTAGACCTGCCCACCCCACCGCCGGCGAAGGAGGGTGAGGCACAGACCCTCACCGAAATTGATCCCAGCCAGGTGGATGTGGAGGCGCTGAGCAAGGCGAACCGCGAGTGCATGAAAACCATCGGGCAGCCCCCGGTCAACCCCAATGAGCCCAAGCCCGAGGAGATGCAGAAGATGCAGCTGATCTTTGCCAAGTGCATGCGCGATGCCGGCTACGACTTCCCGGACCCCGCCCCGGCCCCCGAGGGTGGCAACGCGGGCATGGCCGGTGCGGCGCCGATTCGTCCCGGTGACTATGACGAGAAGACCATGGAGGCCTGCGGCACCAAGGCCGGGTTCACCAAGAAGGGGTCGAACTAGTGGCCTCGGCACGCAGACGCACCAGACTCTGGATTGCCGCGGCGCTGGTGGTCACCATCGGCTGCGGTGGAACGGCGGCGCTGGTGTGGGCGGGCAATGCCGCCCCCAAACCCGCGGCGAGTGAGCAGGGCCCGGCCCCGCAAACCGTAGTGGCCGAACGCACCGACCTGGTGGAACGCTCCCGCGGTAACGGCCAGCTGGGGTATGACGATCCGCGCACCGTGGGCTCCACGGGCCCGGGCACGATTACCCGGATGGGTGATATCGGTGCCGTGGTGGAGCGCGGCGGCGAGCTGTTCCGGATCGATGATCTGCCGGTCAACCTGCTGATCGGCGACCTGCCGATGTGGCGCAGCTTCACCCCGGGGATGTCCGATGGGGCCGATGTGTTGATGCTTGAGGAGAACCTGCGCGACCTCGGCTTCTTTACCGATACCCCGGATAGGAAGTTCACCGAGCGCACCCAGAAGGCCATCTCGGCCTGGCAGAAAAAGCTGGGGCGGGAGCGAACCGGATCGATCGAGCCGGGGCAGGTGGTGTTTGCCACCGGCGCGCTGCGGATCGCCGGGCAGAACGCAAAGATCGGCGACCCCGCCTCACCCGCGGTGCTCGCGGTCACCGGGACCACCAAGAGCGTGAGCGTGGACCTCGAACCCCAGCTCGCCTCGGCCGCTCCCAAGGACGGCGAGGTTCAGGTCCAGCTGCCCGATGGGAAAACCTTCACCGGGAAGGTCACCTCGGTGGGGGCGGCGCGGGAGACCGACGCCGGGCCTACCGGGAAGGCCCTGCGCATCCCGATCACCATTACCCCGGTGGATCAGGCCGAAACCGGCACCTACGCGGATGTCAAGGTGTCGGTGTCGTTCCAGCGCGTGGTGGCCACGGACGCCCTGCTGGTTCCCACCGCCGCCCTGCTCGCCACCCCCGGTGGCGGACACAGCGTCGAGGTGCTCCGCGGGGGCAAGCGGGTTCGAGTGGCGGTCACTCCCGGGTCCTTCGCCGACGGGCGCGTCAGCATCGATGAGGGCGACGTCAAAGAGGGCGACAAGGTGGTGATTTCGTGAGTACCCCGATGATCGAGCTGGTCGGGGTGAGTCGTGAGTACGGGTCCCCGCCCACCCGCGCCCTGGACGGGGTGAGCCTGCGCGTGGACCGCGGCGAGCTGGTGGCGATCGTGGGGCCCAGCGGCTCGGGCAAGTCCACCCTGCTCAACCTGATCGGAACCCTGGATCGGGCCAGCGGCGGACAGACCCGGGTGGCCGGATTCGCCGTGGAGAAGCTCAGCGACCGTCAGCTGAGCGCCCTGCGCGCCTACAGTATCGGGTTTGTGTTCCAGCAGTTTCAGCTCTCCGAGGGCGTGAGCGCGCTGGACAATGTGGCGTCCGGACTGCTCTACACCGGCAAGCCGGTACGGGAACGGCGGGCCGTGGCGACCCAGGCGCTGGAGCGGGTGGGGCTCGGACACCGGCTGGGCCATCGCCCGGCCCAGATGTCCGGCGGCGAGCGGCAGCGGGTGGCCATTGCACGGGCCATGGTACGCAACCCCGACCTGCTGCTGGCCGATGAGCCCACCGGGAGCCTCGATTCGCGCTCGGGAGAGATCGTGGTGGAGATCCTGCGCGAGCTGCATGCGGCTGGGACGACCGTGGTGGTCATCACCCACGATCGCGATCTGGCCGCGCGGCTGCCCCGCCGGGTGTCGATCCGCGACGGCCGGATCGAGAGCGACGAGCGCGACGCCGAACCGGTGGTGGCCGCATGAGCGCGCTACCCAAGTCCCGCCTGCGCGCGGGGGACCTGGTGGCGCTGGGCCTGCACGGGGTGCGCGTGCACCCGATGCGGGCGGCGCTCTCGGCCCTGGGCATCGCGATCGGTATCGCGGCGATGATCGCGGTGATCGGAATCTCCACGTCGAGCCAGGCCGCCGTGCGGGAGAAGCTTGCGGCTCTGGGCACCAACCTGCTCACGATCAGCGCGGGCAAGGACCTGCTGGGCGGCGACACCAAGCTGCCCCCGGATGCCGGCACCCGCGTGCTGCGGATCGACGGCGTCGAGTCCTCGGGATGGACCGCGAGCATCGACTACCACGTGTACCGCAATGAGCTCACGCCCGCCGGGGAAACCGGTGGACTGCGGGTGCGGGTGGCCGGGGGAGACCTGCTGAAAACCACCGGGACCGAGCTGGCCTCGGGACGCTGGTTCAACGTCGTCACCGAAAAGCAGGACCTGGTGGTGCTGGGATCGGGGGCGGCCGAGGCGCTGGGCATTACCGAGCCCGGGGTGCAGGTGTGGCTGGGCGGCCAGAACTTCACGGTGCTGGGCATCCTGAACCCCTCGCTACTGACCCCCGAGCTGAACTCCAGCGCGCTGATCGGACCCGGGGTGGCCGCCGCCAGGTTCAACTTTGACGGGTCCCCGATGGTGCTCTACGAGCGCTCCACCGAGGATCGGGTGCCCGCGGTGCGCGAGCTACTGCCGGCCACGATCAACCCCGAAGCCCCGAATGAGATCAGCGTGAGCAGGCCCTCGGATGCGCTTGCGGCCAAAAACACCGTGGATCAGGCCTTCACCGGCCTGTTGATCGGGGTCGGGTCGATCGCGCTGCTGGTGGGCGGGATCGGCGTGGCCAACACCATGGTGATCACCGTGCTGGAGCGTCGCCGGGAGATCGGGCTGCGTCGGTCCCTGGGTGCCACTCGGGGGCACATTCGCAATCAGTTCCTGATGGAGGCGGTGCTGTTGGCGCTGCTCGGCGGGCTCGCCGGGGCCGGGGCCGGGTTCGCGGTCACCGCGATCGTGGCGGCCTCCAACGGATGGAAGCTCGAGGTTCCACTCGCGGTACTGGCCGCCGGAGTCCTGGCCACGGTGGTGGTCGGGGCAATCGCCGGGGTGCTGCCGGCGCTGCGCGCGGCCCGCACCTCGCCCGCGGTGGCGCTGGGCGGCTAGGCCTTTCCACCGCCGTGAACTCGGCCCGACCACCGTAGTGGTCGGGCCGAGCGCCGTGGGTGCGGTGGCGCTGGGCGGCTAGGCCCCCACGTAGGCGGCGAGGTGCTCGCCGGTCAGGGTCGAGCGCGCGGCCACCAGGTCGGCGGGGGTGCCCTCGAACACGATCGATCCGCCGTCGTGGCCGGCACCCGGGCCCACGTCGATGATCCAGTCGGCGTGGGCCATCACGGCCTGGTGATGCTCGGTCACGATCACGGACTTGCCGGACTCAACCAGACGATCCAGCAGACCCAGCAGGGCCTGGACATCGGCCAGGTGCAGGCCGGTGGTGGGCTCGTCCAGCACATAGACGTCGCCGTCCTCGGCCATCTGCACGGCGAGCTTGAGCCGCTGGCGCTCGCCGCCGGAGAGGGTCGTGAGCGGCTGTCCCAGGCTGATATAGCCGATGCCCACATCCACCAGCCGGTCGAGGATCTTGAGGGCGGCCGGGGTACGTGCCTCGCCCTCGGCAAAGAAGGCGGCGGCCTCGGCGATGGGCATCGCCAGGACCTCGGCAATGTTTTTGCCTCCGAGGGTGAAGTCCAGCACCTCGGCGAGGAAGCGCTTGCCGCCACAGACCTCACAGGTGCTGGCGACGCTGGCCATCATGCCCAGATCGGTATAGATCACTCCGGCACCATTACAGGTGGGGCAGGCCCCCTCGGAGTTGGCACTGAACAGCGCGGGCTTGACCCCGTTGGCCTTGGCAAACGCCTTGCGGATCGGCTCCAGCAGCCCGGTATAGGTCGCCGGGTTCGAGCGTCGCGATCCCCGAATCGCGCCCTGATCCACGGTGACCACCCCGGCATCCCGGGGAATCGAGCCGTGGATCAGCGAGCTCTTGCCCGAGCCGGCCACGCCGGTGATCACGGTGAGGATGCCCAGCGGAATATCCACGTCCACGTTCTTGAGGTTGTGGGTGCTCGCCCCGCGAATCGCCAGTGCGCCGGTGGATTTCCGCACCGATTCCTTGAGGTGCGCGCGGTCATCCAGGTGATGCCCGGTGAGGGTGTCGCTGGCGCGCAGCCCCTCGACCGTGCCTGTGAAGCAGATCTCACCACCGGCGCTGCCCGCCCGCGGACCCATGTCGACCACGTGGTCGGCAATCGCAATGGTCTCGGGCTTATGCTCCACCACGACCACCGTGTTGCCCTTATCGCGCAGGCGCAGCAGCAGCGTGTTCATCCGGGCGATATCGTGGGGGTGCAGGCCGATGGTGGGCTCATCGAAGATGTAGGTCACGTCGGTCAGCGAGGATCCCAGGTGGCGGATCATCTTGGTGCGCTGCGCCTCACCGCCGGAGAGGGTGCCCGCCGGACGATCCAGGGTCAGATACCCCAGGCCGATCTCCACAAACGAATCCAACGCGCCGCCCAGGGTTTCCAGCAGCGGGGCGACGCTCGGGTCATCCAGCCCGCGCACCCACTCGGCGAGGTCGCTGATCTGCATCGCGCAGGCATCGGCAATGTTGATTCCGGCGATCTTTGAGGACCGCGCGCCCTCGTTCAGGCGCGTGCCCTGGCAGTCGGGGCACGTGGTGAAGGTCACCGCTCGATCCACAAACGCCCGGATATGCGGCTGCATTGCCTCACGGTCCTTGCTGAGCATGGACTTGCGCAGCTTGGGGATCAGCCCCTCATAGGTCATGTTGATGTCGCCGATCTTGACCTTCACCGGATCCTTATAGAGGAACGCGGTCATTTCCTTCTCGGTGAACTCGCGGATCGGCTTATCCGGGCTGAAGAAGCCCGAACCGGTGAAGATCTTGACGCCCCAGCCGTCGGCCGTGTAGCCGGGGATGGTGAGGGCGCCCTCGTTGAGGGACTTGGAGTCGTCAAAGAGCTGGGTCAGGTCGAGGTCGTTGACCTTGCCCATGCCCTCACAGCGTGGGCACATGCCGCCGGTCACCGAGAATTCGCGGCGCTCCTTGACGGTGCGGCCCTCCTTCTGGATGGTGACCGCGCCGGCCCCGGACACTGAGGGCACATTGAAGGCGAAGGCCTGCGGGGAGCCGATGTGGGGCTGACCCAGGCGGCTGAACAGGATGCGCAACATCGGGGTCGCGTCGGTTGCGGTGCCCACGGTGGAGCGTGAGTTCGATCCCATCCGCTCCTGATCCACGATGATCGCGGTGGTGATCCCCGAGAGCACGTCCACATCCGGGCGGCCCACGCTGGGCATGAATCCCTGCAGGAACGCGCTGTAGGTCTCGTTAATCATGCGCTGAGACTCGGCGGCGATGGTCCCAAAAACCAGCGAGCTCTTCCCCGAGCCGGACACCCCGGTGAACACGGTGAGGCGGCGCTTGGGGATGTCAACGCTCACGTCTTTGAGGTTGTTTTCGCGGGCACCGATGACCCGGATCAGATCGTGGCTGTCTGCTGCGTGGGGGACGGTGCTCATGGGGTGCCTTCCGAACGGGATCACATGCACCGCGCGCAGTCGCCAGCGAAACGCGCGGTATCTTTCGATTGTGATGGTCCGCGGGTCTGCTGTCCAGCCGGTGGCGCGCGGGCGTGGGTTCAAAGCCGCCCCGGACAAGAAAAACCCCCTTGCCGTAATCCGGAGATTCGGCGAGGGGATCCTTCTATCAGGCGAGCGAGGGACCTTGTCCTCGCAGTGACTGCAACGTATCACGGTTCGGGGCCGTGATGGCATTTTCTACTGAACTTGTCCTAGTTCTGTCCAAACATTGACGATTCGCAGGTCACTGTATTGGGGAGCATGGGGCGCGCTTTGAGGCTCTACCGCTGGAATGCAAGCCTGTCCGCAGCCTGGGCGGAGACGCTGGCCCACACAGAGATCTTCCTGCGAAACCGGATTGACCTGTGTTTACGTGAATGGAATGCGGCCACTGGCGGTAGGGGAGACGGTGCTTCTTATCCGCCCGAGTGGACTTTTCGGGCCGCGCGCCCGTTGCACTCTCTGCTTGCACGTCCGCTCGACAGTGCGCGACGCCAGGCTGCGCACGCTCAACAGATCCGCGCTGCCGAGCACCCCCGAGCGCGTGCACAGCTCGTCCATGACGACTTGATCGCGCACCTTTCATTCGGCGTCTTCGTCAACTTACTGCCGACCCCACACTCATCTGCCGCACACCTCACTCAGCGCAGAATTCTCTGGGACGAGGCGCTCTCGTCGGGATTCCCACATCTAGGCAAAGACGGACGCGACGGACTCCGCCTCGGTACCCAGGCCACCCGGCTGCATGCGCTGCGTAACCGGGTCGCGCATGCCGAGCCGCTGCTTGATGTGCGCTCGGATCGGCGGCTTCGGGATGTGGGGCGGCTGCTGGCGAGCATGGATCCACGGTTTGCCGGCTGGGTGACCGGTGGGTCCCGGGTGTGGGACGTCCTGAAACAACGACCCGGGTGAACACCTGAACCCGGCGGATCTTCCGACCGGCGAATGGATTCGGCTCGCCTCTGCGGGATGTCGCCCGCGGCGACTAGCCTGGGGGCATGAAGACGGAATCCACACCCCCGGGCCCCGACGGACAGCTCATCGTGAAAGATGTGCTCGCCTGGCGCACCTGGCTGGATGCCAATGAGGAAACCTCCGACGGGGTCTGGCTGCACCTGGCCAAGAAGGGGACCGTGGAACCCACCACGCTCACCTACGGTCAGGCGCTCGAGGAGGCTCTGTGTAGCGGATGGATCGACGGCCAGAAGCGCTCCTTTAACGAGGCGACCTTCCTTCAGCGATTCACCCCGCGCCGTCGGGCCTCGATGTGGTCGGCGCGCAACGTGGGCATCATCGCCGAACTGGATACGGCCGGTCGCATCCGCCCACGCGGCCACGCCGAGGTGGCGGCTGCCCGCGCCGATGGGCGTTGGGATCGGGCGTACGCGGGATCCGCCGACGTGGAGATCCCCGAGGCGCTGGCCCTGGCGCTCGCCGCCGACCCGGTGATCGCGGCGGCCTTTGAAAACCTCAGCGCCTCGGCCCGGTACTCGATCCTGCACCCGCTGATTACCGCGGCCACCCAGAAAACCCGCGACGCCCGTCTCGCCCGCGCCCTGGCAAAGCTCGCCGAGGGCTAGGCGCGGCTCGCGTCGCGGCATGCAGAGAGGCCCGGATTCCGTGTGGAATCCGGGCCTCTCTGCATGCCGTGGGCGCGGGTGATTACTCCGCGCCCGGGATCGAGCGGTGGTGCGTGCTACTCGTCGCCGGGCAGCGCGGCGAGGAACCGGTTGGTGTCCTCGGCGATCTGAGCGGACTCGGTGTGGTGCAGGTAGTGGTCACCCTTCATCCCGATGACCTCACCGTGGGTCGAGTGTGCGGCCTGCTCCTCGTGGAGCTTCAGCCAGTTCGGGTTGGCCGGGTTGGGGTCCTGCGCGAAGAGCAGGACGGGCAGGTCCGCCGGGAAGGTGAGCTTTCGCGCCTTGGCGTCGGCGAAGTTCGCGCCGATCCGGCTCATCTCGTCCAAGTAGGTGTCCGACATCGCGTTGCGGTTCACGATCAGGGTGTTCTGCTCGCGCGCATCCTCGGGGTAGTCCTTGGCAAACGCCGACAGCGGATCGCTGTCCAGGGCGGTGACCGCCCGCGCGATGCCGGTTGCCTTGGCGGCGCGCATCAGGTCGATCGGGAAGGAGACGTCCATGCCGGGCTGCTCGGGCACGCTGGTGTCCACACCCACGAAGGCGATGACATCCTCGGGGTACTTCTCCACGTAGTTCAGCGAGTAGATGCCGGCGATCGAGTGGCCGCCGAGGACGAAGCGGTCGATGCCCTGCTGGTGCAGCGCCTCGTGAACCTCGGTCACGATGTTCTCGCTGGTGCGCGGCTTCTCGGTCTGATCGCTTAGTCCGTATCCGAAGGGCTCCACCACAACCACACGGTGGGTCTTGGCCAGCTTTTCGGTGAGCGGCAGGAAATCGATGGCCGGGGCGGAGGTGCCAAACCCGGGCAGTAGGACGATGGTCTCGGGACCGTCACCGGTGGTGACCAGGTTCATCTTCTTGCCGTCGACGGTGGAGAACTTGCCGTACGGGGTGATCCGGTCGGCCTCTTGGGAGCTGGCCACGGCGTTGACGATTGAGGTGGTGGCGAGGACCAGGGCAAAGATTGCCACGATCACTCCGAAGACCTTCAGGGTGACCTTCAAAAACTTCTTCATTACTGCGCTCCAGGGCGGGGATCGATGGAGTGGAGGCGTGAGCCTCGACACCGGCGGTGTCCTGCCAAGAGTAACCAGCCCCCTGTTATGTATTCGGACCGAACTCTCAGGCTGCGGCGGATTTGGCGCGTGTCGGGCGTTTTTGATCGGTATCCGCGAACAAACTGCGCATTCCGTAGTCGGATCGTTACGACGCCGACGCTAGGCGAGGGCCTCATCTCGTTTGCGGGCGCGATAGGCGGCGGCTTTCACCCGGCTTCCGCAGGTCTTCATCGAGCACCATTCGCGGCGGTGTCCACGGGAGTGATCCAGATACACCTGGGTGCACTCGGGACGGGCGCACTCGCGCAGCAGGGCGGCATCGGGGCCGCCGATGATGGCCACCGCCTGGCGAGCGATATTGCCCAGCGCCTCTGCTGCCGTGCCCCGTGGATGCCAACCCGCAGACGAGGGCGCCGCCAGTAGCTCCGCCGCCAGGACCGGCGCGGATGCGTGCAGGTTCAGGAGGGTGACGGGCTCCTCCGGCAGGGCCTCGCCGTGCAGTCGCGCCCAGACCAGGGCGTAAATGGCCTCGCGCAGAACCAGGGCGTCGGCAAGCACGGCGGGGGTCGCGGTGTGGGAGCCGGGCAGGAGGCCCGACTGATCCAGCCAGTCGTCGAGGTCGGTGGGGGTTTCCAAGCACTCCCGCGGCCGCTCGTTTCGGCGCGCACGCAGTGTCCCCACCAGGTCGAGTGGGAGGCAGCCGCACGGGAAGGCGTGTTTCATGTCACCATTCTGACCGGTGACCTCGGGTGCGCGCAAGCGAATCACCAAAATTCGTCACCGGTTTGACAGGTGACGTTTTTGCGTGTCATGATCATCACCACTTAGACCGGTGATGCCGGTGGGAATGGAGAACAGCATGGAACTCAAGCTTGAGGTGGTCGTGATACCCGTCGCCGATGTGGACCGAGCCCTCGCCTTTTACACCGGCATCGGATTCCGCGAGGACGCCGATTTCCGCACCGAACGCGGCCTGCGAGTGGTGCAGGTCACCCCGCCGGGCTCGGCCGCATCGATCATCTTCGGCGAACAGCTCACCGATGTGCCGCCCGGGACCGTCCGCGGCCTGCACCTGGTGACCGCCGATATCGCCGGAGCCCGCGCCGAGCTGGCCGAGCGCGGGGTCGCGATCAGCGGGCTCTGGCACGATGCCGACGGCGTCTTTCACTGGGCGGGCGGCGCGAACCGGGTGCCCGGGGCACATCCCGAGGCCGAGAGCTATGGCACCTTTGCCTCGTTTGAGGATCCGGACGGGAACGAGTGGATCCTGCAGCAGGTGGTCACCCGTGCGCCGGGACGCTAACGCGGCACCGGGCCGGAACTCAGAAAAGATGTCTATCGTTTTTCAGGAACCTGAATCAGGATGGAAGAACAACACGGCGGTTGGCCACGAAGGGGGCACAGCATGAGTGAGGATTCGACAACAACAACGCGGCGCACGGTGGATGTCATCGTGATCGGGGCCGGTCCGGTGGGCGAAAATGCCGCCGACCGCGCGGTACGCGGCGGATTGAGTACCGTGATCGTGGAGCGAGAACTGGTGGGCGGCGAATGCTCCTATTGGGCCTGCATGCCCTCCAAGGCGCTGCTGCGTTCGGGCCAGGTATTGCGTGCGGCCAAGGCGGTCCCCGGTGCGGCCGAGGCGATCACCGGTGAACTGGATGTGCCCGCGGTGCTGGCCCGGCGAGATTCCTTCACCAGCAACTGGGACGACGCGGGACAGGTGCGCTGGCTCGACAGCGCACACATCGACCTGGTGCGCGGACACGGTCACCTGAGCGGCGAGCGTGAGGTGACGGTGACCGGACCCGATGGTGAGGTCACCATCCTGACCGCCAACCACGCGGTTGTGGTGGCCACCGGTTCGATCGCGACCGTTCCCAAGATCCCCGGGATTGAGGAGGCTGGTGTCTGGACCAGCCGGGAGATCACCGCGGCGCAGAGTGTGCCGCCACGTCTGGCGATCATCGGCGGCGGGGTGGTGGGAACCGAGATGGCCACGGCCTTCGCCTCCCTCGGCTCCGAGGTGACGCTGATCGCGCGGGGCACGCTGCTGGCCGGACTCGAAGACTTTGCCGGGGAATTTGTGGCCGACGGCCTGCGCGAGCTGGGCGTCACCGTGCACACGGGAACCTCGACCGACCGCATCGAACGCGCTTCCTCCGGTGAGGTGACCATCTTTACCTCCGCCGGGGAGGTGCACGCCGATGAGGTGGTGGTGGCCACCGGCCGCGCGGCGAACACCCGTGACCTCGGGCTCGAAAGCGTCGGCCTTACCCCGGGCGACTGGCTGACCGTTGACGACACCCTGCTGGTCGAGGGCTTCGACTGGCTCTATGGCGTGGGTGATGTCAACCACCGGGCACTGCTCACCCACCAGGGCAAGTATCAGGCCCGCGCCGCCGGTGACGTGATCGCCGCCCGCGCGAGCGGGAGCGCGCTCTCGACCGAGCCCTGGGGAATTCACGTGGCCACCGCCGATCACGGTGCCGTCCCGCAGGTGGTGTTCACCGATCCCGAGGTTGCGGCCGTGGGACCGAGCGCCGAGCAGGCCACGCGGGCCGGATACTCGGTGCGTGTGGTCGACTACAACCTGGGCTGGGTTGCCGGGTCGAGCCTGTCCCGAGACGGATACACCGGGAAGGCCCGCCTCGTGGTGGACACCGATCGCGAGGTCATCCTGGGCGCGACGTTTGTGGGTCCCGAGGTGGCCGAGCTGGTGCAGACCGCGACCACGGCGATCGTCGGGGAGATCCCGTTGGCCAGGCTGTGGCATGCGGTCCCCGCGTACCCCACGGTGAGCGAGATCTGGCTGCGTCTGCTGGAGGAGTATGGCCGTCCTACCGCGGAATCCCGGCGATGAGTGACCCCAGTCGCGCCGACCGGGTAGCCATTGTGCGCTATCTGCGGGTTGTGCAGGACTCCCGCAACGGCCTCGATGAGCGGACGGCCGCGGCCTTCGAAAGGCTCACTCCGGCGCAGGTGGACGTGTTGGTGGAGCGGCTGACCGGTCCCGCGGCGCTGCCCGAGCCCGGCCTCACCCGAGAACCGGCCGTGCGCTGGGTGCAGCGGCGTCTACTCGGCGGTGCCAGCGCACGCGATGTGCGCGGCACCGCGCGGGTGACCGGGATGGCGCTGGCGCTGTTTGCCGTGGTGATCGGGATCGGCGCGGCCATCGCGATCACCACCGAACCGCAGCCGATGGCCGGGCCCGGGAATCCGCAGCAGAGTGTCACCACCGAACACGGCGATCCCTCCCGGGACCTGGGTGAGGTACTGCGTCGCCAGGCCCTCGAGGATCAGCAGACCGACCTCGACTACTAGGCCACCGCTAGTCGGACGCCGCGCTCGCCCAGGCCGCCCACAGGTGAGCGTAGCGACCCTTGGCCGCCCGGAGCTGCGCGTGGGTGCCCGATTCGATGATCCGCCCCTGCTCCATCACGATAATGCGGTCGGCGCGTGCCGCCTGGTCCAAACGGTGCGCGATGATCAGGGCCGTGCGTCCCCGCAGCAGCGCCTCGGCCGCCGCATCCAGGGTGCGGGCGGCATCGGATCCGGCCTCGGCCGTGGCCTCATCCAGGATCACGGCGGGCGGATCCACCAGGGCGATCCGGGCCAGCGCGAGGTGCTGGGCCCGCTCGGCGGTCAGCGGTAATCCGCCGCCGCCCACGCGGGTGTGGATTCCCTCGGGCAGTGCGCTGACCCACTCCCACGCACCCACCAGGGTCAGCGCCTCGATGAGGGCCGGGGCGGGGGAGCCCGGCCGGGCGATCACGAGGTTATCGGCGATGGACCCGGCAAACACGTGCCCTTCCTGGGTAGCCAGGGGAACCGGAATCTCGATCGGGAGGCCGCGTTCGCGATCGGCGCCGCTGCCACCGGCTCCGCCGCCGTGCACCGGACCCGCAAATCCGCCCTCGGCCGCGCGCAGGCCCGCGATCACCGCGGCCAGGGTGGATTTACCCGAACCGCTTTCGCCGACGATGGCCACATGCTCACCCGGGGCCACCTCGAGGTTCAGCCCCTCCAGGAGTGGGATGCCCGGATGATAGCCAAAGGTGAGGTTCCGCGCCGCGAGTCCCACCCGTGCATCGCCCGCCGATTCTCCGCTGGGCTGCGGCGAGGATTCCGGCTCGGAGGTGGGGGTCGGTGCCGGAGAGGAGGGCGACACGGTGAGCACCCCGACCAGCCGGGCCAGCCCGGCACCCGCGCGCTGAAGCACCCCGAACACCCCCAGGACGGTATTGATCGGGTCAAACAGGCCGGCAAAGAACAGCGCCGCGGTCACGGCAGCCCCCAGCGGAACCGTCCCGGAGGTCACCAGGACATAGCCGGCAACAAGGATCGCGGTTAGCCCGATCCACTCGGCCAGGTTGAGCCGCGCATAAAACACCGTCGCGGTACGAACGGCGCGGAACTCCCAGCCCATCGAGGCGCGCGAGGCCGCCTCGATCCGTGTCCGTTCTCGCTCGCCCAGCCCCAGAGCACGCACCGTGGGCAGCGCGGAGAATGCGGTGAGCAGGGCACTCGCACGCGCCCCATCGGCGGCGCGGCCGGCGGCAAAGATTGGCCCCGAGGCACGCAGATAGCGACGCACGGCAAATCCCTGCACCGGAATCGCCAGGGCTCCGGCGAGGGCAAAGCGCCAGTCCAGGGCGGCGAGCCCCAGCAGAGTCATGATGATCGTGATGCCCGCGCCGGCAAACGCGATAAACGCCCAGGAGGCGGCGTCGGACACCTCCTCGGCGTCCCCGGAAACCCGCGAGACCAGATCGCCGGTGCCACCGGCCTCCACTCGGGAGAGTGGCAGATTCAGCGCGGCGGCGACGGTGTCCTCGCGCAGGCTGGCGACGCCGGGCTGGATCCCCCGGGACAGCGACACCGTCGCGATCCATCCAAACCCGGCCTGCCCCAGTCCCGCGGCCAGCAGCAGCAGTCCCGGGCCCAGCAGATTCGCCGGGTCGGCACCATCGGCGATCAGCTGGGTGATCCAGCCGATCGAGGCCGGACCGGCCAGGCCGCAGATACTCGCCAGGGTCAGCCCACACAGTGCCAGGACCAGGGCGCCGCGGTGGCGGCGCAGCAGCGGCCGCACCACGGCGAATACGGTGCGGACATCGGCCACGGGCAGGAGGGTGGTGATGGAGGTCATCGCAGTACCGCCTCGAGGTAGCGGGTGTCGGAGTCGCCAAGAGAGCGGTGGGTTCCCTCGGTGGGTGCCGTGTCGGCGGGGAGGAATATCACGCGATCGCAGCGTGTGAGCCAGGCCGGGGAGGAGGTGAAGACCGCCGTGCCTCGGCCCGCGCGTAGGGTGGCCACGCGCTCGGCAATGGTCTGCTCGGTTGCCGCATCCACCGCGGTGGTGGGATCGTGCAGGACCAGGAGGTCGGGATCGGCGGCGAGGGCTCGTGCAAGCGCGAGTCGCTGGCGTTGCCCGCCGGAGAGGGCCCCGCCGCGCTCGCCGATATCGCTGTTCCATCCGGTCGGAGCCTGCTCGGCAACCTCTTCGACGTGGGCGGCGTGGGCGGCACGGGTGGCGAATGTCGCGGGGGAGTCGTGCATGGTGGCCTCGGTGGCGGTCTCAGCGGCGCGCTCTGCGGCGGGCTCGGTGTGAGGGCCGCGGGCCGCTGGATCGGCGGCGGCCGCGGCCGCGGCCTCGGTCAGGGCGGCGCGCAATGAACCGGCAAACAGCGCCGCATCGTGGGGAGACACCAGGACTCGGCGCGTGAGGTGGCGGGCATCCAGATCGGGGAAGGGGGTGCCGCCCAGCCGGATGCTCCCGGACTCGGGATCGCCTTCCCGCGCCAGCAGCGCGATCAGTGCTTGGGCCGTGCGTGGATCCTCGGTAACAATTCCGGTGAGTTGTTGGGTATCGAGTCGCAGGCTCAGCGGGGTTGTGCGGCCCGGAAGTGGGCCGACTCGGAACACCTCCAGGACGGGGTCGGATCCCGCCTCCTCGCTCCCGAGGTCTGCACGGGCGATGGGTGAGTTGAGGATCGCGGTGACCCGCTCGGCCGAGGCGCGGGCGCGGGCGATCGCGGTCCCGGTGAAGGCCAGCGTGTCCATCGGCCCGATGACAAAACGGGCGAGGCCCAGGGCGGCGACCAATTCCCCCGCCGACAGCGCACCGGAGAGGGCGAGGGAGCCGCCCAGCACCGTGATCAGCGCGAGATAGGTCCCGGTGAGTGCGGCTCCGACGGCGGTCAGGGTTGCCGCCCCGGCCGTCGCATGCAGGGTCGTCTGGAGGGCCTGGCCGCTGGCTTCGGCATACTGCCGGGCACCGGCACCGCTGGCACCGAGGCCTCGTAGTACGCGCAGTCCACGTACGAGGTCCTCGGCCAGGACGATCACCCGGCCGCGATCGTCCTGTTCAATCCGGCTTCGTCGCTGCACCGGACGCGAGGCGAGCCCCAGGGCAACCAGCAGCAGCACGGTGCCCACCATGATCACGATCCCCAGCGGCAGCGAGGCGATGAGCAACATGATGGTGCTGGCGATCAACACCAGGGCGGCGGCGATGCAGGTTGCAAGCATCCCGGCAAAGGCACCGATGCGGCCGGCATCCGAATCCGCTCGGGCCAGGAGGTCGCCGGGTGCCTGATCCACCCCGCCGGCCGGATCCAACACGCGTGCGCTCAGCATCATGCGTACCGAGTGTTCGCCGTGCTGCTTGGCGCGCATGCTGGCGCGAGCCCCGAGTCGGTAGGAGAAGGAGAGCAGGAGGAAGTCCGCGGCGAGAATGCCGATCCACATCAGCAGGGCACCCGGATCGGCTCCGGCCAGGGCGGTGCCGATCGTGGCGCCGATGATCACCGGGACCAGGGCCTCGCCCAGTTGATGCAGTCCGTAGAGGATGGTCGCCAGGACCAGATCGGTCCGTCTGATGGCGAGGGTGTGGCGGATGAGGGATTGGGGAGAAACGGATGACGCGGGCACTAGATCAGATTAGGATAACCTTAGTTCTGTCGTAAAGATGGCAGCACGCCAACCTCTGTCGTGGATCGGCCACGTCGCGGATTGGCACCGGAAATCGACGGGCGAATGGGAGCCAGAGTGGGTGCAGGTAGCGTGATCGGGTTGGAGCGATTCGAGATGGATCGTGGCCAAAAATTCCGCACCCACGTGCACCGCTACCACCAGCTCGCCTGGGCGAGCTCGGGGGTGCTGATGGTGGACGTGGAGGATCACTACTGGGTGCTGCCACCGAGCCTGGCGCTGTGGATTCCCGCGGGCACCTGGCACGCCGCCGCCGCCCTACAGCGTTCGGTGATGGAGGGGATCTACCTGGACCCCGCGGGATGTCCGCTGGCCTGGGCGCAGCCCACGGTGCTGGAGGTGTCGCCCCTGGCGGCCCAGCTCATCGGATACCTGGCCGGGGACCTCGCCGAGGACGCCCGGATTAGCGCGGAGACCGTGCTGCTGCAGGTCCTGGCACCCGTGGATAAGGCAACCATCGAGCTGCCGCTGCCCGTGGATCCGCGGGCACGGGAGGTGGCCGCGATACTGCTGGCCGATCCCGGGGAGCAGCGCAGTCTGGACGCGCTTGCCCGACAGGTGGGTTCGAGTTCGCGTACCCTGTTGCGCCTCTTTGGGGCCGAGACCGGCTTGACCTTCACCCAGTGGCGAGTGAATGCCCGGCTGCAGGCGGCGATGGCGTATCTGGCGGCGGGGGAGCCGGTGGGACGCGTGGCCGACCGGGTGGGATACGCGACCGCGAGCGCGTTTGTGGCCGCGTTTCGTCGGGTCACCGGGCATACACCGGCCGCCTACTTCGCCGCGGCCACCGGCGGTCGCCGCGAGGGTGCCGGAGACGTGTCCGGCGAGCCGATGACCGTGGATGCGGAGCGGGCACCACACACGGCGTCGGCGCGGCCGGTTGCGGATACGGATCGGGCGATCGACGCGGCCTAGGCGCCCTCGGTGCGCTAGCCCCCGAGGTCCTCGGGATCGATCGGGGTGAGCAGCACCGCACCGGACCCTCGGGCAGCCAGGGCGTCGTTGGGGTTGAAAACGCGACAGGAGCCGAGGGATACGCAGCCACACCCGATGCACTGATTCATCTCGGTTTCCAGACGCTCCAGTTCCAGCCGGCGCGCGGCGAGCTGGCGTCGCCAGGATGCGTTCAGGCGGTTCCAGTCGCGCAGTGAGGGCATTCGATCCTCGGGGAGGGTCTCGAACTGCTCGGCGACCTCGGTGAGTGGGATGCCCAGTCGTTTGGCGGTCTGGATGATCGCGATGCGCCGCTCCACATGGCGCGGATACAGGCGGTGCCCTCCGGAACTGCGCTCGGAGTGGATCAGGCCGCGACGCTCATAAAAGTGCAGTGCCGAAGCCGCGACCCCGGTTCGGCGCACGATTTCGCCGATCGGCAGCAGGTCGGTGGGACTGCGGCGGGGTTCATCCGGCGACGCGGACTTGATCTCAACCATGGTTGAGATTTTACCCTGAAGTAATGCATACCGAGACTTCCGAAGAACACGGCACCTGGGCGGACCTTTTCCGCGGCGGTGCCGGACCCATCTCCCTGGTTCTGGCCGGCGGAGTCGCCCTCTACGCGCTGACCGTCTACGTGACCGGCGCGCTGCTTCCCGCCCTCAGCGCCGAACTCCACGGAGTGGAGCTGTACGCGTGGGTGAATACCGCGTACCTGACCGCGTCGGTTCTAGCCTCGGCGGTGTCGGGACGGGTTGCGATCCGGCTGGGTACCCGCGGTGCCTACCTGGTGGGGTTTGGGTTGTTTGCGCTGGGATCGCTGATCATCATGCTGGCCCCGGCGATGCTGGTGGTGGTAGCCGGACGATTGGTCCAGGGCCTGGGTGGCGGATTCCTCGCTGCGCTCGCCTACGTGTCGATCAGCGCGTTGCTGCCGCGGCGGGTATGGACCCGGGCGACCGTCCTGATCACCGCGATGTGGGCCATCGGTGGGATCGCCGGTCCCGCGCTGGGTGGCACATTTGCGTCGGCGGGCGTCTGGCGGGAGGCGTTTCTGATCCTCACCATCGCCGCGATCCTGCTCGGTCTGATGGCCCTGATCGTCATCCGTGCGCCCCGGCCCGAGGGCGTCGGTGCGCCGAGTCTGGCCGTGGGATCTCTCGTCCTGGTTGTGGCCGCCGCGGTGCTTTTCAGTATCGCCACCGTGGTCACCGGCGGCTGGCAGATCCTCGCCGTGGCCGGGGGAGCGCTCGCCCTGGTGCTGTGTGTTGTGGTGGAGAAGCGCACCGAATCGCCGCTGCTCCCGGCGATGACCTTCCGCCGCGGCTCCAACCTCAAGTGGGTCTACCTGGTGGCGGGTCTGATCGGTGGTTCGGTCATGATCGAGTCACTTGTCCCGCTCTTCGCGCAGGAGATCGGGAACGTGCCCGCCCTCCCCGCGGGCTACCTGGGTGCCGTGCCCTCGCTCGGATGGACCGTCGCCGAGATTTTCAGCGCGATGATCGTGGGGACCCGGGCGCGGTTGCGAGCACGCACCATCGCGCCGTTTATTACCGTGGCCGGGCTGGCGGGGTTCGCACTGGTGTCGGGCACACTGGAGGGGATCGGTGTGCTGGTTGGCTGGATCGTGACCCTGGCCCTGATCGGCATCGGCGTGGGCATCGGATTCCCGCACCTGAGCGTCGCGGCAATGTCCTCGGTGGAGGGCGAGGAGGAGCAGGCGGCGGCCGCCTCGGGCGTCTCCACCGTGCAGTTGCTGAGTAACGCGATCGTGACCGCGCTGGCCGGAATCCTGCTGGGAACCTCCGTTGCCGGACTCACCTCGGCGCAGGTCGTGTCGGGTGGGCTGGCCATCCTGGTGGCCGTGTCGATCCCCGCCGCCCTGGTGGTGGCTCGTCGTCTCCGCTCGCGGTAATACCCGTTTGGCACATTGTTAACCATTCTTTCGAATGATGTGAATGATGCGTGGGATTGATGATTTTCACGGATCCCGACCCTAACGTAGGAGCATGACACGTATTCCCGCTCGGATTTTGGCCCTCGCCGGTGCCGCTTTGGCACTGTCGATCACGGTCACCGGCTGTGCCGGTTTTGACGAGATGGTCACCCGCACCAAGGCCGCGAGCTTTCAGGACCGTGACGCCCTGATCAAATCGGGCATCACCGCCGACTGGGTCCCCACCGATGCGCACCGTATCCGCGGCGCGCGCTCGCTGGACAACGCCGACATGTCGGTACTGATCAGCTCGAAAACCAAGCTGGATCCGCGTAAGTGCCCGCGCAAGCAGCGCCAGTCCACACCCTCGTTTGTCCTGGCCGGTGCGCCCAACGCGTATGCGGCCAAGGAGGTGTACGCCTGTGGCGAGTGGAGTGTCATTCCCACGCGTAACGGGTGGTTTGGGTGGACCCCGAACCACCCGCAGGAATCCGGCAAGAAGGATGGCCCCCGCCTGGGTCACCACCCGGTCCTGCGCACCGAATAGCCGCTATTCCGGGAGGTTTTCGGCGAGCCCCAGCGGCAGCACGAGCGGGGTTTGTGGTCCCTGGATGCCGCCTCGGACGTAGCCCACCCGCAGGGTGATCGCCCGATCCAGGTCCGAGTAGCGCACCAGGACGGTTCCCCGCCCGCCCGCATCCAGGGTGCCGGTGAGTCCCAGTTTTGACTTCGAGGTGCCCCAGGTAGCACCGGGCCAGCCGCGGAGGCTCCACTCGACCCCGCGCAGTGTCAGTCGCGGCGTTCCCGCCACCACCGGTGCGAACGAGGCGTCGGTGGAAACCAGCGCGGGCGCGGATTCGCGGCCGTCGGCGAGCCGCTCGGTCACGGTGATGGTGATGCCCACCGGCGTCATTCCGGACAGAGCGGAGCTCTCCCAGGAGCCGTCGGCGGCGACGTGGGCGCTGGCAAGCAGTGTGGGGGAGACCCGCTGAAAGGTTCGCAGGGAGGCGGCGTAGGAGCCGTGAACGAGGATATCGGCACCCGGAGTGGCCGCGGTGCCGGACAGGCTCAGGCTGCCGGCCGCGGTGTCAAAGTGTGCGTCCGGCGCGGTCGGTGGCTGCGGATCCTCCGGGGTCGGAGTGGGGTCCGGTGTCGGTGTGGGATCCGGAGTGGGAGTGGGCTCGGGTGTGGGGTCCGGAGAGGGCTCCGGTGTCGGGGACGGATCTGGTGTGGGTGTGGGCTCGGGTGTTGGTGTTGGTGTTGGTGTTGGTGTGGGTGTAGGTACCGGAGTGGGCCGGGTGGGCTGCGCCGGTATCTGCGCGGGGACGTCCACTGCCGGTGCCGCGGGCACCTCCGGTGCCGGGGCCGAAACCGGGGCCTGCGCGTCGGGCCGCGTGATCCTCAGCGGAACAAAGGAGGTCTGGACTCCGAGGTGCGTGGATCCGGAGGCCGGATCTGCCGCGGGCGCATCCGCTCCGGGATCCGGGGTCGAGGTCGACGGGGTCTCCTCACCGCGTGAGTCTTCGGTCGAGGAGCTCGGGTTTTGTGGTGCCGCCGGGGACGCCGCAGGCAGGACAACCAGTCCCACCGCGAGGGCAGCTCCGGCAACGGCCACCCCGGCGCCGGCACCGGCGATCACCTGCGTGGTTCTGGAAGGGAACAGTTTGCGAGGGACCAGGGTGATCAGCCCGGTGAGGGCAAGCCCCACCGAGGCCGCCTGAATACCAAACAGGAACCACTGTTCGCGGCAGCGATCGCAACCATCGATATGGCCGAGCAGCCCGCCTCGAATCGGATCGGGAATCTCCGACCAGCGCAGATCCGCGAATCTTCCCACGGTCTGAGCGCAGGTGTCATCGATCACGGGGCCGGTAAACGCGGCCACGACCCAGGCCTTGCGCAGTCGGGTGCGGGCGCGGTGCAGCGCGACCCGGGACTGACCGGGATTCATCCCCTGAACGGCACCGGCGTCGGCCACGGAGGATCCGTTGATCTCCACCGCGGTGATCAGCTCGCGATCGCGTTCGGACAGGGTGCCCAGGGCATCGGCCAGGTGTGTGCGGGTTGCCAGGTCACCCAGATAGTCGCCGGGTTCCACCCGCAACCCGGGCAGATCCTCCGCCTCGGCCACCAGGACCTGGCGTCCCGCGGAACTCCAGGCCGACCGTACGGTGTTCTGGATGGTGCGGGTCAAATACCCGCGGAACTCGCCGGTGGGACCGCCGCCCGCACGCAGCGCATCGTAGATCTTGCTGAAGGCATCGGACACGGCGTCCTCGGCGAGGTCCGGATCCATCGACCGGGCCAGGCGGAGGGCGAACTCGTGATGGCGCTGCCACAGCGTGCCGATGGCCTCGTCCTGGCCGGCGCGAACCTGATCACACAGGGTACTGTCGGGCACGGTGGACATAGACTGCGGCCTTTCGGGTGGCGCGCACTCCCCACCCCGGCGCGAGCGCACGGGAAAGGGAGACGGGTAGTGGGTGTTCCAGGCTGGGTGGGCCCGAGCTTTGGGAAAAGCCACCGTCTAGCTTACTTCAGGGGTGTTGAGTGTGGGGTTCCGCATCGTCGCGGCGGATTCGGGTCGCGCCGCGACGATGCATCCGAGCGCGCGAGAGGGTAGCTCGCATGGCTCGGCGGGTAAGACCGGGAGGTAAATCCCGGCTGGGGGGAGGGTATGCCCACACCATGACCACTGCCCACCCCCGCCGGGTGTTACACGACGCGCCGAAACTTTTTAGTTGCGGTTCCGAAAACGCTCCAACGCGGCGACGGCATCCTCATCCACCAGGTGTGCGTTGGCGACGGCACCGGCCCGGACCCCGGCGGCCGCCGCGGCACCGACCTGCGCGCCCAGATCGGTCGCGTTTCCGGCGACCCAGACGCCGGGGACGCTCGCCTGACCGGCGGCGTCGGTCTGGATGGCACGGCCCATCGGGTTCTCGGTCTGCGCGAGGTTGAGGCTCGCTACCGGATCCAGGTTCGCCACCATGTGGGGTGCCACCACAACCGCCGTGCGCGGAATGAGTGTGCCATCGCTCAGTCGAATGCCGCGCAGCGTGTCCGCATCGATATCCAGCCCGGCCACGGCACCCTCGATGATCCGGATGCCCAGTGCCGCAAACTCCTCCCGGGTGTCCGCGGCGAGTTCGGTCTCGTTGGTGAAGAAGGTCAGGTCGCGACTCCACTGGTGAAACAGGCGCGCCTGGTGGACCGAGCCCGGACCGCTGCCCAGGACGCCGATGGGCTGATCGCGCACCTCCCACCCGTGGCAGTACGGGCAGTGCAGCACCTCGCGGCCCCAGCGCTCGCCGACCCCGGGGAGATCGGGGAGCTCGTCGGTCAGGCCGGTGGCGATGATGATGCGGCGGGCACGCAGGGTCGAGGCCTCCCCAGCGGAATCGGGGGTGACGTGCACGGTGAACCCGATGCCCGTGGGGTCGGCCACCACATCGGTGACGCTGCCCGGCAGCAGCTCCCCGCCGTATCCGGCCAGCTCGGCCCGGCCGCGCGCGACCAGCTCCAGCGGCGGGATGCCCTCGAGTCCCAGCAGGTTGTGGGCACCCTCGGCGGGAGCGTTGCGCGGGGCTCCGGCGTCGATGACCAGGGTGCGGCGGCGTGCCCGGCTGAGGGTTACGCCCGCGCCGAGGCCGGCCGCGCCGCCGCCGATGATGATCACGTCGTAGGGGGTGGTGGTGGTGGTGGGGTTCATGAAGGCTCCGTCTCGTGGATGTTGATTCCATCCTGAAGCGCACCGCAATAAAACAGCAAAGAGTTTTGCCGAATGGAAAACTCACGGCGCCCGTGCAGCCGCCGGCGGCCGGTGGGGTGTCAAACTGGAGCCATGACCGATGCCCGACACACCCTCGATGCCCTCGGTGCGCGACTCAACCGCCTGCGCACCGGGCGTGACCTGACCCTCGCCGAGCTCTCCGAACTCACGGACATCTCGATCAGCACCCTGTCCCGGCTGGAGAGCGGTGTGAGACGCCCGAGCCTGGAACAGCTGCTCCCGCTGGCCCGTGCCTACGGGATGACCCTGGACGAGCTGGTGGACGCCCCCGAAACCGGGGATCCGCGCATCCATGTCAAGCCGCACGTGCACCGGGACGGAACCAAAACGATCCCGCTGACGCGGCGTCCCGGCGGGATCCAGGCCTTCAAGATGGTGCTGCCGCCGGCGCGCTGCACGCCGCCCAAATCGCTCATGGTGCATGAGGGGTACGAGTGGGTCTATGTGCTCTCCGGTCGCCTCAGGCTCCTGCTGGGGGAGCGCGACATGGTGCTGGAGCCGGGGGAGGCGGCCGAGTTTGATACCCGGACCCCGCACTGGTTTGGTCCGGTGGCCGGGGGCACGGTGGAGCTGCTCAGCCTGTTTGGCAAGCAGGGGGAGCGCGCACACACCAAACTGGCCCCGGGACGTGAGTCCCCGGGCCAGGAAGTGGGTAACGCGTAGGGCGGTTTAGGCGGTGACGCCGGGGTTTGCGAGGACCGCGCGGGAGCGCAGCGCCCCGTCGGCCAGCGAGCTCAGCACCTCGGTGGCGCGTGCCATCTCGAAGCTGTCCACCACGGTGCGGATCTTGCCAGCGGCCGCCAGTTCCAGGACCTCTCGCATCTGCGCCCGGGTGCCGATCACCGAGGCCTGGATGGTCTGAGCCTTGTTGAACGGGAACTCGGCCAGGGTCAGCGGCACGCCGTTGACCAGGGTGCCACCCCACTTGAGCACGCCGAAGGCCTGCTCGGTGACCACGTCGGCCGGGGCGAAGGTGATGACCGCATCGGCCGAGTCGGCAATCGCGGCCAGGGCCTCGGGGTCGCGGGAGTCTACGGTGTCGGAGGCGCCGAGCTCACGGGCCACCTCGAGGTGTTCGGGGGTGCGACCGACCGCGATCACCCGGGCACCGGTGAGCGCGGCAAACTGCACGGCCATGTGACCCACGCCGCCGAGGCCGAAGATCGCCACGGTGTCGCCGGGGCCCACAGTGAGCTTGTCCACCGCGGCAAAGGCGGTGATGCCCGGGCAGAACAGCGGCGCGCTCTCGACCAGGTCGAGGGAGGCGGGAACCGGGTAGGTGTGGGCGGCGGTCGCGATCATGAATTCCGCATAGCCGCCGTTGACGTGCTCGCCGGTGATCTTGCGATCGTGGCAGAGGTTTTCGCGTCCACTGGTGCAGAACCCGCAGGTCTCGCAGGAGGACCACAGCGGCTGGACGCCCACGGGGTCGCCGATCTGGAAGCCGGTGACACCCTCGCCCAGGGCGCTGACGTAGCCGGTGACCTCGTGGCCGGGGATGATCGGGCTGATTGCGGGCACGCCGCCATCCACCCAGTCGCCCTCGATCATGTGCAGGTTCGAGCGGCACACGCCACAGGCCACCACGTGGATTTCCAGCTGGCCAGGGGCGGGGGCGGGGCGCGCGGTTTCGCGCCAGGTCAGGGGTGCCTGCGCGATCGGCGCGGGCTGGTCAAGTTCTTGTGCAAACATCGAAGTCATGCCTCAACGCTAAAACCGGACCTGTGAGCGCGTCCAATAAGAGATCCGTATGGATGGGTTTTAGCGGCCGAGCGCGGCGGCGAGTTCTCCACGCGTGGTTTCGATCTGCGGGGTCCCCACAAAGGTCTCGGCAAACGCGCGGGCGGTTTCATCCGCGGTGTCGGAGAGGACCAGGCGGATCTCCCAGCCGAGGGAGTCATCCTCGATGATCGCGCGGGGAAGCTCGGCCGCCTCGAGCTTCGCCGCCATCGACTCGGGCACAATGGCGACCCCGCCGCCGCGGGCGACCAGGCGGATCAGCATGTGCACGTCTTCCAGGGTCATCACGCTCTGCCGGGTGATGCCCTGGCGCGCCCACGCCTCATCCAGGATCCGCCGCGCCGCCCAGGTATCGGCGAAGTCGATCGTCGCGACCCCATCCAGTTCCTCGGGACGAAGACTCTCGCGGGTGGCCAGCGGGTGTCCCTCCGGGCCGAGCAGTACAAAGGATTCCCGGCGCAGCGGGATCGAGGTTGCCGAGACCTCCTCGGTCAGGCCGTTGGCGAGCAACGCCAGGTCGATCTCGCCGGTATCCAGCTGGGAGTGCAGCGACTGGGTCGAAGCCTGGGTGAAGTGCATGCTGGTGTGCGGATGGGCGCTGCCAAACGCGGTGATCAGATCCACCAGGTCCACAAAGTCGCCGAGGCACTGTTCGGCACCGATTCGGGTGGTGCGCGGGCTCGCGATCGCCGCGCGCAGCAGTGCCTCCTGAGCCCGGCGCGCCTCGCCCAGCAGTAGCGCCGCACGTGGACGGAACGCGTCGCCCGAGGCGGTGAGGGTGGCGCCCCCGCGTCCGCGGGTGAACAGGCTCACGCCGAGTTCGCGTTCAAGCGCGCGAATCGAGGAGGAGAGGCCGGGCTGGCTGACAAAGGAGCGCTCGGCGGCGCGGGTGAAGTTCTCCTCGGCGGCCACGGCCAGGAAAAATTCAAGCTGACGCAGGTCCATTAGCGGGTCTCCTCGGTGGACGTGGCGGTGGCGGTGGCGGTGTTGGAGACGGTGTTGGTGACGGCGGCGGTGGCCGTGCCGGGTGCGTCGGGCCAGTGCGAGAGGGCACCGTCCAGGACGTCGATCAGGCGCTGCCAGGACGCGGCGGTCTCGGGGTCCGAATGGGAAAACCCGCCAGTATTGTCGAGGCCGATGAACCCGCCGATGCTTGATCCGATGATTCGCACCGCGTGTGGAACCTCGGCCGGAGGCAGTCCGTAGCCACGGATCACCCCGCCCAGGATCGCCGAGACCCGCCGACCGGCGGCCACAAACTCCTCACCGGCGAAGTGTGCCCGGCTGGCTTGCCAGAGCCCCGGGTGTCGTCGGGACATCTCAAGCATCGCCTCGGCGGCCGCGGCGAGGGCCGCGCGCGTGTGTAGCCCGGCGGTCGCGCGGGTGAGGTCGGCGGCCAGCACCGCATGGGCACGGGTCCCGATGATCTCACGCAGCGCATCGAGCCCGCGCACGTGGGCGTAGAGGCTCGCGGGCTTGACGCCGAGTTCGCGGGCGAGGGCCGAGACGGTGACTCGGTCGAACCCCATGTGGTCGGCAAGATCGGCCGCGACACTGCTCACCTGATCGAGGGTGAGCCCCACGGTTGCGGCCATGATCTCCTCGGTTTCTGACTCGATGTCCTTCAAGGATTATAGGCGTCGCGTCGCGTCGCGGGCATCGGGGTCGGGTGTCGCGCGGCGGAATCATTGATTCACAGAAAATGTTTGCACTGATATCAATCTAGTGTTATCGTTGCTATCAGTTCGAGGGAATCGACGATCACCATCCGGTCGCCTCCTCGACACAGACTCAATCGGGAGACACCATGACCAGCACTTCGAACACCACCGCCACCCAGGGCCGCGTTGCCCTCGTGACCGGCGGATCCGGCGGCATCGGCCGCGCCACCGTCGAACGCCTTGTCGACGACGGCTACTCGGTGGCCGTGCACTACTCGGGCAACCGCGCCGCCGCCGAGGAGACCGTGGCCGCCGTGACCGCCGCCGGTGGATCCGCGATTGTGGTGGGCGGGGACGTCGCCGATGAAACCGCGATGGCCACCGCGTTTGACCAGACCGAGGCGGCCTTTGGCGGGATCGACGTGGTGGTCAACACCGCCGGCATCATGATCCTCGGCCCCATCGCCACCCTGAACCTCGATGACCTCGACCGCATGCACCGCACAAACATTCGCGGTACCTTCGTGATCTCGCAGCTGGCCGCGAACCGCCTGCGCTCGGGCGGCGCGCTGATCAACTTCTCCACCTCGGTCTCGCGCACCAAGTTCCCGACCTACGGTGCCTACGTGGCCAGCAAGGCCGCGGTCGAGTCGATCAGCCTGATCCTGGCCCGCGAGCTGCGGGGCAAAAACATCACCGTGAACGTGGTGGCCCCCGGCCCCACCGCAACCCCGCTGTTCCTCAACGGCAAGGACGAGCAGACCATCGAAAACCTCTCCAAGGCCGTCCCGCTGGAGCGTCTGGGCCAGCCCGAGGACATCGCCGAAACCGTGGCCTTCCTCGCCGGTCCGGCCCGCTGGGTCAACGGTCAGGTCATCTACACCAACGGTGGACTCGCCTAAGCGCGGCCCACGGAAACACAGGGAAAAATCATGACCACCATCGTCTTGATCACCGGTGCCTCGAGCGGTTTTGGGGCACTCACCGCACGCGCACTCGCCAGCGCCGGACACACCGTCTACGCGGGCATGCGCGAAACCACCGGCCGCAACGCCCCGCAGGTTCAGGCGGCCGCGGATTTCTCCGCCGAGCATGAGGCCGACCTGCGCGCCATCGAACTCGACGTCAACAGCCAGGACTCGGTGGATGCCGCCGTGGCCCAGATTCACGCCGAGCACGGACGCATCGACGTGCTCATCCATAACGCCGGCCACATGGTGACCGGACCCACCGAGGCGTTCACCCCCGAGCAGCTGGCCGAGCTGTACAACGTCAACGTGCTCTCGACCCAGCGGGTCAACCGGGCCGCACTGCCGAACATGCGTCACCGCGGCAACGGCCTGGTGATCTGGGTGTCCAGCACCTCGGTGCTCGGTGGGACCCCGCCCTACCTGGCCCCGTACTTTGCGGCCAAGGCGGGCATGGACTCGCTCGCGGTGTCCTATGCCGCCGAGCTCTCGCGCTGGGGTGTGGAGACCTCGATCGTGGTCCCCGGATCGTTCACCAACGGAACCAACCACTTTGCACACTCGGGTCGCCCGGCCGATCAGGAAACCGTGGCCGAGTATGAGACCCGCTATGCGGGGCTGATGGAGCAGGTGTCGCAGAAGCTGGCCGAGCTCTCCCCGCCGGATGCCGATGCCTCGATGGTCTCCGACGAGATTGCCCGCATCGTGGCGCTGCCCGCCGGGACGCGTCCGTACCGGGTCCACATCGACCCGGCAAACGATGGATCCGAGGCGGTCGCGGCACTTTCGGATGCCAATCAGGTAGCATTCCTCAACCGCGTGGGCCTCGGTGACCTGCTCACGGTGACCCCGCGGGCCTAGTTTCCCTCGAATTGAACGGAGTAGTCATGACCCCCACCCTTCCGGAACCGATTGCTCGGTTCATCGACACCACCAACGCCCAGGACTCCGCCGGCTTTGTGGCGGCCTTCACCGAGGACGCCCTGCTGGATGATTGGGGGCGCGTCTTCCGCGGGGCCGGCGGCATCGCCGACTGGAACCGCACCGACAACATCGGGGTCAACGCGCACTTCGATCTGGTGAGTGTCGAGCAGGCACCCGCCGGGGAGGAGTGGATCGTGACGCTCCGGGTCAGCGGCGATGGCTATAACGGCACCGGCCCGATGCGCTTCCAGCTCGCCGGCGACCGGATTTCTCGCCTGCGGATCACACCCAACTAGGTCCAACACAACGGGGCCCCTTCTCCCGCGGGAGAAGGGGCCCCGTTGTGTTGTTGAGCCTGCGTGTGCCGGGCGCGGATCTAGCGGGTGCCGAGTTCGGCGACCAGGCCGGTGATGCGGGCGAGTAGCGCCGGTTCCTCCGTGAGCGCGGGGTCGAGAGCGCTCAGGATCTCGGGCAGGGTGCGTTCGGCGGCCGGGGCGGCGAGTTCGAGGGCTGCCCAGGCGGCCACCGCGCGGGCGGCGGCCTCGCCGGTGCGCCCGGCCTCGCGTTCGGCGCGCAGGACCGGGAGGATGCGCAGTCGGATCTTGGTCACGTTATCCAGCGCGATCTGCGCCAGGTTGTGCCGAATGCGCGGGTTCTCGAATCGCTCGATCAGCTGTGCCCGGTAGCGGGGGAGTTCCAGCTCGGGGGCCGTGAGGTGGCGGGCGGCCTCGTCCCAGAATGCCTCGACCCAGTCGCGGCAGACGGGGTCTGCCAGTGCCTCGGCGACGGTGTCGTGTCCGCGCAGGCGTCCGGCCGAGGCGAGCAGGGTGTGCGCGCCGTTGAGTAGCCAGAGCTTGCGTGCCTCGAAGGGCTCGATGCCCTCCACGAAGCGGGCACCCGCGTGTTCCCAGGCGGGGCGTCCGGCGGGGAAGTCTCCGCTGAGAACCCAGTCGAAGAACGGCTCGGTGACCACCGGGGACGCATCGGAAAACCCGGTCAGTTCGGCGGCGGTCTCGATGTCCTCGGGGGTCGTGCGCGGGGTGATCCGGTCGATCGAGGTCGAGACGCAGGAAACGTGGGCGGCGATCCACTCGGCCAGACCCGGGTCCACCGCGGCGGCGAAGTCGGCGAGCATCGCCCTCACCAGCTCGCCGTTGCCGGGCAGGTTATCGCAGGAGACGATCGCGATCGGCCCGGCACCCGCGGCCCGGCGCGCGGCCAGGCCGTCCACCAGGCGGCCGGGGGCAGTTTCGGGATCGCGGTGGCCGAATCCCTCGATGTCCGCGCGGACCGCGGGATCGGAGGTATCCAGTGCGCCATCGGCTCCCAGTCGATAGCCCGCCTCGGTAATGGTCAGGGTGATCAGTGCCGTGGTGTCGGCGGCAACCAGGGCACTCCAGGTCGGGATATCCGATCCCGGATACACCGCCACGATGCTGTCCACGATCTCGGCCCGGTCGCCCTCGGCGGCGCGGGTGATCAGCGTGTACAGCCCGCCCTGCGGTGCCAGCTCATCGGCCACGGTGGTGCTGCGCCCGGTGAAGGCGGCGATGCCCCACTCGCCCGCGGTGTCGGCCAGGCCGGTGAGCCAGGCCTGGTGGGCGCGGGCAAACGCGCCGATGCCCAGATGGACGATGCGTACCGGCGCCGCGGTGCCGGGTTCGCGGGTCAGGCGGGGAGCGGTAGTCGTGGACACTAGAGGCCCTCCGCATCCGTCGAGCTTAGGCGCAGCAGCACCTTGCTGCTGCCGGTGGAGCGATCCGCGGCGGTCTCGAACGCGGCCAGGGCATCGTCGAGATCGAACTCATGGGTGAGTAGCGGTTCGACGTTCAGTCCCTCCGCCAGCAGCTCGATCGCCCGATCAAACTCCCCGGCAAAGCGGTAGGTCCCGCGGTAGTCGATCTCGCGGCTGACCAGCGCCCCGAGCCCCACCGACACGTTACCGGTGGGGAGGTTACCCACCTGGACCACGATGCCGCCGCGCGCGGTCGCGCCGAGCACATCGCCCACGGTGGCCGGAACTCCGGACGCCTCGAAGGCAACGTCCACATCCTCGGGCAGCGCCTCGCCCCGGGCGCGGTTGATGAGCACGTGGGCACCCATCGCCCCGGCGATCTCCAGCGAGGAGGCCGCCACATCCGAGGCATAGACGGTGGCCGCGCCGGCGGAAACCGCGGCGGCCACCACCAGGGCTCCGATCGGCCCGGCACCGTTTACCAGTACCCGCTTGCCCGCGAGGGAGCCGGCCCGGGTGATCGCGTGCAGGGCGACCCCCAGCGGCTCGGCCACCGAGGCGGTCCGGGTGGACAGGCCCGCGGGCAGCGCCCGCAGCTGATCCACCCGGACCACCCGCAGGGTCGAGAACCCGCCCTGGGTGTGCGGGGTAAACGCGGCCGAACCGAAGTAGCGTACCTTCGAGTGCAGGTTGTCGCGGCCCGCGAGTGCGGGGGCCAGGGTCGATCCCTCGGCGATGCTCGCCGGGTGGATGGTGACCGCCGTACCCACGGGGATCGTCGATCCACCATCGCCAGAGGCGACCACGGTTCCGGCCACCTCATGGCCGAGAATCAGTGGTTCGGTCAGCACCGCGGTCCCCGAGATTCCCGAGCGCCAGTAGGCGATATCCGAGCCGCAGATCCCGCCCCACTCCAGTCGGACCAGGGCGTCGCCCGGTCCGGGAACGGGGTCGGGCACGGTGTCGATCCGGAGGTCTCCGGCGGCGTGAACGGTAACGGCTTTCATGCTGATTCCTTGTGTAGGGCGATGGTGGATCGAGGGGGATCCGGGTTAGGCGGCGTCGCGCAGATCGGTCAGGTCGCGGCCACGCGTCTCGGGGGATACGATGGCGGCCACCAGGGCCACCACCGAATAGCCGATCATCATGGCGGCAATCGGCCACCAGGATTCGGTCAGCGCGACCAGCCAGGCGGCCACCACCGGACCGATTCCGGCGGCGATGATGCCACCGAACTCCTTGGCCAGGGCCAGCTGGGTGTAGCGGTTGCGGGCACCGAACAGCTCGGGCAGGAACGAGGACTGCACCGAGAACATACCCAGCACCGACACCGAGAGACCGATGATCAGGGCGAGCGAGATCAGGAAGGTGTCACCGGTGTTGATCATCAGCATCGCCGGGACCGCAAACAGGGCCTGGAAGATGGTGACGGCGATGTAGATCGGGCGGCGGCCGAAGCGGTCGCCGAGCCAGCCGAACAGCGGGACGGTCGCGAATCCGATAACCGAACCGATCATGATCGCGGTGGTACCCACGGCGCGATCCACCAGGATCGCGGTGGCGATGTAACCGATCAGGTAGGTCTGGATGATGCCGGAGTTGCCCGACTCACCAAAGCGCAGACCCATCGCGATCAGGAAAGAGCGGCCCTTCTTGGAGTGCAGAGCCTCGCCCAGGACGTTGCGGTGTGCGGGCTCAGCCTTGAGCTCGGCCTTGGACAGGGCGACACCGTCAACAACGTCCGCGCGGCCCTCGAAGACCGGGCTTTCCTTGAGCTTGAGGCGGATCCACAGCGCGAAGAACATCACCAGGAACGAGGCGATGAACGGGATCCGCCAGCCCCAGTCGAAGAGCATGTCCTCGGGCATGAACGCGACCAGCGCGGCCCAGATACCCGAGGCGAGCAGGGTTCCCGAGTTGGTGCCCAGGGCCACCAGCGAGGACACCAGTCCTCGACGCGAGGTGGGCGCGTACTCGGCCAGCATGACCGAGGCTCCGGCGATCTCTGCACCGGCACCGAAGCCCTGTGCCAGACGCAGGATGACCAGCATGATCGGAGCCCAGATGCCGATCACGGCATAGGTGGGCAGGAAGCCGATCAGCGTGGTGGCACCACCCATCAGGGCGATCGTGATGACCAGGACCTTGGTGCGACCGATCCGGTCACCCATCCGACCGAAGTACCAGGCACCCAGCGGGCGGGCAACGTAGCCCACCGCATAGGTGCCGAGGCTGGCAATCAGGGCGACGGCGGGGGAGGCGTCGGGGAAGAAGATCTTGTTAAAGACGAGGGCGGCGGCGAGGGAGTAGAGCTGGAAGTCCATGAACTCCAGTGCGGTTCCAAGCCAGCCGGAGACGGCTGCGCGACGGAGATCCGCGAAGGACCGCTTCGCCGGGGCGGCGACGGTTTGTGCCATAACGACACTCCTTACTTCGTTGTAGGGCGCTAATACGTTGGGGGGGGTTCCACGTTGAAACCCTGCGCAGACACTAAGGTAACACAAACCTGTCAACCTGTCATATAGGTTGGGTGAACATGAGAATCGACGGCGTGTCTGCCGGGGTGGTGTGGACGGGGTTCGCGGATATCGCGGGGTCCGGAATCGGACCTTAGGCGAGGCCCGGTCGCGCCTCGAGTGAGGTCACCAGCGCCATCGTCGAGGCCATATGGGCCTCCATGGCCGTGCGTGCGGCGGCCGGATCGTGGGCACGAATCGCGTTCACGATGCCGCGGTGCTGGTCCTGCTCGGAGCCCACCAGGCGATTCTGCTCGCGATAGCTGCGCACCTCCACCATGGTCTCGAACAGCTTCGCGCCCACCGACTCGGTAAACCAGGTGAGCGCGCTGTTATTGGCGGCGCGAGCGATTTCCAGGTGCAGCAGGGCGTCCAGGCGCGGGTACAGGTCGGTGTCGCCGAGGGCGAGTTCCATCCGCTCGATCAGGGCCCCGAGGATCGCGATGCTCTCCTCGCTGGCGCGCTCGGCGGCGAGGCTCGCGGCCTGCACCTCGAGTGGCACTCGCACCTCCATCAGGGCGGTCAGCGGGGCGGCCTCGCGCTGCAGGGCGCGGCCGAGAAAGAGCGAGATCAGGTGACCATCCAGCTCGCGGACCACCGCGTTGCGGCCGCTGGCGATCTCCACCAGACCGATTGCCTCAAGCGCGCTCAGGGCCTCCCGAACCACCGGTCGGCTGGCCCCAAACTGCTCACCCAGCGCCGCGGTGGAGGGCAGCGAGTCGCCGGGGTTCAGCTCGTTACGCGAGATGTACAGCACCAGGGCGTCGAACATCTGCAGGCTGAGCTTATTGCGCGACACGGGTTCGAGCATGGGGGCCTCCTGGGTGCGAGGGTGCGGCGGTGTCCCGAGTCTATCGCCGGGGCACCGCCGGGTGGCGCAGGAGGGGCGCGTGCCGTGTGGATCTGTGCGGGTTCGCCCGGGTTAGCTGGTCGCCAGGGCCTCCGTCGGGGGGAGCCGGGCGGCGCGAATCGAGGGGTAGACGCCGGCCACCGCGCCCACCAGCACGGCCCCGACAAGTCCGCCGATCACCGACTCCGGGGGGATGACCACCGGCCAGCCCTGCAGCAGCGTGTAGCCGAGTGTTCCGGCGACCCCCAGCAGAGTTCCGATCACCCCACCGGCCCCGGCCAGGAACACGGCCTCGATCAGGAACTGCACTCGAATCTGCCCGCGCGCGGCCCCCAGGGCGCGGCGCAGACCGATCTCGCGGCGGCGCTCCAACACCGAGACGATCATCGTGTTGGCCACGCCGATCCCGCCCACCACCAGGGCGACCCCGGCGAGCCCGAGAAACAGGCCCGAGAAGGTGTTCTGGGTGTGCCGCTTGGCCAGCAGAGCCTCCGAGGGGCTGCTCACCTGAATCAGTCCGGGCGTCTGCGGATCGAGGGTTGACGGGAGGACCGCCCGCACCGCCTCGATCTGTGACTCCTCGGCGGTCAGGTACACCACGCTGGATCTGCCGTCGAATCCGAAGGTGCTGCGGGCCGCATCCCAGCCGATGAACACCGCCTGTTCCAGCTCGGGGGTCACCGGCATCGCGGCCAGGATCCCGATCACCGCAAAGCGGGTGCCACCCACATCGATCAGCCGCGCGGGCCGATTCGGGTTCACCTCGGTAATCCCCAGCCAGCGAGCCGCCTGCGATCCCAGCACCACGGTGGGATAGGCGGCAGCGGAGGGGTCGAGGAAGCGGCCCGAGGCGATTCTCCCGTGCACGGTGGTCAGCAGGTTATCGGGGGCGGCGAGGGTGGTGATGCCGGTGCTCAGGGTGTCTCCGACATACTCGGTCCGGCGCACGGTCTGGTGCACGTTGGCCACCGCCGAGACGTGTTCCACCGGCCCGATCCGCCCGGCCATCGCCGGGGCTCCGGGATCCAGGGTGATCGGATTATCCGGCGAGGAAGCGGGCTGCGCCACCAGAATATTGGTGCCCAGCGCCGAGATATCGTCCAGCAGTTTTTGCTGTCCGGACGCGGGAATCGCGGTCACCAGGACCAGGGTCGCGATGCCGATCGCGATCCCCAGGCCCGAGAGCGCCGCACGCCCGAGACGTCCGCGTACCCCCTCCAAGCCGAGGCTCAGCACGTCGAGTGGACTCAGCCGGGTGCGCGGACTCAGGCGGGCGGGCACGGCGCTCATGCGGCCACCCGCTCGCTCAGTCGGCCGTCGCGGATTTCGACGCGACGGGGTAGCTCGGCGGCGATCTGTTGATCGTGGGTGATCAGCGCGATCGTGGCCCCCTCGCGGTTGAGCTCGAGGAATAGATCAAGAATCCGGCGTCCGGTGACCGAGTCCAGCGCGCCGGTGGGTTCATCGGCCAGGATCAGCGCGGGGGAGTTGACCAGAGCCCGGGCGATGCCCACCCGCTGCCGTTCTCCGCCGGAGAGCTCGTGGGGGCGGTGGGAAAAACGGTCCGCGAGGCCCACCCGGTCCAGCGCCTCGCGGGCCAGGGCCGGCCGCTGGCGGCGCGGGACGCCGGCGTAGAGCAGGCCCGTGGCCACGTTGTCCACGGCGGAGAGACGCTCGTTGAGGTGCGACTGCTGGAACACAAACCCCAGGGTGCTTGCCCGCAGCGTCGAGAGCTCACGGTCGTTCATCCGGGGAACCGAGCGGCCCTGCAGCAGCACCTCGCCCGAGGTCGGGCGATCCAGGGTGCCACAGATGTTGAGGAGTGTGGACTTGCCCGATCCCGAAGGGCCCACGATTGCCAGGCACTCGCCCGCGTGGATGTCGAGGGAGACCCGATCCAGCGAGGTTACCCCGCCCGGATAGCGCTTGGTGACCTCGCTCAGGGAGAGGACCGCGGTCACGAAGCCACCACCACCCGGAGGCCCTCGGTGACGCCGTCGCCGGAGATCTCCACGTTTCCGTCGGCAAAGAGGCCGGTGGTCACGGCGATGAGTTTCCCGGCCGGGGTCTCGATGGCCTGCGCCCCACCCTGCACGGTGATCAGCGCGGTCACCGGGACGATCAGCACGCCGGGGTGAGTCTGGCCGATGAAGCGCACCCGGGCACCCCCGGTTCCCGCGGCGGTGAGCTTCTCGGCATCGGCGGGCTCGGTGGTCAGCGTGACGGTGATGCTGGGGGTGCCGCCGCCCGAATCTCCGGCGGGCGGGTTCTGGAGAGCGGCGATGGTGCCGGTGAGGGTTGAGCCGCCGGGCAGCGTGACCGGAGCCTGCGCTCCCACGGTGATCCCACCCGCGCTGCCCGCGGGCACCGGGACGGTGATGACCCGGGTGGTGTCGGTCACGGTCAGGACCGGTCCGGTGGCGGGGTCGCCCACCCGCGCGCTGATCGCGTTGATTCGCAGCGGGCCGGGGTTCACCAGGAAGCGTTCGGGACTGACGATCCCGGTCTGTTCGAGGCCCTGCTTCTTCTGCCAGCGCCTAATGGCCGCCGAAAGGGCCGGGGTGAACACACGATCCTCGCCGCCGCGCTGGGGTCCGACCGTGTAGCCCAGGGCGGCCAGGTTATCGGCGACCACGGCCACATCCTTGCCGTGGGGTGGACGCGGCGGGGTGGGTGGAGCCTGCGGCGGGGCGGCCGGGGGCGAACTCGGGTCGTCGGTATTGCCGGAATTGCCGGTGTTGGCCGTGCCACCGCCGGCAGGCGTCCCGGTGAGCGAGAGCTCGCGGTAGAGCGGCGTCGTGCCGATCAGCAGCGTGACCGGCTCATCGTTGACCCGATACAGCTGGTCGCCCTGGTTGATCACGGTACCGGCGGCCGGCAGCATGGTGATGATCCCGGTACCGGGACCGGTGATTGGATGAGCCGCCCCGAAATCGATCGTGGCCGGATAGTCGCTTCCGGTGGATATATCGCCTCGGGTCACGGTCGCGGTGGGCCGATGGTCCACCTTCGCGGGTGGCGGCACCGTGGGTGCCAGACTCAGCGCGAGCCCCGCGGCCGCCGCACCCACCAGCAATACCGCGATCCCGGAGATCCAGAGGGTGCGTTTGCCCGGGCGAAAACGCCGACTCACTTCCCGCTCCCGAAGGCCTGCAGGGTGCACTTCTGGTCGATGTCCCCGGCGTTATCGGGGATCGAGGTCATGCTGTCGTCGTAGTTGGCGTCGAGGTTTTGCGCGTTGAGCAGGTGCATAAAGATCCCGTGATCGCGCAGGCAGGAGATCCACGCCACCGACTGATCGCGGAACTTCGGGTTGGTGGCGGCCTCCAGCTCCTTCGGCATCAGCGGGAGGAGGTTCGTGCACGCAGCCTTGGCGGTGTCGGGCACCGGATCGGCGGCCCGCGGGTAGGTGTCGGCCTTGGTCCCCGACTGCCCGGCGGCCCCCGGCGCGTTGCGGCCGTTATCGGCGGTCGCACCGTGGGCGATCAGGCAGGCGTTCCACGCGCCGATCAGCTGGTCGCGCCGCTCGGGGGAGTCGTCCAAACGCATCTGCGGGCGGCCCGAGCCCTCGCCATCCGCGGTGTTCCCGGTGGGTGCATTCGAGGTTCCCGCATCGGTCCCGGCACTCGAGGAGACACGCGGAAGCTCGGCGACCCGGGTGATCCCGGTATCGGGTTCCTGGGCGCAGCCGCCGAGAATCGCGGCGAGAATCAGTGCCGGGACCAGCAGGATCCGCGGCGTCAAAAACGATCGTGAAACAGTCATGGCGGCCACGCTAGGCACATAATGTCAGGCAAATGTTAGGAACGTGTGTGCGTTTGCCCCAACGGGCGTGATCCGCCGGTTTCCCGCGGATTCCCGGGCTTAGACTACCGTCATGGCCGAACTGTTAATTGCCGAGGACGACCCCGCGCAGGCCGAGCTGATCCGGCTCTATGCGCAGAATGAGGGGCACCACGTGACCGTGGTCCCCGATGGGCGTGCGGCCCTCGACGAGGTGCGCCGGAAGACCCCGGATCTGCTGATCCTCGACGTGATGATGCCCAGGCTGGACGGCCTGGACGTATGCCGCATCCTGCGTGCCGAATCCGCGGTCCCGATCCTGATGGTCACCGCCAAAACCTCCGAGGACGACCTGCTGCTGGGCCTCGACCTCGGCGCCGACGACTACCTCACCAAGCCCTACAGTCCGCGCGAGCTGATGGCCCGGGTCCGCGCGCTGCTGCGCCGCGACGCCCGCGGAACGGTGGCGCCGGTGATCCGCGTGGGCGCACTGGAGATCGATCCGGGTCGCCATGAGGCCCGACTCGGCGGCACCGTTTTGGACCTGACCCCCGGCGAGTTTGCGTTTCTCGCCCAGCTCGCTCAGGCCCCGGGCCAGGTCTTTACCCGCGAGCAGCTGATCCGTAATCTGCACGGGGTGGACCGCTATATTTCCCGGCGGACAATCGATGTCCACGTGTCCAATGTGCGCAAGAAGGTTGAGCAGAACCCGGCCCATCCGCTGCTGATCCGCACGATTTACGGGGTGGGTTATAAGCTGCTGGATCCCGATGCGTAGGCCGGTGGATCGCGGCCACCGGGTGCCGTGGCCGCGCAGCCTGGTGGTGCCGCTGTTTGTGATGACCGCGGCGATCGTGGCGGTGTCCGTGGCCGCGGCCGTCTGGATGACCGTGTCGGCCACCGCAACGGCGGTGGAGCAGAAGCGCGATCAGACGGTCACCACCGATACCGCCGTCTATAACGACCTGGTGGGCTATGCGGCGACCCACACCCACTGGGATACCGTCGGCCCGGAGCTTAGGCGACTGGCGAGCGAGAACGAGGTGACCCTGACCCTGATGGATGAGTCGGGGGACCTGATCGCCACCACCGCTAAAAAGTCGGCCCAGCTGCCCCGGCCCGACCTGGCGCGCGCGATCCTCAACCCGCTGGCACTGGATCCCTCCCTCGCTCCCTCGGCGCGGATCACCGCCCCGGAACCGGATGAGGATCCCGAGCCGGGGGAATCCGCGACGCCCGGCTCGGCACCCACATCGGCACCCACCTCGGAACCCTCCGAGAAGTCTGGGCAGGCGTCTGAGGGTGCGTTCCCCGCGCCCTCCCGCGACGGGACGACGGCCGGCGGGCCGCCGAGCTTCTCGGTCATCGACCCGCGGGCGGTCGGCCCGTTCCGGCTGAACGATGAGGAACGGGATCAGAAGATCGCCGAGGCGAAAGCCCTGGTGACCTGCCTGAGCACCAACGGTGTGCCCGACGTGCTGAGCGATACCGCGCCCAATGGGCGCCCGGTGGTTTCGATGCCCACGGGCACCCAGACCCCGCGCCCCTGCCTCGAGGACGAGGGTCTTCTGCGCAAGCCCACCCAGAGCGAGTACACAGCCCTTCAGGCACTGGACACCCTGGTCAACGACTGCCTGGCCCGCTCCGGTGAGGATCCGATCATCCTGGACACCGACCTGAGCTGGACCTCGGTGGATAGCGACCGCGAGTCCAACCGGGGCGTGAGCGGCTGCATCGAAACCTCGCGTCAGGAGCAGCTGGCCTCCAGCGTGGCCGAACCCGCGCGCCTCTTTATTCAGGGGCAGGATGCCACGGCCCGCGTGTTTTGGGACTTCTCCGGGGAGAATCAGCTGCGCCTGACCCTGCTGATCGCCGGGCTTCTGGTGTTGACCCTGGGCCTCAGCCTGTATGGCGGACTGCGGTTGACCCGTCCGCTGCGCACCCTGGCCGCCGCGGCCGCCCGCGCCAGCGACGGAGACCTGCGGGCGCGTGCCGACGTGCGCCGCCGCGACGAGGTGGGCGCCGTGGCCACGGCGTTTAACACGATGGCCGAGCGCCGGGAAACCCTGGAATCCTCGCGGAACGCGATGATGAGCGACATCTCCCACGAGCTGCGCACCCCGATCGCCACGATGCGGGGATGGGTCGAGGCCGCCGAGGACAACCTGGTGACCCCGGATGCCGCGTTCCTGGCCACCCTGCACCGGGAAACCCTGGTGCTGCAGCGCCTGGTGGATGACCTGCACCAGCTCTCGCTGGCCGAGGCGGGGGAGCTATCCCTGGAAATCGAAGATATTCCGCTGCGGGAATTCCTCGATCAGTTCGAGGCCGCGGCGCGTGGACTCAGCGATCCGGCGGGCATCACCCTGACCGCGCTCGCCAACCCGACCCTGGCCGCCGACGTGATGGTGCGCGCGGATCCCTTCCGCCTGCGCCAGGCCCTGCTCAACCTGGTCTCCAACGCGGTGCGACACACCCCGGAGGGCGGTCGCATCACGATCACCGCCGAGCGCCGCGGCGAGGCAATGCTGGGAGAGGATCGCAGCGCCGAAGGACGTTCGAGGGATGAGCGCCGCGGCGAGGTCCGTTCGAGGGACGAGCGCCCGGGGGTTGACATCTCGGGTGGCGTGCCCGACGGTATCGCGTTCACCGTGACCGACAGCGGTTCGGGCATCCCCGCCGAGGAGGTTCCCTTCGTCTTCGATCGGTTCCGCCGCGCCGATAAGTCGCGCACCCGCGCCACCGGCGGCAGCGGCCTGGGCCTGGCCATCGTGCGCGAAATCCTGCGCCTCCATGGCGGCTCCGCGACCCTGACCAGCACCCAGGGCACCGGCACAGCGGTGACCCTGTGGTTCCCGGACGCGCCGCCCATCTCGGATCGGGGCGGCACGCCGTCGAGGTGAGCCCAGGGGCCGGGCGCCCTACGGGCCTTTACGGGGGTGGGGGGGGTTTTGAATAGCAAAAAGAGGTAAAAAAAAACCACCCCCAAGAAAGGATTAACCAACCCCCCCCGCCGCAGCCAGCCCCAAGCACCCCCCCACCGGC